>NZ_JALGBX010000009.1 GCF_022808175.1 Streptomyces sp. AP-93 | reverse complement strand
GCTGAGCGTCACCTGAACCTGCTGCGACCGGCCCGCAAGGGAGAGGCCGAGCGGGCCGGCTCGCATCTGTTCAGGCCGCTGCGGCAGGTCATCGAGTCGATCAACCAGACCCTCAAGGGGCAACTTGACCTGGAAAGACATGGCGGCAAGAGCCCGGCCGGGGTCACGGCCCGTGTCCTCTGCCGAATCCTCGCGCTCACAGCGGCGATCTGGCACAACGACAAGACCGATCAACCAGTCAAGCGGTCACTAACCGCCTACGATCACTGACCGCAACGACACCCCTTGGACTCATTCATCTAGCGGCCTCCAACCGTCACGCACGTTGCGGTACCGCGCGCACGCGGCCCTTGTGTCCCTGCCCGTGGGCTGGCGACAATCCGGGCTTTCGGCAGTCGGGGGGCGTCGGTGGGCGGGACCATCATGATTTTGGTCGTCGGGTTCTTGGTGTTCGCGTTCTCGACGGGTTTCTACCTCCACTCCAGCCCGCTGTTGAAGCGTGGGGTGCGGACGTCCGATGTGAACGTCGGTCAGGTCGCGCAGGGGTCCGTGCTTCTGCTGGAGTACACCCCGGTGGGCGGGCCCGCGCGGCAGTACACCGTCGGCCCGTTTCCTGTTTCCGCCCGTCGCGGTCGGGGGGCGTCTTGACGTGATCTACGACCCCAAGCGCCCTCAGGAAGTCACGCTCCCGGAACGCCTCCCCAAGGGGACGCGTGGGCTGTTGATCACGATGCTCGTCTCCGGCGCGGTCGTCGTGGGATGCGTGACAGCCGTGGTGGTGGCCGCCAACTGAGCCCCGGCGAGCGCCGAGGGCGAAACGCGAAGAAGGCCGGCACGTGGTGCACGTGTCGGCCTTCTTCGCGCGTGGGATCAGGCGTCGCCGTCGTGGGCGGCGCCGACCAGTTCCTCCAGGAGGTCTTCCATCGTGACGAAGCCGATCACCGTGCCCGTGGCTGCGGCGACGGCCGCCAGGTGGGTGCCGGCGTCGCGCATCGCGGTCATGGTGTCGTCGAGTGGGGTGTCGAGGGCGACCGTATGACGGGGCGCATCGCGCTGCGCGGGAAGGGGGCCGCGCGGTCGCCGGCGGCCAGGGCGTCCTTGATGTGCAGGTAGCCCCAGATCTCCTCGCCCGGTCCGTTGACGGGGAGGCGGGAGTAGCCGTGGTCGGCTGCTGTCCGTTCCAGGCGGCGGGGGGTGATGTCGCAGGGGACGGTGACCACCTTGTCGAGGGGGAGCATCACCTCGCCGACAGGGCGGGTGCCGAGTTCGAGGGCGTCCCGGAGACGTTCCCCGTCCTCGGGGCCCAGGAGGCCGGCGGCGCTGGAGTCCTTGACGAGGCGGGCGAGTTCCTCATCGGTGAAGACGGAGCCGACCTCGTCCTTCGGTTCCACCTTCATCAGCCGCAGCAGGGTGTTGGCGAAGGCGTTGATGCCGAAGACGAACGGCTGCAGGGCCCTGGTGAGGGCGACCAGCGGCGCCCAGCAGCTCCTCACCTTCAACCCGGCCGCGCCCCGCCTGGCAAGCGGCCGAAGGCGCTCGTCTGGACCGGCGAACGCATCCTCCACTGGCAGCGGACCGGCGAGAAGCCCTCACCGGTGATGGTCTGGACGCCGGAACACACCGGCCTCTTCCTCGACCACATCGCCGAGGACCGCCTGTACGCGCTGTTCCACCTGATCGCCTTCCGCGGACTGCGGCGCGGTGAGGCGTGCGGCCGGCGATGGACCGACACCCACCGGGACGCCGGGCTCATCACGGTCGCCAAGCAACTCGTCGTCAACGGCTGGGAGGTCTACGAGGACGACCCCAAGACCGACTCCGGCGCCCGCACCATCGCCCTCGACTCCGACACCGTGCAGGCCCTGCGGCGCCACCGGGCCCAGCAGGACAAGGACCGGGCCCAGTGGGAGAGCGCCTGGGTGGAGACGGGCCGGGTCTTCACCCGAGAGAACGGGGAGCTCCTCCACCCCGCGAACGTCACGCGCCGCTTCATCGAGCTGTACGAGGAGATCGGGCTCCCTCCGGTCCGCCTCCACGACCTGCGCCACGGCGCCGCGACGCTGGCCCACGCGGCGGGGGCCGACCTGAAGGACATCCAGGAGATGCTCGGCCACGCCTCGATCACCATCACGGCGGACACCTGCACGAGCCTGCTCCCCGAGGCCGACCTCGCGATCGCCGAGGCCGCAGCCCGGCTCGTACCGCTCGCTCGGGCGACCGGCCAGGGTGCCCCTGCCAAGGCTTCCAAGGGCGCCGAGCTCGGAGAAGAAGGTGCGGCGCCCGTGCCGGATCGTGCTGATCCATCAGCAGGAATCCCGGAGCCCGCTGACACGTCCGCTCACGCACCGCTCACGCAAACGGCCCCGGACGAGGAGTCCGGGGCCGAATGGGGTGCATCCCTGGGGAGAAACCCCAGGTCAGCGACTGGCGTGCTGTGCCCTCGGCAGGATTCGAACCTGCGACACCCGCTTTAGGAGAGCGGTGCTCTATCCCCTGAGCTACGAAGGCGGGCCTTGCGTGAAACGTGGCTGAATACTCTGCGTGAGAGTCCGGCTCGCCTCGGCAAGGTCCTGGGCTGCCACAAGGGCAGCCCAGGGACAGGGTAGCGGATCAGGGCGGGGCTCCGCGGCTCAGTTCTTGGGGGATCGGGTGAGGCCTTCTGTGGTCTCGGCGTCCGCGTCGGCGTAGGTGGGGTCTTCCCGGTAGCGGGCTGCGCTGGTGGCGTTCTGGGCGAGGAGGAAGCCGAGGATCACCAGGCTCTGGGCGTCGGCGCCGAAGGCGATCATGCGGCGGTTCCAGAGGGAGCGGTCGAGCTGGGAGAAGCCGGACTCGGTGTCCTCGCGGCCGCCGTAGAGGTGTTGGTGGGTGGCGGTGTTGCCGGGGATCTGGAGGAGGTGCTCGGCGCGGTGGAAGCCGGTCTCGGTGTCGCTCTGGCCGTCTTCGCGTTCGCCGGGGGTGGTGGTGATGGAGACGGGCTCGCGGTGCTCGTGGGCGCCACGAGGGCAGGGGACGGCGATCAGGTGGTACCAGCGGTGGGTGTTCGGGCTGGCCCGGCGCTGAAGCTTGAGGATGGGCAGGGGCAGCAGTTTGGTGGTGCCGGTGTCGAGGAAGACGCGTTCGTGGGCACGGCCTTGCTGTGACCACAGCTCGTGGCGGCACAGGCCGTAGTCGAGGGTCCGCAGGTAGCGGGGTCGGGCGCCCTTGTGCTGTTTGTTGATGAGGAGGCGTCCGCGGCGGGCGATGACGTCACGGTGCATGCCGCGGAAGGCTCCGTCGTACAGGACACCGAGGCAGCCGTCCGCGGCGTCGAGGATGGCGCAGGCGAGTTCGAGGGCGACTGCGGCTTCGCCGCCCTCGGTGTTGCGGGGGACGTGGGCGTAGCGCAGAAAGACGCGGCGGAAATAGCCGCGGTGGCGGGTGGAGAAGACTACGAACTTGCTGCCCAGGACCAAGGCGGTGCCATCGTCGGTCCCAGACGACGGGTTTTCCTCGTCGTCCCTGTTCCCGCCGCCTTCCTTCTGCCAGGAGGAGGCGGGGTCGACGCGATGGCGGCGCCGTACTCCGTCCTTTTCGGTGTAGGGGACGGTGGCGAGGGTGGGTGATTTGGCGACGGTGCCGTCGCCGGCGATGAGCTGGTGGCGTTCGGGGCGGGACCAAGCGCGGCGCGCTTCGGGCGGCAGGAGCCCCTGGCTCAGGGCCTGGGCAAGAGCGAGGTCGGCGAAGGTTTCCGAGAGCTCTTCGCGCCGGGGGATGAGCAGGGTCTTCTGGGCGTGCTGCCACTGGTGACGGGTGGGTCCCTGATCGGGAAGGCGGGCGGCCTCGTCGTGGCCGAGATGGTGGGCGACGCCCTGACGAATCTGGTTCCAGACGTCCGCGTCGTTCAGCTCGGCGGCGCAGTAGCGGGCGGACCCGTGGATGCCGCGCAGGGTGAGGAAGAGGAGGTAGACGTACGGGGGGAAGGCGGGCGGGCGGCCTCCGCGTCCGCTGCCGGGAGCGTCGAGGACCGAGGCGAGCCGGTAGATGTCCTCGAAGAAGGCGACGTCCTTGATGCGGCGGGAGACGGTGCGAATGTCGGATTCCAGGGCCCGGCGTGCGGCCTTCTTGCGGACGGTGCGCGGGGCGGGGTCACCGAAGAGGTCATCGGGCATCGCGGCCGGCCTCCCTTTCTGCGGTCGGGGTCTGCCAGTGGTGCCCGATGAGGGCGGCGGTGCTGTCCAGAGAGGCCAGGCCGAGATGACGCGCGGCAGCCTCGATGCGGCCGGTGCGGGTGAAGGTCTCCCAGCCGGCGTACGCGGTCACGGAGGCAGGGCGCACGCTGCTGTCGGAGCCGAGCCCGATCCGTTTGAGGAGGTCCCGGAGCGCGACACACACCCTCGCCTGGACCTGTTCGTCGGAGCCTGCCTGGGCGGAGACCGCGAGGGGGCTAGGGCCGGCAGCGGCGATGTTCTCTAAGTGCCGGGTACGGGCGACGAGTACGCGCATGCCCCAGGCATCCAGAGGACACCATCGCGGCAGCGTCTTCGTCGAGCCGTGCATCCATACCCGGTGCCCGGTGACGTCGAGGTCGGCGGGGCGGATGTGCCCGATCTCTCCGCTGAATCCGCCGGCCAGAGCGAGAGCCGCCGCGGCGGCGTGCCGGGTGGGACGATCGACGTACTCGGCAGCGCGGCGGATCGCGATGGCCTCGTCGTCGTTCAGCGGGCGGGTGCCACCCTTCACCCGTGGCGGCAGTTCGATGCCCCAGGTCGGGTCGGTTTCGGTGAGGTGGAGCTCGCGGGCGGTGGTGAAGCACATCCGCAGGACGCTGCGCCGCAGGTAGCGGGTGGCGAGGGCGGCCGGTGCGACGTGTCCGTGCCGGGTGCGGCCGTGGGCATCGATGAATCCGGCTGCAACGGACTGGGCGATGCCGCCGAACTTCGACACGCCGTGAGCGGCGGCGAAGTGCTCGAAGCGGTGGAGGAGCTGGACGAAGCGGCCGAAGGACTGCTTCGACATCTCACCCCTGACAACCAACTCCTCCCAGACGGCCAGGACCTGGGCGAAGCCGTCGGAGAGGGGGACCTCACCCGCCATGGGGTACCGCCTGAGCGGCGCATGGGACGGAAACTGGGGTTTCGGACACGAGGGGACCTCCACGCGATTGGTGCGAACATGCACCACGGTGTGGAAGGGTCGGTCGGTCCGCAACAGGAGGGTGCCGTAGGAGTGAGCGCTACGGCCGTGCGACTGACGGACTGATGTGCGGTCAGAGAACTGGTCGTACTGGCTTGGTTCGCATGCGTACTGGTTCCTCTCGGTGGCTGGGTGTCATGCTGGTCGGCAAGGGGTGGATGGCGAGGGGATCGAACCCTCCGCGTGCGGGTCCAGAGTCCAGACGCGGACACCAGCCGCCACCCTGGAGGCGCCGGTCCGGCCGAGTGCCGGTCCGGCGCTTCCTTCAGGCGGCGGGCGAGTGGGCTCCGCGCAGGGTTTGCAGGACACCCTCCATGAAGGCGATGTAGCGGGCGTCGGGCAGCTCCTGGATCTCGCGGAGGGTCAGGCCGAACAGGAAGGCGGGGTCGGGATCTTCGGCCTCCGGCTCGGGTTCTTCTGCCTGCGGCGCGGAATGCGGGCCCGAGTGGGGCGGAGCCTGGCCGGGAAGGTGGATGTGCAGGCGGTCGTCGCGCTCGACCACCAGGCCGATGACCAGCCACTCGACGAGGTACACGCCGCGCATGGGCATACCGCGCAGGCCGGCACGCAGCAATCGGGCCAGCTCCTCCTGAGGCAGTGCTCCGCCGGCCAGGTGGTGGGCCACGGCGGCGGTGGACCAGTGGGCCCGCATGAGTGGATGGAGCAGGAGGCGGGCCTGGGCGGAGTCGCGCTGCCAGACTTCGGCGAAGACGCGTCCTTGATCGGTCAGCTCGTACCGGCCGCGCCCCGGTTCGGCCAGCCCGACCTCGGCCAGGAACCCCATGCAGTCGCTCACCGTGTCCAGGCTCCTGCCGGTACGCGCCGCCACGGCCGCACGCCCGACCTCCTTGCCGTCGGCGCCCAGCTCGGCGAGAGCGAGAATGAGCTGGATCTGCTGGGCGGGACTCGTCCGGCCGCTGGGTAGGGTCCGACGGGGTGCCTGGGAGTCGTCGCCTTCGCGCTTTCCTCCCGAATGCGCCGGCCCACCGCGAGCGGACCAGTCCGAACTGGAATCGGCGTGGGAAAAGAAGGACATGGTGAGCCCAATCCCGGCCACTGGGGGCCGAATTCTCGCAGGGCTCTCGCGTCATCGGGTGTCAGCACCTAGAATGACGGAGATGCGTGCGCCAGAAGAACGCGCGTCCATGTGCCGCCGACTGGTTCCGACGCCTCGGCGGCACTCGCGCGTTTGAAGTCATATTGGAATTCAAGCTCCCTCTACGCATCACCACCCCGGGCATCAGGCGGAATCGCGTAGGTGCCCAGCCCGACGCGGATCAGCGCTCCTGTCCTCGTCAGTCTGGTGAGCTCGGGCCCGACGCCGGTGAGCTTGATGTCGGGGCGCGTGGAGCTGAGGTGCCCGAGGATCTCCGTCCGCGTGACGTGTCCGCCGGCGCGAGCAAAGGCGAGCAGTTCCTCGCCGAGCGTCCTGACCCCATGCTGGTGGGAGGACTTGCCTGATGAGGGTGTGTCGGCCTGCTCCTCGGCGCCGAGGGGCAATAGCTCCTCGGCCTCCTGAGCCACCCGCTGTGAGATCTCGGCGCGGGTGTCCGCCGACTCGAAGAGCGAGCGGGCGAACGAAGCTTCCTGCTCCGCCTGCACGAGGCGGTCCTTCGCTTCCGTGCGCTTGGATGCGTCACTGGCGGCCAGGCGCCTCAGCTGTTCAAGTACGCCCTGCGCTCGGCGTGTGTGCATGAAACACCTCCCCGCAATTCTCCGAACCTGAATTCCTGTTGAGCGTAGCGACTGGCCTAAGAGGCCGGTAGGGCATCTCCGCAATTGCCTTTCCTGAAGCTGCAGCACAAGATATGAAAAATAATCGAACGAGACCTGGAACATGTGGCCCGCGCTTCACTGAAACAAGATGTTTCACAAAAGCGCCACCATTCTGGCCTGCGTATTCTTCTCGGCCCCTCAACTACCCAGAGTCAGTGAGGCAAGCACGCTCGGGGTGGGGGCGCACGGGAGTGAATTGGGGAGGCGGCTCCCCTGGTGCGGGGGGCAACTGCGTGTCGACGGCTGCGTCGGGTCACACTTCGCTCCGACTGCCTGATCTTGTGAAGTGTTCACGCCCCTGCGTGCCGTCGTGTCTGTGGGCGCCGAACGTGAAAGATTCATTTTGCTGCATGTATGCACCGCTCGTGACTGAATCCACCACGCGGAGAAGGGAACACCAATGGGTGCATGGGATGATCCAGGCATGCCCCGGAGCAGTAATGACAAGGTACCCAGCGCGTATGTGGCTGACGGCACCTGGCCTCACGCCGCTCTCGCCCCCGACGCGCCCGTCAGTGCCCACTTCGCGCAGGCCCTGGCCCGCAACCTCGAGCGCGGGCTCGCCTCCAGCGGGCAGAGCCTGCGAACTCTGGCGGAAACCACGGGGATCAACCACACGACGATCGGTCGCGTCCTCGGCGGCAAAGTGCTGCCGGATATCGGCACCCTGGCGCGCCTTGAGGTCGCACTAGGCTTTCAGATCTGGCCTGGGCTCGCAGCCCTGCCGGCCAGCCCTCCAGTCGAGTAGGTCCGACACGGCGGTCACCCGCCCGGCCCGCTGCGAATGCGGGGCGCCGCGCTCGGTCCTACGCTCGCGATTATGTGCATGTATGCCCCGATGGTGCGGCCTGACGTGTTCCTTGTGTGCTTCGATCAGCGCCACCGAGTGGCCCTGTTCCGAGCCGGGGCGCCAGGCGCTGATGGCCACTGGGCGCTTCCCGCGGAGCGGCGATCTGAAGGGGAGCCTCATGTTGGGGCGGCCCGTCGCCTGGCTGCGGTGATGGCGCCGGTTGGTGGGGTTCGGTTGGGGAGCCTGATGGGCAGGTTCAGGGCCGCCGAGGGCGCAGTGGGCGCTGGCGCTCATCGAAGTGAGGCCCGGATCTTCACCGGGCATGTCGGCCCCGGGGTCCCGCTTGCGCATGTCCAGGGCGGCGCGGAGTTGTGCTGGGTTCCCTACAGGCAAGTTCCCCTGGAAGTAGGGCACGTGGGCATTCCGGACTTGGGGCTGTTCCTCGAGGGCTATGTGCAGGGGTGGATCCCGGACGGCTGGATCACCCTGTGCTGAATGGACGCGCCTGATGGTGCCGATACCGGGAGCCGGCTGCTCAGTTGCGTTGCGAGCGGTGGTGAATCTCCGTCTGGGTGCTCCTCGCCTTGGAGGTGCCGAGCGCGAGGCAGGCAGCCACGACCGAGAGTGAGGCCAGGGCTGCGAAGAGGTGGGGATAGCCGCCGAGAGGGCCCGCGAGGGCGGCGCCGGCCCAGGGGGCCAGTGCTCCGGCAATGTGGGCTGGGGCGCCGAGGAGCCCGGAGAGGCGGCCGTAGTGGGTGGTGCCCCAGCGGTCGGTGACCGCGGTGGCCTGGAGCAGGGTCAGGTTGCCGCGTACGACACCTGCGATGACCGCGAGGGTGATCAGAAGGGGCATCGGGCCGGGGACGAGGGCGAAGGCCGCGCTCGTTGCGCCACCCAGGGCGATCAGGAGGACGGTGCGGGTGGTGACCGAGGTGCGGGAGGACAGGCCGGTGTACAAGGTGCGGCCGAGGGTTTGGCCTGCGCCGCCGAGTCCGAGTGCCCAGGCGGCCGTTGTCGCGTCGGCGCCGCGTTCGGTGAGGAGCGGGATGAGGCCCATGACGACGGCGTACATGGCGAAGCCGGAGAGGGTGAAGGCGACGGCCAGGAGGAGGAAGGGGCGGCTTCGGGCGACCGGCGTACGGTCGGTTGAGGGTGGGGAGGGCGGGGCCGGGGGCCAGGGGGCACGTAGGGCGAGGGCGTGGGCGGGGATGGTGACGGCGGCGAGGATCACGGCAAGGGCGGCGTAGGTGGCGCGCCAGCTGAGGTGTTCGGCCAGGGCCGCGGTCAGTGGGGCGAAGACTGTGGAGGCGAGTCCTCCCGCGAGCGTGACGATGGTCAGGGCCCGGACCCGGTCGGGGCCCCACCAGCGGGTGAGGGCGGCGAAGGCGGGCGGGTAGAAGGTGGCGGCCATAGTCAGACCCGCGAGCACCCAACCCAGGGTGAAGACGGCCAGGTTGGGGGCGGTCGCGATCACGAGGAGGGCGAGGGTGCCGAGGGCGGAGCCCGCGGTCATCACCGCGCGCGGTCCTCGGCGGTCGAGGATTCGGCCGATGGGGATGCCGGCGACGGCGGAGACGAGGAGCGCGAGGGAGAAGGCGGCTGTCGCGGCGTTGGTGGACCAGCCGGTGTCGGCCGTCAGGCGCGGGAGCAGGACGGGGAAGGCGTAGTAGACGATGCCCCAGCTGGTGATCTGTGTGGCACACAGGGCGGGCAGCGCAGCGCGCGGCCGCGACCGGACCCCCGTCCCGGTCGCGGCCGCGTCGGCCTGGGTGTGTGGCACGGAGGTCAGCAGCCGCCGGAGGGGGCCGGGGCGCCGATCGTGAGGGTGGCCGGGGCCGCGCAGCAGCCTCCGCCGCTGGTTTCCTCGGCAGCCTGGGGCTGGTCGAAGAGGCCGGCTCCGCCGCAGACTCCGGTTTCGGGGAGGGTCAGTTCGACGCGTTCGGCGGCTTCGTGGTCGCCTGCGAGGTGGGCTGCGATGGAGCGGACCTGCTCGTAGCCGGTCATGGCGAGGAAGGTGGGGGCGCGGCCGTAGGACTTCATGCCCACCAGGTAGACGTCCTTCTCCGGGTGGGAGAGTTCCTTCACGCCGTGGGGGTAGACCGTGCCGCAGGAGTGCTGGTTCGGGTCGATCAGCGGGGCGAGCGCGGCGGGGGCCTGGAGGCGGTCGTCGAGGCCGAGGCGCAGCTCGTTCAGGAAGGTGAGGTCGGGGCGCAGGCCGGTCAGGACGATGACCTCGTCTACGGGGTCCAGACGGCGGCCGTCCTCGGCGACCAGGACCAGCTGCTCTCCGGTCTTCTCGACGGACGAAGTGCGGAAGCCGGTGACCGCGTCGGCGTGGCCGTCGTCGACGGCGGCCTTGGCGGCGAGGCCGAGGGCGCCGCGCGCGGGGAGCTGGTCGGCGCTGCCTCCGCCGAAGGTGGAGCCGCTGATGCCGCGGCGGAGGATCCAGACGGAGTGGGTGCCGGACTCCTCCTTGGAGAGGTCGGCCAGGTAGGCGAGGGCAGTGAAGGCGGAGGCTCCGGAGCCGATGACGGCGGTGCGCTTGCCCGCGTAGCGGGCGCGGACGGCCGGGTCCTTGAGGTCGGGGATCCGGTACGAGATCCGGTCGGCGGCCGCCTTCTCGCCGAGGGCGGGCAGGCCGTCGCCGCCGATGGGGCTGGGGGTGGACCAGGTGCCGGAGGCGTCGATGACGGCTCGGGCGGTGAGGCGTTCCTCGGTGCCGTCGGCGTTCAGGATGCTGACGGTGAAGGGCTGGGCCTCGCGGTCGGCGTCGACGATGCGGTCGCGGCCGAGGCGGGAGACGCCGGTCACCGTGGTGCCGTAGCGGACCCTGTCGCCGAGGACGTCGGCGAGCAGCTGGAGGTACTGCTCGGCCCAGTCCGCGCCGGAGGGGTAGGTCGCACCGTCGGGAGCGGTCCAGCCGGTGGGGGCGAGGAGCTTCTCGGCGGCCGGGTCCACGAGCTCGGACCAGGTGGAGAAGAGCCGTACGTGACCCCATTCGCGGACTGCGGCGCCGGCGGCGGGCCCGGCCTCCAGCACCAGGGGCTCGATGTCCCGCTCGACCAGATGGGAAGCCGCAGCGAGGCCGGCGGGGCCGGCACCGATCACGATGACGGGCAGGTCTTCGGTGGATGCGCTCACGGCAGGCTCCCGGTTTGATTCGATGAACGTCGATGTCCTTCTGGACTCAGCATCCCACCGTGCATCGACGTACGTCAACATAGACATCCGTCGAATTTGGAGGGAGGATTGCTTTCATGCCCTCCACGAAGCTGCTGCCGATGCTCGAAGACGAAGCCACGGCACCCTGCTGCCCGCCGCTGACCGAGCGCCCGCTGACGGCCGAAGAGGCCGAGCGGACCGCGTTGATGTTCAAGGCCCTCGGTGACCCGGTACGCCTACGGCTCTTCTCCGCGATCGCCTCGCACGAGGGCGGCGAGGCGTGCGTCTGCGACATCTCCGACGTCGGCGTCTCCCAGCCGACGGTGTCCCACCACTTGAAGAAGCTCAGGGAGGCGGGCCTGCTGTCCTCGGAGCGTCGCGGCACCTGGGTCTACTACCGAGTGGAGCCCTCCGTCGTCGCCGCCATGAGCCAGATGCTGGGCCGCTCCGCCTGACCTGCTGGCCTGCGCCCCCACGCCTGTGTCGGCTGACGGCCTTCCGGGCATCCTATTCATCGACTATCGTCGATTATCGATGAATGAGACGACGAAAGCCGGTCAAGGACTGAGCCCCGAGGACGCACAGACGTACTCCGGGTGGTTCAGGGCCCTGGCGGACCCCATGCGCGTACGACTGCTGAACCTGCTGGCGGAGGAGCGGCGCCCCCTGACGGTCGGGGAGATCACCGAGCGACTGCCCATCGGCCAGTCGACTGTGTCCCACCACCTCAAGCTGCTGGCCGAGGTGCGCTTCGTCCTGCCCGAGAGGCAGGGCACTTCCGTCAGTTACGAGGTCAACACCGCGTGCCTGGAGTGCTTCCCGGCAGCCGTCTCGGCGATCCTCGGGCGGCGGCCGTGAACATCGCCCCCATGACACGGGATCACGCCGACAGGGTCCTGGAGATCTACCAGGCCGGCATCGACGAGGGCAACGCCACCTTCGAGACCGAGGCCCCCACCTGGGCGGAGTTCGACGCGGCGAAGCTGCCCGAGCACCGCTTCGCCGCTCTCGGCACCGACGGCAAGCTGCTCGGCTGGGTCGCCGCCTCCAAGGTGTCCGACCGGTGCGCGTACGCGGGGGTCGTCGAGCACTCCGTCTACGTCCACCCCGGCGCCCGGGGCCGAGGCGTGGCCCGCGCCCTGCTCGATGTGCTGATCGCCTCGACCGAGGTGGCGGGCATCTGGACGATCCAGGCCGGAATCTTCCCCGAGAACACCGCGAGCCTAGCCCTGCACCAGCGGGCCGGCTTCCGCGTCATCGGCACCCGCGCACGCATCGGCCGCCACCACGGCGTGTGGCGCGACGTCGTCCTGTTGGAGCGCCGCAGCCCGGCGATCAGCTGACCGCGCGCCCGCCGTCGAGGGTGAGCTGGCGGTGGTGGAAGTCGAAGTGCTGGGTCGGGTAGCGGTAGATGTCCGCGAGGGTCATGTAGTCCTTGAAGAAGGGGTCCCACCGGACGGGGTAGTGCATGCCGTGCGTGAGATCCGCTTCTGACTCCGCCGCGAGATGGTGGAGCAGGGAGTCGGTGACCCGGTCGAATGCGGCGCCCATGCGACGCAGGCCGTAGACCTTCACCGCCCCGCACGGACCGGCGTAGTTGATCAGGTCGAACGGAACCGTCGCCGCGTTCAGCACGCGCGTGAACACCATGCTCACCCTGCGCGGGAGCCGACCGAAGACGCGCACGAGGACGAGCAGCGCTCGGACGACCATGTAGCCGAAGAGCATGTGCCACAGCAGCTGCTCGTTGGTCCACTTGGTGCCGCTGGAGGGCCTGGCGAGGTCGTCCGGCGACGCGGTGTCGAGGAGGCGGTGGAAGGTCTGGCGGGCGCGCGCGTAGTCGTCGTACACAGCCTGCCGGTCCATCGGGGTCGGATTCGCCATGGCCTGCCGGCTCTCGGTCGGGGTCCGGGGCTCAGCCCCGGGCTTTGATGATGCCCGCTCCGGGGCTGTCTCTCACCGGCGCCGGGCGCGTCAGTCGCCCTGGAGGAGCGGGCCGAAGGTCTGCTCGGCGATCTGGACGGCCCGGTCTTGACCGACGGCCTGGCCGTTCACCTCGGGGTGCTCTTGCCGCCACTGCCCGGCCGAGGCGCGTCCGGTGAAGAAGTTCAGCGTGTCGCAGCACACCGTCGCGGCAGGGCCCGCGCCCGCGCGGCGGCCGACGAACACGACGGCGTCCGCCGGCTTCCATCGTGCGGTGCCGCCGGTGAAGGTAACGGTGACCGGCTCGCCGTTGACCGGGTCCGATGAGGAGATCCGTACGTCCTGGCCGCCGAGCATGGCCGAGATGCCCAGGGCGTCGACGGCGCACATCGACCACACCTCCACGCCTTCGGGCAGCCGCACGCGATGCCGGGTCCGGACCGCGGAGAACGGGTACGCCGCCCGGATCCGACCCGCACCGTCGAGGGTCAGGAAGTCCTCCCGGGCCAGTTCGGCCAGTACGTCGGCGGCAGTCCGGCCGGCGAGGGCGGCGACGGCCTCCAGTACGGACGGCGCCGGTGCCGTGCCTTCGGTGGTGAAGTGCCGCAGCACCGCCTGGTGGACGGCGCGCAGACCGCGCTCGTCCGGGGCTCGTCGGCCCCGGCCGGCCCGCCCGATCGGATCGAGCAAGTCCGCCTCGCAGCACTCCTGGTCCCCGGCGGACTCCCGGGCGAGAACCGCACCGGACAACACCTGGCGCAGGTCCTCCACGCTGGGCGCCCCGTCCACGCGGCCGTCGGCGTCCCGGTAGAGGCGGCAGGACACGCTCGGCGGAGCACCGGCCACCGCGAACGGGTCGGCCCCGTCGAGCAGCACGGTCGGCGAGCCGGTCATGCCCCAGCGGGCGGCCTCGCTCTGCTCGCGTACTTCGACGACCTCCACCTCGGCGCTCCGGCCGCCGAGCGCGGTGGTGATCCGCTCCCGGACCACGGGCTCGTTCGGGCAGTCCGGCACCGTCAGGATGGTGATCCGCATGTCCGCTGTGCTCCCCATTCGTGGCTTGTCGCCCGACGGTAGACCTTCCAGTGCGCTGGAAGGTCAAGGCGTAGCGTGGAGGGATGCGCATCGGTGACCTCGCGGCGGCCGGCCACGTGACGGCCAAGACCATCCGCTTCTACGAGCAGGCCGGACTCCTGTCCGCCCCGCCGCGCACTGCAGCGGGGTACCGCGACTACGCACCCGATGCCGTGAGCAGGCTGGTGTTCATCCGCGACGCACAGGGCGCGGGCCTCACGCTCGCCGAGATCCGCTCGGTCCTCGAACTGCGCGACAGCGGCGAGGCCCCGTGTGGCCACGTCGCCCGGCTCATCAGCACACACCTCGACCAGATCGAGCAGCGCATGGCCGAACTCCGCAAGACCCGCACTTTGCTGACCGGTTTGGGGCGCAGGGCAGCCGAGACGGATCCGGATTCCTGCACGGAAGGCGACATCTGCACCATCTTCCGGCAGCCCTGACGTCTGGCTGGACGGGTGGGCCGCCGAAGGGGCGGGGGATCCCCCACTGGGCCGTTCGGGGCTGATGTCAGGCTCGAATGGCATCAGCTCACGCTGATGTGAGAACATCAGCGTGAGCTGACTTCAGTCGATGCTGATGTGATCGGTCCGCCCGGTGCACCATGCAGGGTGCACCCTGCGGACTGCGGCTCCTCGACGTCGCAGCGCATCGCGCCGCGCGTTCGCCCTCACCGCAGAACCGAAAGCGAGTGCCCTCATGACCGCGACCGAACCCGGCCCGACCGTGCGGCCGCCGGGCGCCGAAAGCTCCTCGATCGTGCGGAAGCTGTCCACCTTGGACCGCTTCCTCGCGGTGTGGATCCTCCTCGCGATGGGTGTCGGCCTGGGGCTCGGCCGGCTCGTCCCCGGCCTGAACGACGCCCTCGCCAAGGTCGAGGTCGGCGGGATCTCCCTGCCCATCGGGATCGGGCTGCTGGTCATGATGTACCCGGTGCTGGCCAAGGTCCGGTACGACAAGCTCGATGCGGTCACCGGCGACCGGAAGCTAATGGTCTCCTCGCTGGTCATCAACTGGGTCGTCGGTCCGGCGCTGATGTTCGCGCTGGCCTGGGTCTTCCTGCCGGACCTGCCCGAGTACCGCACCGGGCTGATCATCGTCGGCCTGGCCCGCTGTATCGCCATGGTCATCATCTGGAACGACCTCGCCTGCGGCGACCGCGAGGCCGCAGCCGTCCTGGTCGCCCTGAACTCCGTCTTCCAGGTCGTCGCCTTCGGCGCGCTGGGCTGGTTCTACCTGGACCTGCTGCCCCGATGGCTCGGACTCGGCGACGGCCAGGGCCTGGACGTACCGGTCTGGCACATCGCCCTGAACGTCATCGTGTTCCTGGGCATCCCGCTCCTCGCGGGCTTCCTCACCCGCCGCATCGGCGAGAAGAAGCTCGGACGCACCGCCTACGAGGCGGACTTCCTGCCGAAGATCGGCCCCTGGGCCCTGTACGGCCTGCTCTTCACGATCGTCATCCTCTTCGCCCTCCAGGGCAAGACCATCACCTCGCAGCCCCTGGATGTCGCCCGCATCGCACTCCCGCTCCTCGTCTACTTCGCGGTGATGTGGTTCGGCACCTTCGCCCTCGGCAAGGCCATCGGCCTGCCCTACGACCGCACCACCACCCTCGCCTTCACCGCCGCCGGCAACAACTTCGAGCTGGCCATCGCCGTCGCCATCGCCACCTTCGGCGTCACGAGCGGCCAGGCCCTCTCCGGAGTGGTCGGCCCCCTCATCGAGGTACCGGTCCTGATCGGCCTGGTCTACGTATCCCTGGCCTGGCGCAAGAGGTTCACGGCGGGGCGGGCGGCAGCGAACCCCGGCGAGGCCCGCTGATGCACTGCCTCGACTGCCACACCCGGGACGCCCAAACCCCGGCCATCGGTGTCTGCCGCAGCTGCGGCGCCGCCGTCTGTGCCAACCATGCGCGCGTGGTCGCGTACGAGGTCCGCAGGCGTCCCCTCCTCGCCCCGCCGAGCGAGGCACCGGCCCGCAGCGTGCGCTGCTTCCCCTGCGCACAGGCCGACAGCCGCTGACTGGCCCGAACGCGCCGGATCGCCAGGGCCCGGCGGCAACACCATCGCCCGCAGCTATCAACAGCAACTGCTGTTGATAGCTGCGGGCGATGGTGTTAGCGTGTGGGTATGACAACGACTCTCCCGGTCGCGGTGACCACCCCGGCCGCCCTGCTCTCCGAAGGCGACCAGGCCCGGCTCCTGGCCCCCAAGCTCCGCGCCCTGGGGGACGAGACCCGCCTGACCCTGATGCTCCTGATCGCCGAGCGCCCGCGCACGGTCAAGGAGCTCCAGGAGGCCACCGGACTGAGCCAGACCCTGGTCAGCCACCACCTGGCCCCCCTGCGCGAGCAGGAGCTGATCAGCTCCAAGCCCCGCGGGCGCAGCAACGTCTACTCCCTGTGCTGCGCCGAGCTCGGCGGCCCGGTTCAGCTCCTGGCGAGCCTTGCCGCCCAGGCCCCCGAGGGCGCGGCGTCCTGCCAGTGACCTGAGCCGGACGGATCCCGCCCGGCCCCTCCCCGTACAGCCCCAAGACTGAACTCACCCCCCACCCGTCGGCAGCGCGTCCACGCCGGTGGGACGGCACAGCGATGTCTGCAAGCCCTGAGGTGCACCACCCGTGAACCACGTCCTCGAAGTCCTCAAGACGTTCGCCGTCATCACCGCGGAACTCGTCGCGCTCTTCATCGCGATCACCTTCCTCGTCACCTTGCTGATGCGCAGAACGGGACCCGAGAAGCTCGCCCAGTGGCTGGGCGGCAGCCACCTCAAGGGCATGGTCAAGGGCACCGCCTTCGGCGCACTGACCCCCTTCTGCTCGTGCTCGACGATCCCGGTCCTGGCCGGCATCCTGCGCGCCGGAGTGCCGTTCTCCACCGCCGTGGCCTTCCTGATCGCCTCGCCGATCCTGGACCCGTTCGTGTTCGTGGCCGTCGGAGCGCTGTTCGGCTGGAAGATGGCCGTCAGCTTCACCGCGGTCGCCGCCGGCGGGACCCTGCTCATCGCGCACGGCATGCACCGCTTCGGCTTCGCCTCGCAGGTCAAGCGCGTACGGGTCACCGGTGGTCAGGAGAAGGAGTACGTGCCCTGGCGCGGCCTGCGTGCCGAACTCCCCGGCGCCTGGCGCGAGGCCGTGATCGAGCTGAAGCCCATGGTCAAGCCGATGCTGATCGGCGTATCGATCGGCGCGCTCATCTACGGGGCCGTGCCCACCGATCTCATGGCCGCCGTGGCCGGCGACGGCAAGTGGTACGCCATCCCGCTCGCGGCGCTGATCGCCATCCCCCTCTACATGCGGGCCGAGACGGCACTTCCCATCGGCTTCGCCCTGATGGAACGCGGCATGAACCTCGGCGCCGTCTTCGCCTTCGTGATCGCGGCGGCCGCCATCAGTCCGCCCGAACTGACCCTCCTGACGAAGCTGTTCAAGCCCAAGCTCCTGACCACCTTCGCCACCTCGGTCTTCGCCCTCGCGCTGGCCGGCGGATTCCTCGTCCCCCTGGTCGCCTGACCGACCCGCAGCCCCAGTTCTCAACCCCCACGCAAGGAAACACACCTCATGAGCACCAAGACCGGCCTCTTCGCCAAGCTCTTCGGTAAGAAGGACACCGCGCCCGCCTCCGACTGCTGCGATGTCCAGATCATCGAAGAGGACGAGATCCCTCCCCAGCAGCCGGCCGATGCCCACGGCGGCTCCAACAGCTGAGCAGTACGCGGACTATCCGCACGGCAGAGGTGTACGTATGGCTGCCGCATCCTCACGCGGTCCTGGTCGTTCCCCCGTCATGAAGAAGATCATGCTCGCGGTACTGCCCGTGCTCGCTCTGTCCCTCGCCGCTCCCGTGGCGCACGCCGACAACGATTCCAACTTCGGGGGTGGCGTGAACGCGGCGAACAACTGGAACTTCACGGCCGCCGCCGTCTGCCAGCAGGAAACCGCCGTCGTACCGGTCCTCGGCGACTGGGCCGGCGACCACGCAAACAACTGCTCCAACGGCAACGTGATCGACCACTCCGGCAGGTGACGGGCCTACACGAGGGCGGGACACCCCGACCGGTACGCCGGTCGGGGTGTCCCGCCCTCCGCCGTGCCGCGCGTCAGCAGCGGCCCAGCAGCTCGGCGATCTCGCGGGCCGCGTCGCGGGCGGGGCGGCCGACGCCGATGAGGGTGGCGGAGGCGGGGCCGGTCCAGTCGCCGTAGCCGAGCAGGTGCAGGCGGGGTTCGTCGGCGGCGCGGGTGCCGGCGGTGGCGATGTGGCCGTGGCTGCCGCGCAGGCGCAGCGGGGCGAAGGGGGCGAGGGCCGGGCGGAAGCCGGTGCACCAGATGACCGCGTCGGCCTCGGCCCGGGTGCCGTCGGCCCATTCCGCACCGGTGGCGGTGAGGTGGGTGAACATCGGCTTCGCCGCCAGGAGTCCGGCGTCGCGGGCCGCGCGGACCGGGGGCACGGCCACGATGTCGCCGAGCGAGGCGACACCGCCGGTGTCGGTACGGCCCGCGTCGAGCGCTTGGCGCCGGGCGGTTGCGGCGTCGAAGAGGGCCCGGCCGTCGATGTCGTCGGGCAGGTAGCGGGGCGGACGCTGGGTGACCCAGGTCAACTCGGCGACAGGGGCGAGGTCGGCAGCGATCTGCGCGCCGGAGTTCCCGCCACCCACCACGATGACGCGCTGACCGGCGAACTCGCCGGGACTGCGGTACTGCACGGTGTGGAGCTGACGGCCCGCGAACTCGCGCCGTCCAGCGACCGCGGGCAGGAACGGGCGGGTCCAGGTCCCGGTGCCGCTGACGACCGCACGGGCTCGCCAGTCGCCGGAGTCGGTCTGCACGCGCAGGTGGTCGCCGTCGCGGTGGACGGCCGAGACCCATGCGCCCCGCTGGACGGGAAGCTCGTACCGCTTCTCGTAGTCGGCGAGGTACGAGACAACGTGCGCCGCGTCGGGATAGACCTCACCCTCCTGGACGGGCATGAAGCGGCCCGGCAGTGAGGAGTACGCGGCCGGTGAGAACAGCCGCAGGGAGTCCCAGGTGTGCTGCCAGGCCCCGCCGGCACCCTCCTGGGCGTCGAGGATGACGTGCTCGACGCCCAGTCGGCGCAGGTGGTAGCCGGCGGCGAGCCCGGACTGACCGCCGCCGATCACCAGCACGTCCGTCTGCTGCGTCATGCGGAGGCCGACCCGCCGTCCGTCTTGCCGCGCATGAAGATGACGGCGACCAGAGCCAGGCCGACGACCGCGCCCACGAGCTGCACGCCGACGAAGGCGGGGACCGAGGCGGGGGCGATGCCCGCGAAGGTGTCGGTGAAGGCGCGGCCGATGGTGACGGCCGGGTTGGCGAAGGAGGTGGAGGAGGTGAACCAGTACGCGGCGCCGATGTACGAGGCCACGGCGACGGGCGCGAAGCGCAGCCGGTCCGTCCGCGCCAGGCCGAAGATCAGCAGGATCAGCCCGGCGGTGGCCACGACCTCGCCGAGCAGCAGGTTCCCGGCGGAGCGGTCGTGCGTGGCCCACTTCACCAGGGGCTCGCCGAACATCGCGTCGGCCAGGATCGCGCCCGCGACGGCGCCGACGATCTGCGAGGGGACGTAGACGGCCAGCTCGCGCGCCGTGACACCCGCACCGCCGCGGCGGCCGGTCCACCACTCGGCGAGGCTGACCACCGGGTTGAAGTGGGCTCCGGAGACCGGGCCGAGGAGGGCGATGAGGACGCCGAGGCCGAAGACGGTGGCGGTGGAGTTGGCCAGCAGCTGGAGCGCCACGTCCTGGGTGAGCTGCGTGGCCTGGATGCCGGAGCCGACGACGACCGCGACGAGCGCGGCCGTCCCGACCAGTTCGGCGGCGGCGCGGGCCACCAGCGGGATGGCGGGCGGGCTTGCGCCGGGTGCGGGTTGGGGCGCGTCGGCGGGTATCGCGGTGACCCCTGCGGGTGGGGTGCCGACGGGCTCGGTGACGGACAACGGTTCTCCTCGGGCAGGTGAGGGGGAAACCAAGCGGGCTATGGGCAGGACCGCTTGAGGTTCGCTTCGGAAGTGGCACGCGCGGCCTGCGCGAGGTCGGCGAACTGACCGGCGATGGCCTCGACGACTTCCGGGCGGAGTCTGTAGTAGATGAAGCGGCCGCACGGTTCGGTCTCCACGACCCCCGCCTCTCTGAGCACCTTCAGGTGGTTGGAGAGGTTGGTCTGCTTGGCACCGGTCTCCTCCACGAGGTGTGTGGTGCACAGCGTCTCGCGGGAGAGCAGGGTCACGATCTGAAGCCTGAGGGGGTCTGCCAGGACTCGGATCAGTTCAGTGTCGACTGACGTCATCATGTGCTGATACTGTCACATCAGTAGGGGCTGACACCAGCCCGAGCTGACCTTACTGGCTCCTTGGAACAGGATCGCCATGCCCACGCCCTCCTCGCCCCTCCTGCCGGACGAACGCCTGGCCGCGGGGGCAGCCCGCCTCGCCACCCGGTACACCGGCCGCTTCGCGCCGGAAACCGTGCTCGGCCTGCTCGCCGACTCCTATGGACGTCTGGCCGAGCCCGCCCGGGTCCGTACGCACCTGGTCGTGCTGGCGGAACGGCTGGCCGCCGAGCGGCTGGACGCCCTCGCCCACACCCGGGGGCTGACGGGCGGCGGTCCGACGCGGGTCCTGTTCGTGTGCAGCCACAACGCCGGCCGCTCTCAGCTGGCCGCCGCCCTCCTCGCCCACCGTGCGGGCGAGCGCGTGACCGTCTCCTCCGCGGGTACCCACCCCGCCGACGAGGTGGAGCCGCACATCGCCCAGGCCCTCACCGAGGCGGGCGCGGACCTCTCGGACGCTTACCCCAAGCCGCTGACGGAGGAGGTCGTCGAGGCCGCCGACATCGTGATCACGATGGGCTGTGGTGACGCCTGCCCCGTGGTGCCCGGCCGCCGCTACCTCGACTGGCCCGTCGCCGACCCGGACGGTGCGCCGATCGCCGTCGTACGCGACATCCGCGACGCCATCGACGCCCACGTCGGCGAGCTCCTCACCCAGCTCGCCCCCTGAAACCCGCACGCTCCCCGCAGTCGCCTCACCCCAAGGAAGAACTGATGTCCTCCGCTCCTGCCGCCTCTGTCCTGTTCGTCTGCATCCACAACGCGGGCCGCTCCCAGATGGCGGCCGGGTTCCTGCGCCACCTGGCCGGCGACCGCGTCGAGGTCCGCTCCGCCGGCTCGGTCCCGGGCGACCAGATCAACCCCTCGGCCGTCGCCGCGATGGCGGAGCTGGGCATCGACATTTCCGACCAGAAGCCGAAGGTGCTGACCCCCGAGGCCGCGCAGGCGTCGGACTACATCATCACGATGGGTTGCGGCGACGCCTGCCCGTACTTCCCCGGCAAGACCTACCTCGACTGGCAGCTCGAAGACCCGGCCGGCCAGGGCGTCGAGTCCGTCCGCCCCATCCGGGACGAGATCAAGGGCCTCATCGAGGGTCTCATCGCCGAGATCGACACCAAGACCGCGAAGAAGCAGGAGAGCTGACCGCATCATGACGACGAACACCGACGCCGGCACCGACGAGGTGCGCGAGGTCATCATCATCGGCTCCGGCCCGGCCGGTTACACCGCGGCCCTGTACACGGCCCGCGCACAGCTGAAGCCCCTGCTGTTCGGCAGCTCCATATTCGTCGGCGGCTCGCTCACCACGACCACCGAGGTCGAGAACTTCCCCGGCTTTCCCGCCGGGATCGACGGCCCGGACCTGATGGACAACATGCGGGCCCAGGCGGAGAAGTTCGGCGCCGAGATGATCGACGACGACATCGTGTCGGTGGACCTGAGCGGCGACATCAAGCTGCTGACGGACTCCGAGGGCACGGTCCACCGCGCGAAGACCGTGATCATCGCGACCGGCTCCGGCTACCGCAAGCTCGGCCTGCCCAACGAGGACGCGCTCTCCGGCCGTGGAGTGTCCTGGTGCGCGACGTGCGACGGCTTCTTCTTCCGCGACCGCGACATCGTCGTGGTCGGCGGCGGCGACACCGCCATGGAGGAAGCCACCTTCCTGACCCGCTTCGCCCGCTCGGTCACCATCGTCCACCGCCGCTCCACCCTGCGCGCCTCCAAGGCCATGCAGGACCGGGCGTTCTCCGACGACAAGATCTCCTTCGCCTTCGACAGCGAGGTCGCCGAGATCAAGGAGACCGGCGGCATGCTCTCCGGCGTCGTCCTCCGTGACGTACTGACCGGCAAGACGCGAGACCTCGACGTGACGGGCCTGTTCGTCGCCATCGGCCACGACCCGCGTACGGAACTCTTCGCCGACCAGCTCGAACTGGACGCCGAGGGCTACCTCAAGACCCAGGCGCCCACGACCCGTACGAGCATCCCCGGCGTCTTCGGCGCGGGCGACGTGGTGGACCACATCTACCGCCAGGCCATCACCGCGGCCGGCTCCGGCTGCGCCGCCGCGCTGGACGCGGAGCGGTACCTGGCCGCGCTGGCCGACGTACGCGTGGAAGCCCTCGCGCCAGTCGCGTGACGGCAGCGCCGGGGCCGAGAAGCTCGGTCCCGGCAACGGACTCCGGGCCCGGTCCGTCGTGATTGCGACACGACGGACCGGGCCCGGTTCTCATTTCCTGCTGCGGTGCTCTGTGCTCAGGCGGCTGCCGCAGGAGAGCACGTCAGGGTTTCCGGCAGCTCCAGCCGTACCGTGCGGTCGCAGAGGCGCTCCACCTGCGCCGGATCGTGCGAGACGAGGAGAACCGTGCGGTTGCCGCGGAGGGCGGCCACCGATGCCTCGACCGTGTCGCGGCTCCGCTCGTCCAGCGCGCTGGTGGGTTCGTCCAGCAGCAGCGCGGCCGGTTCCAGGGCCAAGGCGCGGGCCAGGCACAGCCGCTGGCGCTGGCCGTTGGAGAGCGACTGGGCAGGAGTGTCCAGCCGGTTGCAGACCTCGTTCCACAGGCCGGCCTCCTTCAGGGCCTGCTCCACCCTGTCGTTCAGGTCGGAGCGGGAGGCGCGCACCAAGTGCCGCAGCCCGAAGAGGGCGTTGTCCAGGATGCTGCCGCCGAAGACGACGGGCGTCTGCGGCACCAGGACGACGGTGCTCCGCAGGCCGGAGTCGCCCTTGCCGTGGCGGAAGGGGCGGCCCAGTACCTCCAAGTGGCCGTCGCGGACGAGGCCGTGGGGCAGCAGGTCGACCAGGGCGCGCAGCACCGTCGACTTGCCGGCGCCGGAAGGGCCGCACAGTCCTGTGGTGGAGCCCTGCTTCAGATCGAAGGTGACCGGGCCCACCAGGGTCTTCTTGCCGTCGAGGACCCGCAGGTCGCGGACGGATATCACGTGGTCCATCGTCGTGCTCCTTCGAAGCGGTTGCGCAGGGCCACCGCCAGGCTGAGAAGTACTGCGGTGATCAGGACCAGGACCAGGGCGCTGCCCCATGCCTGAGTGATCGCCTCGGGGGCGCCGGAGTCCTGGGACAGGGTGAAGATGTGGGTCGGCAGCGCCTGCACCGGGGCGTTGACGATCCCGGTCGGCAGAGCGGGCGCCCCGAAGAACACCGTCGCGGTGAAGATCAGCGGAGCGGTCTCGCCCGCCGCGCGGGCCAGGCCGAGCAGCAGGCCCGTGAGGGTGGCCGGCCAGGTGTACGGGATGACCACGGAGCGGATGTACTGGGCGCGGGTCAGGCCGAGTGCCAGGGCGCTCTCGGTGATTTCCGGCGGCATGCTGCGGATGCGTCCCGCCGTGGTGAGGGCGATGACGGGTACGACCACGGGCACCAGCACGATGGCTCCGGCCAGCCAGGAGCGGCCCCAGCCCATGGCGGAGGAGAACAGGACGTAGCCGGCGAGGCCCAGCAGGATGGTGGGGGTTCCGCCGATGGCCACGGTGAGGGTCTCCAGCACGCGTGCCGTCTTCCCCGTAGCCCGGGTGCCAATCAGGACGCCCGCCGCGTAGCCGAGGGGCAGGGCGATCAGGGCCGTGGTCGCCAGGAGCAGGAGCGTGCCGAGGATCTGGTCGCGCACGCCACCGCCGGCGGCGCCGGTGGAGGGTGAGAACCAGAACGCCGGGTTGAGCGCGGACCCGCCCCGGGTCAGGAGGATGCCGAGCATGCCGAGGAGGAGGGCTCCCGGCAGCGCCAGTGCCCCCATCCGCAGCGCCGTCGTGAGGCGGTCGCGCGGGATGCGCATGCGGGCAGCGGCACGGTGTCCGCGCAGGCCGCGCTTCGCGGGACGGTTCGAGGACTTCCGGGTGCCCCACACGGTCGCCGCAGCCACCAGGAGGAGCAGGATGATGCCCAGGGCGCACAGCGCCGCGAAGTACGGGCCGGAGGTGCCGGCGAGCATCGGCTCAGGGCCGGCCAGCTTGGTGGTCAGCGTCTGGCCGGGGCGGACCAGGGAGGAGAAGAAGTCTCCGGCTGCCCCCGGGAGCCTTCCGTCGGCACGGCCGATCACCATGAAGACCGCTATGGCCTCGCCGAGTCCGCGGGCCAGGCCGAGCAGGACGCCGGCGCGCATGCCCGCGCGTGCCTGGGGCAGGAGGACCGACCGTACGACCTCACGGCGGGTCAGGCCGAGGGAGTACGCGGCCTCCCGGTAGCGGGCGGGGACGGCCGACAGGGCGTCGACGCTGACCGCGACGATCGTCGGCATGATCATCACGGCGAGGACGATGCCCGCGGCGAGCAGGCTGTCGCCGCCCGGTACGCCTCCCAGCATCGAGACGAACGGCCGGATCACCATGATGCCGATGAGGCCGTAGACGATGGAGGGGACCGCCGCCAGCAGTTCGACGCTCAGGCGCAGGGGCTTGGCGAAGCGGGGCGGGAGGTACTCCGACAGGGCGATGGCCGCCGACCAGCCGACCGGAACGGCCAGCAGCAGCGCCAGGACGCACACGACGGCCGAGCCGTAGATCATGGCCAGGGCGCCGAAGGCCCCGTTGACCGGGCTCCACGACGGGTCGGAGACCAGGTTCAGCCAGTCGACGTCACCGCTCGCGATGCCGGTGCCGAGGTACCCGATCAGTACCGCGAGGACGAGGACCACCGAGAACATCCCGGTGTACACCCATCCCCACACCCACCGCGCCCGCCGCGGGCGGCCGCCCTGGACGGGCGGCCGCGACGCGGCGGGGGCTGGCGTGCTGGGTCCGGGCGCCTCGACAGGGCGCTCCAGAGTGACGCTCACGGTCAGAGACCCATCTGCCGGCGCGTCAGGTAGCCGTGGACGGGCAGGAGCTTCTGGCCTTCGGGCGAGAGCAGGTAGTCGATGTACTGCTTGACGGCGCCCTTCGGCTGACCGTCGGTGATCATGAAGAGCGGGCGGGTCATCGGGTACTTGGAGGACGCGACGTTCTCCAGCGTCGGCGCGACGCCGTCGAGGGCCACGGCCACCAGGCCGTCGCGGCCGTCGATGAAGCCGGTCGACAGGGGCGCGATGGAACCCCGGGTCGAATCCAGCTTGTTGCGGGTCTCCAGGTTGCCGCCGACCACGGCGTAGTTCGCGGACTGCGGGGGCAGCGGGGGCTTCCCCTTGCCGTAGACGAACTTGTCGAGCACCTCGCGGGTGCCGCGACCGGGCTCCTTGTCGTAGACGAAGACGTTCAGGTCCGGACCGCCGACCTGCTTCCAGTTGGTGATGGTGCCCTCGAAGAGGCCCTTCACCTGCTCCTTGGTGAGGTTCTTTACGCCGGCGTCGGCGACCTCCTTGGTGATGATGATGCCGACCGCGTCCGCGCCGATCTGGGTGGGCACGAAGTCCGTGTTGGGGTACGTCTTGCGGTCCGCGTCGGCCAGCGGCTTGGAGCTCAGCGCCACCTGGATCTGCTTCGAGCCGAGCTGGGAGATGCCACCGGCGGAACCACCCTGGGTGGCCACCGTGATCTTCAGGCCCTGGCCCTTGAGGGCCTCGGCGGCGTCCGAAGCGACCGGGGCGACGGTGGTGGATCCGCTGGCCTGCACCGCGGAGGAGCTGGCCTGGGCGGAACCGGCGCAGCCCGTGAGGACGACTCCGAGGAGCAGCGCGGCGGACGAGGCGAGGCCGGCCTGCTTCCGCTTTCCGGTGAGGAGGGACGGCGCCCGGTGAAGGGTGGTGGTCATGGCAGACATGGCGGTGCCTTTGCTGGTGAACGGTGGATGGAAGGGGGCGGGTGGAGGGTGGACCACCCTGACGATCAAGAGTCTGATCGGTGGGAGAGCGCTGGAGAAGAGGTTCCGCGTGGCATGAACCGCGCCCGGCACCCACCTGCCGGGCGGCGGCCGGAGGGTGGTTGGCAGGTGGTCGGATGGAGGTCGGGATCCGGCTTAATGACGGGCCAACAATGGGTGAACAGAGTGATCTTCGATGTGGGCGTTCAACTGGTGGACGTAGGGTGACCTGTATGTCCGTAGAACAGGTGACCGGGCAGCCACCTCGGCTCCTGACCTTCATCGAAGAGGATCCGACCTGCGGGCCGCCCCTCGAAGTGGATCCGCTGCCCAGGGAGCGGGCGGAGGTTCTCGCCCGGACCCTCAAGGGCCTCTCCGATCCGACCCGCCTGCAGATCCTCAGCGTTCTCCTGGCCGCTCCGGACGGCGAGGCGTGCGTCTGTGACCTGACGCCACTGCTGGGTTTGGCCCAGTCCACGGTCAGTCAGCACATGAAGGTCCTCTCCGACGCCGGCCTCGTCACGCGCAGGAAGCGCGGCACATGGGCCTGGTACGCGGTCGCGCCCGAGCGGCGTGAGGTGCTCAACTCCCTCATCTGGGGCGACGAGGACCAGCAGCCGTAGACGCGGGGCCTGGCGGGTCGGCGCGGAGCCGACGACCCGCCCATGGCGCGTCATCGGGGAGCGTCAGGCGGCGACGACCGCGCGGGCGGCCACCTCGGCCGTGAACGCCTTGATCAGCGGGTGGACGTTGCCCGGGCCCGAGACCAGCTCCGGCTGGAACAGCGTGCCGATGAAGAACGGGTGGCCGGGGACCTCGGCGGCCCGCGGGGCCCCTTCGGTGTCCCAACCGCTGAACAGCACGCCCGCGTCGGCCAGTCGCTCGACGAAGTCGGAGTTCAGCCCGTACTTGCAGTGGTAGGTCTCGGTGGTCATCTCGGCGTCGTCATAGACGGCGGCGAGCCGACTGCCGGCCGTGAGTAGGAGCGGGGCCTGCTCGCCCGCGAGGCAGCAGGTGAGCGGCACGATGAGCGGGGTCGGCGCCTCCGGGTCGTACTGCACGTCGTCCGCGTCCGTGAGACCGACGACGGTACGGGCGTACTCGATCAGCGCGTGCTGGAAGCCGCCGCAGGTGCCCAGGTAGGGGATGCCGTTCTCGCGGGCGTGCCGGACGGCCGAGAGCACGCCGTCCTTGTTCTCGTACGGGGAACCGGGCACGACCCAGATGCCCTGGAAGCCCTGCAGGGACTCGGGCCCGGTGATGGTCTCGCTGGGCACCCATTCCGTGTCCACGTCGAGCTCGTGCCGGAAGCTGTCGAGGCGGGCGTGGGCGGGGGACTTGCCGTGGTCGCCGATCAGCGCGATGCGCGGGCGGGGGCCGGTGGCGGTGGTCATGCGGGCTGCTCCTGTGTGGCGTCGTCGGTGAGGGGGAGTTCGTCGGTGATCCGCCCGAGGCGGACGTGTCCGTACGGGGCGAGGTGCGCGACGAGCCGGCCGTCGCGCTCGGTGGTGGTGGAGGCTCCGCCGAGGAAGAGCAGCGGTCCGCGCCCGTCCGGCAGCAGCGCCTCGGGGTGGAGCTCTTGGTCGCCGTCGGTGGCGTTGCGCACGGTCAGGACGTGCACCCGGCCGGCGGTGTCGCTCGCGACGAACGCCTCCAGGGCGGGGCTGCCGGCGTCGACGGCGCGTACGTCCGCATCATCGGCGAAGGCGGGGGCGAAGGGGGCCCCGCCCGGGGTCGGGTGGCTGAGGGCGGCGGTTACGGTCACAGCAGACTCCGGCCGGTCATGGCGGGGCCGTTCGGGCGGCCCAGCAGGTGGAGGACGGTGGGTGCGATGTCGGCGAGGCTGCCGCCGTCGGTGAGGCGCTCGCCGAGGAGTTGCCCGGGGGCCGGGACGACGACGGCCGGTACGGGGTTGGTGGTGTGGCCGCCGTACGGGCGCGGGGACCCGTCGCGACCGGGCTTCGACATGCGCTCGGCGTTGCCGTGGTCGCCGACGAGCAGGACCCAACGGCCGGTGGCTGCTGCCGCGGTGAGAATCTTCTCCACCTCGCGGTCGGTGTGCTCGGCGGCCTTGACGGTCGCGTCGTGGTCGCCGGTGTGGCCGACCACGTCGATGTTGGCCAGGTTGGCGATGACCAGGGCCACGTCGTCACGCCGGGCGGCGGCGGTGATGGCTTCGGTGACCTGCACCAGGTTCATCTCGGGCCGGGCCACGTAGTCGGGAGCGGTGTCCGCGGTGATGCGGACGTGCTCCTCGACCTCGCGGACCCGGTCGTCGCGGCCGTTGACGTAGTAGGTGACGTGCTCGAACTTCTCCTGCTCGGCGATGCGTACGGAGCGCAGGCCGTGGGATTCGAGTGCGTCGGCCAGCCCGCCGGAGGCGTCCGCGCGCCCGACGAGGGCGGGGATGTCCGCCTTGGTGTCGTACTGGGTCAGGGACAGGACGTCGACGTCCGAGTCGGCCAGGACCACGACGAGGTCGTCGGCGAGCTGCTGGATGCGGTCGCTGCGGAAGTTGGTGAACAGGACGGTGTCGCCGTCGCGGACGGTGGCAAGCGGCTCGCCGTCGGCGCCGGTGAGGACGGTGGGGACGACCCACACGTCCCCGTTCTCGGCTCCGGCCAGCACCTGCCCGTAGTCGCGGGCGGTGGCGCCCTTGCCGTCTGCGATGGCCTCGCTGACCTTCGCGGTCAGCTCCAGGTCGCCGCTCTTGTCGAGGCCGTAGCCCCGCCCGGAGACGGTGGCCAGGGCGCCGATGCCGGTCGAGGCGAAGAATTCCTCGACGCGAGCCAGGTAGTCGCCCGCGGTGTGGTCGGCGACGTCGCGGCCGTCGGTGATGGCGTGCACCCACACGTGCTTCACACCGCGGGACGCCGCGATGGACAGGAGCGCGTGGAGGTGGTCGACGTGGGAGTGGATCATCCCGTCGGAGACCTGGCCGACCAGGTGGAGCGCGCCGCCGTTCCCGGCGAGCCGGTCGAGGGCTTCGGTCAGGCGGGGGTTGTCGCCGAGCTCGCCGCCGTCGATCTGCCGCTGGACCAGGACGCTGTCGTAGTCGAGCGGGCGGCCGGCGCCGATGACCATGTGGCCGATCTCGGAGTTCCCGACGGTGCCGGGCAGCAGCCCGACGTGTTCGCCGGAGGCTTCCACGAGGGTGGAGGGGTGCTTGGCGGCGATGGCGTCGAGCACGGGGGTGTCGGCGTTGGTGAGGGCGTTGCCGGGTCCGGGGGTGGCGTGGCCCCAGCCGTCGAGGACGAGCAGGATGCCGGGGGTGCCGTTCGTGGCGTGGTCGACGGTCATCGCAGGGTGTCCAGGGTGTTCCAGAAGGCCGGGAAGGACTTGGCGACGCAGCCGGGGTCGTTGATGACGACGCCGGGAGTGCGCAGGCCGATGATCGCGAAGGTCATGGCGATGCGGTGGTCGTCGTAGGTGTCGATGACCGCGCCGTGCGGGGTACCGCCGTGGATGGTCATCGCGTCGTCGTACTCGTCGACGGTGATGCCCATCTTGCGCAGCTCGGTGGTGACGGCCGCGATGCGGTCGCACTCCTTGACGCGCAGGCTGGCGATGTTCGTGATGTGGGTCTTGCCCTGCGCGAAGGCCGCGACCGCCGCGAGGGAGGGGACGACGTCGGGCATGGCGTCCATGTCGACCTCGATGCCGTGCAGTTCGCCGCCCTTGACGGTGATGGAGTTCTCGGCGATCTCCACGTGGGCGCCCATCCGGCCCAGGACCTCGGCGAGGCCGACGTCGCCCTGGTGGGAGGTGGAGCCGATGCCGGGGATGGTGACCCGGCCGCCGAGGATCGCGGCGGCGGCGATGAAGTACGACAGGCCGGAGGCATCGGGCTCGACGACCGCGTGGCCGCCCTTGAAGGACTGGCCGGCCGGGACCTTGAAGCTGCGGTAGCCGTCGCGCTCGACGGTGATGCCGTGCTCGGCGAGGGTGGCCAGCGTCATCTCGACGTACGGCTTGGAGACGAGCTCGTCGACAATCTCGATCTCGGTGTCCTGCTGGGCGAGGACCGAGCTGATGAGGATCGAGGAGGTGTACTGGGAGGAGATGGCGCCGGAGATCTTCGTCTTGCCGCCGACGAAGTTGCCGCCGGTGACCTGGATCGGCGGGGAGCCGTTGCCGCGGACCGCGACCGCTTCGACGCCGAGGGCCGGGAGGGCGGCGAGCAGGTCGCCGAAGGGGCGCTCCTGCATGCGGGAGTTGCCGGTGATGGTGGTGATGCCCTCGGCGAGGCCCGCCATGGAGATCAGGAAGCGCAGCGGGGTGCCGGCGCCGCCGACGAAGATGTCGTCCTCGGGGGCGGTCATCGGCTTGCCGGTGGGCGTGAGGGTGAAACGGTAGTTCTCGTGGTCCACCTCGACGGCGACGTGCCCGAAGGAGGCGACGGCGTTCGCGAAGTAGATGGTGTCGTCGGAGACCAGGGCGCCGTCGATCACGCCGGTCTTCCCGTCGAGGGCAGCCAGGGCCGCGATGGCGATCTGCCGGTTGGTGTAGCTCTTCGAACCGAGTACGCGAACCTCGTGGTCGATCGAGTCGATGGTCTCGACGGCGAGCTGTTCGGCCTTCAGGCGGGGGTCGTTGAGAGCGCTCATGGGGTGGGACTCCTGATGCTGGGGTGTGATCTGGGTCACGCGAGTACGGTGCCCGAGCCGGGCATGGCGTCGGGAAGCTGAGGGGTGACGGCAATTCGCCATTGCGCCAAGGTGGGGCTGGAATTCAGTGCACGGCGGCAAATCTCGGCTGCCGCGGACAATGCGCCGTCGAGGCTGCTCGTGCGGTGGAAGAAAGTCAGCTCGATGCGTCCGGAAGCCGTCTTCGCGTGGACGTGTTCGAGGTCGTCGCCCGGCATTGCGGCGGCCCACACGATGTCGGTGACGATGGCCGATTCCAGCTTCGCGGCCTCGGCTTCCCGGGCGGCGACGAGCGTGGCGGTGGCCATGAACATGGGCCCTCCAGGCCGGGCGGTAAGTCCTGGTACAGACCACACGTGCTGGTCGGCCTCGGCCTGCGTGATGGCGCTGTAGTGCTCCGTGTGGCGGCACTTGGGGCCGCAGCCGTGCCCACCGGCGGGAGAGAAGCCCAGCATGACCGCAGCCGCTCTGTTCATCAGGCGCAGGGCTCTCCGCGCAGCAGGCATGACTGTCCTCCGTGTGTGGGGGGTGGATTTGGTTTCGGGCGGGGGGCGTTCTCGACGCGCTGCGGATTCCGTTTCCAGGGACTTCCGCTGCCCTGCGATCACTAGTTTGCTGAGCATTCCGAGGGGGCGGAAGAGTTCCCCGCTGGCATGAAGTGCGACCGGCAGGCACCTGCCTGGAGGTGGCCTGAATTCCGGCCTTCGAAGACCCGAAGAACGCCCTGAAGGCTGCTCATCCTGCGGACATCTCTTGTCGGCCGCATCCCTGACCTGCCAAGATCGGCCCCCGCCGATGTATTTGAGGGGTTGTCTCGACATCTGAGACATCAAGCGGGGGGTCGCTGTGCTGGCGAGTTTGGGACTGGATGCCGAAGCCGAGTCGGTCTACCGACTGATGCTCACCCAGCAGGACTGGGGAGTTGCGGAAATCGCAGTCCACTTGGCCTGCCCGGAGGAATCCATACGCCGCTGTCTGGACCGGCTGGCCGAACTGAACCTCCTGCGAAGATCCGTACAGGCACCCGGCGGACTCAGACCCGTCAGCCCGGACCTTGGCTTCCAGCTCCTGCTCCAGCGCCAGCAGGCCCATCTGCTCGCCCAGCAGCAGCAGTTCGCCGAGAGTCAGGCCGCCATCAGCAAGCTCCTGGACGAATACTCCGAGCTGCGGACCGGTGAGCGCCACGGAGTCGAGTACCTCCAGGGCATGGACGCCATCCAGGCCCGCCTCGAAGAGCTCGCCCACCGCTCCACCAGCGAATGCCTGTCCTTCATGCCCGGCGGCGCGCAGTCCGTGGCCAGCCTGGAGGCAAGCCGCCCGCTGGACGCAGACCTGATGCGCCGGGGCGTACGGGTCCTGACCGTCTATTTGGACAGCGTCCGCAACGACAACCCGACGGTCGAGTACGCCGAGTGGCTCCACGGCAACGGCGGCGAGGTCCGAACGGTGCCGGCCCTACCCCTGCGCATGGTGCTCTTCGACCGCGAGGTGGCCCTGTTGCCGGTGGACCCGAACAACACCAAGAAGGGCGCGGTCCAACTGACCGGCCCCGGAGTACTGACCGCGCTGGCCTCCCTCTTCGAACAGGTGTGGACGGGCGCCGCCCCCATCGGCAGCGCCCGCGACCGCGACGAGGCGGGACTAACCGCGCAGGAGCGGGAGTTGCTGCGCCAGCTCACGCAGGGCGCCACCGACGAGATCGCCGCCAAGAAGCTCGGCATCGGCTTGCGCACCGCCCGCCGCATGATGTCGGAGATGATGGCCCGCCTCGGCGCCCGCAGCCGCTTCGAGGCCGGGGTCCTGGCGACGAAGGCCGGCTGGACCGACTGATCACGTACCGCCTACGGCCCCAGGTAGGACATCAGCAGGTCCGGGCCGGTCGTCCGGAGCCGCGGGTAGATCAGTACGGCGACCACAGCGGCCGGGACCAGGGTCCAGGGACTCTCGATCCCGAGCTTGGCTCCGTACCAGGTGCCCAGCCATCCGACGGCGCCCACCAGCGCGAGCGCGGCCGCGAGGTGGAGCGTCTCCTTCAACGCGGTGCGGTCCCGCACGGGTTGCAGGTCCTTGAGGTCCTCCTCGGGGAGCAGGGCGCCGAGTCTGCCGAGGGAGTAGTTCTCCGCCACGCTGAGGAGCATGCGGGACAGCTCCTTCGCGCCTTGGACCGGATCCGTGTCCAGGCGGAGCTCGGCCTGCCGGAGCGCGGCCACGACCAGGCGTGCGTGGAGCCTGAGCTGTTTGCGGCGAGGAGAGGAGCGCGGCGCTGACCCAAATCGGCTCGGGCCGAGCAGGAGGGAGCGTTCCGAGCTGCGAAGGGTCCTCGACACCCTGTTCACGTGTGCATGGCGTGAAGCAGGCGGGGTGGTCAGCAGCGTGGCACAACTCCGTATCGTGCGGATGGCGAAGACCACCGGCGCGAACTGCCGCAAGGAGCGCAGGTTGCCGCGGGCGAAGTAAGTGACCCAGAGCCTCCACAGCAGCAGCGTTGTGTACAGGACGAAGACGGGGCAGAGCCAAAGGAACGTCGCGTGACTCCCAGGCCCCTCCCCAGCTCGGGGCTGCGCATTGCCGAACGCCACCAAGCTGGGGAGGCACAAGACAGCGATCGGGATCATCGTGATGAAGGTGACCTGGTTGGCGCTGGCTTCCGCGAAGACCCGCTTTCTGATGACAGCGCGCACGGCTGGGGGCACGGCAGTTGTTGAGGTGGCGCTTTGGAGGTCCCGGGACAAGGAGGCGGTCAAGGTGATGACGCGCCTGCGAAGGTGCGGCCAGCTGCTTCGATGCGTCCCCCTCAGCATCCACCAATCGAACTTTGCCCGCTGACCGACCACTTCGCCTCACTTTCTCGGCTGCTCCCCCCTCACCGTGGCACCGCCCCTGCTCTGCGTACGGTGGTGTTTCCGACCTGTGACAGCTTCGGCCCGGCAGCCGCACGACCGGCAGGCCCGGCGCGCATCGCGCACCGGGCCTGCCCTGGGGGTGTGGAAATGTGGATCAGTGGTGACTAGCCGCAGCAGCCGCCCTCCGGCTGGAGGGGCTGGATCGGCTCGTATGCGGAGCCGCCGAGGAGCTTGGCCTTCAGGCGGCCGATCGCTGTGGTCGGCTCCTCCTCGGTGGTGGCGCCCAGCGCCTCGCGGCGGGCCGCGCCGAAGGCGGCGTGCAGCTTGGCGACCTCGGGACGCAGCGCCGTGTCGGTGACGAGGATCGCCGAGCGGATCTGGTGGGGCTTGAAGCCGCGCAGCCGCTTGGCCTCGTCCGCGCCCGGACCGGCCTCGATGGAGGTGACACCCTCGGCGTACGCGTCGCGCAGCGGGCGGTCCAGGACGATCTCGAAGTAGATGCCGCTGCGCTCGCCGAGCGCCTCGTAGTCGAAGCCGGCCCACTTCACGAACAGCCGCTTGCCCTGGCGGACGGTCACCGAGACCGCGGCGGCCACGTCGTCCTTGTAGGCGATGTAGGCGCGCACGTCGGCGCCGCCCTCGACGAGCGCGCTGAGCAGGGCGCCGATGTGCGCCTCGTCCTCGCCGCCGCCGTACTTCTGCCGGTTCTGCGTGATCAGCTCGGAGATCCGGCCGACCAGCGGACGCAGCTCCTCGCCGTCCTTGCGCTCGATGCGGGTGCCGGAGTTCGCGGCGCGGTCGCGGTCTTCCTTCACCCGGCGGCGCTTGCGGGCCGGGAGGGAGGCGAGGTACGCGTCGTAGCTGTCGTGCTGGAGGTCGAGGAGGTTGTTCTCGCCGTGGAAGGCGACGTCACCGCCGTACGCCTGGAGGGCGAGCGCGAGGACCTCGCTGTACGGGCTGTCGTGCAGCCAGGGCGCGACGATCGAGCGCACTCCGGCCTCGGTGGCGGCCGGGACGATGCGGTCGATCAGGTCCGCGACCAGCAGCGGGTCCTCGACCGAGGCGGAGGCCTCGGAGCGGTATCCGAGGGGGGAACCGAGCAGCAGCGCCGGGAAGAACGCCTCCGCCCCGAGCGCCTCGACCGTGTCGTTGGTGGTGTCGCAGCAGGACGTGGCCGAGCAGCAGGCGATGGCGCCGTTCTTGGGCTGCCAGCCCAGGTAGGTGCGCGGGTCGGCGTCCACGATCGGGTCGGCGTCGAAGAGGAAGCCGGGCAGGAAGGCGAGCTCGCCCTCTCCGCGGTCGGCCACCGTGTACCAGGGCTTGGCGCCTTCGAGGCTGGCCTCGGTGGCCTTGAGCCAGTGCGGCAGAACGTACGGCGCCGGGTCGGTGACCTGCGGAACGCTGCCACCGAGGGCGGCGACGGCGTCGTCGAGCGTGAGGCCGGTGCGTACGTCCGCCGGGTCCTCCTGCTCGGCGCTGCTGCCGCAGCAGGAGACGGGCTCGGGCTTGGCGGGGCCGCAGCAGCCGGAAGCGGCCTCGGGCTCCGGCTCGGGGGCGGGACCGCAGCAGCCGGAGGGCTCCTCGGCCTTGGCGGCCTCAGGTGCTTCCGCAGCCTCAGGGGCCGAGCAGCAGCCGGTGGCCGGCTCGTCCAGCACCACGAGCACCGGGACCGGCTCCTCAGTGGTGGCGCTGCAGCAAGTGGTGCTCATCTGTTCTTCTCCTCGGGTGGGGGCGGCTCTGGGGTGTGGGCCGGGTCAACGGGGTTCGGTACGGATGCGGGTGCGGGCCGGGGATCAGTCCCAGCCGGCGCCGTTGGTGGAGGGGTTGATGGGGGCGGCGTCCCAACCGGCGCCGTCCGTGGTCACCGGGGCGGTGTCCCAACCGGCTCCGGCCAGGGTCACGGGGGCGACGTCCCAGCCGGCGCCCGTCGGGGCGGTGTCCCAGCCGGCTCCGGCGACGGAGGCGAGCTGTGCAGAGGAGGAGCCGAGTCCGATCACGGCAACCAGGACGGTGGCGGCAAGGCTCATCGAGGTACGCGAAACAGACATGGCTATCCCCTTGGACGTGGCGTTGGCTTTTTGATGACCGGCGGCCAGCGGCCTACTGGCCGGTTCCCGCGGTCCCGGGGGCTTGTCGCCCTCCCGGTGTTCATGAGTCTGGCCGAGGTCACCCAGGGTGCGGAAGGGATCACTGCTGGCAGGAAGCGCGCCCGGCACCCTCATGCCTGAGCATGCCGAAAGGGCCGGCTGTCCGCGCGTGGCGCGAAGACAACCGGCCCTTGGCTCAAACGAGTTGGTCAGGCGGTGAGCAGCTCCGGCGAGGGGTCCAAGGCCTGGCACAGCACGGTCATGCTGCCGGTCGCGATCCGGTAGTACGTCTGACGTCCACGACGCTCGCGCTCCAGGAAGCCCGCCTCGAAGAGCACCTTCAGGTGGTGCGTGACCGTGGGCTGGGTCAGTCCCAGCGGCTCGGTGAGGTCGCAGGTGCACGCCTCCCCGTTCGGCTGGGTGCGGATCAGCCCGAGCAGACGCAGTCGGGTCGAGTCGGCGACGACCTTCAGTGCGGCAGCGAGGTCGTCGGCCGCCTCGGGGGTGAGGGGACCGGCGAGCACGGGGGAGCAGCAGAGCTCCGAGATGGGCGTAGGCATACCCGATCCAACGATGGCCATCTATGGATTGTTCCCCAAACGCATTGACAGTCATCTATGAGTCCGACAGAGTTCAACCCATCGACAGCCGTCTATGAGTTGAGTTGGAGCTCTCCGTGTTCGACACCGTCCTTGACGTCCTGGGCAAGACAGCCCAGGACGTCGGCCACACCCTTGCGGCGAACTGGCCCTTCCTGCTGATCAGCGTCATCGTGGCCTCGGCCATCCCGGTGTACATCGGCGCGGAGCGACTCTCCTCCTGGCTGCGACGCAAGACCCTCTGGGCTGTCATCGGGGCCGTCGTCCTCGCGACGCTCACCCCGTTCTGCTCCTGCGGAACCACCGCGGTCGTCCTCGGCGCCCTCGCCTCCAGCGTCCCGTGGGCTCCGGTCGTCACCTTCATGGTCGCCTCGCCGCTGACCAGCCCCGAAGAACTCGTCTACTCCATAGGCCTCTTCGGCCCCGACTTCGCCTTGACCTTCTTCATCGCGGCGATCGTCCTCGGCTTCCTCGCCGGTGCCGTCACCTGGCTCATCGAGAAGACCGGCTGGCTCGAGGGTCAGGCCCGCCTGACCTCCACCGAGGCGGAGAAGAAGGCCGAGGAGAGCTGCTGCAGCAGTGACGACGCGGAAGACGGGATCTCGGGTGGCGGCGGCGTGAGCGCCCCGGCCGGCTCCGGTGGTGGCGGCGGTCTCGCCCGTACCGCCCTGCTGAACCGCCCCATCGCCCCGGCGCCCGCCCCCGCGCCGGTCGAGACCAGCCTGATCAAGCGCTGGAAGCTCGACGAGTTCGGCAACGAGCTCAAGATCACCAGCAAGCGCCTCGCGCTCTACTTCCTGGGCTTCGCGACGCTCGGCTTCCTGATCATCAACTCGATCCCGACCCGCTACCTGACCGAGTACCTCGGTGGCGACAACTGGTACTCCGTCCCGCTCGCCGCACTGATCGGCATCCCGGTCTACCTGAACTCCGACGGCTCGCTGCCGCTCATCGCCGCCCTGATGAAGGGCGGCATGGGCCCCGGCCCGGCGATCGCCTTCCTGATGACCGGCGCGGGCACCAGCGTCGGCGCCATCAGCGGCATGCTCCTCATCGCCCGCTGGCGCGTGGTGGCCCTGGTCGTCGGCATCCTCTTCACCGGCGCGGTCATCCTCGGCTACACGGCCCCCATCTGGCTCTGACCCCCCTGCGGGTCTGATCACCACTGCACGAACGCACCAACGCACCAACACGTAAGACGGCAACGGCCCGCCCCCTGCTCCGGGGCGGGCCGCAGCCGTATGTAGGGACAGGCGCCCTCAGCAGACTGGGCTGACCGTCGCCTTCATGGCGGCCAACTGGGCTATCAGCGCATCCAAGCGGTCCGAACGCACCTGGTAGTACACCTCGTTTGCCCGCCGCTCGGAGGACAGCACGCCCGCTTCGCGCAGCTTCTTCAGGTGATGACTGATGGTCGGACCGGAGACGGAGAACTCCGAGGCGATCTCTCCCATGCAGACCTCGCCGGCCGGGCAGCAGGCCACGATGCTCGCGATCCGCAGCCGCACCGGATCGGCCAGGGCCTTGAACGCGGCCGCCAGGTCCTCTGCTTCGGCGGCGGTCATGGGCGCGGGGCAGCAGGAGGCGGATATCCCGGCAGGTGCAGGCTCGATCATGCGCACAATCTGGCCGATCGAAGCCCCCTGCGTCCAGATCTGCCCGAGAGGCGGGACGTTCCGCAAAACCCATTGACAGTCATCTATGCATTCCGACATCCTCAATCCATAGACAGTCATCTATGAATCGAGGATGTCATGCCGTTCATCCGCCGCTCCATCCGCAACCTCCGCCGGACCCGCAACGCCGCCTTCGTCGCCCGCGTCAGCTTCTGCGACAGCTGCGCCGAAGTCAGCAGCCCCGTAAGCCGCTCCAACGAGTTCCGCCGCGCCCAGGACTCCGCGATCGCCGCCTACGGCATCCGCATCTGGCCCCCACCTCCACCCCCGCCCCACCCAATCTCACCCCGAGGAGCGCCGTGAGCACCGCAACGCCCACCCCCGAAGAGGCAGGCCGCATCCGCCTCGCGCACCGTGCGGCGCAGATCCCGCCGTCCGCGACCGCGGCTCTGGACGCTCAGGCGAAGGCGCTGATCGCGCTCGGGGTGGACGTCATCAACCTCACCAGCGGCGAACCGGCCTTCCCGACCGTCGAACCCGCCGCCCAGGCCGCCACGCAAGCCATCGCCGAAGGCTTCACCCGCTACACCCCGGCGGCCGGCATCCCCGAGCTCCGAGCGGCCATCGCCGCACACCTCAACCGCCACGGCACCACGTACGAACCCTCCGCCGTCGTAGTCACCGCAGGCGCCAAGCAAGCCCTCCACTACGCCTTCACCGCCCTCCTGAACCCGGGCGACGAGGTCCTGATCCCGGCCCCGTACTGGGTCAGCTACCCCCACCTGACCACCCTGGCCGGCGGCACTCCGGTCCCGGTCCACCCGTCCCCGGACGCCGCCCTCAAGGTCACCCCCGACCAGCTCCGCGCGGCCGTCACCACCCGCACCCGGGTCCTCCTCCTCAACAGCCCGGCCAACCCCTCCGGTGTCGTCTACAGCCGCGCCGAACTGGCGGCCCTGGCCCAGGTCGCCGTCGACCACGACCTCACGATCATCAGCGACGAGATCTGCGACCACTGGGTCTTCGGCACCGCCGCCTTCACCGCCGTCGCCTCCCTCTCCGAGGAGATCGCCGCCCGCACCCTCACCGTCGGAGCCGTCTCGAAGACCTACGCGATGACGGGCTGGCGCATCGGCTGGGTAGCGGCGCCCACCCCGGTCGCCCACGCCATCACGGCCCTCCAGAGCCACACCGCCTCGGCCCCCTCCTCCATCGCCCAGAAGGCAGCCCTCGGCGCGCTCACCGCAGACCTCACCACCGAACTGGAACACCGCCGCCAGGCCCTGGACGCCCGCCGCCTGACCACCATCAAGGCCCTCGCGGACGTCCCCGGTATCGAGGTCGGCGGAACCCCGGAGGGAGCCTTCTTCCTCCTTGCCGACGTCTCCGCCACCTACGGCAGCACCCACGCGGGCCGCACCATCACCTCGGCCGCGGACTTCGCAGAACTCCTCCTCACGGAGTCCAACGTTGCGGTGGTCCCCGGCGCCGACTTCGCGGCCCCGCACCACGTCCGCATCTCCTACACGGTCCCGCCGGACCGCCTCGAGGAGGCACTGACCCGCATCGCGGACTTCGTGGCGGGCCTCGCCAACGGGCCCGTGTGAGGCAGTCCTCCGACCTATGGCCAGGGCGTGCCCTCGACCTCGCCGGCCAGGCCGCGCTTCCGCGATAGGTTCTGGTGGGGGCCTCGGTAGCCGAGCGACTCGAGGATCAGCAGGGACAGGTAGTGCCGAGTCACCAGCCACACCTCTGTGACCAGTCCTGGAATTCGATAGAGCTTCTTCTGGTCTTCCTTGGGGTGGACCAAGAAGTTCCGTACCTCCGTCACCACGGAGGGCCCGTCCCAGTCCTTCCCGGACCGTCGCTGCATTTCATCGGCGAAGGCTGCCATGGCCGGGAGCTGGTTGCGGTCCAAGGAAACCGGGACGTTGATCTCACGGAGGACCCTCCGAAGCTTCTCGTGGGCCGGCCAATCGTGCGTGTTCCGGTACTCCGCAGTACTGAGGGCGCCGCTCAGGCGGAGCCTCTGCCACATGACGTGCTCGAGTCCGGCGGCCCCGATCATGATGCGCTGTTCGACGAAGCCCTGGTCACGGATTGCCGTGATCGCGTACTTGATCTGCAACGTCAGTGACTCGCCCTGCGCGGGATCCGTGATGACCGGGACGAGTCCATCCAGGAACCTGCCGAGGGCATCGAGGTCCCACAGATCCCACCAGCCGGAAGAGTGCTGCCGCGCCGGGTCGCAGTGCAGGGCACCCCACGTCTCCCAGAGGACCTCCCCCTCGGATCCGAGGCCAACCGGGAGGAGCGGAGCGGTCCAGCGCCCGAGAGAGAAGGACATCCCGAGGTGCAGGGCCGTGAGGAGAGGCTCAGCCTCGGTGGCGGTGAACTGCTCGCCGCTGACACGGCTGATCTCCATCGTGTGCGTCATCGCGTAGAGCCGGGTCTTCAGGAGTTCCTTCCAGACCGAATCGTGATCGGGGCGCACGTCCAACACGATCTTCCAGCCGTCGACCTCGTGAGACCAACGGCCGCGGTCCCAATAACGGTCTCCGCCCTCGCTCCGATCCGTCAGGTGATGCTGCCCGCGGAACCGCGGGAGATTGAACCAGTGGGCCACGATGCGGGTCACGGGCGCTTCGCCGTCGCCCAGAGTCATTCCGTTGATCCAACCCTCGTCGAAGCCCCGGACCCAGGCGTCCACCCCGACCTCTCCATAGGGTCGTTGGAGCTGCAGCACGGCTGTGTCCGAGGAGTGCGGATACGAGTCCGGCTCGGGAGTGACGCTCCAGTCGACACTGAGAACCGGCGAGCACCGAAGGCTGACCTCCCCTGGCACCGGGGTGTCGCGCGCACCACCGATTTCCCCGTAGTGCAGCTGGACCGGTTCGCCAACGCCATTGAACGGGTGGAACGGCTTGACCGGCGGCAGAGCAGAATCCCAGCGTGAATCGGGCATGGCCCTCCTGCTTCCAGGGTCTACAGCCGGCCTCTGCGCGAGACCTGGGGCTACCGACAGGAAGGCTAGTGGGGCGCTATGAGCTGTGGTGGCGAATCCGCCCGGTTCGCTCCTCCGGGCCGGTCCGGTCGGCGCCCCTGCTGACCTGCGAAGGAGCCCCATGCGTTCCCGAAACGGGGGAGGGGCGTTCCTGAGGGCTTCCCGGTCGGGGCTCTGATCTGCGGTTTCGGAGTTTTCCGCAAGGCCCACGAAGGCGTGAGGAGCCGTCTGACCACCGACAGCGTAGCGGATCGTGCTGAAGGGGCGCGCCCCCATATGGCCACGAGTTGCCGGCGTGGCCTGTAGGGCCGCTGACCTGCGGTGGGGCTCCTTCGGGTCAGAGCCGCGGTAGGGCGTGGGAGTGGCTCGGGGGTGGCTCGCCAAGGTGGCGCGGACGACGCGACGGCGCCGCGGCCCACAGGCTGCGGCGGCGTCGCGTCGTCCGGCCGGCCGCTACTCCCCGAGGAGTGCAGCCTCGGCGTCGTAGCCGTACAGCCAGTCCTGCTTGCGCAGGTTCTGGTTGCGAGATCCACGCCCTGCGCGGGCCGCACTTCTCCTCCCTGCAGTTCCACGCCGAATCGCTGCTCACCCAGGACGGCTCGCGGATCCTGAGGGAGGCGATGACCCGCATCCTGGCCGACTAGATGATTGATTCCAAGGCCTCAGTGGTCGTAGGCGGTCAGTGATCGGATGGCCGGTCCACCGGTGTTGTGGTTGTGCCAGATCGCCGCGGTGAGGGCGAGTAGTCGCTGCAGGACCCGGACGGTGACCCCGGCGGGCGTGCGGCCGCCGTGCCGTTCGAGGTCAAGTTGTCCCTTGAGGGTCTGGTTGACCGACTCGATCAGCTGACGCAGCGGCTTGAACAGCTCGGCTCCGGCCCGCTCGGGTTCACCCTTGCGGGCCGGCCGCAGCAGCCGGACCCCGAGGTCGGCGAGGCCCCTCTCGAAGGCACGGCCGTAGTAGTTCCTGTCCGCCAGCAGCGTCGGTGGCGGCCGGTTGGCGAGCAGACCCGGTTCCACATGGAAGATGTCCAGCAGCACTTCGCGTTCGACGGCCTTGGCGCCGGTCAGCGCGAACGCTATGGGCAGGCCGTGCTGGGTGCAGACCAGGTGCAGGCGCAGCCCCCAGAAGAACCGTGAGTGGCTGGCGCATTAGCCGTACTCGGCCCATCCCGCCAGGTCGGAGCGTTTCGCGGTCTCGCGGGAGCGTCCGCACTCCACCGGTGTGGAGTCCACGATCCACACGTCATCGCCCCACAGGGCGGTGTCTGTGGCCAGCTCCCGCAGGACCCCTCTGACCAGGTCTGACGCCCGCCGCAGACGCTTGTTCCAGCCCAGCTGCTGGGGCAGGTACGGGAAGAGGTGCCGCAGGTGGGCGTGGGCATGACGCAGCCAGCGGGCCTCGGAGACGAAACCCAGCAGGGCCTGCATCACCGCGAGGGTGACCAGCTCCGCGTCGCTGAGTTTCGGTGGCCGGCCCACCCGTGGCCGCCACGGAGCAAGATGCGGCGAAGCCTTCAAAAGGTCATCGACCCGCACGTACAGTGCAGTTGCGAGGGTGTCTATCTCGGTCGTCACAAACTGAGAGTGGGCACCCTCGCGTCCGTGCAGCTACCCCTTGGAATCAATCATCTAGGCCGGGTGGGCCGGGTGGGCTCACCGTGCCGGGGGAAACGGAGCCGAGCCGTCCGGGGTGGCGTTCGTGGACCACTCGTCGGCGAAGTGCTCCATCTGCTTCAGCACCAGTTCGATGGCCTCCGGGGCCTGGTCCGGCGGGTAGTTGCGGCGGGCCAGCAGGCGCTTGATGGCGCTGCGGAGGCGGGCGCGGACCGGCTCGCGGGCGATCCAGTCCGGCTTGAGCTTGCTGCGGACCTCCGCGACCAGCTCGCGGGCGATGCCGGCCAGCACCTCGTCGCCCATGACCGAGCGGGCCGTGCCGTGGTCGGCGACCGCGTCGTAGAAGGCGAGCTCGCGCCAGTCCAGCGGCGGCTCGAACTTCTCGCCGCGCCGGGCGTCCTCCATGACCTCCCTGGCCATCTCCACGAGCTTGGCGATGAGCTCCGCGCTCGTGCACTGCTGGCGCATGTACCGGACCATGAGGTCCTGCAGCCGCTCGGAGAACGTCGTCCGCCGGACGATGTTGTGCCGGGTCACCTCGCGCATCTTCCGCTCGATGAGCCGCCGCAGGGCCTCCGCCGCCAGGTGCGGGGTCTCGCTGCTCTGCAGCTTCAGGGCGAGCGCGTCGTTGAGGTGCGTCAGGTCGGCGGTCTCCAGACCGGCCTCGGCGAGCAGGTCGCTCACCCCGCCGGTCTCGACGACCGAGGACGTCAGCTGCGCCAGGTACAGCTCGACGTCGCGGGCGACGGGGAGGCCGCGGGCCTCGCGGTTCATCGCGTCGATCTTCGCCATGTAAGCGCGGACCTCGACGAAGAACTGGATGTCCCGTCGCCAGGCCGGATGGTCCGGGAAGCGTTCGCCGATGTCGGTGGCGCTGCCGCAGAGCGCGTAGAACCGCTCCAGACGGTGGGCGTGCTCGCGGTAGCGTCGGCCGAGCGTCTGGCGGGGGTCGTCGAGCTTCTCCGGGTCGTTGCCCGCGGTGGCCGGGTCGAGAAGGTGGTTCGCGACCCGGAGCGCGGCATCGATGAACGCCGTCTTGGAGGGCACGTCCAGCCGGGGCCGCCAGGCGAAGCCGCGCAGCAGGTCGTCCAGGATGCCGTACTCGTTGCGCAGCTCGTCCAGCGCCCGGCCGAGGTCCTGGCCGAGCGTACGGTCCTCCCGGTCGGCGTCCGTGTACTCGGCGATCGCCCGCCGGAGGTTCTCGGTGAGCGGCGCGTACCCGACGAGGAGCCCGTCCTCCTTGCCCCGGAAGCGCCGGTTGACGCGAGCCAGGGCCTGCATCAGGCCGGCTCCCTTGAGGGGCCGGTCCAGGTACATGGTGTGGACGGGCGGCGCGTCGAAGCCGGTCAGCAGCATGTTGTTGACGATGAGCAGCTGGAGCTCGTCCTGCGGGTCCTTGGCCCGGTTGATGACGGCCTTGCGGCGGCTGTCGCTCAGGGCGTGGGCGAGGAGCCGCGTGGAGTCCTTGCGCGTGTTCGACGAGAACACGATCTTCATCGCGCCCTTCTCGAAGTCGTCGCTGTGCCACTCTTCCCGCAGCTCGCGCAGGGCGTCGTACACGCTGACGCAGATCTCGCGGGTGGTGCACACGATCAACGCCTTGCCGGGCGCGCCGCCCGCCCCGGAGGCGCCGACGAAGGGCTGCATCGCCTTACGGCGCGTCTCCCAGTGCCGTACGAGGTCGTCGGCGAGGTCCCGGATGCGGGCGGGCGCGCCGTACATCGCGTTCATCGTGGCGACGGCCTGCTCGACGCGGGTGCGCTCGACGTCGTCGAGGCCGTCGGTGATCCGGTCGGCCTCCTCGTCGATGGTCGTCGGATCGACGTCCCTGTCCATGACGAGCTGGATGACCCGGCTCTCGTGGAAGACCTTGACCGTCGCTCCGTCGTCGGCGGCCCGCTTGAGGTCGTAGCGGTCGATGTAGTCGCCGAAGACCTCGCGGGTGTTGTGGTCGGCCGCGGAGATCGGCGTGCCGGTGAAGGCGAGGAGCGTGGCGTGCGGGAGCGCGTCGCGAAGGTGGCGGGCGTAGCCGTTGAGGTTGTCGTAGTGGCTGCGGTGCGCCTCGTCGACGACGACGATGATGTTCCGGCGGTCGGAGAGGAGCGGGTGGTCCGCGCCGGACTCCTTCTCCTCCTTGGTGCGCCCGAACTTCTGGAGCGTCGTGAAGAGGATGCCGCCGACCCGCTTGGCCGCGAGCTCCTCGCGCAGCTCGGCCCGGGTGAGGACCTGCTTCGGCGACTCCGGGAGGATCTCGCTCTCCAGGAACGTCGAGTACAGCTGGTCGTCGAGGTCGGTGCGGTCCGTGATGACGACGACGGTCGGGTTCAGCAGGGCCGGGTCCTTCATCACCATGGTGGTGGTGAGGACCATCTCCTCGGACTTGCCCGAGCCCTGCGTGTGCCAGACGACACCGGCCTTCCCGTCCCTCGCCGCGGCCACCCGTACGGCCTCGGAGGCGCGGGTCACGGCGTGGTACTGGTGCGGCTTCGCGATCCGCTTCATCCGCTTCGACGGCACGAAGTTGATGAAGGACTTGATGAAGGAGAGGAAACGGTCCCGGGTGAACAGGCCGTGCAGGGCCAGGTTCTGGCCCGATTCCCCTATGCCCTCGGCTTCGAGCGGCTCGACCCGCTTGCCGAGCTCGTCCGTGTTCCACGGCGCGAAGTGCTCGTACGGCGTGAACGGCGTGCCGTACTTGGCGGTGATGCCGTCCGAGACGAGGACGACCGCGTTGTACCGGAACGCGGTCGGGAACTCCTCGACGTAGCGGGCGACCTGGGAGTGCGCGTCCTGGAGGGTCGCGTCCTCGTCGCCGGCGCGCTTGAGCTCCAGGACGGCGAGCGGCAGCCCGTTGACGTACAGGACGGCGTCGAAGCGGCGGCGCTTCTCACCGTCGATGACGGTGACCTGGTTGAGGACGCGGCAGACGTTCCCGTCCGGGCCGTCGAGGTTGACGAGCCGGATGGTCGGGTTGTGCTCGGCCCCGAAGGAGTCGGTGTACGTGACGGACCGGATGCCGGCGGTCAGGTGGCCGTGCGCGGTCCGGTTCTCCTCGTACGTGTCCTGGGAGCCGGGCGTCGTCGCTGCGCCGAGCGCGTCCCGGACGGCGTCCGGCGGCAGGGCCGGGTTGAGCCGCTCCACCGCCTCGCGGAGGTCCGGGTACAGGATGAGGTCCTTCCACGACTTCCGGTGCCCGGATCCGGGCGCGAACTCGTTGCCGGGGGCGGGCTCCCAGGCGAGACCGGCCAGCTCTTCGAGGGCGAGGAGTTCCCAGTCGGCCTCGTAGGGGCGGTGGTTCTGATCGGTGTCGTCGGGGGCGTCGGTCATGCGTGGTCCTCGACGGTCTTCTCGGCGTCACGGACGCGGAGGCGGCCGGACATGAGCTGGGGGAGGAGGGTGTCGCGGAGGGCGGCGAGGGTCAGCGATTCCTGCTCGGCAACGAGGGCGCGGTCCCAGAGGGGGCCGATCTCGGCGTTCAGGGTGCGCAGAGCCCCGGGCGCCGGAACGTGCACCGGTTCGTCCAGGTGCTTGCGCTGGATGTGGCCCATGGTGGTTGCCTTGTCCGCGGCGATGGCCCGGAACTCGTCGATCTTCCGGTGCACGAGTTGGCTGACCAGCCACTGCGGATACCCGTTCTTCGGGATGCACTTGAAGATGTGCTGGTTGATGATCGCCTCAGGGCGGAACCAGCGTGCCACGGTCAGCGAGCCCGACCAGGCGAACAGCACGTCGCCGGGCCTGGCGAGGTGCTTCTCCGGCACATCGATATCGTTGTACACCGTGGAGCTCCCCGGACCGCTGTTGATCTCTGCGATCCGCACCACCATGCGGCCGGTTCCGGTGGAATCCTTGGTGAATGCGCGGCCGTTGACGAATTCGGACGTCTCCGACAGGGGGCGCGCGGTGGACTGGTCCGGGGAGTGCAGCACGGCGCGGCGGAAGAGGGAGCCGGACAGTTCGTCGGCCGTGGCCGTGATGCGCTCGTTGACGGCGATCTTGTCGTCCAGGGCTCCCAGGACCGAGGCGATCGCCCGCTGTTCCTGGAGCGACGGAAGGGGAATCTCTACCGCGCGCAGTTCGCTCAGGCTCAGGTTGGCCTGGACGGACTGCACGACCCTCGACTGCGCCTTCTGTACGCGCTGCTTGTCGCGGAGGCAGTAGAGGACGAAACGCGGCTCCACCACCCGGCGATCGGGCCTGATGATGGCCACGGCCTGGTTCGTGTTCCCCGGCGTGACGTCGGCGGTCACCTGAGCCGCCCGCCCGATGGTTCCCGCGATGGTGAACAGGATGTCGTCGACCTGGAGCGCCGAGCGGCTCAGGGCCCGGTGGGTCTCCTCGTCGATGAACGCCGTCTTCCGCAGGTCGACGAGGCCGTCCGTCTGGATCGACTCGACCTTGACGAAGGGGATTCCGGACTGCGTGAATGTCCGTCCGATGCTGGTCGGGGTCGTGCCCTTGGTGACGACCAGCGATGCCCGGCCGATGGTGGTGACGTCCCACGAGGTCATTCGAGGCCTCCCGTCAGGTCTCCCAGCGCCTTGCGGACCGCCTTCTCCCGCTCCGCCGACTCGTCGAACAGCCCGAGCAGTTCCTCCGTCAGCGCGGCGATCCGCTCCGCCACTGCCTCCGGGCCGTGCTCTTCCACCTCGACGGCGCCCACGTACCGCCCCGGGGTCAGCACGTACCCGTGTTCGCGCACGGTCTCCAGGCCGGCCGAGAAGCAGAAGCCCGGCTCGTCCGCGTACGTCAGGCGCTCGTCCTGCGCCGAGGCCGTCCCCCGCCACGCGTGGTACGTGTCCGCGATCTTCGCGAGGTCCGCGTCGGTGAACGCACGCTCCGTACGGTCGACCATCTCGCCCATCTCGCGGGCGTCGACGAAGAGGATCTGCCCCCGCCGGTCCGCCAGGCCCTTCGCCCCCTGCGGCGACTTGTCCTTCGCCAGGAACCACAGGCACGCCGGAATCTGCGTCGTACGGAAGAGCTGGGCCGGCAGCGCGACCATGCACGCCACCAGGTCCGCCTCCACCATCGACTGGCGGATCTCGCCCTCGCCGCTCGACCGGGAGCTCATCGAGCCGTTCGCCAGGACGATGCCGGCCGTGCCGCGCTCGCCCAGCTTCGCGACCATGTGCTGGAGCCAGGCGTAGTTGGCGTTGTTCTTCGGCGGGACGCCGTACTTCCAGCGTGCGTCGCTCTCGTCCCTCGCCCAGTCCTTGATGTTGAAGGGCGGGTTGGCCATGACGAAGTCGGCCCTGAGGTCCGGATGCTTGTCGTCGGCGAAGGTGTCGCCCCAGCGGGCGGCCAGGTTGCCGTCGATGCCGTGGATCGCGAGGTTCATCTTGGCCAGGCGCCAGGTGCGCTCGTTGAGCTCCTGGCCGTAGACCGCGATGTCGGCCTTGTGGCCGCGGCCCCGGTGCGCCTGAATGAACTTGCTCGCCTGCACGAACATGCCGCCCGAGCCGCACGCCGGGTCGTACACGCGCCCGCTGTACGGCTCCAGGATTTCCACGATCAGCCGGACGACCGACTGCGGGGTGTAGAACTCGCCGCCCCGCTTGCCCTCGGCCCGCGCGAAGTTGCCGAGGAAGTACTCGTACACCTCGCCGAGCACGTCCTGCGCCGGCTTGTCCTCGGTGCCGCCGAAACGCGCGTCGCTGATGAGGTCGACGAGTTCGGCCAGGCGCTTCTGGTCCACGTTGTCGCGGTTGAAGATCTTGGGGAGGACGCCGGTCAGCGCGGCGTTCTCCCGCATGACCGCGTCCATCGCCTCGTCGAGGAGCTTGCCCACGCCCTGGCTCTTGGCGTTGGCCGCGATCCAGGACCACCGGGCGGTCTCCGGGACCCAGAAGACGTGGGCGCCGGTGTACTCGTCGCGGTCCTCCAGGAAGTCGCCGATCTGGTCCTCGGAGATGCCGTCCTCGGCGAGCTCCCTCGCCAGTTCGGTGCGGCGCTCCTCGAAGGCGTCGGAGACGTACTTCAGGAAGATCAGGCCGAGGACGAACTCCTTGTACTGCGCGGCGTCGATGGAGCCGCGCAGCTTGTCGGCGGCCTTCCACAGGATCGCCTGGATCTCCTTGGCGGTGGAGGCGCTGAACAACTCCTCCTGCTCGGTGGGCTTCTTCTTGCGCGGGGGCATGAGGTGGGCCACTCCTTCAGTCGTCGGTTCCGGGAAGTCCGGGCAGGTTCTGGATGGTCAGGGTGCCGTCGGCCATGCCGCCGGCCGTGATGCGGGCCAGGTCGTCGAGGGCCTCGGCCTGCTGCCGCAGCAGCTCCGCCCGGCGCTCGATCCCGGCGAGCACGGCCTCGTAGCGCTGCAGCTCCTCGCTCCCCAGGTCCGGGACGCTCAGTTCCTCGATGCCGCGCGAGGCCCGTACGGCCCCGCTGGTCCGGCCGTGCCCGGAGGCGGCGGCCCGCAGCAGCGCCGCCAGGACCCGGGGCCGGAGCGGAGGGTCGGCGTCGGGGTGCACGCGCAGGATCCGGGCGGGGGTGACGACGATCGACAGGCCCTCGGTGTCGACGCGGACGCCGAAGCGCGGGCTCGTGGTGACGACGAGGTCGCCCGGCTCGGTGAACTGGACGTGTTCGTACGCCGTGAGGACCAGGCCCCGGTCGATGCGACGGCTGCCGAATCGCGCGCTGCCGAGGATCTCCTCCGGCCCGATCACCGCGTAGTGGCCGGCGGACGAGAGGTGTTCGGGGGCGATGCGGTGGCCGGGGCGGCGGCGCAGGCGGCGGTCCTTGAGGAGACGGCGGATGGTGGTGCGGCGCACCGGTTGGTCCTCGGGGCGCAGTACGGCCCCGGTCTTCACAGGGCCGTCGGTGCCGGCCCGGCGCGTCACGCGCTCGTCGAGTGCGGCGAGGTGCCGCTCCACATCGGCGATGCGGGCGGGGCGTTCCACGACGGCGCTGGTGTACCGGGCCTCGGGGGAGCGGTGCTGAGGGCTGAATCCGGAGCCGGGCCGGTCGTCGAGTTCCTTCGCGGGGACGACGGCCGCGTGGCGGGGCTCGTGCCGGCGGTCTCCCCGCCAGTCGGATGCCCGCCAGATGGCGATGTCCTCGGCGAGCACGTCGAGGACCGTCCCGGTGAGCGGCTGGGCGGAGTAGTCGGCGAGGAGGACGCGGCCCGCGCGCTCGTCCTCGGGAGTGCGGGCCAGGATCCAGACGGCGGTGCGGTAGCCCGGGCGGTAGGCGAAGGCCCCGTCGGGCAGGCTGATCGCCGCCTTGAGGAGCCCCTTGCCGAGGAAGGAGCGGCGCAGCCGGTCCGCGTCGCCGTGCCGGGGAAGTGGGCGGACGAGCGCGTCGGCCGGGCCGAGGACGACGGCCGTCGAGCCGTCGGCAAGGTGGTCGGCGAGGTCCTGGATCCGTTGCAGAGCCCGGTGTGCGCTGCGGGTCTCGCCCGCTTCGTAGGGGAGGGCGCAGACGAGCACGTCCGGGTCGCCCCAGTCGTCCGTGGACAGCTCCTCGCCCTCGGCGACGTCCAGCGAGAACTCGAACACGCCCCGGACGAGCATCCGGCGCCGGACGAGACGGGCGAGCGTCGGATCGGGCTCGGCCGCGAGGTAGGTGTGGCCGGAGTCCTCGGGCGCCGCCGCGTGCAGGGCGGCGAGCAGGTCGCCGCTGCGGGCGTACGGGGTGGCGAGGACGGACTCGTCGGCCAGGGTGCCGACGCCGGCCAGGGCCGCGAGGGCGCGGGCCACCACGGGGGTGGGCTCGTCGGCGGCCAGGTCGTGGGAGCCGAGGCGGCGGCGGGCCTCCAGGACCCAGTCGCAGGCTTCGGCGGGGGTGTAGGCGGCCTCGGTCAGTTCGTCGGCGAGTGCGCCCAGGGCCGGGCCCAGGTGGTCCGGGTCGGGGACGGCCCGTAGCTCGGAGAGGAGGAAGGTGTCCTCCGCGTCGAGGCCGGCGGCCTGATCGAGGAGGTCGCCCCAGGTGTGCTCGCCGACGGGGGCGTCGCACTGCTGGCGCAGGCAGATCAAGGCCGTCAGCGCACCCACCAGAACGGGGGCGGAGAGGCCGGAGGACCGCCAGGCGGAGAGGGTGTGCAGGGCGGCCTCGGCCCGCAGGCGGCGGGGCTCGGCGTTGCCGCGGCCGGTCCGGACCAGCCAGTCCACGACCTCCCGGGCGTCGAAGAGCGGGCTGCCGCCCTCGCGGGTCACCGGTGCGGGGAAGTCGCGGTGGCGCCGGCTCCAGGTGGTGGGTACGGGCCGCTTCACCTGCGCGAGGGCGGCGATCTCGGCGTAACCGATACGCCAGGACAGGGGGCCGGGCAGGATGGGGGATCCGCCGACCGGCGTCGGGGTGCTCATCGGTCTCCCCTCCCGTGGGCTTGGGCTTGGGCTTTCGCGGACGCCCACGCAGCTCCGTGGAATCGCGTCCGCCGTGACGGCTCAGGGGAGCCGTCGGCGACGGACTGCAGAAGCCTACCGCCGGTCAAGAAGAGACCCGTTGATGTCCTGGTAACCCCTCTTATCAAAGCGGGGAGTTGATTTCTCCGCGTGCACAGTCCACGTTGTCCTCTGCCTGCGGTGCAACGGATCTGGTGAGGAAGCAAATGAACGACGCGACAGACGAGATCGAACCGTCCCGGCTCCAGAAGGCCGTCGAGACGATCGCTATCACGCCGGAGGCGGCCACTCAGCTCGTGGGCGGTTACCGGGCGGCTTTCGAGAAGAAGTTCAAGCGGGAGCCCGAGAGCCTGGAGGACAAGCGCAGGATCGCCGCCAAGCTCATCGGCCGGTACTCCAAACTCTCGGCAGCCGCCGGGGCGGTCACCGCGGCCCCGAGCGTGATACCGGGGGTCGGGACGGCGGTCGCAGTCCTGGGCGGCGGTCTCACTGATATCGCCGTGGTGCTCAAGCTCCAGGTCGACATGTGCATGTGCCTGGTCGAGGTGTACGAGACCGAGTTGAGCAGTGAGGACAAGAAGCACCTCGCCTTCGTGCTCGCGTTGGCGGGTTCGGCGGAACAACTGGCGGCGAAGGGCGGCAAGGCGGCGGTCCTGAAGATCGCCGAGAAGCTCGTCTACCAGTACCTGCGAGGCCCCGCCCTGATCACGATCAAGCAGTTGTTCAAGCGGGTGTCCATCACCTTCACCCAGAAGGCCATGGCCAAGGCGATACCCGCCGGCGTGGGCGTCGCTTTCAGCAGCTCGACCAACTACGTCCTGACGACGGTGGTGGGCAAGGTCGCCGTCGCCGTCCTGGCCAAGGACGTGAAGTAGCAGCGCTGCGTCGGGTGCCGGCCCGGCGGCCCGGCGCCGGTCGGTCAGCAGCCGCCGGAGGCCGTGGCGGGGGCGCCGATGATGAGGGTGGCCGGGGCGGAACAGCAGCCGCCGTCGGTCTTATCGGCTGCGGTGGGCTGTTCGAAGAGGCCGGCTCCGCCGCAGACACCGGTTTCGGGGAGGGTCAACTCGACGCGTTCGGCGGCTTCCTGGTCGCCGGCGAGGGCGGCGGCGATGGAGCGGACCTGCTCGTAGCCGGTCATGGCCAGGAAGGTGGGGGCGCGGCCGTAGGACTTCATGCCGGCGAGGTAGACGTCCTTCTCCGGGTGGGAGAGCTCGGCGGCGCCGTGGGGGCGGACGGTGCCGCAGGAGTGCTGGTTGGGGTCGATCAGGGGGGCGAGGGCCGTGGGGGCCTGGAGGCGTTCGTCCAGGCCGAGGCGGAGCTCGTCCAGGAAGGTGAGGTCGGGGCGGAGGCCGGTCAGGACGATGACCTCGTCGACCGGGTCCAGGCGGCGGCCGACCTCGCCGACGAGGACCAGGCGGCCGTCGGAGTCCCGCTCGACGGCTTCGGTGCGGAAGCCGGTGACGGCGTCGGCGTGGCCGTCGTCGACGGCTGCCTTGGCGGCGAGGCCGAGGGCGCCGCGCGCGGGGAGCTGGTCCGAGGCGCCGCCGCCGAAGGTGGAGCCGGAGATGCCGCGGCGCAGGATCCAGGCGGCGTGCGTGCCGGACTCCTGCTTCGCGAGGTCGGCCAGGTGGGCGAGGGCGGTGAAGGCGGAGGCTCCGGAGCCGATGACTGCGGTGCGCTTCCCCGCGTATCGGGCGCGCACGGCCGGGTCCTTGAGGTCCGGGACGCGGTACGTGATGCGGTCGGCCGCTGCGTGCTCGCCGAGGGCCGGAAGGCCGCTGCCGCCGGCCGGGCTCGGCGTGGACCAGGTGCCGGAAGCGTCGATCACGGCGCGGGCGAAGACGCGGGCCTCGCTGCCGTCGCCTGCGGTGTAGTGGATCACGAAGGGCTGGGCCTCGCGGTCGGTGTCGACGATCCGGTCACGGCCGGTCCGGGACACGCCGGTGACGGTCGCGCCGTAGAGCACGCGCTCGCCGAGGACGTCGGCCAGGGGCTGGAGGTAGAGCTCCGCCCAGTCCCCGCCGGAGGGGTAGGTGCCGGCGTCGGGCTTGGTCCAGCCGGTGGGGGCGAGGAGCTTCTCGGCGGCCGGGTCGACGACCTCTCCCCAGGTGGAGAAGAGGCGTACGTGCGCCCACGCGCGGACCGCGGAGGCGGCGGTGGGGCCAGCCTCCAGTACGAGGGGCTCGATGTCCCGCTCGACGAGCCGGGTCGCGGCCGCGAGGCCGATCGGTCCGGCGCCGATCACGACGACGGGCAGGGCTTCGGTGGACGCGTTCATGACGGGCTCCCCTGGCTGCTTCACTGGGCCACTTCACTGGGCCACTTCACTGGGCTGCTTCACTGGGCCGCTTCGCGCGGCCCGCTCTCTGATTCGACATCCATCGATGCCCTCGCACCTCCAGGCTGGCACGCTGTATCGACGTTCGTCAACATAGACATCCATCTAATCGCCGGGGATGATGGGCGCATGTCCCTTTCCGAGGTGATGCCGCTCCTGGAGCCGCAGCCCATTGCGCCCTGCTGCCCGCCCCTGTCGGAGCGCCCGCTGACGGCCGAGGAGGCCGAGCGGACCGCGGTGATGTTCAAGGCCCTGGGTGACCCGGTGCGCCTGCGGCTGTTCTCGGCCGTCGCCTCGCACGAGGGCGGAGAGGCCTGCGTGTGCGACATCTCCGACGTGGGCGTCTCCCAGCCGACGGTCTCCCACCACCTGAAGAAGCTCAAGGACGCCGGCCTGCTCTCCTCCGAGCGGCGCGGCACCTGGGTCTACTACCGTGTGGAGCCCGCCGTCCTCGCCGCGATGGGCGCCCTGCTGACCCGGGCGGCCTCGGGATGAGCATCCGCATCGAGCCGCTGGCCCGGGCGCACGCGGACGAGGTCCTGGCGATCTACGAAGCCGGGATCGACGAGGGCAACGCCACCTTCGAGACGGAGGCCCCCGCCTGGGAGGCCTTCGACGCGGCCAAACTGCCCGGACACCGCTTCGTCGCGGTCGGCCAGGAGGGGAAGCTGCTCGGCTGGGTGGCCGCGTCCAAGGTCTCGGACCGGTGCGCGTACGCGGGCGTGGTCGAGCACTCCGTCTACGTGCACCCCGGCGCCCGGGGCCGCGGCGTCGCCCGCGCCCTGCTCGACGCGCTGATCGCCTCGACCGAGGCGGCGGGCATCTGGACGATCCAGTGCGGGATCTTCCCCGAGAACACCGCGAGCCTGGCCCTGCACCAGCGGGCCGGCTTCCGCGTCATCGGCACCCGCGCGCGCATCGGCCGCCACCGCGGCGTGTGGCGCGACGTCGTCCTGCTGGAGCGCCGCAGCCCGCGGATCGACTGAAGACTTCGGATCGACTGAAGACTTCGGGCGCGCCGAACTCCTCGGCGCCTGGATCACCACCACGTCCGTCTACTGCGTCATGCGGAGGGCGACCCGCCGTCCGTCTCGCCCCGCATGAAGATGACCGCGACCAGGGCCAGGCCCATGGCGGCACCGAGCAGCTGCACGCCGACGAATGCCGGGACCGAGGCGGGGGCGATGCCCGCGAAGGTGTCGGTGAAGGCGCGGCCGATCGTCACCGCCGGGTTCGCGAAGGAGGTGGAGGAGGTGAACCAGTACGCGGCACCGATGTACGAGGCCACCGCTACGGGCGCGAAGCGCAGGCGGTCTGTCCGCGCCAGGCCGAAGACGAGCAGGATCAAGCCCGCCGTGGCCACGACCTCGCCCAGGAGGAGGTTCCCGGCGGAGCGGTCGTGCGTGGACCACTTCACCAGCGGCTCGCCGAACATCGCGTCGGCGAGGATCGCGCCCGCGACGGCGCCGACGATCTGCGAGGGGACGTAGACGGCCGCCTCGCGCGCCGTGACGCCCGCTCCGCCGCGGCGGGCGGTCCACCACTCGGCCAGGGTGACGGCCGGGTTGAAGTGGGCGCCGGACACCGGGCCGAGGAGGGTGATGAGGACGCCGAGGCCGAAGACGGTGGCGGTGGAGTTGGCCAGGAGCTGGAGCGCCACGTCCTGGGTGAGCTGCGTGGCCTGGATGCCGGAGCCGACGACGATCGCGACCAGGGCGGCGGAGCCCACCAGCTCGGCGGCGGCGCGGGCGATCAGCGGGGTGCGGGGCGGGGTCGCGCCGGGTGCGGGCTGGGGCTCGTCACCGGCTATGGCGTCGGTGGCGGGCTCGGGGGCGGTCACGGCAGGTTCTCCTCGGGCAGGTGAGGGGGTGAGCGGGCTACGGACAGGACCGCTTGAAGTTCGATTCGGCAGTGAGGCGCGCGGTGGACGCGAGGGCGGCGAACTGACCGGCGAGCGCTTCGATGACGTCCGGGCGCAGGCGGTAGTAGGTGAACCTTCCGCACGGCTCCGTCTCCACGAACCCGGCCTCGCGCAGCACCTTCAGGTGGTTGGAGAGATTCGTCTGCCTGGCACCCGTCTCCTCGACCAAGTGCGTGGTGCAGAGCGTTTCCCGGGCGAGGAGGGTCACGATCTGGAGCCTGAGCGGATCGGCGAGAACCCGGAGCAGATCAGTGTCGACTGACGTCATCATGGACTGATACTGTCACATCACCCAGGGCTGATACCAGTCCAGGCTGATCCGTTGCCGCCTGAGCGCGATGGCCGGCCCGGTCGACCCTTGGCCCTGCTGATGAAGGAAGTACCGATGCTGTCCACCCCGCCGCTCGCCTCCGTGCTGTTCGTGTGCATCCACAACGCGGGCCGCTCGCAGATGGCTGCCGGCTTCCTGCGCCACCTCGCGGGAGACCGGGTCGAGGTCCGTTCCGCGGGATCCGTTCCCGGCGAGCAGATCAATCCCTCGGCCGTCGCCGCCATGGCCGAGCTGGGCATCGACATCTCCGACCAGAAGCCGAAGGTCCTCACCCCCGAGGCCGCGCAGGCCTCCGACTACATCATCACCATGGGCTGCGGCGATGCCTGCCCGTACTTCCCCGGCAAGACCTATCTGGACTGGCAGCTGGAGGACCCCGCGGGCCAGGGCGTCGAGGCCGTGCGCCCCATCCGGGACGAGATCAAGGGCCTGATCGAGGGCCTCGTCGCAGAGATCGACGCCACGAACACGCAGCAGGAGCAGGGGAGCTGACCGCATCACGGTCGGCGCCGAGATGATCGACGACGACATTCGTCTCCGACCCGCGTACGAGTGGGCCGGCCGAGAGGGTCATTCGCTGTGCCCGGCCGGTGTGGTGGCCTGCCGTGTCGCTTGCACCCGTGGGGAGTGCCGCATGGCGGTGGCCATGTCGAGGAGGTCTTCGGAGTCTTCGGTGGAGGTGACGGTCCATCGTTGTTCCGGTGTGACCGGGGGCAGGGTTGAGCCCTTCTGGATGACTGCGCGGGCCAGGACGGAGGCGTCGGCTTCGCTGCGGGCCCGGCGGTTCTCGGAGTGCTCGGCCAGGGCGAGTCCGTAGGCCTTCGTGCCGGTGGCGTGGTCGAACCACGGGGTCAGTCGCAGTACTGCGTCGAAGATGTCCGTCTCCCGCTGCATGAGCCGGCGTTCGATGGGCTTCCACCACGGCATCGGTGGTGGGCTGGCGGGGGGTACTTCGGGGCGGATTTCCGACCAGAGGGGCTGCAGGCGGCGAAAGCGGTGAAGGGCCCGCCAGCGGGAGACTGCTCCTTGCCCGACGGCGGGCACCAGGAAGCCGATCGTCGTCAGGGCGGCGCCGAGTCCTGCGAGGGGAGGCGCGACATCGGTGCTGAGCGAGTCCCATCCGTCCGTACCGGCCCATCGGGCACCGACGGCCAGGAGTTTGAGCAGGGCGAACGACAAGCCGAAACCGAACGCGACCACAAGGATGAGCAGGCCCCTGTGGGTCCATGCCGCCTGGAGATCCCGAAGCTCACGGGCCCACCGCCAGCACCTCGTTGCCACCACGAGAGTCGTGGCGAAGTGCGCGACCAGATAGAGCACGATCACCTCCCGCACGAACGGCGTGTTCGCGTAGAAGGTGTCGAAGTCGCGCGGCCGCTCGACGGGCACGCTGCCGAGGTAGAAGAGAACGCAGAACGTCACGATCAGTGCAGCGGTTGCTGCGATCCACATCCTGGTGCGCCCCCGGAGGACCTCTTCGGCACCCCCGCGCCAGTGGATGAGGAGCACATTCGAGCCGCACGACAGGCACGGCAGAACGCAGTAGACGATGAGCGCCGAGATGTTCGGGACACCGGTGAACCGGTTGACCCGCTCGATCGTCGGCGGAGCGCCGAACACGAAAGCCGCTGCCGACGCCGTGAGCATCACGAAGATCGATTTGGTCATGGGCGAGTGCCGACTGCGCCAGAAGGAAGGAGACTTCACCACCAGAGCGATGGCCAAGGCGCCGGCCGGAACGTAGTAATCCGATCCGGTCATGCTCAGTAGCCTCTGCTTCGGCCTATGCTCGACTGGATCCGGCCGGCCAGACCAGTTGTCGGTACGGTACCGCCGCCTTTCAGGCAGTCCCGCAGCCGGGCTCCCATCTGCAGCCCGAACTCCTCCGCGTCGCTTTCCTCCTGGGTGTCGACGTGGCTCCTTGCGGCCAGGGCTATGAGGTCGTCGCCTGCCAGTTCGCCGCCGAGTGACCTGGCAGCTGCCGAGGCGGTGTCGCTGTGGGCCCCGTGAGAGAGGCACTCTCCCTTCAGGACGTGCCACATTTCGTGCGCGAAGATCACGAATTGGTGGAGTGTGGTCGTTCGGCTTTCGATGATGATCGCGATCCGGTCGTCGAACGTCGCGGTGAGGCCACTGGCCGTATCCACGGGGAACCTGCGGAAGTACAGGAGGACCGGACGGAACGGGAGTTCCGCGTGCTGCTCGTTGAAGCGCCGCTCCACGTCGGCTCTCAGTACCTCGAACAGGCTGTCCGGGTCCGTGGGAATCGGCCTGTCGAGGCCCGCGAGAACCGCGTCGGAGAACTTTGCGATCTCCCGCGCGCTGGATCGTCGTGCCAGGTGGGTTCCCGGCGCGGCGAGCAGGCCCTGACGGGATGGCAGCCGGCCGAGAGCCGCGAGCACCCTCCGGCGAATGCCGGTCATCCGCCCGTCGTTCATCCGTGTGCCCCCACTGTGCGTTCCCCTCCGATGGGCGGTGGAGTCGCGCCCCGCCCCGCCGCTTTCTGTGACTGAAGGTCAGATCGGTTCCAGCGTCCGGACCGACTCTAGGGGCCGGGAGTCTTCTCGTGTGATCGCGTCCAGGAAGGGCATCAGTGCCGTGATCTCGGCGGTCGCGTCCGGGTCGTGGAATCAGCTCGAGGCCTGGGGCGGGGAGGCGTCACCGCCCTGGAGCCCTCCTCCGAACATGTAGGCGGCCCAGCGCATGAGTTCGGCGTTCTGTGAGTCGCTCTCGGCTCCGCGGGCCGCCATGGCGGTCAGGCCGATGCGCGCCGCTCGCAGGCTGGTGACGACGGCCGTGACCTCCGCGTCGCCGGTTTCGAAGAACATGGCGGGCACGTCGAGGGCGGCTGCCAGGGCTTCCAGGACCTCGGGGTCGGCGTGCGTCGACCGGCCGAGGCGGAGGCTCGTCACGAGGGGGCCGCTCAGGACCGCGCGGCCCGCCTGGGCGTTGCCGCGTGCGGCGAGTTCGGCATCCGTGGGACGGTCCTGCTCGGCGGTCCCCTCGAGGAGGGTCGTGATCCTCTTCGCGATGCTGTACGGCCCCACGGGCTGCCGGGCCTGGGGATGCTGCGGCGCTGCCGCGACGTCCTCGCCGAAGGAACGCTCCTCCGCGGCGAGCAGCTCTTCGACGCTGACGCCGTACGCCTCCGCCAGAGGGGCGACGTAGTGGGGGGCCAGTCTGCGCCGTCCTCCTTCAGCCGCCCGCACGGGAGAGGGCGAGCCGGTCTGCGTGACGGCCGCGGTGTCCTTCTGCGTCATGCCCGCGTCGCACCGGAGGTCCGCGAGGGTCGGCAGGCCGGAGCGCGGGAACAGGTCGTCCACGCGCTCGCCCACCAGTGCTGCGAGCCGAGCCAGCTTCTCCGGGGGCGGGGACGCGTCTCCGCTCTCGTAGCGCGAGACGACGGACGGGTCCTTGACTCCGAGCGCGGCGGCCACCTGCGCCTGGGTCAGGCCCTTCACGGCGCGTGCGCTGCGGAACCCGGAGGCGTCAAAGCGGCGTTCGGGCATGGGTACTCCACGGTGCGGTGCCGGGACGGCGACCTAAACTGCTTGATCAGATCGCTGGATGCATATAACTTGCATCTGGCGACCTCGAGGGGGGATCCCGCGTAGCCCTCCACGCTATCAAGCACGCCTGTCGGATCGGCCCGCCCATCGTCCGAAGGGACGTCATGAAACTCATCCCGGGAGGAGCTCGGGGCGGCCAGACCGCCACCGGCGATGCGCGGGCTCCCTTAGGCGGGTCCTTCTCTCGCTGCGGGAGAAGGAGCGAGTGCGACGTGAGTCCGTGCTGCACCTCCCGCGAACCCGGCGAACAGGGGCGACGGGAAAAGGAGACGGAATGGATCCGTCAAGGGTTTCTCCGGCTGCCCGATCTCACGGACCGGGAGCTCCAGATGTTCCACGCGATGGCGTACGGCCCGTCGAATGACGAACTCGCAGTGAGCCTCGGCTTGTCCATTCGCACGGTGAAATTCCATCTGGAGAACATCCGCGGAAAGCTGGGTGGGATATCCCGTGTCCAGACCTGTCTCCTCGCGGTGCACCACCGCTTGGCCACCTGCTCCGCCGGACAAGGCTGTGGGGATGCTCGCGGCACTGACAGCCCGTGCGCGTAGCGGCCGTTCGCGTGGGGCGGATGACGGCGGCGGGGCCATGGCCGCGCCGATACGGCCTCACTCGTCCACGGTTCAGGTGCCGGCGATGAGCGTGGCGGCGAGCTTCAGGCGCGCGTCGAGTTGCTTCCTGGCCCGGTCCAAGGTCTCGGCGTTCTGCTCGATGACCCGGTTCTCGTAGGCGACTTCCACCGTGTACCAGATGCCGACGAGGTTGGTTTCCCTCTTGCATCCCACGTCCTGCTTGGCCATGGCGATCGCCTGGGGGCTGCTGATGCCGGAGCTGTCAATGCCGGGCGGCTGGCCCATGGGGCTGTCGTCGGTGTATCCGTGCCTGCCCATGCACTCGCTCCATGACTTGAACGCCCCGACGACCCTGCTGTCCTTCTGGGAGCGGGCGTAGGAGTCAAGGCCGAAGCCCTGTACATCCGTGGACGCCACCGAGTCCTTGGTGGGTGAGAACAGCTTGAGGGCGCTTTCACGCAGGCAACCGCCCGCCGGTACCTTCTGGCCGGCGACGACCGTGGTCGCCACGTCGGACTTCTCCGCCTCGTCCTGGCTCATCGGGACGGGCAGGGACGGGTCCACCTCCAGTCCGTGCAGCACGAGCTGCTCGTTGGGACCGAGGGCCTGCTGCGGAGGTCTCTGGGCCTGGCCTTCCGGCGGGTTGGCGTACCCGTACCGGGCAGCCTCGGCCGGATCGGAAAGTCCGTACAGCCGATTGTTGTCCCGTTTGACCGCCGGCTCCTTCCGCCGCAGCTGGTAGCGGAAGCCGAAGCGCTGCATGCACTGGTCGACGAGTACGTCCTGTGCCTCGCTGAGCATCGCGTGCTGCCGGTTGTCCGGGAGGTAGGAGGCCATCGGCAAGGTGAGGTTCCGGCTTTCGAGGAGCGTCGGCACAGCGCCGATCCCGGGTTCCGCGTCGGATCCGCCGCCGTCCGACTGCGCGCACCCGGTCAGGAAGAGCGCCAGTGCGGCTGCGGAGGCCGTCAGGACGGGACGGGGGGAACGCGGCGAGAACATGGTGGCTCCGATGCGGGGACGGCTAGGGTGCGGGGAGCGGCAGCTCCGCCCGGCGCTTACGGGCGGAGCTGCCGTCTCACATGTGCGGGTCTGGGCGGATGTGCTTAGAGGCGGATGTGGTTAGAGGCGGATGTACGCCGAGGAGAGCTTGTTCCCGTAGAGCGAGTTGAAGTTGCCCTTTTCCGTGGGGTTGAGGTGCGTCTGGTAGCCGCCGCGCTGCGGGTCGGTGTAGACGTCCCACGTGAAGGTGTCGCGGTTGTGGTAGGACTCGGTGTAGTCGTCCGTGGTGTGCCCGGCGCAACTCTGCGAACCCTTGAAGAAGTCGTCCGGGAAGTAGCCGTCGGAGGTGTAGAGGTCGAAGACCGAGTTCCCCTGGTTCGCGGTGCAGAACAGGCCGAACTCGCCGGCCTCGAGCCAGCCGTCCTTGCCGGCGGCGGAGGCCGAACCGGCGCTGACGGCGACGGCGCCGAGGATAAGGCCGGCAGCCGCGAAGGTGCGCAGGGAATTGCGGAGCTTCATGGTCTTCCTTTCGATTGGGGCAAGACGGATTTCGGCGGGTGAGGCCCCTGTTGTTTCAGGCCGAACCCGACGACCCGGAGTCGATCACGTGGCAGATTGCTTTCACAACTGTCCCTGAGTACAGGTTGGTTGATCACTTCTCGGTTTAGGGTGACCGTGATCGCAAGATGTCCCAGGAGGTCTGCTGTGCCGTTTCGACGGGATTCATCCGTAGTCGCCCCACTGTTGGGTTCGGCCACTTTTCTGCTGTCCGGCTGCTAATGAAGGGCGACACGCAAGACCTTGAACCGGCCGAACTCGTCCCGCCTCCTCAGCAGTCCGGGCAGGTCGGGGAATCCGGGGGCGCCGAGCCCTCCGCCGGGCTGTCGGCCGGGCCCTCCGCCGGGCTGTCCCGGCGACGTGCGTGGCTGGCGGCCGTAGCGGCGGGGGCCGTGCTGCTCTCCGCCGCCGGTGTCGGCGCCTCGCTCGTGATCAAGTCGCCGGCGCAGGCCGCGGCCGAGGCGGGCCCGCCGCCCTTGGACGTACTCGTCGCGCGGGTCGAGAAGCGCGTGCTGCGCGACACCCTCATCGTGCGCGGCACGGTCACCTCCGCCCAGGCCGTCCAGGTCACCCCGACGGTCGCGGGCGGGGAGGGCTCCGCCCAGCCTGTGGTCACCAAGGTCGCCGTTCGGCAGGGGGATCCCGTCCTGGCGGGCAAGGTGCTCCTGGAGGTGTCCGGGCGCCCCGTCTTCGCGCTGCCCGGGGCGCTGCCCGTGTACCGGGACCTGAAGCCGGGTGCCACCGGTGATGACGTGAAGCAGCTCCAGAAGGCCCTCGCCGGGCTCGGCCACGGCACGGGATCCGACAAGGCGGGCACCTTCGGCGCGGGGACCAAGGCCGCGCTCGGCGCGTTCTACAAGTCGATCGGCTACGACCCGCTGCCCGCGGTGGCCGACGGCGGCGAGGCCCTCAAGGCTGCCGAGGACGCGGTCACTTCTGCCGAACGAGCCCTGGAGGACGTCAAGGCCGCCGCCAGGTCCGCCGGGGGTGGCACCGGTACGGCCGCTACGACCGGTGGTACGGGTAGCACCGACGGCAAGGGAACCTCGGGTGCCACGGGCACCACCGGCGGCAAGGGCGCCGCCCAGGACGCTGCCCGCGCCCTGGCCCGCGCCAAGGAAGACCTGACCAAGGCCCGCGAGCGCCTCACCGAGGCCCGCGCGGCGGCCGGACCCATGGTCCCGGCCGGCGAGGTCGTCTTCCTGGAGTCCTTCCCCGCCCGCGCCGACTCCGTCGGCGTCCGCCCCGGCTCCCCGGTCAGCGGCGCCGCGATGACCCTGTCCGCCGGCGCGCTCGTCGTGCGCGGGCAGCTCGCCGAGCACCAGAAGGGCCTGGTCCGCACCGGCCAGAAGGTCGAGATCCTCTCCGAGACCAGCGGGGTCACGGCTGCCGCCGAGGTGCTGTCGGTCGCGGACACCGCGTCGGCGCCACCCGCCGCGCCGAACGGCGGCCAGGGGGACGGGCAGGGCCAGCAGGCTCCCGCCCCCGGCGGTCCGAGCGGGTACGAGATGCTCGTACGCCCCCTCGCCGCGCTGGACGCCAAACTCGCCGGCCAGGACGTACGGCTGACCGTGGAGGCCGCCGCGACCGACGGGAACGCACTGGTCGTTCCGGTGACCGCCGTCTCCGCCGGGACCGACGGCCGTACCAGTGTCACCGTCGTGGACGGTACGGGAGCCCAGCGCCGGGTCGAGATAAGGCCCGGGACGACCGGTGACGGCTACGTGGAGATCCGGCCCGCCGGGGACGGCGTGATCGCGGACGGCGACTCGGTCGTCATCGGAGTCAACCCCGGCGTCGCGGGCAAGCGGACCGGTGGCAAGACCGACGGCGGCAAGAGCGGCGACGGTTCATGACCGGGACCGCCGACGAGACCGCGACCGAGCCCGCCACCCAGACCGCCACCGACACCGCCACCGACACCGTCACCGTCACCGTCACCGTCACCGTCACCGTGACCGCCACCGAGACCCTCACCGAGGCCGTGCCGCCCGTCATCGAGTTCCGGCAGGTGGGCCTCACTTACCCGGGCCCCCCGCCGGTGGCCGCCTTCAAACCGTGTGATCTCACCATCCAGCGCGGGGAGTTCGTCACCGTCGTCGGCCCCTCCGGCTCCGGCAAGTCGACCTTCCTCAACATCGCCGGCCTGCTCGACGCACCCACCACGGGCCACTACCTCATCGACGGCATCGACACCGGCGCGCTCGGCGACAGCGACCGGACCGCCCTGCGCGGCCGCCGCATCGGATTCGTCTTCCAGTCCTTCCACTTGCTGCCGCACCGCTCGGCCCTGGAGAACGTCGCCCTCGCCATGCTCTACAACGGCGTACCCCGCAAGGAGCGCCCCGCCCGGGCCCGTGAGGCCCTCACCCGGGTCGGGCTCGCCCACCGCCTCGACGCGCTGCCCTCCCGGCTGTCCGGCGGCGAACGCCAGCGGGTGGCCATCGCCCGGGCCCTGGTCGCCCGGCCGTCGCTGCTGTTGTGCGACGAACCCACGGGGAACCTCGACTCCGTCAACGCCGACACCGTGCTGGCCCTCCTCGACGAACTCCACGCCGACGGGATGACGGTCCTCGTCATCACCCACGACCAGGAGGTCGCCGCGCACGGTGGCCGGACCGTGGCGATCCGCGACGGCATACTGCGCGAACAGGCCCCCGCATGAACCTGCCCCAGCTCCGCCGGACCGTGCGGCGACGATCCCGCTCCGCCGTCCGTGTCGAGCCCTCCCGTTTCACCGCACGCGACAACGTCGCGGAGGCCTTCGCCGGGATCCTGCAGCGCCCGGCCCGCTCGGCGCTGACGGCGCTCGGAACGGTCCTCGGCGTCGGCACCTTCGTCGCCGTCCTCGGCCTGACCGCCACCACCTCGTCCCAGATCGACGGCCGCTTCAACCTGCTCACCGCCACCGAGGTGACCGTCGAAGACGTCGCCCGGAGCAAGGACCCCTTCGCCGGCCCCGGATTCCCGGTGGACGCCGACCTCCGCGTCGGGCGGCTGGGCGGGGTCCAGCACGCGGGCGTCTTCTACACGGTCCGGCTCGATGCCACGGCCGGCAAGGTCCGTTCCGCCCCGGTCGGCGGGGGCGGCGGCGGGGGCGACACCAGCGAGGTGGTCGCAGCCTCACCCGGCGCCCTGCGGGCCGCCGTCCCCAAGCTGGCCCAGGGCCGCCTCTACGACGAGTACCACTCGAGTACCAGGCAACGCGTGGCTGTCCTCGGCTCGTCCGTCGCCGCACGCCTCGGCATCACCACCCTCGACACCCGGCCGGCCGTCTTCATCGGCTCCGAGCCCTTCGCCGTGATCGGGATCATCGAGGACGTGCAGCGCAAGTCCGACCTCCTCCTCTCGGTCGCGGTGCCCCGCACCACGGCCGAGGAGATCTGGGGCGCGCCCGAGAGCGACGGCACCAGCATGCTGATCGCGACCGATATCGGCGCCGCCCAGCAGGTGGCCCGCCTCGCCCCCACCGCACTGCGCCCCGACCACCCCGAGTACCTGAAGTCCGTACCGCCGCCGGACCCGCGGATGTTGCGCAGCGGGGTCACCTCCGACCTGGAACAGCTCTTCCTGATCCTGGCCGGGATCTGCCTGGTCATCGGGGCCGTCGGCATCGCCAACACCACCCTGGTCGCCGTCCTGGAACGCACCGGCGAGATCGGCCTGCGACGCGCGCTCGGCGCCCGCGGCCGCCACATCACCACGCAATTCCTCGCAGAATCAGGGGCCTTGGGCATCCTCGGCGGTCTCGTCGGCACGTCCCTGGGCGCCCTCACCGTGGTGGGCGTCGCCGTCCTCCGCGACTGGACCCCCGTCGTCCACCCCGGCACCGTCGCGGTCGCTCCGTTCCTCGGGCTGCTCACCGGAGTCCTGGCCGGCCTCTACCCCGCCTGGCGCGCTGCCCGCATCGAGCCGGCGGAGGCCCTGCGCCGCTGATCCCTGCGCCGCCGAGGCCCGGGCCGCCGAGGCCCGGGCCCGTCCGGGCGGGGGCGGCGAGGGGGGGGCTCACCGTGTCAGGAACCGGGCCCGCAGCCGCTCCGTCGTGGCCGGGGTGATGCCGACCTCGTCCGCGAGGTAGGACCGGACCGAGCCGTAGCGGGTGGCGAGACCGGCCAGGGTCAGGCTCAGGATTTCGGCGGGCGCACGGCCGTACGAGGGCCAGCGCATCGTGCGGCCGGGGTTGGCGGTGTGCCAGTCGGCCGTGAGGCGGGCGGTCGCCAGCTCGGTCAGGGCGAAGTCCGCGAGGATCTGCTCCTCGTCCACACCGAGGAGGGTCAGGACGAGCGCGGCGATCAGCCCGGTGCGGTCCTTGCCGGAGGTGCAGTGGAAGACCGCCGGGCCCGGGCCCTCGGCGAGCAGCTCGATCGCGGCGCGGATCTCCGCCACCCCGTCCTCGGCGACCTCGGCGAACCGGTCCGCGAGGAACCGCCACGGGTCGGTGTCCGGGTCGATCTCGGCCTGGTCGTACGGCCGGTGCTCGATGCTGTGGTTGGCGTACGTGAACCGCTCGGGCTCCGGTATCCGGCCCTTCGCCTCGATCTCCCAGGGGTAGCGCAGGTCGATGACCGTCCGCACGCCGAGCTCCAGGAACCGCTCCCAGTCGGCGCCCGCGAGCTTGCCGAGCGAGTCCGCCCGGTAGAGGGCGCCCCACACGACGGTGGAGCCGTCCCGCGTGCGATAGCCGCCCAGATCGCGGAAGTTGTGCAGTCGCTCGAACTCGATGTGACGGGTCATGCGCGGATCCCCCCGATGCCATGCCGATGATCTTCCTGCGGACCGAGAGGCTACTCCGGCCGCCTCAGCCCATCCGCAGGGCCGCCGCGAAGTCCATCTTGTCCTCCAGCCGGCTCAGGTTGCGCCCGGTCAGCGCCTCGATGCGGCTGATCCGGTAGCGCAGCGAGTTCACGTGCAGGTGCAGCGCCTCGCCGCAGCGGGCCCAGGAGCCGTCGTGTTCCAGGAAGGCCCGCAGGGTGGGCACCAGGTCGGAGCGGTAGCGCCGGTCGTAGTCGGTCAGCGGGGCCAGCAGCCGACGGCTGAACTCCCGCCGGACCTCGGCCGGGATCAGCGGCAGCAGCGCCATGACGTGCGCGGCGAGATCGTCCGGCCCGCAGGCGGCGACCGCTTCCGAAGGGGCCGCGACCTGCCGGGCGTTACGGGCCTGCGCGAGCGCGTGCCGCAACTCCGCGGCCCCGCCCACCGGGTCGCTGACGCCGAAGGCCAGCCGCTCCCCGGCCCGCAGCCCGCGCGGCAGCGAGCCGCCGGCGACCCGTACGACCGCGTCGGGGGTCAGCAGCGCGTTCGCCCCGACGAGCACGAAGGCGACGGCCTCGGCCCCGTCCCCGGCCGCCGTGACGGCCATCCGCGGTCCTGCGTCGGGCCCCAGGCACCGCGGATGCAGCAGGACCTCCTCCAGCAGGTCGCGCACGGACGCCGCTACGGGAAACCCGTGCACCCCCTTCGGATCCAGCCGGGCCGACACGGCCTGCCAGCGAAGCCGGCTTTCCGGGCCTCCCGGGCCTCCAGGGCCTCCCGGCCCGCCCGCCCCCGCGGCCCCCGCCGTGAGCCGGGCCGCCGCCTCTTCCTCGTCGAACAGCGCCTGCCGGCTCTCCCCGTCGGCGGCGGCAGCGGCCGAGCCGACCAGCGCCAGCAGCCGTTCGGCGGCGCGCCGCCGCATCGTGCGGTCGGTGTCGCGGCCGCCGCGCTCCACCGCGACCAGCCGCGCGAGCCGGTCCAGCAGGTCGACGCGTTCGTCGTTCCAGTCGGAGCTGTCGGCCTCGACGGCGATCAGCCAGTCGGTCAGCGCCGCACCGGGAGCGGAGTCCCCCTCCCCCTCCCCGGGCCCGGAGCGGACCGGGAACAGGGAGAAGGCCGTCCCGCGCGCGACCGTACGGTGCGGGGCCCGCTCACCCGCCCGTTCGGCGGCCAGGAACCGCCCGGCCAGCGCCGAGGCAGTCTTCTCCGGCAGCGGCGGCCGCGCGCCCGCGATCTGCCGGCCGGTCGGGGAGAGGATGTGCGCGCGCAGGTCCAGCTCGGCCAGCAGCAGTTCGAGCAGGGCGTCCGCCCCCGCACCGGCCTGCCGGTCCGTGCTGAAGCGCCGGTGCCGGTCCACGAGCGCGGCGAGACCGCCGATCCGCTCCTCGGTCCGGCCGCGCGCCACGTACTCGGTGACCGAGGTGAACGGCACCTCCACGCCCACCGCGAGCAGCGGCAGCCCGTGCCGGGCGCAGGCCTCCACCAGATCCTCGGGGACGTGGCCGAACCGCGCCTCGCCCGCGCCCAGCGCCACGGCGCCCGCCTCCACGAGGACGCGGACGAACGCGTCGGACGGGTCGGCCGCTGCGTCCTGCCGGCCTTGGCGGTGCCGCCGGTGCCAGGCCAGTCCGGACAGCACCAGGTCGCCGGGGGACACGAAGCGCCCCGGGTCGGGCAGGTCGATGGTCACCGTGCCCAGCACGGGCCGGTCGAGGTCCCGCTCGCCGCCCGGCAGGCGCAACAGGCGCAGCAGACACGGGTCCGCAGGCGCCTGGGCCTCTTCGGACGACAGCAGATCACGCAGCCTCATGGGCACCAGACTGCCATGCGCCGGCCCCTCCACGTTTCCCGGCCTCTCCCCGCTGCATCGCAGGTCAGGCCTTTACGTTGGGGTAATTCCACGGAAATCGGGGTGAGTCCGATGGGCCCGGTTCATGGGATCGGTGACTGCCGGACACCGCGGCCGGGGACCCTTCGCCCGGCGCAGCGGAACGCAGTACGGCCGATCGGCACGGCCAGCTGGTGCCGATCGGCCCTCATCCCGGCCGTCCGCCGCTGTCAGCCTGGAGTGGACGGCGACGCGAAGGAGAGTGCCGGCCATGGGGATCACGCTTCCGCGGCCCGCCGGGGACGACGACTGGTGGAAGAAGGCGGTGTGCACCTCCGACGAGGAGTGCGCCGAGCTCTTCTACTCCGAGGCCTCGGGCTCCGCCGCCCGGGCCAAGCGGATCTGTTTCTCCTGCCCGGCCCGCAGCGCCTGCCTCGAGCACGCCCAGGAGACCGGCGAGAACTTCGGGATCTGGGGCGGACTCACCGGACACGAGCGCCGCGCCCGCAGACAGTACGGCCGCCCCTGACAGCCGCCCTGACGGCCGCCCCTGACGGCAGGCGCTAGAAGCCCATCGGGGCGTGCAGTTCGACGACGACCTCCACCTCGACGGGGGAGTCCAGCGGCAGCACGCTCACGCCGACCGCGCTGCGGGCGTGGATGCCCGCGTCACCGAAGGCGGTGCCCAGCAGCTCGCTCGCGCCGTTGAGCACGCCGGGCTGTCCCGTGAAGTGCGGGTCACTGGCCACGAAGCCGACCACCTTGACCACGCGCTTCACGGCGGACAGGTCCCCCGCGACGGAGGTGATGGCGGCCAGCGCGTTGAGCGCGCACTGCTGCGCCAGCTCCTTGCCCTGCTCCGGCGTGACCTCGGCGCCGACCTTCCCGGTGAGGGGGAGGGCGCCGTCGACCATCGGGAGCTGGCCGGAGGTGTACACGTAGTGCCCGCTCTGTACGGCGGGGACGTAGACGGCGACCGGCGAGGGCGTCGGCGGCAGCTTCAGGCCGGCGGCGGCGAGGCGCTCTTCGGGGGTGCTGCTCATGGGCGGATCTCCTTGTGGTCGCTGTCGCTATCGCTGACGCCGTCGCTGTCCGGCCGCGGGAAGATGATGACCGGTTTGATCATGCCCGGCTCCTTGGCGGCGAGCCGCCCGAAGGCCTCCCCGACCCGGTGGAACGGGAATTCGTGCGTGGTGATCACCGTCGGGTCCACCAGCCCGTCCCCGATCAGGTGCAGCGCCCGCGCGAGCCGCGCCCCGCTGCTCTGCGGCGGCCGGCAGCGGGCGTACGTGATCTTCCCGCTCCCGGACAGCCCCGCGCGGGCGGCCCTCGCGGCGGCGGGCGCGGCCGTCGCCATGATCGCGCGGTCGGCGCCGGCGCCGCCGGTCAGCTCCAGGATCCGCGCGGCGGTGTCCTCGTAGGCCGGGTCGATCACCACGTCGGCCCCGAACCGCAGGGCGAGGCGCTGGCGCTTCATCTCCGGCTCGACGGCGATGACGCGGGCCCCGCGCAGCCGGCCGGCCGCGATGGTCGCGCTGAGCCCGACCGCGCCCTGGCCGAAGACGACGACGCTGCCGCCCGGGGGCGGCCCGGACTCCTCGGCGGCGGCGAAGCCGGTGGGGAGCGCGCCCGCCGCGTAGAGCGCCTGGTGGTCGGAGATGGTGTCGGGGAGCGGTACCAGCCCGGCCCCGGCCGCCGGGGCGCGGAAGAACTCGGCGAGCCGCCCGTGGCCCTCGACGCCGACGCGCCGGCCGACGTAGGACGGGCAGACGCCGGGGCCGACGGCCTCGACGACGCCGACGGCCTCGTGGCCCAGCCCGGTGGGCGCCCCGGCGGCGGTGTGCCCGCCCCAGGCGCAGATGAGCGCGGCCGTGGTGCGTACGAGGACCTCGCCCGCCCGGGGGTGGGGGACGGGCCGTTCCAGCACGGCGGGCGGCTCACCGGCACGGCGCAGCGCGAAGGCCTTCACTAGTCTCCTTACTACGTCGTTACGCGGCTGGGTTTCCAACCATGCGGGTACGGATCCGGCCCGGCGGGGGGCCGTAGGTCGGAACCTGCCGGGCCGACCGGCCGCACTTGGTCCCGCTGCTCGTCCCGTTCCACCTGCGGAGCAGACCGCTCACGGGCGGGTGACCCGGACCTGGTAGCTGCCGTTGCGCAGCTCGCCCACGACCGAGACGCTGATGCCCGACTTCTCGTCGGTGAAGGTCTCGCCCGGCCGGAACGGCGCGTCGGAGAGCTCCGCGTGCACGTTGGACCGCCGGGTGCAGCCGCCGCTCGCGGAGGAACTGTCGGAGACGGTGACGGGACCGCGGCCGGTGTCGACCTCGGAGTCCACCCTGTAGATGAGCACTCCGGGCCTGCAGACGGCCTCGTCGTTCCCGGCGAGGGTGCGCACCTCGACCGCGTACCCGGCGCTCTCCGAGACGGGGATGAAGGCCAGCTTGGTGCCGCCCTCCACGGACAGCGGGCTCAGCACGTGGTCGCTGACCCCGGACTTCCCGGCGCAGCTGATCTGGTTGCTGTCGAGCCAGCCCAGCTTCCACTTGTGCCAGCCCAGCAGGTCGTTGTTGGCGCCCCAGTCCTCGCTCATGATGTCCCAGTGCCCCACCGTGCCGCCGCCGTCGGCGGTGTAGAGGTCGGGCAGTCCGAAGACGTGTCCGTTCTCGTGGGGGAGCACCCGGTAGCCGGTCTCGCGGTAGGAGCCGGAGCCGTCGTCCTGGCGGCTGTAGACGAAGGACGTGTTGGCGAGCGGGACGCCGTCGGCCATCGGGGCCTCGCCGTTGCCGGAGAAGGTGACGGAGAGGACGGTGTCGAGGGCGGAGGGGCCTGCGTTCGGGGTGACCAGGATGTTTATCAGGTCATACCGGGAGAAATCGACCTCACCATCGGAGGTTTTGATGATGTGTTCGACGAGCTGGCGGTAGCCGGGCTCGTACGCGGAACCCCGCTCGATCCCGTAGGCCGCGAACGGCATCGGCATCCGCAGCCAGTTCTTTATCGGCGCCTCGGCCCGGTAGGTCAGCCGCCCGTAGGAGCTGATGCGAAACCAGTCGGACGTCTGCGGGAAGAACTCCGCCATCCGGTCGGCCGCCGTGCCCTCGCCCTTGGCGTCGGGGAAGTCGATCATCAGGTTCAGTGCCCGGACCTCGCCCGTCGAGCGCGAGTACCCCGGCGCGGTCGGCAGCCCCTCGGACATCTGCACGCCCATCGCGCCGGAGATCCGGCAGGGGGCGAGCATCGACTCGGCGCTGGTCGCGGCCACCGGCCCGGCCGCCGAATGGCTGCGGCCGGATATGCCCGCGCTCGCCGTCGCCGTGATGCCGAGGGCCAGCGCGGTGATGCCGATGTAGGCGCTGGTGCGGCGTGGCTTGCGTATCCGGTGGCGCGTCTGCGGCATGGAGATCGGCCTTCGGGTCCGCGGCAGCCGGCCGGGTCCGGACTGCGCTCTGTGGGCTCACCCTCCGACGGCTGGAGCGGGCCCGCGCGCCGGAAGAGGCCAAACGGGGACCGGAGAGGTGTGACTCAGGTCACACGGAAGAGTGAAATAAGCGGGGACCCTCTCCCCGTTTGAACCAGAGTCCCCATGAACCGGGGAGCTGCTCCCCGTTTCGGCGGACGAGCGACTCGCCCGGACGTACGCATCACCCCGCCAGGGAGTCGTCCATGAAGAGCCCCGCCACCACCGATCCGGCGGCCCTGCCCGTACCGGGCCCGGAGGCCGACCTCGACCTCACGGCTCCGGCCGCGGGTGGCGCGGGCTCGGGTGCGGGTGCGGGTGCATGTGTGGGCGCGGCCATGGGGGCCGCCGTGGGCAAGATCAAGGCGGCCGGCAAGCGTGCCCGCGCCCGGACCGGCACGGACGCCGTCCCGCGTCCGCGCGCCGACGCTGTCCGCAACCGGGAACGCATCCTGACCGCCGCCCGTGACGTGCTCGTGGAGTTCGGCCCCGCCGCCCCCCTCGACGAGATCGCCCGCCGGGCCGGCGTGGGCAACGCCACGCTCTACCGGCACTTCCCCGACCGCCCGGCCCTGATCCACCACGTCGTGCTCTTCGGCCTGAACCGGGTGGCGGGGCTCGCCGTCGACTCCCTCGCCGAGGAGCCGGACGCCTTCGCCGCCCTGTGCCGTTTCACGCACGCGGCGGCGGACGAGCGGATCGGCGCGCTGTGCCCCGTGCTCTCCAGCGACTTCGACCACGACCACCCCGAACTGCTCGTCTCCCGCGAGGCCTTGGAGGAAGCGGTCGAGGCCCTGCTGGCCGCCGGCCGCTCCTCCGGGCTCGTGCGCACGGACATCGGAGTCGGCGACCTGATGATCGCGCTGTCCCAGCTCAGCCGCCCCCTCCCGGGCAGCGGCTGCTTCGACGCGGACGTCTTCGTCCACCGTCATCTCCAGCTCTTCCTCGACGGGTTGAGGGCCCCGGCCGGCTCCGAACTGCCGGGCTCGGCGACCACGCTGGCGGACCTGAGGCGGAAAGCCATGTGACGCCCCCGGGTCGCGCCCTTTAGCGTCGTAAGACCGCCCTGATTATCACTTTTCAGTCATCTCGCACCATGAAGTGGGTACCCCCATGTCAAAAACAGCCGCGAACCCGCCGCTGTCCGTAACCGCAGCCGATCCCAGTCGCTGGAAGGCCCTGGTCTTCATCGCGCTCGCGCAGCTGATGGTCGTCCTCGACGCCACCATCGTGAACATCGCCCTGCCGTCCGCCCAGACCGACCTCGGCATCTCGGACGGCAACCGCCAGTGGGTCATCACCGCGTACGCGCTGGCCTTCGGCGGACTGCTCCTCTTCGGCGGCCGCATCGCCGACAAGTGGGGCCGCAAGAACGCCTTCATCGTCGGTCTCATCGGCTTCGCCCTGGCCTCCGCGCTGGGCGGCGCCGCACAGGGTGAGGCCATGATGCTGGGCGCCCGCGCCCTTCAGGGAGCCTTCGGCGCACTGCTCGCGCCCGCCGCGCTCTCGCTGCTGGCCGTCATGTTCACCGACGCCAAGGAGCGCGCCAAGGCCTTCGGCATCTACGGTGCGATCGCCGGTGGCGGTGGCGCCGTGGGCCTGATCCTCGGCGGCGTCCTCACCGAGTACCTGAACTGGCGCTGGACCTTCTTCGTCAACATCCCGTTCGCGATCGTCGCCGCCGTCGGCGCCTGGATGATCATCCGCGAGCCGGCCGGCGGCCGTAACCGCGCACCGCTCGACATACCCGGCGTCGTGCTGTCCACGACCGGTCTCGTCGCCCTCGTCTACGGATTCACCCGCGCAGAGTCGGCCGGCTGGTCGGACGGCCTCACCGTAGGCATGTTCATCGCCTCCGTCGTGCTGCTCGCCGCCTTCGTCCTCGTCGAGTCCCGTACGGCCCACCCGCTGCTCCCGCTGCGCGTCCTGCTGGAGCGCAACCGCGGCGGCGTCTACCTCTCGCTGGGTCTCGCCGTCATCGCGATGTTCGGCCTGTTCCTCTTCCTCACCTACTACCTGCAGGTCGTCAAGGGCTTCTCGCCCGTCACGACCGGCTTCGCCTTCCTCCCGATGATCGTGGGCATGATCGCCGGCTCCACGCAGATCGGCGCCCGCCTCATGACGCGGGTCCCGCCGCGCCTGCTGATGGGCCCCGGCTTCATGGTCGCCGCCAGCGGCATGCTGCTGCTGACGCAGCTCGAGGTCGGCTCCTCCTACCCGGCGCTGATCCTGCCGGCGCAGCTGCTGCTGGGCCTCGGCATGGGTACGGCGTTCATGCCCGCCATGTCCCTGGCGACGTACGGGGTGAACCCGGCCGACGCCGGTGTCGCCTCCGCGATGGTCAACACCTCGCAGCAGGTGGGCGGCGCGATCGGCACCGCCCTGCTGAACACGATCGCCGCCTCCGCGACGACCGCGTACCTGACCGACCACGCGGCCGAGGCCGCGGCGGGCGGCCCGGCGGCGCAGCTGATCCAGGCCCAGGCCATGGTCGAGGGCTACTCCTCCGCGATCTGGTGGGCGGTCGGCATCCTGGTCGCCAGCTCCCTCATCGCCCTGACCCTCATCACCACGGGCAAGCCGGGCGCGGGCGACCCGGTCGCCGAGGGCGCGGACGCCGACATGAAGATCCCGGTGATCGCCCACTGACCCCACATTCACCAGAGGGCGCGGACCCCGCTCAGGGGTACGGGAATGACTGATGACCCCGCATCGTTCAAATTTGAACGATGCGGGGTTAGTCTGTGTGTGGCGGCCCGCCGTGACGATTCCTGGAGCCCCTGATGACGACGTCCGACCCGAACCACGGTGCGACGGCGCGTATGCCGGCGCTGTACCTGAGCCACGGAGCCCCGCCCCTCGCGGACGACCCGCTCTGGCCCGGCGAACTGGCCGCCTGGTCCGCGGACCTGCCCCGCCCCCGCGCGATCCTTATGGTCTCCGCCCACTGGGAGGAGGCCCCGCTCGCCCTCGGAGCCACCGAGCGGGTCCCGCTCGTCTACGACTTCTGGGGCTTCCCCGAGCACTACTACCAGGTCCGCTACGAGGCCCCGGGCGCCCCCGAGCTGGCCGCGTCGGTCCGCAAGCTCCTCAAGGCCCCCGGCACCCCCGTCCAGGACATCCCCGACCGGGGCCTGGACCACGGCGCGTACGTCCCGCTGGTGGAGATGTTCCCCGGGGCCGACATACCGGTGCTCCAGATATCCATGCCGACCCTCGATCCGCGCCGCCTGATGGAGATCGGCCGCCAGCTGGCCCCCCTGCGCGACGAGGGCGTCCTCATCGTGGGCAGCGGCTTCTTCACCCACAACCTCGCCGCCCTGCGCCACACCGGCCCCGGCGTCCCGTCGTGGTCCGCCGAATTCGACGCTTGGGGCCACGAGGCACTGGCCGCCTCCGACATCGACGCCCTGCTGGACTTCGAAGCCAAGTCCCCGGCCGGCCGCCTGGCCCACCCCCGTACGGAACACTTCGCCCCCCTCTTCGTCACCCTGGGCGCCGCGCAGTCCGACCTCACCACCCCCACCACCCCGGTCTCGGGCTTCTGGATGGGCCTCTCCAAGCGCTCCCTGCAATTTGGCTGACCGCGAGCAGCTCTGGTGCCCCAGCGGCTCGGCGTACGCGCCAGAGTCGCTGGTCCTCGCGGTCCGCGACGGCCTCGACGGGCCCCCGGCCTACCTCCGCGCACCCCGCCCGGCGGCCGAGGCCCTGGCCGGACTCCCGCCCGACGTGGAACCGCGCCGCCTGCTGCGCCTGGCCTCCCACTGCGTCCCGCACTGCCTCAACCGCGCGGGGGAGGCCTGCACCCTGGCCGCCCGCCTGGCCGCGTCCGCGAGCCCCCCGGCCCCGCTCCCGCCCTGCCACCTCCGCCCTCGCTGCACGTGGTGGACCCAGTCGGGCCCGCCGGCCTGTCACGCCTGCCCCCAGGTTTCCGCCCGCCCTGGTCAGGGGGCGCGGAGCGGCCCGGTGATGTCCTCGCCGATGCTGAACCCCTTGACGGGCCCGCTCGGGATGGTGGCCGTGGTGCCATAGGCCGCCCGGACCTCGTCGCCGTAGATGGCCTGGTCAGGATCGGGGGAGGTCAGCACGGTCACGATGCCGTGCTCGTCGTGGTCGTCGATGAGGACGTAGACGGGGATGCCCGCCCGTGCGTATTCACGCCGCTTGCGGGTGCGGTCGCGCGTAACGCTGTCGCTGCCGGGAGAGACGACTTCGACGATCAGTTGGACGGCGGAGGCCTTGATGCCGATCCCGTCCTCGCTGCTGTGTTCTTCCGCGTCCTCGGGTGCCACCAGGACATCGGGGATCCAGGCCTTCCGTGCCTGAATGACATTGGTGTCCTGGAACGCCGCGAACTCGCTCCGGTCCAGGAACTTGTCCACAGCACGGCGAAGACGGTTGGCGATCTGGCTGTGCGACAAGCGACCCGTGGGTGACACCTCGATGAGCCCCTCGATGATTTCGGCGTGGTAGCCCTCGGGGAGTTCGATTGCTTTCCATGCCTGCCACAGGACGTCTTCAAGGTCCGACGGGGGGGTCGCGACCTTCGGCATTACGGCCTCCAGCGTCTCGTGGGCGAGAGCGGTCATGTGCAGCACCTCCTCTGAGTGTGGGCGTCGCAGGCCGGACGGCACAAGCGACTCTCCGATGCTCCGGGAGTCGTCGGTCATGCCGCAGGAATATGCCGCGCCTTCACTCGGACGGGTAGGCCGTCGGGCGGGGAGGCAACCAGAAGCCCCCGAGGTTCGTCTCCCGGGGTGGGAGTGCGGCCCGGGGACGTCGCTGCGACAGGGGCGGGAACGGCCCTGTCAAGTGTGACGGTGGTCTCATCGCCACCCCGCTCGTGCGGGCCTCCGGCCCTCTGGGGTCGGCCCCAATTCGCGCCCTGACCTGCGCCTCTTCGAGTCCGACGGCATCGCTGATCCGCTCGGATCGGGGGGCGGCGGGGCAGGATACTGCAAGATCTCGAAAAACAGGGAGCGACGTGGGAATTCTGTCCCGATTCCAGTCGTTGTTTCCTTCGGAAGCGGGCACTCGGGAGAGTGTCCAGGCACCACCGCGACCGAACTCATCGCAAGGGAGCACGCATGGCAACCCGCGCCGTCGCCCGTCGTCAGTCCACGAGCGGGGAGATCGCAGACCGCGACCTGGTCGGCATGTACCTGGACGAGATCGCGCGCACCCCGCTGCTCGACGCGGCCAAGGAAGTCGAGCTCTCGCAGATCATCGAGGCGGGCGTCTACGCCCAGCAGATCCTCGACGGCGCGATAGAGCGCAAGGGCAGGCAGCCCTCCCAGGAGGAGCTCGAAGTCCTGGCCGCCGAGGGCGAGCGCGCCAAGGAAGTGTTCATCCGCTCCAACCTCCGCCTGGTCGTCGCCGTGGCCCGCCGCTACCCGCGCAGCGGGCTGCCGCTCCTCGACCTCATCCAGGAGGGCAACGCCGGCCTCGTCCGCGCGGTGGAGAAGTTCGACTACGCCAAGGGCTTCAAGTTCTCCACGTACGCCACGTGGTGGATCCGCCAGGCGATCACCCGCTCCATCGCCGACCAGTCCCGCACCATCCGCCTGCCCGTCCACCTGGTGGAGGAGCTCGGCCGGATCCGCCGGGTGCAGCGCGAGTTCAACCGCGAGAACGGCCGGGACCCGGAGCACGCGGAGATCGCCGCCGAGCTGGACACGACGGAGAAGCGCGTCGGCGACGTCCTGGACTGGGCGCGCGACCCGGTCAGCCTGAACATGGGCGTGGACGACGACGGCGACACGCAGTTCGGCGACCTGCTGGAAGACACCTCGGCGATTTCCCCCGAGCAGTCCGTCCTCTCCCTGCTGCGCAGCGAGGAGCTGGAGGACCTGCTGGGCAAGCTCGACCAGCGAACCGCGTCGATCATCAAGATGCGTTACGGCATTGACGACGGTCGAGAGCGTACGCTGACAGAGGTCGGCAAGCAGCACGGGCTGACCCGCGAGCGAATCCGCCAGATCGAGAAGCACGCGCTGCTCGAACTGAAGCGAATGGCCCGCGACACCGGCTTCGACGCGGTGGCCTGACCGGCCCCACGTCGCAGCCCCCCATACGAGCCCCCGGCGCCTATCCCCCCCAGGCGCCGGGGGCTCCCCTTCACCCGCTCCACCCCCACCGTCGTCCGAGGCACCCCTCAACCCCTCCGCCCCCCCATCCCCCCTCCGCCCCATCTCAGCCCCTCCGGCGTTTGAGGAGCGGGGTCTGGGGCGGAGCCCCAGGGAACGGGCGAAGGGTGGGTAGGGGACAGCCCCGCAGGGCCGGCGGCCCCCGCTACGGCCCCGCCGCCTCCGCGAGCCGCGCACCCAGCGCCCGCGCGGCCTCCACCAGAACCCCCGGCCCGTGCACGGTGAACGGCACCCCGGCCAGCGCCATCCGCGCCACAAGCCACTCCGGCGAGTCAGCCGACTCGAACCGCACCCGCACCCCGGCACCCTCCCCGCCGCCGGTGCCGCCCCCGGCCACCGGCACCGGCACCGGCACCGGCACCGGCACCGGCACCGGCACCGGCACCACAAACTCCCGCACCCACTCCGGCAACCCCACCGCCCCCGCGAAGGTGACATCGACCTGGTAGGTCGACTCCCTGCCCCGCAGCCCCCGCCGCACGAAGTCCACCGCGTCCATCGGCAGCTCCCGCCCCACGAACCTCGCCCCCGTCCCGCACGGCTCGCTCATCCGGTCCACCCTGAAGGTCCGCCAGTCCCCGCGCTCCATGTCGTAGGCCACGAGGTACCACCGGCTCCCGGTGCTGACCAGCCGGTACGGCTCTACAAGCCGCCGCGAGTCCACCCCGTCCCGCGCCCGGTAGGCGAACCGCAGCCGCTCCGGACCCGCCACCGCCGAGGCGATCGCCGTCAGCGTCCGCGGATCCACGCTCGCCCCGTCGCCCCGCGTCACCGCGACCGTCGCCGACTGCAGCGCGCCGACCCGCCGCCGCAGCCGCCCCGGCAGGACCTGTTCCAGCTTCGCGAGGGCGCGTACGGAGGCCTCCTCCACTCCCTCGATCGCATGCCCGGCCCCCGCCCTCAGCCCCACCGCGATCGCCACGGCCTCCTCGTCGTCCAGTACGAGCGGCGGCATCGCGGCGCCCGCCACCAGCCGGTAGCCGCCCTCCGCGCCCAGCGTGGCCTCCACCGGATACCCGAGCTCCCGCAGCCGGTCGATGTCGCGCCGGATCGTACGGGCGCTCACGCGCAGCCGCTCGGCCAGCTCGCTCCCGGGCCATTCGCGCGGGGTCTGGAGCAGGGAGAGCAGGGAGAGGAGGCGGGCCGGGGTATCGGTCATGGTTCAAAGGTGCCAGCCAAATAGGACACCAACTGACCTACATGCCGTCTAGGTTTCTCCTCATGAGCACCGAGACGACCCAGTCATCGCCCGAAGGAAAGAACGGGCCCGTACAAGAAGAGCGGACCGACCCTCCCGCAGAGACCACCTCGATCAGCAAGACCAGCGCAACCGGCGCAACCGGCAAGACCAGCGAAACCGGCGTGATCACCGAGTCCGAGTCCGGGCCCGCCGACCGCCGCCGCTGGATCGCACTCGCCATCGTGATGACCGCGGCCTTCATGGACCTGGTCGACGTCACGATCGTCAACATCGCGATACCCCGGATGCGCGAGGACCTCGGCGCCTCCACCAGCGCCATCCAGTGGATCACCGCCGGCTACGCGCTCGCCTTCGCCGCCGGCCTGATCACCGGCGGCCGTCTCGGTGACATCTACGGCCGCAAGCGCCTCTTCCTCATCGGCATATCCGGCTTCACCGCGGCCTCGCTGCTCTGTGGCCTTGCTCCCAACCCCGAAGTGCTCGTCGCCGCCCGCATCCTCCAGGGCGCCATGGCGGCCATGATGGTCCCGCAGGTGCTCGCGATCATCCACGTCACCTTCCCGCCGCACGAGCGCGGCAAGGTCTTCGGCCTCTTCGGTGCGATCATCGGCCTCGGCGCCGTCTCGGGCCCGATGCTCGGCGCACTGCTCACCGAGTGGAACATCGCCGGTCTCGAATGGCGCCCGATCTTCCTGATCAACCTGCCCGTCGGCATCGCGGGCGTGATCCTGGGCCGCAAGTTCATCTCCGAGTCCAAGGCCCCCAAGGCGCTGCGCCTGGACCTGGTGGGCGTCGTGCTCGCGACCCTCGCCCTGGTCATGCTGATCTTCCCGCTCACCAACGGCCGCGAGAACGACTGGCCCGTGTGGGGCTTCGTCTGCATGATCGCCTCGCCGCTGGTCTTCGGCGGCTTCATCGCCTACGAGAAGTACAAGATCAAGAAGGACGGCTCCCCGCTCGTCGAGCTCTCCCTCTTCAAGGTCAAGAGCTTCGCCGGCGGTATCGCCGTCCAGCTGACCTTCGGCATCGCGACCGGCATCTTCTTCCTGGTCTGGACGCTCTACATGCAGATGGGCCTCGGCTGGAGCGCCCTGAAGGCCGGCTCCACCGGCATCCCGTTCTCGATCGCCGTCTCGACCGCCGCGGGCGTGTCCGTACAGAAGCTCGTACCGCGCTTCGGCCGCAAGGTGCTCCAGGCCGGCGCGCTGGTCATGGCCGCGGGCGTGCTCCTCTACATCTGGGAGTCGGACCGCTACGGGATGGCCATCACCTCCTGGCAGATGGCCGCCCCGCTGATCGTCATGGGCGCCGGCATGGGCCTGATCATCGCGCCGCTGACCGACACGGTGCTCTCCGAAGTGCCGCGCGAGCACGCCGGTTCGGCGTCCGGGCTGATCAACACCACCGGCCAGATGGGCAACGCGCTGGGCCTCGGCCTGACCGCCGTCGTCTACTTCGGCTTCATCGAGGACGACCGGGTCTTCGGGCCGCCCTACGTGGACGCGTTCCACCACGCGATGTGGTGGGTCGTGGCCGTCCTGGTCGTGATCTTCTCCGTGATGTTCATGCTGCCGCGCAAGGCCGTCCCCATGGCCGAGCGCGAGGGCGGCACGGAGCACGCCGGCTAGTACCGCGCCTGCGCACTTCACGCACCTCACTGACGGGCATGTCCGCTTCTGTTGGCGGATATGCCCGTTTGTGTTCCTTTCAGGCGCAAATGGGCGTACGATCCAAGGGAACCCACAGAGTCGGGCATCGAACGGATCTGGAACGAACCGCATGTACGCACCGGAGCGCCAGCAGGAGATCCTCCGCCTCGCCCGCGAGGCGGGCCGGGTCGACGTCCTGTCCCTGGCCGACCGGTTCCAGGTCACGGCCGAGACCGTGCGCCGCGACCTCAAGGCCCTGGACCGGGCCGGGCTCGTACGCCGGGTGCACGGCGGTGCCATACCGGCCGGCCGCCTCGACTTCGAGCCGGACCTCACCGAGCGCGAGGCCACCGCCGCCGACGAGAAGGACCGCATCGCGGCCGCCGCCCTCGCCGAACTCCCCGACGGCGGCAGCATCGTCCTCGACGCGGGCAGCACGGTGGCCCGCCTCGCCGCCGCCATCCCGGTCGACACCGCGCTCACCGTGGTCACCCACGCGCTGCCCGTCGCCGCCCGGCTCGCCGACCACACCGGGATCGACCTCCACCTCGTCGGGGGCCGCGTCCGCCACCGCACCCGCGCCGCGGTCGACGCCTGGGCCCTGCGCGCCTACGCCGAGATCCGCGCCGACGTCGCCTTCCTCGCGACGAACGGCTTCACCGCCGGGGGCGGCCTGACCACGCCCGACCTCGCCGAGGCCGCCGTCAAGCGGGCCGCGATGGCCGCCGCCCGCCGCGTCGTCCTCCTCGCCGACTCCGCGAAGGCGGGCCAGGAACACTTCGCCCGCTTCGGCTCCTTCGCGGACGTCGACCTCCTCATCACGGACCCGGGGCTCGACCCCGCTCAGAAGGCGGCGATCGAGGCCGCCGGTACGGAAGTTGTGCTCGCATGATCCTCACCGTCACCCCCAATCCGTCCCTCGACCGGACCTACGAGGTCCCCTCGTTGGACCGCGGCGAGGTGCTCCGCGCGAGCGGCGACCGGGTGGACCCCGGGGGCAAGGGCGTGAACGTCTCCCGCGCGGTGGCCGCCGCGGGCGTCCGTACGACGGCGGTCCTGCCGCTCGGCGGCACGCAGGGCACGATGATCGCCGAACTCCTCGGCGCCCAGGGGGTGGACGTCACGGCGGTCTCCATCGCCGGCCAGACCCGCTCCAACATCTCCCTCGCCGAACCGGACGGCACCCTCACCAAGATCAACGCCACCGGCCCGGCACTGACCGCCGAGGAATCGGCGCTCCTCCTGGAAACGGTCCGCACCTGCTCGGGCGGCGCCGCCTGGATCGCCTGCTGCGGCAGCCTCCCGCGCGGCGTCGGCCCCGAGTGGTACGCCGACATCGTGACCCGGGCCCACGCCGCGGGCGCCCGCATCGCGCTCGACACCTCCGGCCCGGCGCTGCTCGCGGCGCTGCCGGCCCGCCCGGACGTGATCAAGCCGAACGCCTCGGAGCTCGCGGCGGCGGTGGGGCGGCCCCTGGCCACCCTCGGCGACGTGCTCAAGGCCGCGGAGGAACTGCGCTCGCTGGGCGCGGGCGCGGTCCTGGCCTCCCTCGGCGCAGACGGCCAGCTCCTGGTCTCCGAGGAGGGCACCTACTACGGCACCGCGGCCGTCTCCGCGGTCCGCAGCAACGTCGGCGCGGGCGACGCCTCCCTCGCCGGCTTCCTGATCGCGGGAGGTACGGGGCCCGCGGCCCTGGCCTCCGCCCTGGCCCACGGCGCCGCCGCGGTCCAGCTTCCCGGCAGCGTCATGCCGGCCCCCTCGGACCTGAGGCCCGACGCGGTCCACGTCACCCAGGACCTGCCCCTGGACCTCCCCCTGTCCGACATGAGCGACGAGCGCTGAGCGAGACGATGCCGCGCCGCTCTGCGGGCCGAACCGGTCGACCTCGACCTTGTCCGCCGAGTCCAAGGAGGGGACGGCACGTGCCCTCGCCGAACGGCTCCTCCGGCGTTTGAGGAGCGGGGGTCAGGGGGCCGAGCCCCCGGAAACCCTGGGCATCGAACTGCCCAACTGGCCGCAACACCCGAATACACCAGTGCCCCGCCTCGTGACCTCACGCCGCGGGGCACTCGGCTTTCTGGTGGAGCCCTTCAAACCTTGCGAGCCGCTCCCATAGGCCAGTTGACCTCAACCGGCAGCGTTTCCCCTGTTCAGGCCGGGTTTGGATGGGTGGATGTGTCCGAAAACCCTGTGGTCCGGGGAGTTGATGCCACGTACCGTCGGCCAAGATTTCGATAATATGGGGGAAAAATGAACATCCGAAGAATTGTGGCAGCGCTGGCCGTGGGGGCGGCTCTCACGCTGGGTATGGCTGCGCCTTCCACTGCGGTGGCCCCGTCGCCCGTCGCGGAGAACCGCGGGGCGGCTGACTCGGCGGACCGGACCCGTGACGCAAAGGCCCGCAAGGGACCGGTGATGGCGTTGCACAAGGGCAAGTCCATCGACCTGGCCAAGGGCTGGGGCACCGCGACGGTCTGTACGGAGTACGCCGACCTGACCGTGCGCTGCTTCGACACCGACGCCCAGGCGGAAGAAGACCTGGCCAAGTTCAAGGCGCGGAACCCCGGAACGCTCAAGGCGCCTCCGGCCGGACGCGGCGACATGAAGGTGAACCCGCAGGGCAAGATGGAGACGGTTTCGGCTGCTTCGGCCGGAACCCGGTCGGCTTCCGTGATGGCGGCGTCGCCTGGCTGCGCGTGGGGGTTCACGTGCGTGTACGCGGACCTGAACTACGCCGGGCGTAAGCTCCAGTGGGACCTGGACGGCACGAAGACGCTGGGGCAGTACGGGTTCCGCGACCAGACGACATCGGTGGCGAACAACGATCAGATCGGTGGCATGACGCTCATCGATTACCGGGACAACATGGTCGACCCGACCATCATCATCTGCCTCGGCTGTGCCTACGGTGATCTGCGGCAGCAGGACTACCCGGGCTGGGGCACCGGGGACTGGAACGACCGCGCTGACGCGCTGACTATGTAACTGATCGCGGCTTTGAGGAAAGGTGCCTGGCATGTCGGGTCGTACCGTTGCCTGGGTGTTGGTTGGGACTGCTGTTCTGGCTGGCGCACTTCTGTTCTGGTTCCAGCCGTGGAAGACCTGCGGTGACGGCGCTGAGCGGATTACGGACCGTCCCGCCGGGTCGGCGGTCGAAACGTGTGACGACTACCGGCGCTGGGGCCACCCCACGCGATGACTCCATTGTGTTCCGCCCCTGCCGCAAGCCTGCGGCAGGGGCTTTGTCGTGAACCAAGCGTGATCGCTTGATTCCCATTGGTCCGGTGTGCTCTTGTTCGGTGAGGGAGACATTCGACGTGCTTTCGTCTGTTCGGTGGCACGTGAAGGATCGCTCGAACCCCTTCTCGAGAGGCGCCCATGAGATTCCCCCTCCGTCTTCGTGCACCCTCGCCCGCGGTGACTCCTGTGAGTCGCGTTGTGGGCATGGTGCTCCTCTCCGCCTGCACCCTGACAGCTTGCACTGCCGGGTCCGGCGCCCCCACACCGGCGGTTGGTTCCACCGCGACCGGCGCAGCCGCCAGCTCCTCCGCAACGGCCCTGGTGGATCGCTACCACCAATCCGGCGGGGACTTGGACGTGTACGCCATGGAGAAGGAACCTGGCACCAGTAGTGCCGCGCCACGCTTCATCATCCGAACACGCAATCCTGACGGCGATGACGCGGCATTTCAAAAACAGAAGGAATCCATCGTCCAGTTTCTGACTCGAGTAGAAGCACTCTCACCGGGTCAGGGCTACCTCATGGACGTCTACGGACCGGACGGCTCCCTGCTCCATCGGCTGGATACCCGCCCGTGACGCGAGCTTGACGCTGTCACGCACGTTGGCCGTCCCCGCCCCCGTCCCCGTCACCTCACCCGTGCGCGGACCTCCATGGCTCCGCGCGCGGCCGTTTCGGTCTCGTAGACCTCGCACATGTGCCGCCCGTCCGGCGTCACCGTGTGCTCGACCTCCCACAGGCTGAATTCGCTCCCGTCCAGCAGGACGAAGGAGTGCTCGTACAGGCTGAAACCGGCGTCCCGGCCGTCCGCCAGGCACTGCCGGGTGCCGAACACCTGCGTGATCTGGTGCGCGTAGGCCGACCGCAGGAGCAGGGCCACCCGCTCGCCCGGCCGGTCCGGGTTCTCCGCGCGGCGCAGCACCCGTCGAGCGTGGTCCGCGGACTCCTCCACCGCGTACTCGCGGTGCCGCTGGGCCGGGGTCGGATTGGTGAACAGCGCGCTCAGCACGGCGATGTCACTCTCCGGCTCCTCCTCCACCGTCACCTCCACGAGGTCCCGCGCCACCTGCGAGGGGACCTCGCCGAAGAGCCGGGCCGCCGCGAGGCAGGTCTCCGCCTTGCTCGCGAAGACCTCGTACCGTATGGAGAGGTCGGCGTCCTGACGGTGCGCCAGCTCCCACAGGATCACGGAGTCGCCGTCGGACAGCAGGTAGGCGTGCCGGTGGATCTCCCGCCAGGGTCCCGCCGACGGGGCGCGGCGGGTGGTGTGGAGCGAGGACCTGTGGGCGAGCGCCGTACCCAGCCGCTCGACCAACTCGTCCGGCAGATCGAAGGAGTTGAGGGCGCGGCCCAGGAGTCGCTCGAGGTGCGCCTCGGTTGTCTCGTGTGGATCGCTCAAGGTGGGTCTCCAGGCCGTCGCAGCTTGTCACTTCGCGGAAGCTCAACGTAGCCCCTGGGTCTGACATCACGTCCGGGGTTCGGTAAAACGTCCGGGAAGCGCCAGGGGTTCCAGCCACCCCTTCAGGTCAACCTCCATGTCGATGAGCATGGTTGGACCGGATAGCGGGCACAAGGGCGGGAGCATGACCGTATGGCAACAAATACCGTGGGCGTGCCCCGCCAGCAGGGCCGCCCCCACAACCGCAAGGACGCGGAACCGATCGCAGCCCCGCGCGCGCTGGCCTGGCTGCTGCTGCTCACCGGCGCCGCCGGAGTCCTGGCCGCCTGGGTGATCACCCTGGACAAGTTCCTGCTGCTGGAGAACCCGGACTTCAAGCCCGCGTGCAGTCTCAATCCGGTGGTCTCCTGCGGCAGCGTGATGAAGAGCGAGCAGGCGGCGGCCTTCGGCTTCCCGAACCCGATGCTGGGGCTGGTCGCCTACGGGGCGGTCGTGTGCGTCGGCGCCGGCCTGCTGGCCGGGGCCCGCTACCGGGGCTGGTTCTGGCTCGGTCTGGGCGCCGGAATGCTCTTCGGCGTCGGGTTCTGCTCCTGGCTCATGGTCCAGTCGCTCTACGAGATCAACGCGCTCTGCCTGTGGTGCTGCCTGACCTGGCTGGCCACCTTGCTGATGTTCTGGGCGGTCACCGCCCACACCGTCCGCACGGGGATCCTCCCCGCGCCCGCGCCGGTACGGAACTTCTTCGCCGACTTCGGCTGGGCCCCGCCCGTCCTGCACACCGGCGTGATCGGGATGCTGATCCTGACCCGGTGGTGGGATTTCTGGACCGGCTGAGGCCGCCGGACGACACGTGAGGGCCCCGGCAGCTGGACGCTGCCGGGGCCCTCGTCACTTCACACCGCTTCTTCGAACGCGTCGCTCCACGGGCGCCGTGTATGTGGACCACGGGGTCCCGGACCGTAGATCGGGAGCGGAGATCAGCTGCCCTGGGAGACGTTGCCCGAGAGGACCGGGATGTTGCTGAGGATGTGCGAGAGCGGCTCGTCACCCTTGGCCTGGGTGGAGTTCTCGGTGCACTGCTGGTTCTGCGGGTTGGACAGGACGTTGATGTCCTGGACACCGACGTTGACCAGGGCCACCAGCGACTGGGCGTTGACCTTGGCCGGCAGACCGATGCAGGGCTTGTTCAGGGTGCCCTGGACGACGCCGAGCTGCGGGCTCATGTCACCGTGGGTCTTCTGGTTGCCGTACGCCTGCACGGCACCGTTCCCGTTGACGGTGTTGATCCCGTTGTCGTTGCCGATCGCCATGGCGGGGGCGGCAGCAGCAGCGCCCGCGCCGACGGCGGCGGCGGTGACCGCGGCAGCAGTCATGATCTTCTTGAACATTTTGATCCTTTTGTCGCACGAGTGCCCGCTAGTGGAGCGCCCTGATCAACTGCCCTCCCGGAAGGTTGGTTCCGCTGCTTCACTCAAACGGCCTGTCTGTGGGCAGGTTTCCCCCGGGTGGGGTGAGGGGCCCCCGGACGCGTGCGCGAAGCCCGCACGCACCCCGTAGCGGGGTGCGGGGCCCGGCGCTCGTGTTGCGCTCCGTAGAACACGTTCGCACGGTGGGTAGGGAAGCGGATCGCTCGGGTCCGCTTCTGAGCGACCACCAGAAGGAACACCCATGCACCGCACCAAGGCCTCCCGCATCCGCGTCCTCGTCCCGTCGGCCCTGGCGGTCGTCATACTCACCGGCGCGGCAACTCCCGCGGGCGCCGCGGAAGGTGCGGGGGCCGCCGCGAACCGCGTGGCGGCGGCCCAGGAGGAGATCAACGAGAGGGTGGCGGCGGCGGGTCCCGTCGAAGACGCCCTCGCCGCGGTCTCCAAGATCCTGGCGGACCTGACCAAGAGCCTGGGCGCCCTGCTCCCGGGGATCACGATCCCCGAGATCAAACTGCCCGCGCTCCCGCCCCTGCCGCAGATCCCCGCGATCCCCGGGCTCCCCGACCTGACGGTCCCGGCGCTTCCCGAGATCCCCGACGTCCCCATCCCCGACGTCCCGATCCCCGACGTCCCGATCCCCGAGATCCCCGGTGTCCCGGCGCTCCCGGTCTCCAATCCCGCGGCCCCGCCCGCGGGCGCGGTGCCCGCTGTACCGGCGGTGCCTGCGGTCCCCGGGGTACCCGGCACGCCTACGGGCATGTTCCCGGAGATCCCGTCGTTCGCCGAGTTCCTTCCGTAGGGACCACCCGGATCCGCACGCGGTTACGACTATTGGGCTGAACAGGTCTGATCGCGTGCGGAACCGTGTCGTCTGGGAAGGTGGACCGTTTCGCTCGATGTGAGCCCCGGAATCGGGGCAGAACGTCGAAGAGAAGGTGCACTTCCCATGAACACTGCCAAGAAGGCCGCCCTGGTCCTGGCCACCGCTGGTCTCGCTGCGGCCGGTGCCGCCGGCTCCGCTATGGCCGACTCCAAGGCCGAGGGCGCGGCCGTGGGTTCCCCCGGTGTCCTCTCGGGCAACCTGGGACAGGTCCCGGTCCACGTTCCGGTGAACGTCTGCGGCAACTCCGTGAACGTGATCGGCGCGCTGAACCCGGCGTTCGGCAACGTCTGCGTCAACGCCTGACGTTCGATGCAACACATGACTGTGGGCGCCACCGGCGAGGCCGGGGGCGCCCACAGTCGTGTCGGCAGGAGAACGGGACGGGCCCGTCAGTGCTTGCTGCCGCCGCCGTTGAGCTTCACTCCGCCGAGCAGCGGGGAGGCCTGGGTGGCCCCGTTGGCGAGGTTCATCACCTCGGCCGGCGCCTGGTTCTTGACCCCGTTGACCTCCTGGACGGTGGTCACGACCTTCTGGACGCTCTCGCCCTGCTCGGCCAGCCCGTTGCCCACGGTCTGGGGCAGCGCCGCCGATACGGGGTTCACCGAGTCGGTGACCGCCGTCAGCCCGCTCGTCAGGCTCATGGGGACGGCAGGCGCCTCGGTGGCGGCGAAGGCGGGGGAGGTGGCGCCGAGGGCGGCGACGGAGCCGACGACGACTGCGGCGACCTTCGAGAGCTTCATTATCAGAATCCTTTTCTAGGGGCGACCAGAAGTGATCAGTGGCGACCGTCGCGCCACTTTCGACCTGGTTAACGATTCCCCGGCGCCGCGGAAACGCGGAGCCGAACACGGCAACGGCCGGAGAATCCGACAAGGGACTCTCCGGCCGATATTTCTTCTTATTACCGGTATTGCCGTCAGGCGGCGCTACGGGACCTGCGGTACAGAATGGCGCCGCCCAGGATGAGGGCCGAGGCCAGGGCCGCGGCGCCGGCGGGCTGTCCGGCGCCGGTCGCCGCCAGCTCCTGCCGTGCGGGGGCCGCCGCGACGGGCACGGCCTCGGGCGCGGGTGCCGGCGCGGGGCCCGGTGCCGGTGCGGGTGCCGGGGCGGGCAGCGGTGCCGGGGGAAGCCCGACCGGCAGGTCACCGGCGGGGGCCGCCGGCGGCTGGTCGGCCGGGTGCACTACCGGCGCCGGGTGCTCCACGACCTGGCTGCCGTGCGGGGGCGTCGGTGCGGGAGCCTGCTCCACCGGAGCGGGCGCGGGCGCCGGAGCGGGGAGCGTGTGCGGAGCCTCCTCCACTACGGGCGCGGGGGCCGGTGCCGGTGCCGGAAGCGGCTGCGGGGCCTCCTCGGCCGGCGCCGGGACGGGGGCCGGTACGGGCTCCGGAGCCGGTACGGGCTCCGGAGCGGGCTCCGGCGCGGGTGCCTGCTCCACCGGCGCGGGAGCGGGCGCGGGCGCCGGGTGCTCCGCCTCGGGCGCGGGCAGCGGCTTCGGCACGGGGGGCGCGTGATGCGGTTCCGGGGCCGGGGCCGGTTCCGGGGCCGGGGGGTGCTCGGCGTGCGGCGCCGGCTCGTGCTGCGGTCGCGGCTCGGGACTCTCCGGGGCGGGGTGGTCGTCGCACTCCTCTTCCTCGCCGGAGTCTCCGTAGCCGCCCTGCTGCTCGGGACCGTGGTCCTCGTGGCCACCCGGCTGTTCGGGTCCGCGGTCTCCGTAGCCGCCCTGCTGTTCGGGTCCGCGGTCTCCGTAGCCGCCCTGCTCGTGCCGGTCCTCGTCGCGCTGGTCGCGCCGGGCTTCCTGGCCGACGTAGCGGCGGACCTGCTCCGCCTGCTCCGGGCTGAGGTAGCGCTCGTAGTTGTGTCCGGAGTCGGAGCCGGTCGTGGTGGCGCAGTTGTTGCCCATGGCGGGGTTGAGGCCCGCTCCGGCGTCCACGGTGTTTCCGCACACGTTCGGCGAGAAGGTGATCGGTACCGAGACGCTGTTGCCCGCCAGCGCGCCCGGTGAATGGGCGGCCTCGGCCATCGCCCCGGGCTGCGCGTAGGCCGCGCCGGTCGCGATGGACAGCAGACTCGAGGCAGCGGCCGCCGTGAGCACCCCCTTGCCCAGTACCTGTCGGCTCAGTACCTGTCGCATGGGTCCTTCCCTGTCTACCGGCCCTGCGGCCGGTGCTGAATCGAAGGTGGCCTCGGAGTGCACCGCCGTGCACTCCGAGGCCACCCCGAGGAGGTCTGCCCTTGCGGGCGCAGGCGCTTCGTCAGGCGTTGACGCAGGTGTTGCCGAACGCGGGGTTCAGCAGCGCGATCACGTTGACGGTGTTGCCGCAGACGTTGACCGGGACGTGGACCGGGACCTGGAGCAGGTTGCCGGAGAGGACGCCCGGGGAGCCGACGGCCTTGCCGTCCGCCACCGAGTCGGCCATGGCGGGGGAGGCGGCACCGGCGGCCATCAGAATGCCGGCGGCCAGCACCACTGCCTTCTTGTACGTCATTTGTTTTCGTTTCCTTCCCGCAGAGGTCTATCCGCTGCAGAATTAACAACGAGTGGGTCCGGGAAAAGAAACCGGGGATTTTTGCGCGCTTCCCGTCAATTCACTCAGATGCTCGTGGGTCCTGAATTATGGCCGGTTTCTTACGAGCCCCTATTCGGGTCCCGACATGCGGCGGGGCCGCCGCGACCCGAAGGTGCGACGGCCCCACTGGCGCGGTGCTGTGTCAGCTGGCGCGGCGCTGTCAGCTGCCGGCGGAGGCGTTGCCGGACAGGACCGGGATGTTGCTGAGGATGTGCGAGAGAGCCTCGTCGCCCTTGGCCTGGGTGGAGTTCTCGGTGCACTGCTGGTTCTGCGGGCTGGACAGGACGGGGATGTCCTGGACGCCGACGTTCACCAGAGCCAGCACGGACTGGACGTTGGCCTTGGCCGGCAGGGCGATGCAGGGCTTGTTGAACGAGCCCTGGATGAGCGCCATCTGCGGGCTCATGTTGCCGTAGGTGGCCTGGTTGCCGTAGATCTGCGAGGCCCCGTTGCCGTTCACGGTGTTGATGCCGTGGTCGTTGCCGATGGCCATGGCCTGCGGGGCCATGGCGGCACCCAGACCGACGAACGAGGCGGCAACCGCTGCGCCGGCCGCAAACTTCTTGATCATGATGGTCCCTTTTTTGCAGGATTGCCCGGTACTCAAGCACTCGGATCAACGGCGCAACCGTGGTTCGGGTTGCGTGTCTTCACTCGGATGCCGACGTTTCGGGCAGCACGGTTGACGTCAGGCGTTGACGCAGGTGGTGCCGAACGCGGGGTTCAGCAGGGCGATCACGTTCACGGTGTTGCCACAGACGTTCACCGGGACGTGGACCGGGACCTGGAGCAGGTTGCCGCTCAGGACGCCGGGGGACTCGCCGGTGAAGCCGTTCGCCGTCGCGCCGTCGCCGCCGTGCGCGGAGGCGAGGCCCGCGCCGCCCATCAGCAGCGCGGTGCTCGCGACCGCCAGGGTGGCGCCGCGCACCAGCCTCTTCTTCATCTCCGTTTTTCCTTTCCGTTCGAACAATGGTGCAACCCATAACGACCCGCCCGTCTCCAGGGTGCGTGTTATCGCCCAAAAGGCCGTATGAGCGAGTCCGGCGTGATTTCCCTCCTGACTTCTGACAAAGTTCACTCCTGTTTTGTCCCCTTGATCGAAAATGGAGACAGGGTCATGGGTTCCTCCCGCAGAATCCTCGGCACGCTCGGTCTGCTGTCCTGCCTCACGCTTTCGGTGAACGTCCCCGCCGCCGGTGCGGCTGCCGGTGCCGCCGCCGCCCCGCCGGGCGCGCGGGGTCCGCTGGTCAAGGAGGCGCCACGGGTGCCGTTCACCCAGCGTTATCAGGCCGTGCAGCACGGCGGCCTGGTCCGGGCCTCGAACTCGTCCATCGGCTGCCGCAAGGAGGAGTCCGAGCAGGCCGAGCCGTGTGCCGCGGTCAACAAGGGTGCGGCCGGGACCAACGGCGACTACGAGATGTTCTACGACGAGGTCGACAAGGACCCGGACACCTACAACTCCACCCGGGCGGAGCTCAAGGTCCCGGCGGGCGCGAAGGTCTCGTACGCCCGGCTGTACTGGGGCGGGAACCTGCGGGTCGGCGAGCAGAAGCCGCCGCAGGACAACGGCCGGGTGCTCGTCGCCGAGCCGGGCGGCGCGTACAAGGAAGTGCTGGCCGACACGGCGATCGGGCACCGCAGCGACGCGGCCGGCGATGCCTACCAGGCCTCCGCCGACGTGACCCCGCTGGTCCGCAAGGGCGGCGCCGGGATGTGGACGGTGGCCCAGCTGAACATCGCCATGGGGCACTCGGACATGGGCGCCTGGGGCGGCTGGACGCTGGTGGTCGCCTACGAGCACCCGCAGGAGCCGGTGCGCAGGATCTCGGTCTGGGACGGCTTCGAGGGGCTGGCCGCGGGGGCCGGCGAGGCGGCGGGCGGGACGGTGGAGCTCACCGGTCTGGACGCGGCGCCCGGCGCGCAGGGGCGGGTCGGGGTGGTCGCGTACGACGGGGACCGCGGAACGCTCGGGGATTCACTCACGGTGACCGCCGACAGCGGACGCAGGGTCAGTCTCAGTGACGGAGAAAATCCTTTTAATGATGTTATGAATTCCACGATCACGGAATTCGGTGATCGCTCGTTCGTGCGACAGCCCGAACATGTGAATAACCTCGGATATGACGCGGACGTGTTCGATCTGAGCCCCGCCCTGTCCGGTGGCGCCCGCAGCCTGACCTTCGGGTTCACGGGCGAAAAGCAGGGTCATTTCCTCGGTGTGCTCTTCGTTCAGACAGATGCGCGCCGCTGAACGCAGGAGACCACTCCACGTGCCGACACAGCCGCCTTCTCCCTCTCCTTCTCCCTCTCCCTCTCCTTCTCCTTCTCCCTCTCCCTCTCCCTCTGCTCCTTCCTCCCCTCCCCGGCCTCCGGTCGTCCTCCACCTCGTCCAGCCGGTCGAGGGCGGGGTCGCCCGCGTCGTCGTCGACCTGGTACGCGCCCAGTCCGCGGCCGGCCTGCGGACCTACGTCGGCTGCCCGCGCGGCGGACAGCTCGCGGACGCCGCCCGCGAGGCCGGGGCCGAGGTGCTCACCTGGCGTGCCGGGCGGGCTCCCGGACCGGGACTGGCCGCCGAAGTGCTCGGCGCGCGCCGCCTGATCGGCCGGGTCCGGCCCGACATCCTGCACGCCCATAGCGCCAAGGCCGGACTCGCCGGGCGGCTCGCCGTGCGCGGGGCCGTCCCGACCGTCTTCCAGCCGCACGCCTGGTCCTTCGACGCCGTCGGCGGGGCCACCGCCGCGCTCGCGCTGCGCTGGGAGCGCTTCGGGGCCCGTTGGGCCGACCGGGTGCTCTGCGTCAGCGAGGCCGAACGCAGCACCGGCGAGTCCGAGGGGATCGCCGCCCGCTGGTCGGTGATCCGCAACGGCGTCGACCTCGCCCACTTCCGCCCCGGCGGCGCGGACCCCGTCCAGGACAAGGCCCGCGCACGCGCCGAACTTCCGCTGCCCGCCGCCTTCCAGGGCGACGGGCCGCTCGCGGTCTGCGTCGGCCGGCTCTGCCAGCAGAAGGGGCAGGACGTCCTGCTGCGTGCCTGGCCGGAGCTGCTCGGAACCGTTCCCGGGGCCCGTCTCGTGCTCGTCGGGGACGGCCCCGACATGGAACGGCTGCGCCGGGGCGCCCCGCCCTCGGTCCACTTCGCGGGGGCCGCCTTCGACATCCGGCCGTGGCTTCGGGCCGCCGATCTCGTTGTACTGCCGTCGCGGTGGGAAGGCATGGCGCTCGCCCCGCTCGAAGCGATGGCCTGTGGCCGCCCGGTTCTGGTCTCCGACGTCAGCGGTGCCAGGGAGAGCCTCCCGCCCGGCCAGGGACGGCTGTGCCTGGTGGAACCGGAGGACCCGGCGGCGCTGGCCAAGGCCCTGGGCGGGCTGCTCGCCGAGCCACGGCTGCTCGCCGGACTCGGGGAGCAGGCCGAGCGGCACGCGCGGATGGAATTCGACGTGCGGCGCACCACGGACGCGGTCACCGGTCTGTATCACGAACTGCTGGGCAGGCCCCGGCCCTTGAACCAGGAGCGCATCAGTCGATGACGATGGACAGTGCACCCGCCCGGCACACCGGGCAGGGCGGTACGGGGCCCGCCGACGGCATCACCGGCATCACCGGCACGACCACCACCGGCGGCGCCGGCGCGACCAGCACGGCCACCAGCGCGGCCACCAGTACGGCCACCGGCACCGCCGTCGGCGTCGGCGTCGGCGTCACCGCCGTCCGTCGTTCCGTGACCGCCATCCACCCCCCGCGCGGACCCAAGGCCGACCGCGCCCGGGCCACCGTACGGCCGAGGCGGGTGCGTCGCCGGGACGGGATCGCCCCGCTGCTGGCCGCCGACGCGTTCGCCGCCGCGGCGACCGTGGCGGCCCTGCCCGGAGCGGAGCTGCCCCTCGGTGCGGCCGCTCCCCTCGCCCTGGCCCTGGTCGCGCTGCACGCGCAGGCCGGGCTGTACCGGCCGCGGCTCGCCCCCTCCGCGCTCCTCGAACTGCCCGCGCTCGCCGGGCGGGCCGCCGCGCTGTGGTGCGCGGCCGCCGCCGTGCTGGCCGCCGCCGCCCCGGGCGACGCCCTGGGCTGGAGCGCGCTGCTCGGCGCCGTCTGCGTCCAGGTCGTACTGGCCTGCGCGGGGCGCGGAGCCGTCAACCAGTTCCGCCGCCGCACCCGCGCCCGCCGCCCCGCCTCCGCCCTGGTCGTGGGACCCGGCGCCGGGGCGAGCGCGGTCGCCGCCGCCCTGCACGGGCGCCCCGAGTACGGACTGCGCCCCGTGGGGCTCGCGGACACCGGGCCCGAGGGGGAGGGGGCGGCGGGAGTGCCCGTACTGGCCACCCACGAGGACATCCGGCGGGCCGTCATCCAGAACTCCGTCCGGCACGCCGTCTTCACCCGCCCGCCCGAGGCCGACGAACGCACCGCCTCCCTGGTCCGGCTCTTCCACGACCACGGCTGCCGGCTCTGGCTCGCCGACCCGGCGGGCACCGCCAAGGTCACCGGGATGCGCGTCGCGCAGCCCGCGGACCAGCTCTGGGGCTACGCCGTGCAGCCGCTGCTGCCCCGCCCGGCGCGGCTGGCCGAGCGGTACGCGAAGCGGGTCATCGACTCCTCGCTCGCCGCGATCGCGCTGCTCGCCGCTGCGCCCGTGATGGGCGCCTGCGCGTTCGCCGTACGGATTTCCGACGGGCCGGGGGTGATCTTCCGGCAGGAGCGTGTCGGCCTGTACGGACGCCCCTTCACCCTGCTGAAGTTCCGCACGCTGCGCGCCGACGCGCACGAGTCCGCCACCCGCTGGACGGTGGCCGGCGACTGCCGGATGAGCCCCATCGGCTCCTTCCTGCGCAAGTCCTCGCTGGACGAGCTGCCGCAGCTGTGGAACGTGGTCCGGGGTGACATGAGCCTGGTCGGTCCGCGTCCCGAACGGCCCTTCTTCGTGGCCAAGTTCAGCAGCGTGCACCCCGGGTACGAGGCCCGGCACCGGATGCCGGTCGGCATCACCGGCCTCGCCCAGATCAACGGGCTGCGCGGGGACACCTCCATCGAGGACCGGGCCCGCTTCGACAACCACTACATCGACACCTGGTCGCTGTGGCAGGACCTGTGGATCCTGGCCCGCACCGCGGCCTCCTTCTTCCGCTTCCGGCTGGGGGGCAGCTAAAGCATGAGCCTTGCCGCACCGACGTCCTGGGCCCGCCCGGACACCGCCGATCTGCTGCGCCGGCACTGGCCGCTGCTGCCGCTCGCCGCGACCGTACTGGCCCTGCTGGTCCCCGTGCCGGCGGGTGACGCCACCGCCTCGGGGAAGGTCGGTCCGGCCGACGCCGCCTCGCTGCTGCTCGTGTTCGTCTGCGGTATCCAGGCCCTGCGGGGCAGGGTCCGGCCGCTGAGCCCGCTGGGCGTGTTCGTCCTCGGCCTGCCGGCCGTCGGGCTCGCCGTCTCGACGGTGACCGCGGGGGACCCGTACGCGGCCCTGCCCGGCTTCGTGCGCTACCTCCAGGTGTTCGTGCTGGTCCCGGCGGCGATCGTGCTACTGGTGCGCAGCGCCTCGGAGTTCCGGCTGGCCGCGGCGTGCTTCGTGGTGCTGGCGCTGGTCCAGGGCGCGGTGGGCGTGGTGCAGTTCGCCACCCACACCGGGGCCTCGTACCAGGGCGAGGACATCCGCGCCGTGGGCACCTTCGGACCCGGAGACGTCATGGGCATGGCCACGGTCGTGGCCTACGGCCTGGTCGTCGCGACGGCCGGCGCGCTCGCGCCGGGGCTGCCGGCGCGGGTCCGGCGGGCCTCGGGCGCGGCGGCGCTGATCCTGGTGCTCCCGCTGGTGCTGTCCTTCAGCCGCGGCGCCTGGATCGCGACCTTCGCCGCCGCCGGTCTGGTGATGGCCCTGGCCGGGATCCGGCGGGCCCTGAAGGTGCTCCTCGCGCTGGCCGCCGCCGGGGTGGTGCTCGTGGGCGGCTTCGGCGTCGGCTCGGCGATGGTCGCGGAGCGGCTGACCTCGATCACGCAGGTCTCCGACGCCCCCGACCAGTCGGTGACCGACCGCTACACGATGTGGGCCGCGGCCGGGTCGATGTGGCGCGAGCGGCCGGCGGTGGGGGTGGGGCTGAAGGGCTTCCCGGCCAACCGGGACTCGCACTCCGGGCTGGCGCTGTCCTCCGGCAGCGACACCGCGGGCGCGGGCCAGGGGTACATCCGCCAGCCGCTGCTGTCCCCGCACAACATGTACCTGCTGGTGCTGAGCGAGCAGGGGCTGATCGGGCTGATCGCCCTGGCGGGCGGCTGGCTGGCCCTCCTGGTGGCGGGCCTGCGGCGGTGCCTGTCCGGAGCCTCCTCGGTGCGGGACTGCGGACTGGTCGCGACCGGCCTGCTCGTGTGGCAGCTCACCGACTTCCTCTACGCGGACATCGGGGGCCCGTCGACCGTCCTGACCGGAGTGATCATCGGCTTGGCGGCCTGGTGGGCGCTGCCCTCCGGGGGCGGGACGGGCGAGGTCGCCTCAGGCGGTCGCGGTCGCGGTCGCGGCCGCGGTGTCCGTGGACGGGGCCGGGTCCGGGCCGCCGCGGCCGCCTCCGGGCGCGGGCCGGGCGCGCCTGCCCGGGCCGCGGTCCCTGAGGGTGCGGCCGGCCGGTGACGGACACGACGCCCTGGCGGCGGCCCGCAGCCGCGGCGACCGAGGTCGCCGCGGCTGCGGGCCGTCCGCCGCACCTGCCCGACCCGCCCGCGGCCCCCGGACGGCGGGGCGCCGACGGGTCGGCTCCGGGCGACGGGGCCCGCCCGGGGAGCGGGGGCGCGCTCGCCAAGGCCGCCGCCGTCACCGCCGGGCTCACGGCCGCCGGGGCGGTGTTCGGGCTGGTCCGCGACCAGACCATCGCGCACCTCTTCGGAGCCGGGCACGACAGCGACGCCTTCCTCATCGCGTGGACCGTCCCCGAGATGGCCTCGACGCTGCTCATCGAGGACGCCATGGCCCTGCTGATGGTGCCCGCGTTCAGCTACGCCCTGGCCCGCCGGGCCTCCAGCAGGGCCGGGCTCACCCGGCAGGAAGCCCGCGCGCAGGATCCCGTACGCCTCCTCGTGGGGGCCACGCTGCCGCGGCTGCTGGTGCTCCTGGCCGCCGTGGCCTCCGTGCTCATCGTCGCCGCGCCGCTCGTCGTGGGCGTGCTCGCGCCGGGGCTGCCCGACCCCGGGCTCGCCGTCGAATGCACCCGGTGGACCGCCCTGACCGTGCTGTCCTTCGGAGTCGCCGGCTACTTCAGCGCCGCCCTCAGAGCGCACCGCTCCTTCGTGCCGCCCGCCGCCATCTACGTGTCGTACAACGTCGGCATCATCGGGACCATGGTCGCCCTGCACGCCCTGTGGGGGGTGCGCGCCGCCGCCGCGGGCGTCGCCGTCGGCGGAGTGCTGATGGCTCTGGTCCAACTGCCCGCCTTCATCCGCAACGTGGGCTTCGGGCCGCCCCGCGCCAAGGGCGCCCCGCGCAGTCAGCGCGACCGCGACCGGCCGACGCTGATCGCCTTCGGGGTCATCGCCCCGGTCATCTTCTTCGCCGTGTTCCGCCAGTCCCAGGTGCTGGTCGAGCGGTTCCTCGCCGCCGGACTGCCGCCCGGCGCCATCTCGCACCTCAACTACGCCCAAAAAGTCGCGCAGATGCCGATGGTGCTCTCCCTGATGATCTGCACCGTCACCTTCCCCGTCGTCGCCCAGGCCATGGCCGGCGGGGAGCGGGACAAGGCCCGCCGGCGGGTCGAGCGGGACCTCGCGCTCGCCTCGCTCGCCGTGCTCATGGGCACCGCGCTCGTCATCGGGTACGCCCCCCAGATCATCCAAGTCCTCTTCGAACGCGGGGCGTTCACCCACGCCGACACCGAGGCCACCGCCTCCGTCATGCGGGTCTACGGCCTCGGCCTGCTGGGCCACTGTCTCGTCGGGGCGCTCTCACGACCCTTCTTCTCCACCGCCCGGCCCACCTGGTTCCCCGCCCTCGCCATGGGCGCCGGACTCCTCGTCAACATCGTCGCCGGAGCCTTCGCCGTCGGCTGGTGGGGCACCTACGGGATCGCCGCCGCCAACGCCGCGGGCATCTCCACCACCGCCGTGCTGCTCCTCACCGGTCTCGGCTCGCGGATCATCGCCATCCAGGTCCGCCGGGTCGCCGTCAGCATCGGCCGGCTCTCCGTCGCGGCCCTCGCCGCCTGCGCCACCGGCTGGATCGCCGGGCCGATGATCCCCGACCCGCTGGTCAGTGCCGCCCTCGGCTGCCTGCTGGTCCCGGCCATGTTCGGAGCCACCGGCATGGCCATACGGGCCCTGGAGGTCACCGCCCTGCCCGGTCAGCTCGCCCAGCTCACCGCTCACCTCACCTCCCAGCTCACCCAGAGGTTCCGCAATGTCCGCTGACACCGACACGGCGCCGCCCGCCGCGGCGGCCTCCGCCCGCCGCACCGGCTCGCCGTGGGTCCTGATGTACCACTCCGTCGCCGAGTTCACCGATCCCGCGGAGGACCCGTACGGCATCACCGTCACCCCGCACGCGCTGGAGGCCCAGCTGCTGTGGCTGCGCTCCCGGGGACTGCGCGGGGTGTCCGTCGGCGAGCTGCTGCGCGCCCGCGCCGCCGGGCGGGACGCCGGGCTGGTCGGGCTGACCTTCGACGACGGCTACACCGACTTCCTGACCCGCGCACTGCCGCTGCTGCTCCGCCACGGCAGCACCGCCACCCTCTTCGTGCTGCCCGGGCGGCTCGGCGTCGACAACGTCTGGGACCCGCTGGGCCCGCGCAAGCCCCTCCTCACCGCCGAGGGCATCCGCGAAGTCGCCGCCGCCGGACAGGAGATCGGCTCGCACGGGCTGCTCCACCAGGACCTCACCGCGGCCCCCGACGACGTACTGCAGCAGGAGCTGCGCGGCAGCCGCGAGCTGATCCGGGAGCTGACCGGGACGCTGCCCGCCGGATTCTGCTACCCGTACGGGCACCTCGACGCGCGGGTCGTCGCCGCGACCCGGGCCGCCGGATACGGCTACGCCTGCGCCATCGACCCCGGCCGCCTCGCCGGACCCCACGCGATGCCCCGTACCCACATCAGCCAGGCCGACGGCGGCCCGCGCCTGCGCATCAAGCAGGTGCGCCACCAGGTGCGCGAGCTGCGGCGGGCGGTGCACCTGTGAGCCCCGGGAAGGTGCTGCACGTCATCACGGGACTCGGCGTCGGCGGCGCCGAGCAGCAACTGCGGCTGCTGCTGCGGCACATGCCGATGCACTGCGACGTCCTGACGCTGACCAACCCCGGGCAAGTCGCGGACGGGCTGCGCGCGGACGGCGTCCGGGTGGTCCACCTCGGGATGCGCGGCAACCGCGACCTGGGGGCGGTGCCGAGGCTGGCCAAGTTCATCCGGCGGGGCCGCTACGACCTGGTCCACACGCACCTGTACCGGGCCTGCGTGTACGGGCGCCTCGCGGCCCGCCTCGCGGGCGTACGGGTGAGCGTGGCGACCGAACACTCCCTGGGAGCGGGCGAGATCGAGGGCCGGCCGCTGTCGGGCGGGGTACGCGCCCTGTACCTGGCGAGCGAGCGGCTGGGAGCCGCGACCGTGGCCGTATCGGACACCGTGGCGGCCCGCCTGGAGGCCTGGGGGGTGCCGGCCGGGCGGGTGCACGTGGTGCCGAACGGGATCGAAGCCGTGCGGTTCCGATTCGACGAGGGCGTACGGCGGGCCACCCGGGCCCGGACCGGGCTGCCCGAGCGGGCCTTCGTGGTCGGCGGCGTCGGCCGGCTGGTGCCGGGGAAGCGGTTCGACGTCCTGGTACGGGCGGTGGCGGCGCTGCCCGGCGCGCACCTGCTGCTCGCCGGGGACGGGCCGGAGCGGGCGGCGCTGCGCCGGCTCGCCGCCGAGCTGGGGGCGCAGAGCCGGATCCACCTGCTGGGCGAGCGGGATCCGCTGGGCGATTCCGCCGACGGGCGGACCCCGGGGATCCCGGCGCTGCTCGCCGCGATGGACGTGTTCGTGTCCCCTTCGCGGGAGGAGGCGTTCGGACTGGCGGTGATCGAGGCGCTGGCGGCGGGGCTGCCCGTGCTGCACGTCACCTGCCCGGCGATCGACGACCTGCCGGCGGCGCAGGCGCCGGGGGCGCGGCGGATCGGCACCGGCACGGAGGAGCTCGTCGCGGCGCTGCGGGGGCACATGGAGGCCGGTGCCCGGCGGCTGCCGCCGCCCGGGGTGGTGCGGCGCTACGACATCGGCCGTTCGGCGGCGCAGCTGCGACACGTGTACGACCTCGCGATGGCCGCTCCGGCGGCCGGGTCCCGGGGTTCGGGTGCGGCGCCGCTGCCGGGGGCCGGCCCCCGGACCCCCGCGCCTCAAACGCCGGCGGGGCTGGGTTCGGCCCCGGCCGGTTCGGACCGTGCGGCGCCGTTGCCGGGGACCAGTCCCCGGACCCCTGCTCCTCAAACGCCGGAGGGGCTGGATTTGGCCCCGGCCGGTCTGGATCTGGGTCCGGCCGGTTCGGACCGTGCGGCGCGGCTGCCGGGGGCCGGCCCCCGGACCCCTGCTCCTCAAACGCCGGAGGGGCTGAGTTTGCCCACAGGGGGCCGGGATGTGCCCGCCGCCGGTGGCGACATCGGCTGATCCGAGCCCGCAGGGGTCCGCACCGGGCCCCGAAGCAAGCACCCGTCCACCAGGAAAGAGGTACGCACATGGCGGACACCGCCGACCAGAAGAAGTCCACCCACCGGCGCCGGGTACGGCTGCTGCCGCCGCCCGCGTGGTGGCCGCTGCCCGCCGCCGCGCTGCTGGGGCTCGCCGCCGGCGGGGCGTACGGGGTGCTCAAGGCGCCCGAGTACGCCGCGACCAGTTACGTCGTCGCGGTCCCCGACGACACCACCGAGCCGGCCACCGCCCTCGGCTTCGCCCAGGCCTACGCCCGCATCGCCACCAGCAGTTCGACCCTCGCGTACGCCCAGCCCCGCGCGGGCATCGGCGCGGCGAAGCTGCGGACCCAGGTCCGCGCCGAGACCTCCCCCGAGTCTCCGATGATCGCCATCACCGGGACCGCGAAGAGCGCCGGCGAGGCCGCCGACATCGCCAACGCCGTCGCCGACGCCCTGTCGCTGAGCAGCAACCAGGCCGCCAAGAACACCGGCGTGCAGCTGCTCCTCTTCAACCAGGCCGTCGCGCCCAGCGAGCCCGCCTCCGCGTCCCCCGCCCTCAGCGGGGCGGTCGGCCTGTGCGCCGGCGGGCTGCTGGGCGGGCTGTGGCTGCTGACCCGGCCGACGGCCGCCCGGCGGCGTGACGGGGGCCCCGTCACGGAAGCTCCGGAGGGGCCCGTCGCGGAGACCGTCGAGGAGTACGCCTCGCTGCCCGCGCAGGGCGAGCCGGCCGCGGCCAAGGAGAAGGAGTCGGTGCGATGACCTCCGGCTCCGCCGGGGCCCTGTCGGTGACGCTGTGCCGCGATCCCCGGCAGTTCGCCGCGCTGGAGGAGCCGTGGAACCGGCTCGCCCGCGGCTGTCCCACCGCCACTCCCTTCCAGAGCCACGCCTGGCTGCACTCCTGGTGGCTGTCCTACGGCAAGGACGGCCGGCTCCGCATCGTCCTGGTGCGGCGCGGGGAGGAGCTGGTCGGCGCGGCCGCGCTGATGCTCGTACACCGGCCGCTGCCGCTGCTCGTGCCCCTCGGCGGGGGCATCACCGACTACTTCGACGTGCTCGTGGCCGCGGAGTACGCCGACCAGGTCGTCCCGGCCCTGGCCAACGGTCTGCACCGGGCCGCCCGGGGTGCGGTCGTCGACCTGCGCGAGGTGCGGCCCGGGGCCGCGGCCGAGGCCGTGTACGCGGCCTGGCCCGGGATCGGCAGCAAGCTCACCGACTCCACCTGCATGGAGCTGCCGGCCATGCCCTTCGACGAGCTGGTCAAGCGGATGCCGTCCTCCGGCGCCCAGCGGGTGCGGGCCAAGCTCCGCAAGACCGACGCGGCGGGGATCGAGGAGCACGAGGTCACCGAGCAGGAAGTGCCGCGAGCGGTACGGACCTTGCTGCGGCTGCACGAGAAGCAGTGGCGCGGCCGCGGGGTGACCCCCGAACACCTCAAGCCCCGCTTCGCCGAACACCTGACCCGGGCCACCCGGCGGATGGTGCGTGCGGGGGAGGGGCGGCTGGCCGAGTTCCGGCTCGACGGGAAGGTGGTGGCCGCGAACCTCACGCTGCTCTCGGGCGCGCTCAGCGGTGGCTACCTCTACGGCGCCGACCCCGACCTGCGGGACCGGAAGGTGGACGTGGCCACGCTCCTGCTGCGCTACGAGACCACCCGCGCCCTCGCCGAAGGCCGCCCGGTGGTGAGCTTCCTGCGCGGCAACGAACCGTACAAGAACCACTGGCGGCCGCGGACGGTGGTCAATCAGCGTTTCCTGATGGCCACGGCCGCGCTCGCGCCCCTGCTGCGACTGCACGAGTCGCAGGTGACGGGGCGCGAGCGGGCGGTGGACGTACTGCGGGAGGCGTTGCCGGCCGCCAGGGACTGGCGGGCGCGGCTCAACGAACTGCGGGTCCGATGACCCGAACGCCCCGCCTAGAAGGGCCAGAAACCGGTCTCCTTGCCCCAGTCGACCTTGACGCAGACCGACTGCTTGCCGACCAGCTTGGAGAGCCACTCGCCGAAGTTGATCGGCACGCACCACTCCGTGCTGTTGACGGGCGGTACGGGTGGTACGGGTGGTGTCGGCGGCTTGGGCGGCTGGGACGGCTCGGGCTTGGGGACGAGCGGCGAGGGCGCCGGCGACGGGACCTCGGGGCTCGGCTTCGGCACGACCGGGCTCGGGCTGGCGCTCGGGCCCGCCGGGACCTCGGGGACGACCGGGCTGACCTCGGGGGACGGGACGACCGGGCTCGGATCGACGGGGGTCGGGAGGACGGGGGTCGGGAGGACGGGGCTCGGCTCGACCGGGCTGGGCTCGACCGGGACCTCCGGGCTCGGTACCACGGGCGAGGGCGTCGGGGCGACCGGGCTCGGTGCTGCCGGGCTCGGGACCTCCGGGCTCGGTTCGAGCGGGCTCGGTTCGAGCGGGCTCGGTTCGAGCGGGCTCGGTTCGAGCGGGCTGGGCTCGACGGGGCTCGGGACGGCCGGGCTCGGGAGGACCGGGCTCGGGACGGCCGGGCTCGGGACCTCGGGGCTGGGGAGCACGACCGGCGGGGTGACGACCGGCGTCGGGATCTCCGGCGTGGGGACCTGCGGGGTCGGGATGACCGGCGTGGGCACCACGGGGGTCGGGACGACCGGGGTCGGGATCACCGGGCCGGTCCGCTGCGGGGTCAGCGCCTCGCGGAAGACCTTCGCAGAGGCCGGGTTCTGCTTGCACTGCCAGACGCCGTGCGGGCAGTAGTCGGTGATGGTGTGGTAGAGCGGCTTCTGCTTCTGAATCCACTGCAGCATGCGCCGCATGTACTCCGGGTTGTCCCCGTTGCGGAACAGCCCCCACTCCGGATACGAGACCTCTTTGCCGTGTGCTCGCGCGAAGTCCACGTGCTGCTGGAGCCCGTACGGCTGGCTGATCTGCTCGTCGAAGTTCCGGCCGGGACCCTGGTCGTACGAATCCATCCCGACGATGTCGACCACGTCGTCGCCCGGGTAGCACCTGGTCCAGCCGATCGCGTCCGTGCCGCGGTTCGGGGTGAAATCGAACTTGAACTTCTGGCCGGGCACGGAGCGCATCGTCTTGACGACGCGCTTCCAGTACGCCTTCCAGTTCTCCGGGTCGGGACCGCAGCGGTGGGTGTACGTGGTGCCGTTCATCTCCCAGCCGAGCACGATCACCGTGTCCGGGACGCCCAGCGCCACCAGCCGTTCGGCGAGCTTCTTGAAGTGCCGGTCGTACTGGCCGTCCGCGCCCGCCCGGATCAGCTGGACGACCTGGTAGTCGGGGACCCGGGCCTCGTTGCGCTCCTGCATGGGCACGTTGAGGACGAAGAGCCGGTCGTCCCGCTGGCGCCGCCACTGCGCCCAGTCGTCGAGGAAGCTGACGTTGCCCTCGATGCCGGCCCACTGGTCGCCGGGCAGATAGGTGTGCCCGACCCGGATCTCCTTGCCGCCCAGCCAGTTCGACAGGAACGGGATGCGGGCCACCCCGGGCGGCCCGTAGTCGAGGTAGGCACCCATGGCGATGTCGGACTCGGTGCTCTGCTCCTCGGGGGCCGCGAGGGCGGCCCCGGTGGCGAGCAGTCCGGCCGTCACCGTTCCGATGCAGGTGCTCGCCAGTCGGCGGCGTGGTCTGGGCATGGCGTCTCCCGAGCTTTCCTGAATCGGTGTGCTTACCAAAGACGTTAGGCATCACATCTGACGAATGGCCTGTCCGGTGACCTCTTCCTAGGCCATTCGCACGTGCGCACCCTCCCTGCTTGGTCCGACTAGGTGAAAGACACCGTTCCCATGCACGCGCATCCCAGCCAAGTGCCCGCAGTTCTGCTCAGACTCGATCGGAATCCGTTCCACCACGGAACCCTCGGCGCCGTCAGATCCCTTGGGCGCACGGGTGTGGAGGTCCATGCCGTCGTCGAGGCCGGGGGAGGCCCCATGGGGCGTTCGCGCTACCTGCGTGCCGTGCACCCCGGCCCTTCGGGCGGCGTCGACCCCGAGGCGCCCGCAGCGCTGCTGGAGTGCCTGACCGGGGTGTCCGAGCGGATCGGGCGCCCGGCGGTGCTCATCGCGATGGACGACCTGAGCGCGATCGCGGTGTCCCGGGTCGGGGCGATACTGACGGACCGTTTCCGGATCCCCCATCAGCCCGACGACCTGCCCGCGCGGGTGGCGGACAAGGCCGAGCTGTCGCGGCTCTGCGCCCGGTGGGACGTACCGCACCCGGAAACCGTGATTCCGGCGAGCGGGGCCGAGGCGGCGGAGGCCGCGTGGCGGCTGGGGCTCCCGGTGATCGCCAAGTGGAGCCGGCCGTGGCTGCTGCCCGCGGGCACGGGCCTGCGCAGCACCACCCTGCTCCACGCGGCCGCCGAGGCGCGCCGGCTGTACGAGCGCTCGGCGGAGGCGGGGAGCCGGCTGCTGCTCCAGCGGTTCCTGCCGGCCGGGCCGGACACCGACTGGTTCTTCCACGGCGCGTTCGCCCGGGGCGGGCGTCCGCTGGTCACCGGGTCGGGGCGCAAGGAGCTGTCCTGGCCGGTGCGGACGGGGCTGACGGCGGTCGGGCGCTGGCTGCCGGACCCGGCGGTGGAGGAGGCGGGGCTGACGCTCGCCGAGCGGCTCGGCTACCAGGGGATCCTGGACCTGGACTTCCGCCGGGACGAGCGGGGCGTCTTCCGCCTGGTGGACTTCAACCCGCGTCCGGGTGCGCAGTTCCGGCTCTTCACCGACGCGGGCGGCCTGGACGTGGTCCAGGCGATGTACCTGGACCTGACGGGCCAGCGGGTCCCGGAGCCGTCCGGCGGCCCCGGCCGGGTCTTCGTGGCGGAGAACTACGCGCTGCTCGCGGCGGTACGCGGCCGCTCGCTCCCGCGCCGTCGCCCGGCCCCGCCCGCCGCCGGTGCGGGCGCCGAGCCGGGACGGTCCCTACGGACGGCCGGCGCTGCCCCCGCGCGCCGTGGCCGGGGCCGGGGCCGAGGCCGGGAACGGGGGCAGGTGGAAGCGGCATGGTTCGCGGCCGACGACCCGATGCCGTTCCTGGCGATGCTCGCCGCCTTCCTGGGGCGGGGTGCGGTCAAGGGCCTGCGGGTGCTGCGCGGGGTCCCCGCGCAGGGCCGCCGGACGGCCCGGGCGGTGGTCCGCGCCCCGCGCCAGCGGGGCCGGGAGCTGACCCCGCCCGCCGCGGCCGGTGCCTCCGGCGGGCCCGGCCCCCGGTCCGCTCCGCCGGAGGCCCCGGCGGAGCCGGACGAGTTGGTGACGCGGTGACGCCGTAGGGGCATAAGACGCGTAGAGGCAGAAGACGCATGGGGGCGTAAGCGTGTGAGTGCGTAAGTGCGTAAGTGCGTAGGGCGGCGCGGGCGCGGGTGGCAGGGGACGAACCATGAGGCTGGAGGGACTGCGGTGACACGGATGGACGACCTCGTGGTGGTCGGAGCGGGGCCCTACGGGCTGTCGATCGCCGCCCACGCGGCCGGTGCGGGGCTCGGGGTGCGGATCCTCGGGCGCCCCATGGCCTCCTGGCGGGACCACATGCCCGAGGGCATGTACCTCAAGTCGGAGCCGTGGTCCTCCAACCTCTCGGCGCCCGACGGGCGTTACACACTGGCCGAGTACTGCGCGGGCCGCGGGATCGCCGCCGAACACGGAACTCCGCTGCCCATCGGGACGTTCAGCGCGTACGGGCTCTGGTTCGCCCGGCACGCAGCACCCCCGGTGGAGGAGGCGACCGTCACCGAAGTCACCCCGCAGGGCGGGGGTTTCCTGGTCCGCACCGCCGAGGGGCCGCCGCTGCTCGCCCGGACGGTCGCGCTGGCCGTGGGCGTGATGCCCTTCGTCCGCTACCCCGAGGTGCTACGGGAACTGCCCGCCGCCCACTACTCCCACAGCAGCGGCCACCGCGACCTGACCCGCTTCGCAGGCCGCGAGGTCGCCGTGCTCGGCGCCGGGCAGGCGGCCCTGGAGACCGCGGCCCTGCTCGCGGAGAACGGCGCCCGGCCGTGCCTCGTGGCCCGGCGCTCCCGGCTGAACTGGAACACCGTCCCGCAGCCGCTGCGCCGGCCTCCGCTGCGCGCCCTGCGCGATCCGCACAGCGGCCTCGGCACCGGCTGGCGCAGCTGGGCCTGGTCGGAGCTGCCCTGGGCGGTGCGCCGGCTGCCCGCGCCGACCCGGGAGCGGATCGCGGCGACCGCGCTGGGCCCGGCCGGAGCCTGGTGGCTGCGGGAGCGGTTCGAACGGCGGGTCCCGGTCCTGCTCGGGCACCGGTTGCAGCGGGCGGTCCCGGCGGGCGGGCGGACCCGGCTCGGGCTGTCCACCGCCTCCGGGGAGTCCGTCGTCCTGGACACCTCGCACGTGATCGCGGCGACCGGCTTCACCCCGGACCTGGCCCGGCTGGAGCTGCTCGACGCGGGGCTGCGGGCCGCGCTGGCCACCGTAGGGGAGAGCGGGACGCCGGAGCTGGGTCCCGGCTTCGAGTCCTCGTGGCCGGGGCTGTTCTTCGCGGGGCTGCTGACCGCTCCCTCATTCGGCCCTTCCATGCGATTCGTGCACGGCGCCGGCTTCACGGCGGGGAAACTGGTGTCAGGAGTCCGCAAGCGTCTGGGGGCCCGGAGCCCGCTGACGGGTTCCACCGGTGCGCCCCGGACCGACCGGGCTCCGACTGCAGGGCATAGAGCGTGAGAGCCGGTCACACAACGTGAGAGGTGTCGCGATGAGCGATGAGCGCGCACAGGGCCGGGGCTGGGTGAGGATCCCGGCCAGCCGTGCGGAGCAGCCCGGCAGGACCAGGGCGGCGCCCCCGCAGCCGCCGTACGGGCAGTCCTCGTACCCGCAATCCCCGCAATCCCCGCAATCCCCGCAATCCCCGCAATCCCCGCAGTCCCCGTACCCGCAGTCGCCGTACGCGCAGGACCCGTATCCGCAGGACCCGTATCCGCAGGACCCGTACCCGCACGCCCAGCAGCCGCACGGCCGGCCCGCGCAGGACCGGTATCCGCAGGTCCCGTACGACCCCTCGATGATCTACCTCTCCCTCGTCAAGCGCTGGCAGGAGGCCGGACGCACCCTTCCGGGGCATCCTGACGAGGAGTGGGAGCGGCTCATTTCCCAGCCGTGCTGGCCCGGCCGTTAGGTGGTGTGAGTCTCGTGGCAGCGGCGGAGCGACGCGACAAGAGACCGGAGGGCCCCGGGAGCGCGGGGGCTGCCGGGAGCGCCCGGCAGCCCCTCATCGGCCCCGGCGAGCGGCTCGCGCTCAACGGCATGGGCAGCTTCGAGTGGGACCTCGCCGCCGGGACGCTGTCCATGGACGAGGCCGGCATGGCGGTCTTCGACCTGGAGCCGGAAGAGTTCGACGACACACCCGACAGCCTGGGGCTGCGGATCCCGCTCGACGATTCCGCGCGGCTCAGGGACACCGTCCAGGGCGTCCTGGACGCCGGGGAGGAGGCGTACGGCCAGTACTTCACGGTGCAGCGGCGCGACGGCCGCGACCAGTGGACGCACACCCAGGGCCGGGTCCTTCGGGACGCGGAGGGGCGCCCGGTGCGCATCGTCGGCATCGTCCGGGACGCGACGGCCGAGCTCGCCCACCTCACGGTGCTGCGCAAGCTCGAGTCGGCCCGCGCCCAGCAGGCGACCATCGTGCAGCGGACCACGGAGGCCCTGTCGCGGGCGGTGACGGTCGACGACGTGACGGCCACGCTGACGGGCGCGGGGGCGCTGGAGCGGCTCGGCGTCGACGGGATGGCGCTGGGGCTGGTCGAGGGCGGCCACATCAAGATCATCGCGCTGAGCGGGGAGTCGCTGGAGATCCTCAGCGAGCGCAAGTTCACCCGGCTGGACGGCTCGCTGCCGTTGTCGCAGGCGGTGCTCAGCAGGAAGGCACGTTTCGTCACCTCGCTGACGGAGCTGGCTGACGAGTTCCCGCTGCTCTCCGACTACCTGAACCGCATCCAGTACGACGCGGCCGCCTACCTCCCGCTCATCGCGCAGGCCGAGGCCATCGGCGGACTGGTGCTCTTCTACCGCCGCCGCACCGACTTCAGTCCCGAGGAGCGCAACCTCTGCCTGGGCCTGGCGGGCATCGTCGCCCAGTCGCTCCAGCGGGCGCTCCTCTTCGACCAGGAGCGCGAGTTCGCCACCATGCTGCAGGCCGCCATGCTGCCGCGCCGGATCCCCGAGATCACCGGAGGGGAGATCGCCGTGCGCTACCACTCGGCCTGGAGCGGACGCGAGGTCGGCGGGGACTGGTACGACGTGATCGCGCTGCCCCGCGACCGCGTCGGCATCGTCGTGGGCGACGTCCAGGGCCACGACACGCACGCCGCCGCCATCATGGGCCAGCTCCGCATCGCACTGCGGGCCTACGCGGGGGAGGGGCATCCGCCCTCCACCGTGCTGGCGCGCGCCTCCCGCTTCCTGGCCGAGCTGGACACCGAACGGTTCGCGACCTGCATGTACGCGCAGGTGGACCTGGAGACCGGAGGCGTACGGGCGGTCCGCGCGGGCCACCTCGGACCGCTGATCCGGCACACGGACGGGCGAACCGGCTGGCCCAACGTGCGAGGCGGCCTGCCGCTCGGGCTGGCCACGGTCTTCGAGGAGGAGGAGTTCCCCGAGACCCGGCTCGACCTGGTCCCCGGCGAGACCCTCGTGCTGTGCACCGACGGGCTCGTGGAAGAGCCCGGCACCGCCATCACCCAGGGCATGGAGGCCCTGGCCCACGCGGTCCGCAGCGGCCCCCAGGAGGCCGGGGCGCTCGCCGACCACCTCTCGGACCGGCTGTGGGAGCGCTGGGGCTCCGGCGACGACGTGGCCCTGCTGGTGCTGCGCCGGGCCCCGGACCCGGGCACCCACCGGGCCCCGCGCATCCACCAGTACGTCCACCAGGCGGACCCGGAGGGGCTCTCGGAGGCCCGCTACGCCCTGCGGCAGGCCCTGCGCGACTGGGGCATGCCGGAGCTCGCCGACGACGTGGAGCTGGCGGCGGGAGAGCTGCTGGTCAACGCCCTGCTGCACACGGACGGCGGAGCGGTGCTGACGATGGAGGTGCTGCCGGAGCCGGTCCGGCGGATCCGGCTGTGGGTCAAGGACCGCTCCAGCGTGTGGCCGCGGCGGCGCACCCCGGGGGAGTCGGCGACCACGGGGCGCGGGCTGCTGTTGGTGGACGCGCTGGCCACGCACTGGGGGGTGGAGTCCCGGGGCGACGGCAAGGCGGTGTGGTGCGAGTTCTCCACGGCGGGCAGCGCGGCGCGGAGCGCGCCGTGAGGGGGAGCCGGGTCGGGGAGCGCCGTGAGGGAGCGCGCCGTGAGGGAGCGCGCCGTGAGGGAGCGCGCCGTGAGGGAGCGCGCCGTGAGGGGCGGGCGGCGAGGGGGCGGACCGTGACCGGTCGCTCACGTCGAGTTGTGGGGCGGTGGGGGCGGGGTGATGATGCCGCCATGGAACGGTTTCTGTGGAACCTGCCGTGCGCCGGCTGAGCAAGCGCGCGGTGACGGGCGTCCTGGCACTGCTGCTGTGCGCGGCCGGGGCGGCGACTGCGGTGGACTGGTCGACCGGGCGTCCGGATACGGACCCGGGGTGTCAGACGGTGGCCTTCATGTCGATGACGGGCGAGGCGCCCGCGTGCCGTTGACGGTCTCCGTCCGGCTCCGGCCCGCTTCGGCCGGCTTCGGCCGGCGCCCGGATCCCGGTAGCGGCGGCTACCGGAGGGGCGTACGCGCGCACCGCGGGCAGTGGCTATCGGTGGTCGATCACCCGGACCGGGTGGGCGTCCTGCGCGACCGTGTCGATCGACCGGGGCAGCAGGCCGCCGCCGAAACGGATCTCCTGCAGCTCGGCCCTGGCCAGTGCCTCGCCGGCGTGCACGGTCGGGGTGAGGCGGAGCGTGCCGTGCGCCGACCAGTCGTGCACCGCGCCGTCGCACTGGGCGTCGCCGCCGCCGATGCTGAGGCGGACGTCCTCCTGCTCGATGGTCGCCTTGATCTGAACCGCTCCCGAGGGTGACGGGGCGGTGCAGTGGTATTCACCGAAAAGGTGGATCGTGCCGTCGGGAGCGATGTGGGCTTCCGAAGATACGGAAATGTCACGTACGTACATGTCACTGCCGTGGGGCGCGGCCTGTACCGGGGCGGTGAATACCGCCGTGGCGCCCAGTGCGGCGAGTGCGGCCAAGGCCATGCGGGGGCCGGTCGTGGCCATCGTTCCTCCTGTGGGACGGGGTGTGTGAAGGGGGTGCGGAATTCCACCGGAACGCATTGTGCTGGCATATGGAGGTCAATGCGTTCCGCGGGATCGTGTCGGTGTGTGCAATTGCCCGCTCGGGCGCGTGAGACTGGCCGGAATACGTCCCCGAAGATCCCCGAAGGGATCCCGCATGCGTCAGTCCGCTCTTGCCACGGCCGCCCTCCTCCCGCTCCTGCTGTTCGGTGCCGCGGCCTGCTCCGGCGCCCCGGAAGGGGCCGCGCTCGCCCCGGCCGCGGTGCCCGCCGTGCCCGTGGACGACGGTGCGCCGGGTGTCGGGGACGATCCCGCGGCGGAGCGGGACGGGGTGGCGCGGGCCGCCTCGAAGGACGCCCGTGTGGGTGACTCCGTACGGGTCAGGGGCCGGGAGGTGGGCCGCCACCTCCAGGTGGTGCTGGCCGCCTACGTCGATCCGGCGGTCAGCGTCGAGAAGAACTTCGCCCCGGCGGCGGGCAAGCGCTGGGTGGCGGCCTCGATGTCCTTCGTCAACGTGGGCGGGGCCTCGTACGGGCCCCTCGGGCGCATGTGGGCGCTCGACGGCGCGGGCCGGCGCCACGCGGTGGTGCCCACCGGGGAGCTCACGACCGGCAAACCGCTCGTCTTCGATTCGCTCGCGGTCGGTGAGCGGGCCGAAGGATGGGTGGTGTTCGAAATTCCGGAAAACGCGCGCATCGTGCGGCTCCAGTACCAGGACGCGAACATGCTGGCGAATTCCGGAGGTGGTTTCTGGGCGGTCTAGCCCGCCCGGGTGAAACGGCGTCAAAGGGCCGGGCCATCGGCCACTAAGGTGCGGCGCATGACTTCTACCCAGGCCGAACTCGACCGCTCCAAGCTCGGCACCCTTTCGGTGCTCGCGTGGATCGGCGACCCCGACGAGGCCCACGACATTCCCTATCTCCTCGCCTACATCCTCGGGGACGGTCCCGACGGTCCCGAGGCGAGCGAGGCGGCCGCCCGCGGGCTGCTGGAGGAGATCGGCCTGCCCATCGGCGACGTGGTGATGGACGGCGTCCGCAACCCGGCCTCCTTCCCGGTGCAGATCCTCCTGGAGGGCAACCAGATCGCGCTGACCCTGCCGGGCATGAACGCGAAGTGCATCGCCCCGCCGGAGTGGGTCAAGGCGGCGGCCGACAGCGGGCAGGCGTACTTCCTCTTCGCCACCCGCGCCTGGCCCGAGGCGGTTCCCGGCCGGCCGGTCGACCCCGAGACGCTGCAGGCGTTCGCGGGTGACACCGAGGTGCTCAACCACAGCGCCCACGCCGTCCTCGCGGTGCGGCGCCTGCAGCGCTAGGGCCTGTCGTGGGCACCCCCTCGCGCGCCCGCCGCGCGACGGCCCCCGCTCCGGCCGCCGGGCGCCCAGCCTGCCCGGTGGCCGGCCCTTCTTCTCCGGGGCGCCGAGGCTTCCCGGCGGATGTGGAGGAGATGCGGATCTCATCGTCCCCGTGCACTCGATCATGGTTCAATGCCGTCGGAGACGCAGCCCCGTAATCCCCTGCAGATTCGAGTGAGCGCATGGTCGAGCCCGTGGGCCCCGGAGATCCGCGACGTATCGGCCACTACCAGGTCGAGGGCCGGTTGGGCGCGGGTGGCATGGGCCAGGTCTACCTCGCCACGTCGCCGGGCGGCCGCAAGGTCGCCGTGAAGCTCATCCGGCCCGAATTGGCCGCCATCCCCCAGTTCCGGGCCCGGTTCGCGCGTGAGGTCGATGCGGCGCGTCAGGTGGGCGGGTTCCACACGGCGCAGGTCGTCGATGCCGACCCGGAGGCGGCCGCTCCTTGGCTCGTGACCGCGTACATTCCCGGCCCGACGTTGCAGCAGGTCGTCTCCCAGCGGGGGCCGCTGGCCCCGGATGCCGTTTTGCGTCTGGGTGCCGGTCTGGCCGAGGGGCTCGCCGCCATTCACGGGTGCGGTCTCGTCCACCGTGACCTCAAGCCGGGCAACGTCATCCTCGCCGAAGACGGCCCCCGCATCATCGACTTCGGCATCGCGCACGCCCCGGGCGCCGACGCCATGACCCGCACCGGCTCGGTCATCGGTACGTACGCCTATATGTCGCCCGAGCAGATACGATCCGCCCCGGTCTCGCCCGCCAGCGACGTGTTCGCGCTGGGGGCGGTCCTGGCCTTCGCGGCCACCGGCCACAGCCCCTTCGACGCGACGACCGTCCCGGCCATCGTCCACCGGGTCACCAGTGAACCTCCCCGGCTCGACGGTCTCTTCGGCCGCCTGCGCGACCTGGTCACGGCCTGCCTGGCCAAGGACCCGGCCGGCCGCCCCTCCACCGCCGACGTCCTGACCAGGCTCTCGGTCACCGGCGCCGACGTGGCATCCGGCATCCCGTTCAACGACCTGCCCACCGCGCCGGGTTCCGAGCCCGGCGCCGCGCCCAGCACTGCGCCCAGCGCCGCGCCCGCCGCCCCGGTCAGGACGCTGCCCCGGCGCACGCTGCTGTTCGGCGGGATGGCAGTCGCCGCGACGACGGCCGCCGTCCCCGCGTACTTCCTGTGGCGGGAGGCGGGCACGGACCCGGATCCCGGCAAGCCCGTCGCGCGCCTCGGCGGCCACACCGGCGAGGTCGGCTGCCTCGCCTTCGCCCCGGACGGCACGACCCTGGCCAGCGGCAGCAATGACGGCACGGTGCGGCTGTGGGACGTTGCCACCGGCCGCACGATCACGACGTACAGGGGGCACACCGACAACGTCATGTCCCTGGCCTACAGTCCGGACGGCCAGACGCTGTACTCCGGCGGCTTCGACAAGACCTTGCGGCGCTGGGACCTGCGCACCGGCAAGCCGATGAGCGTCGCCGCCTCGTACGGCGGCGAGCAGGACTACGTCAGCTGTCTGGCCTTCAGTCCCGACGGCGAGACCCTCGCCGTGGGCGTCGCGGGCAGGTTCGAGCTCATGGCTCCGTCCACCGGCCGCACCTTCGCCACCCTCAACGGGCCGGGAGGCGTGAACGGTGTCGCGGTCAGCCCGGACGGCAAACTCGTGGCCGGCGTGGGATCCGAAGGCCGTGCCAAGATCTGGCTCTGGGCCGCCGACACCGGCCGCCACCTCAAGACCCTCACCGGAGAGGGCAAAGGCCACTTCAACGCGGTGCTGTTCAGCCCGGACGGCAAGTCCGTCACCGGCGCCGGTCCCGGCATCCAGGTGTGGGACCTGGCCACGGAGCGCCGGACGGCGACCCTCACCGACACCCATCCGTACGTCCCCACGGCGGCTTACCGCCCGGGCGGCGCGATGATCGCGGGGGCCGGAGGCGTGCGCGAGCCCAACACCCAGGACGACACGGGCAAGACCGTCAGCCTGTGGGACCTGGCCGCCGGGCGCGTCACCACGATCCTGACCGGCGCCATGCGCGAGTCCCCGATGGACACCTACATCACAGTGGTGGCCTTCAGCCCGGACGGCAAGACTCTGGCGGCCAGTCTCAACCAGGTCGGTTCGCCCGAGGAGGCGGGCCACTCGATCCAGCTCTGGAAGCTTCCCTGACGTCCCCGGCGTCCCCGGCGTCCCCGGCTTCCCTGGTTTCCCCGGCTTCCCGGCCCTCACCTCTCCAACGGACGGTACTCATGGACGCGTTGTTGCCCGGCGATCCCCAGTGGGTCGGTTCCTATCGGCTGGAGGGCCGGTTGGGCGCGGGTGGCATGGGTCAGGTCTACCTCGCCACGTCGCCGGGCGGCCGCAAGGTCGCCGTGAAGCTCATCCGGCCCGAGCTGGCCGCCACCCCCCAGTTCCGGATCCGGTTCGCGCGTGAGGTCGATGCGGCGCGTCAGGTGGGCGGGTTCCACACGGCGCAGGTCGTCGACGCCGACCCGGAGGCGGCCGCTCCGTGGCTGGTGACCGCGTACATTCCCGGTCCGACGTTGCAGCAGGTCGTCTCCCAGCGGGGGCCGCTGGCCCCGGATGCCGTTCTGCGTCTGGGGGCCGGTCTGGCCGAGGGGCTCGCCGCCATTCACGGGTGCGGTCTCGTCCACCGCGACCTCAAGCCGGGCAATGTCATCCTCGCCGAAGACGGCCCCCGCATCATCGACTTCGGCATCGCCCGTGCCGTGGACGCCAGTTCGCTCACTGCCACCGGCTCGGTCATCGGTACCTACGCCTACATGTCGCCCGAGCAGATCCGAGCCGACCGGGCCGGGCCCGCCAGTGACGTGTTCGCGCTCGGCTCGGTCGTGGCGTTCGCGGCCACCGGCCACAGCCCCTTCGACGCGCCCACCCTCCTGACGGTGGTCCAGCGGATCCTGGACGAGCCACCCGCGCTCGACGGCCTCGGCGGTGAGCTCCGGCGCCTCCTGGACTCCTGCCTCGCCAAGGACCCGGCAGACCGGCCCTCCGTCTCGGACCTTCCCGCCCGGTTCGTGGGAGTCCCCGAGAACGGGACGGCCGTAGTCCCTCCGCCCCGGCCGGAGCCGACTGTGGCCCTGACCCCCGCGCGGCACACCCCGGCCCCGCCCCGAGCCCGGCAGACGCGGTTCGCGACGGTGAGGGACCCGGGTGCGCAAGCGGATGCCGGTGCGGATGCCGGTGCGGATCCGTACGCCGCCACGCAGACGGGCCCTGTCCCGGCAGCGCCCGCGGTACCGGTACCGTCCGCACCCGAGCCGTCCACGGCGCGGGTGTCACGGCGCACGCTCCTCTTCGGCGGCCTCGGGGTCGCCTCGGTCGCCGCGGTCGCCGCGGTCGGAGTTCCCCTCCTCCTGAGCCGGGACGACGCCAACTCCCTGGAGGGCCCCAGCGGTATCGGCGCGCTCGCCTTCAGTCCCGACGGCAAGACGCTGGCCGCCTCCAGTCCGGACGGGACGATCTGGCGGTGGGAGGTGTCCACCCGGCGCAGCACCGTCACCCGGGTCGAGGTCCCCAAGTACCTCCAGGCCAACGCGTTCAGCCGGGATCTCACGCTCCTGGCCAGGGCGGAGGAGAACAAGGTCCAGCTGTGGGACGTGGCCACCGGCCGCTCCGTGGCCACCTTCACGGGGGCCCCGTCGGGCCCGGCGCAGGAGGGCTACCTCCAATCCGTCGGCCTCAGCCCGGACGGCAAGACGGTGGCCGCGAGCGGCCGCGAGGGGCTGTACGTCTGGGACGTGCCCTCGGGCCGCGCCGGCGCCGTCAATGAGGACGCGAAGGGCGGCCCGGCGGCCTTCAGCCCGGACGGTCGCCTGCTGGCCGCCGGTTTTCCCGTCCAGGTGCGGCGGATGCCCGCCGACCAGCTACTGGCCACCGTTGCCGGCGGGCAGAACAAGGACGCGCGGCTCGCGGTGTTCAGTCCGGACGGCCAGATCCTGGCCATCGCGCAGGTGGACTACACGGTGCGGCTGTGGAACGCCGGTTCCCGCCAGGACGTCGCGTCACTGGACCGCCACGGCGCCGAGATCCTCGCGCTCGCGTTCCACCCGGGCGGCCGGCTCCTGGCCAGCGCGGACTCGGACGGGAAGGCTTTCCTGTGGGACACGGCCTCGGGATCGGCCGCTGCCACCTTCACCGGCGGCAGCGCGATCGACGCGGTGGCGTTCAGCCCGGACGGGAAGACCCTTGCGGCGGGACTCCACGGCGGCACCGTCCGCCTCTGGCCCGTCCAGGCACCCTAGGGCCTGCGTGAGCCTGTGGGCCCTTCCGGTCACAGCGCTACGGCTGTTCGAAGGCGAAGCGTAGCGAGCGGACCCGGTTGTCGAAGCTGGAGCCGGCCAGGTCCGGCAGGCCGACCGCGCGGAGGCCGACGGGGCGGGTGAGCAGTTCGCGGAAGAGTGCCTTCATCTCCACCCGGGCCAGGTGCGCGCCCAGGCAGAAGTGCGGTCCGCCGCCGCCGAATCCCAGGTGGGGGTTGGGGGAGCGGGTGATGTCGAAGGCGTCCGTATCGGGGAAGACGGCCTCGTCGCGGTTGGCGGAGGCGTAGTACAGCACCACCTTGTCGCCGGGGACGAACGCGTGGCCGTTCAGGGTGTGTTCGGCGACGACGGTCCGGCGGAACTGGATGATCGGCGTGGAGTGGCGGATGATCTCGTCCACCGCGCCGTCCGCGCGTGCCTCGAAGTCGGCGAGGAGCAGATCGCGTTGGTCCGGGTTGTCCGTCAGCAGGGTCAGGCCGTGGGTGATGGCGTTGCGGGTGGTCTCCACCCCGGCCACCATCAACAGGGAGAAGAAGGCGCCGAGTTGGCGGGCGCCGAGTGCCTCGCCGTCCACGTTCGCGCAGACCAGGGCCGAGATCAGGTCGTCCGTCGGGTTCTCGCGCCGCTCCCGCCCGATCCCGGCCACCATCCGCTGCATCCGGGCCAGGGCCCGCAGTCCGCGTCCGGGCATCCGCAGCCGGGCCGTCAGGCCGCGGTCGACGCCGATGTTCTCGGAGGCGTGGTTGACGCGGTCGGCGATCTCGGCGCGGTAGCGCTCCGGGATGCCCATCATGTTGCAGATGACCTCCAGGGGCAGCTTCGAGGCCACCGCCTCGACGAACTCGTCCGGCCGCCGGTCCAGTACGTCGTCCACGATGCGCGCCGCCACCGCGTGGATGTCCTCCTCGGCCGCCGCCAGCAGCCGGGGGGTGAAGGCCCGCTGCACGATCTTGCGCAGCTGCGCGTGCTCGGCGCCGTCCAGGTTGACCATGGAGTCCCCGAACAGCGCCCGCACCCAGCGGGCCGGCTCGGGCGTCGTCACCCCGGGCGCGCTGGCGAACACCTTGGGCAGCCGGCTCGCCTCCTGCACGTCCGCATGCCGTACGAGGGCCCAGTGCCCGGTCCCTTCGGGGACGAACACGGGGGTGTCCAGGGCCCGCAGGCGGGCGAAGGCGGCCAGTCGGTGGGCGGGGGGCGCCTGCCAGAAGGCGGGCTCGGCCAATTCCCTGCCGGGGGCTTGGGCTTGGGGTCGGCCGGGGCGTTGTGCGGGGAGTGTCATGGCCTGGAAACGGTGCCGGGGGCGCGGGAGTGACGGTCCGGCGCGGCGCCGTTGCCGGGCTCTGCCCGGACCCGCGCCTCAAACTCCCCCAGCTACCGCTGGGAGGGGCCCCCGGGCGAGGCTGAAATTGCCCTGCGGGCAATCCAGCCCGCACTTGGCGGGACGGCGTCAGCCAAATCCAGCCTCGCCCGGCGCCGCACGGCGTCAGCGGTCGGCACGCGTCGCCAGGGTCAGGCCGACCGCTACCGTCGCCGTCGCGACCAGGCCCGCGTACAGGACGGCGTACGTCCCGGTCCAGGAGCAGGCCAGGACCGCGAGGGCGGAGACGGGCAGGGTCAGCTGCTGGGCGAGGCCGCGCTTGAAGTGGCGGGAGTGCAGCAGCCAGACCATCAGGAGGAAGATCGCGGCCGGGACGGTGACGGCCGCGTTCGCGGCGAGCTGCGAGACGTGTGCCTTGCCGACCGCGTGTTCGACCGCGACCTCGATGCCCGCGCCGATGGCCGCGCCCGAGGCGAAGATCAGCAGGTGTCCGTACCCCCACGGGATCGCTTCCCGGTTGGAGTTCAGGTGCTCGTGCATCGGCACCGCGAAGTAGATCCACCAGGCGGCGAAGACGATGAGCAGCCCGCCGGCCGCGATCGGCAGCAGTTCGCCCAGGGCCTCGTGTTCGTCGAGCGCCGACTTCACGGCCACCGTGCTCGCCGCGATCGTCTCGCCGAGCACGATGATCGTGAACAGGCCGTAGCGCTCCACGATGTGGTGGGCGTGCCAGTGCGTCTGGTGGCCGCGCTCCGCCACCACCGGAACCAGCAGCTCGGCGGCGACCAGGATCAGGAACAGCCAGCGCTTGGAGCCGTCCGGGGCGAACAGCAGCGCCACCCAGCCGGCCTGGCACAGGACCAGCCCCGCCGCGTACTTCAGGGCCGCCGTGCGGGCCTCGCCGCTCTCGCCGGAGGCGGCGCGCAGCCACTGGGCGGTGAGTGCGACGCGCATGATCAGGTAGCCGATGACGGCCACCGTCCAGTCGTTCTGGTCGAACGCCCGGCTCACGCCCGCGGCGTAGACGAGCACGCCGCAGATCTGCACGAGCGTCGCGATCCGGTACGGCACGTCGTCGCAGTCGTAGGCGGAGGCGAACCACGTGAAGTTCATCCACGCCCACCACACGCCGAAGAAGACGAAGAGGTAGCTGATCACGCCGGTGCCGGGATGGCCCTCGGCCAGCGCGTGCACGAGGGCCGCGCCCGCCTGCGCGATCGCGACGACGAAGCAGAGGTCGAAGAAGAGTTCCAGCGGGGTCGCGGCGCGGTGGCCCTCGTCCCGGCTGCGGGCGGTCATGGGTACGTAAGCCAGCGGCATGCCGTCCAGGACAGCAGCCCTACGGGGCTCAGCAGGCGAGGCGCGCGGCCCTCAGGGCCCGTGTGCCCCGGGCGGACTCGTACCGGCCCAGGACGAGCCGGGCCAGGCGCGGGTGGTCGGCCAGCGGCTCCGAGACCGTCCAGGCGGCCGAGGCGTTCAGGGTGCGCGTGAAGCGGCCCGGGGCCAGCAGGTGCGCGGCCACCGCGATCCGGCGGTACCCGGCGTCCTGGAGGGAGGCCAGGGCTTCGGGGACGGTCGGCCCGGCGGAGGTGAGGTAGGCGGGGACCGCGGGGACGGGGGCGGCGCCGTCGTCGTACTCCAGCAGGGCGGCCAGCTGGGCCGCGCAGGCCTGCGTACCGGCGTTCCCGCCGGGGCGGGAGGAGCCGGCGCCGGCCACCACCACCGCGTCGGCCCGGGTGTACGGGCCACGGCGCCGCTCGGCTTCGCGCAGCCGGCCGTGCAGGGCGCGGGCGACGTCGCGCTCGCCGCTGAGGCCCTCGGTGAGGACGCAGCCGGTGCCCTCCAGGACGGCGGGGATGTCGACCCGGCGGTGGAAACCGTCGCCGAGCAGCAGCGGGACGACCACCGCGCGCGGGTGCTCCCGTACGACCTCGGCGAGCGAGGGGCGCTGCACGTCGAGGTGGCCGACCAGCGCGTGCACCCCGCTGATGGCCTCGACGGCGGCGACGAGCCGGTCAATGGTCGCGGCGGCTTCCGCAGCCGCGCTGCCGTGGACGGCGATGACGAGCATGTGGTCTGCCTCCCTGATCCGGCCCCGGGTCCTCCTCCCACGCTAGGCGCGGCGCGGCCACGGGTCAGCCGGGCCAAGGGCCCGCGGGGCAGGCCGGAGGTCCTGTGCGGAAAGGGCCGTTTCCCCGTCCCCAGGGGTCCTTTTCGGGCGTTCGGGGGCGCGCCGCCGACCTACCGTCGAAGAGTCGGAACGCATGCACGCATGCACGCGTGACGTCTTGGCCCGGCCGCCCTGGCCGCCCCGGGACCGCGCGGCACAGGGACACGGAGTGAGATCCATGGGGCAGACGCTGGTTGTCATCGGCCACGGCATGGTGGGGCACCGCCTGCTGGAGGCGCTCGCCGAGCGTGACGCGCTCGCCGACCCGGCCCGCCCCGAGCGCGGCGGCTGGCAGGTCACCGTCCTCGCCGAGGAGGAGCGCCCGGCCTACGACCGCGTGCACCTGTCCGCTGCCTTCACCGGCTCCACCGGCGAGGAGCTGTCCCTGGTCGCCCCCGGCTTCGTGGAGACGTACGGCATCGACCTGCGCCTCGGCGACCCGGCGGAGTTCATCGACACGACGGCCCGTACGGTCACCGCCCGCTCCGGCGACGTGTTCCGCTACGACGCGCTCGTGCTGGCCACCGGCTCCTACCCCTTCGTGCCGCCGATCGACGGCGCCGACGCCGAGGGCTGCTTCACGTACCGCACGCTCGACGACGTCGAGGCCCTGACCGCCTACGCCGCGGACGCGGAGGTCCGTACCGGTGTCGTCATCGGCGGCGGCCTCCTCGGCCTGGAGGCGGCGGGCGCGCTGCGCACGCTCGGACTGGCCACGCACGTCGTGGAGTTCGCGCCCCGGCTGATGCCGCTGCAGGTGGACGACGGCGGCGCGGCCGCCCTGCGGGCCACCATCGAGTCCATGGGTGTCGCCGTGCACACGGGCGTCGGCGCGGCCGGCGTGCAGATCCACCCCGACGGGCGGGCGCAGGCGCTCCGGCTGACCAGCGGCGAGGAGATCGGCTCCGACGTCGTGGTCTTCTCGGCCGGCGTGCGGCCGCGCGACCGCCTGGCCCGCGAGTGCGGGCTCGCGGTGGGTGACCGCGGCGGGGTCGTCGTGGACGGCCACTGCCGCACCAGTGACCCGTACGTCTACGCGATCGGCGAGTGCGCGCAGACCGTCGACGGCAAGGTGTACGGCCTGGTCGCGCCCGGCTACCAGATGGCCGAGACGGTCGCGGAGGCCCTCGCGGGCGCGGGCGAGCTGACCTTCACCGGGGCCGACACCTCCACCAAGCTCAAGCTGATGGGCGCCGACGTGGCCTCCTTCGGCGACCCCTTCGCCCCCGAGGGCCGGGACGGGGCCGTCTCGGTGGTCTTCTCCGACGCCCGCGAGGGCGTCTACAAGAAGCTGCTGCTGGGCCCCGACGGCGCGCTGCTCGGCGGCATCCTGGTCGGCGACGCGGAGGCGTACGGCTCGCTGAAGCCGCACGCCGGCCGGCAGCTGCCGGCCCCGCCGGAGGCCTTCATCCTGCCGTCCAGCGACGGCGTGGCGCTGCCCGGCGCGGACGCGCTGCCCGACGACGCGGTGGTGTGCAGCTGTCACAACATCACCAAGGGGCGGGTGCGCGAGGCGGTCGTCGCGGAGTCCCTCACCGACATCGGCGGCATCAAGAAGTGCACCAAGGCCGGTACGGGCTGCGGCGGCTGCATCGGTACGCTGCAGGCGGTCCTGGACGCCGAGCTGGCCGCGGCGGGCATCGAGAAGCCCCGTGGTCTGTGCGAGCACTTCACCCTGACCCGGGCGGAGATCTACGAGAAGATCCGCACCGAGCGCATCCGCAGCTTCAGCGAGCTGCTGGAGTCCTACGGCGAGGGCGGCGAGGGCTGCGCCGTCTGCAAGCCGGTCGTCGCGAACGTGCTCGGCACCCTCGCCCCCGACCTCGGCATCGGACACATCCTGGCGGGCGAGCAGGCGGCCCTGCAGGACTCCAACGACCTCTTCCTCGCCAACCTCCAGAAGGACGGCACCTACTCGGTCATCCCGCGCGTCGCCGGCGGCGAGATCACGGCCGAGCAGGTCATCGCGCTGGGCGAGGTGGCCCGGGACTACGGCCTCTACACGAAGATCACCGGCGCCCAGCGCATCGGCCTCTTCGGCGTCCGCAAGGAGCAGCTGCCCGACATCTGGCGGCGGCTCGGCGGCGCCGGATTCGAGTCCGGGCAGGCGTACGGGAAGTCCCTGCGCGCGGTGAAGTCCTGTGTGGGAGCCCGCTTCTGCCGCTTCGGGCAGGGTGATTCGATCCAGCTCGCGATCGACCTGGAGCTGCGCTACCGGGGTCTGCGCACCCCGCACAAGTTCAAGGGCGGCGTCTCGGGATGCCTGCGCGAGTGCGCGGAGGCGCGGGGCAAGGACATCGGCGTCATCGCCACCGCCAACGGCTGGAACCTGTACGTCAGCGGCAACGGCGGTGCGACCCCGCGCCACGCCGACCTGCTGGCCTCGGACCTGGACACCGCCGAACTCTTCGCGCTGATCGACCGGTTCCTCATGTACTACATCCGCACCGGCGAGCGCCTGGAGCGGACGGCCGCCTGGCTGGAGCGGCTCGGCGGCAGCGGCGCGGGCCTGGACCACCTCAAGGCCGTCCTGATCGAGGACTCGCTCGGCATCTGCGCGGAGCTGGAGGCGCAGATGGAGCGCCACGTGTCGGCGTACGAGGACGAGTGGTCCGCGGTCCTGGAGGACCCGGCGGCGCTGGAGCGCTTCGGGAGCGTGGACTTCGGGGCGGCCGCGGAGGCGGCGGCGCAGTCCTTGGAGCCGGGCCGCGGCCGCACGGCGGTACTGCCGGACGGCACCGAGGCCGCGGTCTTCAAGGACCGTGCGGGCGAGGTCTACGCGGTCGGCAACCGGGACCCCTTCTCGGGCGCGGACGTCATCGCCAACGGCATCATGGGCTCGCGCGACGGGGTGCCCGTCGTGGCCTCGCCGATGCACAAGCAGGTCTTCGACCTGCGGACCGGCATCTGCCTCGACGACCCCGAGGTGTCGCTGCCGCTGGTGGAGCTCAAGCCCTAAGGCTCTGCAGCCGCCCTACCAACGCACTGTGGGCGACGGGACCTTGTCCTGTCGCCCACGCGACGTTCTCCCCTGATGTGAGCCGCCTCTGCAGGCGGACCCTAAGAAGGTCAGGGCTTCTCTCTTTCTTCTTCTCAACCCCTCCGAACCTTCAGGACATGCCATGAGTTCCGCCAAGCAGGAAGCGCGCGCGGCGACCGCCCGAGTGCAGGTGGCCGATCCGGCGCAGTACCGCCCCGGTCGCACGATCACGGAGTGGACACCGGAGGACCCGTCCTTCTGGCAGACCACCGGCAAGAAGGTCGCCACCCGCAACCTGTGGATCGCGGTGCCGGCCCTGCTGGTGGCGTTCGTGGTCTGGCAGGTCTGGAGCATCACGGCGACCAACCTCAAGGACGTCGGCTTCGGCTTCTCGCAGTCCCAGCTGTTCTGGCTGACGGCCGTCCCCGGCATCACGGGCGGCACCGCCCGCATCCTCTACACCTTCATCGGCCCGATGATCGGCCAGCGCCGCTTCACCGCGCTCTCCACGGTCATCCTGATCGTGCCGCTGCTGTGGCTGGGCTTCGCGGTGCAGGACCCCACCACCTCGTACACCACGCTGGTCGCCATCGCCGCGCTCTGCGGCATCGGCGGCGCCAACTTCTCCTCCTCGCTGGCCAACATCGGCTTCTTCTACCCGAAGCAGGAGAAGGGCAACGCGACCGGCATCAACGGCGGCCTGGGCAACCTGGGCGTCTCCGTGGTCCAGCTGCTCACCCCGATCCTGATCACCACCTCGGTGCTGGCGATCGGTTCGGGCCAGAAGAAGGCCGACGGCTCGGAGATCTACCTCCAGAACGCCGCGTTCGTCTGGGTGCCGGTCCTGATCGTCCTCGCGGCCATCGCCTGGTTCGGCCAGAACGACCTGAAGGTGGCCTCCACACCCTTCAGCCAGCAGAAGATCATCTTCAAGCGCAAGCACAACTGGCTGATGACCTGGCTCTACGTCGGCACCTTCGGCTCCTTCATCGGTTTCGCGGCGGCCCTCCCGCTCCTGATCAAGACGACCTTCCCGGCGTACTCCGTGGCCACCTACGCCTGGATGGGCCCGGCGCTCGGCGCGCTGGCCCGCTGGGCCGGCGGCTGGATCGCCGACAAGTTCGGCGGCGCGCGGGTGACGATCCTGTCCTTCGTGGGCATGGGCGCGTCGATCATCGGCGTGATCACCTTCCTGCCGGCGGGCTCCGACCAGGGCTCCTTCTACGGCTTCTTCTTCTGCTTCCTGTCGGCGTTCTTCTTCTCGGGCATCGGCAACGGCTCGACGTTCCGTCAGATCCCGGTCATCTTCCGCGGCCAGCACCTCGCGGGCCTGACCGAGGGCACCCCGCAGTACGCGAAGGCCCTGAAGCAGGCCGAGATCGAGTCGGGCGCGGTCACCGGGTTCACCGCGGCCATCGCCGCCTACGGCTTCTTCTTCATCCCGGCGATGTTCGCCAACTTCGCCGTGACCAGCGCGATGTGGGGCTTCGTCGCCTTCTACGCCAGCTGCGTCGTCGTGGCCTGGTGGTTCTACGCCCGCAAGGGCGCGGAGGCCCCCAGCTAGGCCGTCTCTTTCGGGTCTTGCCCGGACCGGCCCCCGGTCGTCAGCCCGGGTGGGGTGCGGGGCGCTGCGTGAGCGCCGCCCCGCACCCCACCCGGGCTTTGCGGTGCTTCGCCCCCGTTCCCCGCGTGTCGATCACCGGCGGGGGCTGCTATACGCTGCGGTCAGCTGGCTCATTCACGATGATCCTTAAGCCCGGGGGGGCTCTCAGCATGGTTCTGCACGTTCGTCATGCCCGCATTCGGTTCGGCCTCGCGCTGGCACCCGTTCTCTCGCTGGCGCTCGCCGCGCCGAGCGCCTTCGCGGCGCCCGCGGCAGTCACGCCCGATCCTGATCCCGCTCCGGCGATGTCCCTGGCCGCGACCGCCGCGGCGCCCACGACGCTGGGCCGGTGGGGCTCGGCCGCGGAGGTGCCCGGGTTCGCGGCGGACGTTCTGGACATGAAGTCGGCCAAGGACGGCACCATCGTGGCCCTCCTGAAGCAGCCCGACGGCGAGGGCTACCGGACCGTGGCCTCCGTACGCCCGGCCGGCAGCACGAAGTGGCTGCCCGTCACGCCGGTGTCCGGCACCGAGCTCACCACCCTCGGCGACGGCTCCGTCGCGATGCAGTGGACGGAGAAGACCGCCGACGGCACGGCCGTGGTGATCCGTTTCACCCGGGTCCTGCCCGGCGCCACGGCCTTCTCGGCGCCGGAGGCCATCGCCACCGCCCCGGCGGCCACCTGGGTCACCCTCGCGGCGAACGCCTCGGGCCGGCTCGCCGCCGCGTGGGTGGGAGCCGACCGCAAGCTGACCGTCTCCGAGCGTCCGGAGGCGGGCACGGCCTGGTCCGCCCCGGCCGTGCTCGACCAGCTGCCGGAGGCCGTCCACACCGAGGAGCACGACTACGTCTACTACGCCACCGACGTCCGGCTCGCCGTCGCGAAGGACGGCGCCGCGATGGTGATCTGGGGTGGCACCTCCAAGCGCGTCGCCGAAGACGTCGGCTCTGACCCGACTGGCTGGAAGTGGTACTACAAGGCTCTGGAGCGGCCCGCCGGTTCCGACTCCTGGTCCCAGCCGGCCGATCTGCCGCAGCTCGGTGAGCAGCCGGAGGGCGTCGTGCTCGCCGAGCATCCCCAGAGCGGGTTCCACTGGTTCTCGGCCGGGCAGTACGCCCACAAGCCGGCGGGCGCCACGGCCTGGAACCCGGTCGAGGCCGTGGGCCTCGTGGGTTCGAGCCGGCGGTCCCGTCCCCAGATGCTGGCGCTGGCGAACGGCGACATGATGGCGATCAGCCTCGGCACCAGCAGCCCCTATTACGGCGCCGTCGGCAAGCCCGCCTACGCGGTGCGGTCGGCGGCCACCGGGACGTGGACGCCTCCGCAGGAGTTCCCGTCCAGGTACGCCGTGGTCGGCGACTCTTGGGGCTCGCTGCGCGCCGTGCAGGCCGGGAACGGTTCGGTCGTGGTCACCTGGGCCCAGAACCAGCCGGGCGGCGGGGCGCCCACCGACGTGAAGACCTCCACGTACGCGGGCGGCACCTGGTCGACGCCGAAGGTCATCGGCACGGGCGTCAGCAAGTACTACCCGGGCACGGAGCTGGCCACCGACGACAAGGGCCGCCCGGTCGCGCTGTGGAACACGTACGCCACCGTGGACGGCAAGACCGCGTACCGGACTTACACCGCGACGACGGCCACGAGCCGCCCGCTGCCCACGTGGCGGGACTACGACGACGACGGCAAGCCCGAACTGCTCGCCGACTACAACCACGGTGACGTTCCCACGTGGGACGCCCTCAGGAGCTTCTCCGTCGGCGCCACCGATCTGGTCGAGGGCCGGCGGGTGGACTGGGCCCAGCAACCGAAGGTGCAGGCCGCGCAGTTCCTGCCGTTCGGTGACCTGGACGGGGACCGCTGCAACGACGTGCTCGTGCGGCTCGTCACCGGCGAGGTGCGGATGTACACCCCGGTCTGTGGCGGGCTGCCCTCGGAGGGAACCGCGTACAAGAAGATCTCCTCGGACTGGAAGCTGTACGACAGCGTCGTCTCGACCGGGGACCTGACCGGCGACGGCAAGGCCGACCTGCTGGCCCGGTCCTCCGCGAGCGGGTACCTGTACCTGTACCCGAACAACGGCCAGGGCGGTTTCGCCGCCCGCGTCAAGGTCGGCACCGGCTGGAACATCTACAAGAAGATGATCAGCACGGGTGACCTCAACGGAGACGGCAAGGCCGACATGCTCGCCCTCGACGCCTCGGGCGAGCTCTGGCGCTACGACGGCACCGGGATCGGCACCGGCCCCGGTGTCTTCAAGCCGCGCGCGCTGGTCTTCAAGGACTGGGGCGGCAGCTACACGGCGGTCGTCGGTGCGGGTGACCTGACCGGCGACGGCAAGGCCGACCTCATCTCCCGCGACACGAAGGGCCTCGCCTGGCTCAACGCGGGCAACGGCACCGGAAGCTTCGCCGGCCGCAAGCAGCTCGGCCCCACCGCCCCGGCCCTGAAGTACTACCGCCCCTTCTGACGGTCCCCTTTCGCCTCCGCGCCCGTCGCCCGGTCCCTGATCCAGGCGGCGGGCGCCGCCTTTCCCAGAATCTTGTGAAAGTTTTCACAAGCGCACGATGGACCTTTGACCTGCCCAAAATGCCAGGTCAACCGGGATGGGAGACCCTTGGGGCTGGGGATCAGGGGACTTTCGGGCCCCAGCTCAGGACCAACGCGGCGCCAAATGATCGATCAAAAGGCGTGCAATGGATGCAAGCAATGAGGCGATCGGAAGGTGCGGGCGATGACTGCCACCCCTGCGGAAACCACGAAGAACGGCGAAGCCTGGAACGGCTTCAAGGGCGGTCTGTGGCGCGACGCCGTCGACGTCCGCGACTTCATCCAGCAGAACTACACGCCGTACGAGGGTGACGACACCTTCCTCGCCGGCCCCACCGAGCGCACCACCGCCGTGTGGAAGGCGATCACCGACAAGTTCCCGGAGGAGCGCGAGAAGGGCGTCTACGACGTCTCGTACGACATCCCGTCGTCGATCACCGCGCACGCCCCCGGCTACATCGACCGCGACAAGGACCTGATCGTCGGCCTCCAGACGGACGCCCCGCTCAAGCGCGCGATCATGCCCTACGGCGGCTGGCGCATGGTCGCCGGCGCCCTGGAGACCTACGGCTACCCGGTCTCCGACGACCTGGAGAAGGTCTTCACGGAGTACCGCAAGACTCACAACGCCGGTGTCTTCGACGCCTACACCCCCGACATCCGCGCCGCCCGCAAGGCCGGCATCGTGACCGGGCTGCCGGACGCGTACGGCCGCGGCCGCATCATCGGCGACTACCGCCGCGTGTCCCTCTACGGCGTCGACCGCCTCATCGCCGTCAAGAAGGAGGAGAAGGAGGAGATCAACTCCCTCCCCGCGGGCAACCGCTCGCTGGAGGAGACGATCCGCCTGCGCGAGGAGCTCTCCGAGCAGATCCGCGCCCTCGCCGAACTCAAGGCGATGGCCGCCTCCTACGGCTACGACATCTCCGGCCCGGCCACCACCGGCCGCGAGGCCATCCAGTGGCTGTACTTCGCGTACCTGGCCGCCGTGAAGGAGCAGAACGGCGCGGCCATGTCGCTCGGCCGCACCTCCACCTTCATCGACGTCTACCTCCAGCGCGACATCGAGGCCGGCCTCCTCACCGAGGAGCAGGCCCAGGAACTGGTCGACGACTTCATCATCAAGCTCCGCATCGTCCGCTTCCTGCGCACCCCGGAGTACGACGAGCTCTTCTCCGGCGACCCCACCTGGGTCACCGAGTCGATCGCCGGCATGGGCGAGGACGGCCGTCCGCTGGTCACCAAGACCTCGTTCCGCTACCTCCACACCCTCTACAACCTCGGCCCGGCCCCCGAGCCGAACATGACCGTCTTCTGGTCGCCCCAGCTGCCGCAGGGCTTCAAGGAGTTCTGCGCCCGGGTCTCGATCGACACCTCCTCGGTGCAGTACGAGTCCGACGAACTGATGCGCCCGCGCTTCGGCGACGACACCGCCATCGCCTGCTGCGTCTCGGCCATGCCGGTCGGCAAGCAGATGCAGTTCTTCGGCGCCCGCGTGAACCTCGCCAAGACCCTGCTCTACGCGATCAACGGCGGCCGCGACGAGAAGTCCGGCGCCCAGGTCGGCCCGTCCACCGGCGCCCTCACCTCCGAGGTGCTGGACTACGACCAGGTCATGGCCAAGTTCGACGAGCAGATGGAATGGCTCGCCGACACCTACGTCCACGCCCTGAACGTCATCCACTACATGCACGACAAGTACGCCTACGAGCGCATCGAGATGGCGCTCCACGACCGCGACGTGCGCCGCACCATGGCCTGCGGCATCGCCGGCCTGTCGGTCGCCGCCGACTCGCTGGCCGCCATCAAGTATGCCAAGGTCACCGCCGTGCGCGACGAGACCGGCCTCGCCACCGACTACACCATCGAGGGCGACTACCCGGCGTACGGCAACAACGACGACCGTGTCGACTCGATCGCCGTGTGGCTGGTCGAGGAGTTCATGAAGAAGATCCGCAAGCACCCGACGTACCGCGAGGCCGAGCACACCCAGTCGGTGCTGACCATCACCTCGAACGTGGTCTACGGCAAGAAGACCGGTAACACGCCGGACGGACGCCGCGCCGGCGAGCCCTTCTCCCCGGGTGCCAACCCGATGAACGGCCGCGACACCCACGGCTACGTCACCTCGGCGCTGTCGGTCGCGAAGCTCCCGTACGAGGACGCCGAGGACGGCATCTCGCTGACCAACACCGTCACCCCCGACGGCCTGGGCCGCACCCCCGAGGAGCGGATCAAGAACCTGGCGGGCGTCCTCGACGGCTACATGGCGGTCGACGGCTTCCACATGAACGTGAACGTGCTCAACCGCGACACGCTCATGGACGCCATGGAGCACCCGGAGAACTACCCGCAGCTCACCATCCGCGTCAGCGGATACGCGGTGAACTTCGTCCGCCTCACGCGCGCTCAGCAGCTCGACGTGCTGAACCGCACCTTCCACGGCTCTCTCTGATCCCTCTGATCCTTCGAGAGACCCACGAGCACGCGCGGCCCGGGGCCGGCCCCCACCCGGCCCCGGGGCCGCGCGTCACCAGATCAGTCCACGGAATCTGGAAGCTGGAGCACCTGCCATGACCGTCCTCTTCGGTACGAGCCTCCCCGTCGGGCACGCCAACGCGATCAGCGTGAGCGCCGGCCAGACGCCCGCCGCCGCCGCGACCCAGCGGCCGAGCGAGGGCACGGTGCACTCCTGGGACCTGTCCACCGGCGTCGACGGCCCCGGGACCCGGTTCGTGACCTTCCTGTCCGGCTGCCCGCTGACCTGCCTGTACTGCCACAATCCCGACACCATGCGGATGCGCAACGGCAAGCGCACCTCGGCCGACGACGTCATCGCCGAGGCCCGCAAGTACACCAAGTTCATCGCCGCCTCCGGGGGCGGCGCCACCATCTCGGGCGGCGAGCCGCTGCTGCAGCCCGTCTTCGCGGGCGAACTGCTGCACCGGATGAAGAACGACCTCGGACTGCACACCGCCCTGGACACCTCCGGCTTCCTCGGGGCCCGCGCCACCGACGCGCTGCTGCGCGATGTGGACCTGGTGCTCCTCGACATCAAGTCCTGGGACCGCGAGACGTACAGGCACGTGACCGGCCGCCCGCTGGAGCCCACCCTCGACTTCGCCCGCCGCCTCGCCGACCTCGGCAAGGAGGTGCACCTGCGGTTCGTGCTGGTGCCGGGACTGACCGACGCGACGGAGAACATCGAGGGCGTCGCCGCCTTCGCCGGCACGCTCGGCAACGTCTCGCGGGTCGACGTACTGCCCTTCCACAAGCTCGGCGAGAGCAAGTGGGAGGCGCTCGACATGAAGTTCACCCTCCACGACACGCCGTCGCCGACCGCCGCACAGGTCGCCGAGGCGAAGGCGGTCTTCGCCGCACAAGGACTGAACGCGGTCTGAGCGGCGGGGCCCGTGTGTGGGCCCGTGTGTGGGCCCGGGTGTGGGCCCACCCGAGTTATCACTCGAACGGCGCACCCGTAAGCTCCACATAACGGGCCGAATCGGTACAGACCACCTAGCGTGGTGCTGTGTCCGAGCCCTCAGATGTCATCGACGCCGCGCCGCCCCCACCGGCGCCCGAGACCCCACCGCCGGCCGGGCGGTCCGTCACCGCACGGGCCACCCTGGCCGGCACCGTCGTCTCGCTCCTGCTCGTCCTCGCGATCGTGCTCGGCAGCAGGCTGCTGCGGGACTTCGACTCGGCCCTGCTGCCCTACGCCGTGGCCACCGTCTTCCTGGCCTTCGGCGTGGCCTACCGGTACACCGTGTGGGTCTCGGCCCCCGGCGCGCGACGCCTCTTCAAAAAGGGCATCGGCAGCTTCTGGTCGATGGACAACTTCCGCAAGGCGCCCACCGCCCTGCCGAAGATGATCGCCACCTACCTCGGCTTCCAGAAGTTCCTGGGCGCCCGCTCGCGCCCCCGCTGGATCGCCCACCAGCTGATGTTCTGGGGCTGCCTCCTCGCCGCGGCGATCACCTTCCCGCTGACCTGGGGCTGGTTCACCTTCACCTCGGACAGCGGCGCGGGCCCCGGCTACGACATGCGGATCTGGGGCATCAAGGTCCTCGGCTTCGACGCGCTCAGCGTCCTGGGCTGGCTGATGTTCCACGGCCTGGACATCGCCGCCGTCCTCGTCATCCCCGGCGCCTCGTACTTCCTGTACCGGCGGATGAAGGACCGCGGGGCCATGACCGGCCAGCGCTTCGCCTACGACCTGCTGCCGCTGATCTGCCTGATCGTCATCTCCGTGACCGGTCTGCTGCTGACCTTCTCCTCGATCTTCCTGCACGGCGGCGGATACGAGTTCCTCGCGATCCTGCACATGGTGTCGGTGGTGTTCACCCTCATCTACATCCCGTTCGGGAAGTTCTTCCACATCGTCCAGCGCCCGGCCGCCGTCGGCATGCAGCTCTTCAAGTACACGGCCCGCCAGGACGAGCAGGTCTTCCTCTGCAAGCGCTGCGAGGAGCCCATCGACACCACGCCCTACGTGGAGAACCTGCGCGGCACCATGCAGGACCTCAATCTCGACTTCAACGCCTTCGTCGAATACTGCCCGCGCTGCAAGCGGGTCCTGCGCGGCAACGCCTACCTGACCCAAGTCAAGAAAGGCTTCAAGTGACCGCGACCGACCCCGCCAAGGCCGCGTCCCGGCCCGTACGCGTCTCCATCGACCCCTCCATCGCCCCGCCCGGCACCCGCAACTTCCGCGACGCCGGCGGCATCCCCGCCGACCAGTGGCACGCCGACCAGAACGGCGAGACCCTGGTCCCCACCCACTGCTGCTTCTGCGGGGTGCAGTGCGGGATGTACCTGCGCGTGGACAAGGGCGGCAAGGTCTTCGGCGTGGAACCCCGCAACCACGACATCAACCGGATGCGGCTGTGCCCCAAGGGCATCAACGCCTACCAGCAGGTCAACCACCCCGACCGGCTGACCGCCCCGCTGATGCGGCGCTCCCGGGACGAGGAGTTCAAGGAGTGCTCCTGGGACGAGGCCCTGGACTTCACCGTCTCCGAGATCAGGCGCATCCAGGAGGCCCACGGCAACGACGCCTTCGGGCTGCTCGGCGGAGCCAGCCTGTTCTCCGAGAAGACCTACCTGGTCGGCAAGTTCGCCCGGGTCGCGCTGAAGACCAAGCACGTCGACTACAACGGCCGCCTGTGCATGGTCAGCGCCGCCGGAGCCAACAAGCTAGCCTTCGGCATCGACCGGGCCGGCAACCCCTTCTCCGACATCCTCCTCACCGACTGCCTGCTCATCGCCGGGTCGAACGTGGGGGAGTGCTTCCCCGTGATGACCCAGTACCTGTGGGGCGCGCGGGACCGCGGCGCCTCGCTGATCGTCGTCGACCCGCGCGAGACGGCCATCGCCCGCACCGCCGACATCCACGTCGCCATCAAGCCCGGCACCGACTCGGCCTTCTTCAACGCCGTACTGAACGTGGTCATCGCCGAAGGCCTCACCGACGAGGCCTACATCGCCGCGCACACCACCGGATGGGACGAGGTCAAGAAGACCGTCGCCGAGTACCCGCCGTCCCGCTCCGCGGAGATCTGCGGGGTACCGGCCTCGCAGATCGTCCAGGTGGCACGCGTCTTCGCCGGCGCTGACAAGGCCATGGCCTGGCACGCCCGCGGCATCGAGCACCACTCCCAGGGCGTCGAGAACTGCCTGTCCGTGATCAACCTGTGCGCGGCCACCGGCCACATCGGCAAGCCCGGAGCCGGCTACGGCACCATCACCGGCCAGGGCAACGGACAGGGCGGGCGCGAACACGGCCAGAAGTCCGACATGCTGCCCGGCGGCCGCTCCATCACCAATCCGGAGCACCGCAAGCAGATCTGCCAGATCTGGGGCATCGAGGAGTCCGAACTCCCCACCGCCGGCACCTCCATGATGGAGATGGTCTGGCAGATGCAGCGGGGGGAGATCCGCGGCCTCATCGGCATCTGCAACAACCCCTTCGTCTCCCTCCCCAACTACGCGGTGGTCAAGGACGGCTACGACACCGCCGAGTTCCACGCCCAGTTCGACTTCTTCCTCTCCGAGACCGCGGCCAACGCCCACGTGGTCTTCCCCGTCACCACCTGGGCCGAGGACGAGGGCGTGATGGCCAACGCCGAGGCCCGCGTGGTCAAGCACAACAAGGCCCAGGAGCCCCCCGCCGGGGTGCGCACCGACACCTGGGTCATCTGCGAGCTCGCCCGACGGCTCGGCGCCGGGAAGCACTTCGACTTCCCCGGCTCCCGCGAGGTGTTCGAGGAGCTGCGCGTCGCCTCCGCCGGCACGGTCAACGACTACTACGGCATCACCTACGACCGCCTCGACGAGACCGGCGGGATCGCCTGGCCCTGTCCTTCCACCGAGCACCCGGGCACCCCCCGGCTGTTCGAGGACGGCCGGACCTACCACCCCGACGGCAAGATCCACATGCAGGTCGTGGAATGGCACCTGCCCATGGACGCCTACACCGAGGAGTACCCCCTCTCCCTCACCACCGGCCGCACCGTCGCGCACTTCCTCTCCGGCAACCAGACCCGCAGGCTGGGCGCCCTCGTCGAGCAGACCCCCCGCCCCTGGGTGGAGGTCCACCCCTCGCACGGCTTCCGCAACGGCGAACCGGTCCGGGTCGTCACCCGGCGCGGCAGCGAGGTGTTCCCGGCCCTGGTCACCGAGGCGATCCGCCCCGACACCGTCTTCATCCCGTACCACTGGCCCGTCCCGACGGCCGCGAACGCCCTGACCATCGACGCCCTCGACCCCCGCTCGAAGATCCCCGAGTACAAGGTCTGCGCCGCCCGGATCGAGGCCGCCGAGCGGGTCGACGAGGTGCCCGCACCGCCCACCGCACCGGGTCGCGAGGCCTATCCGGAGACCCAGGTCTCCCGCACCGACCCCCTGCCCCCCACGGCCCCGCAGGGCCGTGGCACGGCGGAGAGGAGCTGACCCGCCATGATGGGCCGCACGATCTTCATCGACCCGGGTCGCTGCATCGGCTGCCAGGCCTGCGTCTCGGCCTGCCGCGAGTGCGATTCGCACCGCGGCAAATCGATGATCCACCTGGACTACACCGAACCCGGCATGTCCGTCGCCTCCCTCCCGAGCGTCTGCATGCACTGCGAGGACCCGGTCGCACCCTGCGCCGAGGTCTGTCCCGCCGACGCGATCCTGGTGACCGCCGACGGGGTGGTCCAGCAGGCCGACACCACCCGCTGCATCGGCTGCTCCAACTGCGTCAACGCCTGCCCCTTCGGCATCCCGAAGATCGACCTCCAGGCGAAGCTGCAGATGAAGTGCAACCTCTGCTACGACCGCACCGCCTACGGCCTCGCCCCGATGTGCGCGACCGTCTGCCCGACCGGTGCCCTCTTCTACGGAACCCTCGAAGAGCTCCAGGCGGAGCGCCCCGGCGTCCAGGTCGCCGACTCCTTCGTCTTCGGCGACGTCGTCGTCCAGACCGGCGTGGCCATGGTCGTCCCCGCCGACAAGGTCCAGTGGCCCGTTCCCGGCGGCCTGCCCGTCGTCGAGATCAACGGAAGGGACGTCCGATGAGCGTCACCGAGCAGCCCCCTCCGCACCCAGGCCGTCAGGGCGGCGGCCATGCGGACGGCGGAGCGGCCGCCGACGCCGCGATCGAGCAGCTGCGCGACCGGATCAGCGCCGACTCCCTCACCACCCGCCGCGACTACCTGCGGATCGTCGCCACCGTCTCCGGAGGCCTGGCCATCGGCGGTGTCGGCGTGGCCGCCGGCATCCTGCACCGGCACGGGGACAACGAGGGCCTGCCCGACCCGAAGAAGGTCGCCGACTTGCTGCCCCCCGGCCAGTCCGTGGCCTTCCGGTTCCCCGGCGAGGACGACCGGGCCCTGGCCGTGCGCCTCGGGGACGGCTCCCTCGTGGGCTACTCCGCCGTCTGCACCCACCTGGCCTGCGGCGTGCTGTGGCGCGAGGACCGGGGCCCCGACGGGGAGCTGTACTGCCCCTGCCACGAGGGTGTCTTCGACGCCCGCACGGGCGAGGTGACGGCCGGTCCGCCGCCGCGCCCGCTGCCGAGGATCTACCTGACCGAGCAGGCCGACGGCAGCGTCTGGGCCGTCGCCACCGCCCGGTCGGGAGAGCCGGCCAAGGACGCGCTCTGCCGGCAGTTCGGCGACACCCACCTGGAGGAGGCCGCCCGCCTGGGCTGCCCCGGCTCGGCCCGGGCGGGCACCACCGAGAGGAGGCCCACATGAGCGAGACACCGCTGCCGCCCCGCCCGGAGTACCACCCGGGTAGTGCCCAGCCCCGGCTCAACCGCCCGGTGCGCGAGCGGTACCCGCAGATCCGCTCCACCAGCGGGTACGGGGACCCCCGGATCCGGAACACGGGCCCGGGCCCGGGAGCCGGCACCGAGCAGGAGCCCGAGCGCTCCTCACGGCTCAACGCGCGCCTCGCCCTGGCCCTCACGGTCGTGATCGGCCAGCTCTGGGCGCTCACCGTGACCGTCAACGAGTGGATGAAGGGAAACACCGGCACGGCCTGGTGGGGGGCGGGATTCCTGATCCTGTCCTTCCTCGTCGTGATCGGACTGTGGCTCCTCGACCCGAAGGACCGATGACCATGTCGATGCCCACGCCGACTTCGTCGGCACCCCGCAGCCACCGCGCCGAGAGCTACAGGCCCGGGGCCACCATCGCCGACTGGCGGCCGGAGGACGAGGGCTTCTGGCAGTCCAAGGGCCACCGGGTCGCCCAGCGCAACCTCTGGGTCTCGATCCCCGCCCTGATGCTCGGATTCGTGGTCTGGCAGGTCTGGTCGGTGACCGTGGTCAAGCTGAACGACGTCGGCTTCGGCTTCTCGAAGTCGCAGCTGTTCTGGCTGACCGCCATCCCCGGCATCACCGGCGGCACCTTCCGGATCCTCTACACCTTCATCGGGCCGATGTTCGGCGAGCGGAAGTTCACCGCCTTCAGCACGATCATCCTGATCGGGCCGATGCTGTGGCTGGGCTTCGCGCTCCAGGACACCGGCACGCCCTACTGGGAGCTGGCGCTGATCGCGGCCGTGTGCGGCATCGGCGGCGCGAACTTCGCCTCGTCGATGGCGAACATCGGCTTCTTCTTCCCCAAGCGGGAGAAGGGCAGCGCCAACGGCCTCAACGGCGGCCTCGGCAACCTCGGCGTGAGCGTGGTCCAGCTGATCGCCCCGCTGGTGGTCACCGCGGCCGTCCTGGGCGCCCCGGCGGGCGGACCCCAGCACGACGCGAAGAAGAACACCGACATCTGGCTGCAGAACGGCGCCTTCCTCTGGGTGCCGCTCCTGGTCATCATGGCGCTGGCCGCCTGGTTCCTGATGAACGACCTGAAGGTGGCCGCGGCCCCCTTCAGCCAGCAGAAGATCATCTTCAAGCGCAAGCACAACTGGCTCATGACCTGGCTGTACGTCGGCACCTTCGGGTCCTTCATCGGCTTCGCGGCCGGACTGCCGCTGCTGATCAAGAACAACTTCGAGGCCCAGGGCTACCAGGCCACCACCTACGCCTGGATCGGCCCGTTCATCGGGGCGCTCACGCGCTGGGGCGGCGGCTGGCTCTCGGACAAGATCGGCGGAGCCAGGGTCACGATCCTGTCCTTCGTCGGCATGGCGGCGGCCCTCGTCGTGGTCATCTTCGCGCTTCCGTCCGGAGGCCAGGAGGGCCACTTCTGGTCCTTCTACATCGGCTTCCTGGTGGCCTTCGCCTTCTCCGGCCTGGGCAACGGATCGACCTTCCGGCAGATCCCGGTGATCTTCCGCAACCAGCACATGCAGGCGGCCGAGGGCAAGGGGCCCGAGGCGCAGGCCGCGGCGCTGAAGCAGTCGGAGATGGAGTCGGGAGCCGTCACCGGCTTCTCCTCGGCCATCGCGGCCTACGGCTTCTTCTTCATCCCCGCGATGTTCGCCATCCTGCACGTCACCACGTCGCTGTGGATCTTCATCGGCTTCTATGCCACGTGCCTGGTGGTGTGCTGGTGGTTCTACGCCCGCAAGGGCGCCGAGGCTCCCAGCTGAGCGGGGCCGGTGGCGGGGGCGGCCGTACCCTGGAGGCATGAGCGACGCCCCCGCCACCGACCCGCACGCCCCGAAGTCCGCACGGCCGGAGCCCGCGGCAGAGCCCAAGCCGAAGCCGAAGCCGCGGCTGGACTTCGGGGACCCGCTGGACCAGCAGTCCTCGGACGACACCGACCGGGGCTGGGGCGAGCGGCCGCCCGCCGGCGGGAGCGCGGCCGACCTGGCCCGCTTCCTCGACGAGAAGCCTCCGCACCACGTCTGACCGCAGGGCCCGCCTAGAGCCGCGGGCCGGGAGCGTCGGAGTGGACGTTCCCGCCACCCGCGCCGCGCTGGGCGATCAGCTCGTCGCGGATCTCCTTGAGGACCACCAGCTCGGTGATCTCCATGGTCTCCTGGACGCCTTCCTTCGCCTTGCGGCGCTGCTCCACCTTGGCGAGGTACTTCGCCATCGGCAGGACCATCAGGAAGTAGACGACCGCGGCGGTGATCAGGAAGGTGAGCGCGGCGTTGAGCACCGAGCCCCAGAGGAGCTCCACGCCCGTCGCCTTGCCGTCCGTGCCGATCCCGCAGGGATCCTTGATGCAGCTCTTGTAGGCGTCCAGGCTCTGCGTGCCGATGAGGCCGATCACCGGGCTGATCAGGCCCTTCACGACGGAGTTCACGATGTTCGTGAACGCGGCGCCGATGACCACGGCGACGGCCAGGTCGACCACGTTGCCGCGCATCAGGAAGGCCTTGAAGCCTGCCAGGATGCTCTCCTTCTTCTTCTCGCTCACCAGTGAGCCTTTCTTCGTATCTGCCGAACATGGAGCCAACGGTTCCGAAAGCTACGGCAGTTTGGGTCCGGGCTGTCCAATCGACCCTCACCCCGCGGTGACTTGACCGCACGTTCGTACGATTCAACACAACGTCACCGCCAGTCGGGACACGGTCCCCGCCCCCACCAGAGCCCGCGCGGTGTCCCGGGGAACGGACAATACGACCAAGGCCCCTCCGTCCCCAACGCCCTGCTCCGGAGCGGGCACTTCGGCGACCCGGGCCCCCGCCGCCACCACCCGGGGCGGCCCGCCGCGCTCCGCCGCGACCACGTCCACCCGGTCTCCGGGCCGCAGCAGTCGCACCGTCGCCGCGTCGGCGATGCGCACCGGCGCCGACACCAGCCGCACCGCCGCCGGGGGAGGCTGCGCCGCGGGCGGCGGGGAGCCCCGCGAGGCCCGCGCCTCGGTGCCGCCCACCGCCAGCACGGCCGCCACGACGGCCAGTCCGGCCGCGGCCCCGCGCCGCCGGCGCCGCACCGCCCTGCGCAGCCGGTCCCCGGCCCGGCCCACGCGGAGCGGGGCGAAGAGGGGAACGGGCCGCGCGGGGGGACACGTACCGGAAGAGGGATGCCGGGGGACGGGGGAGGGGCGCACCGGGGTGTGGGTGTGGAGTGAGGAGAGGGACGAGGGAGACGGGACGCGGGAGTTCGCGGTCATGACGGCCACCACCTGAGGGATTGAGATCCGGAGTCCGGACCCAGCGTCCGGACGTCCCCCACGATCCGCCGCCCCGCCGGATCCCGCTCGGCCCTGTGGATGATCCCCAGCCTGTGGATATCCCCGTCACTCGCAGGAGTTACCGCCCCGCCGAGATCCGCCGCAGCGCCGCCACCGGATCCGCGGCACGGGTCACCGACCGTCCCACCACGACGTGCGAGGCCCCGGCCGCGAAGGCGGCCCACGGGGTGTCGGAGCGGGCGTGCCCGCCGGTCTCCCCACCCGCCTCCCCGCCCGGCAGCGTCACGCCCGGCGTGACGATCAGCCGGTCCGGCCCCAGCAGCCTCCTCAGCGGACCGGCCTCCCGGGGCGATCCGACGACCCCGTCGCAGCCGGCCTCCGCCGCCAGCCGGGCCAGCCGCAGCACCTGCTCGTCGGTGCTCACGCCGCCACCGCCGATGCCGATGCCGATGTCGGCGAGGTCGCTCCCGGTCATGCTCGTCACCACCGTCAGCGCCAGCACCCGTAGCCCCGGGAACTCCCGCGCGGCGTTCACGGCGGCCGCCATGATGCCCGTACCGCCCGTGGAGTGCACGGTCACCACGGACCGCGTACGAGGTCCGGCCCGGCGGAGGTCAGGAGCTCCAGGCCGACTTTGTAGAAGCCGCAGGCGCCCCCGAGGCGTGCCACGAGGGCCTCGGCGGCGTAGCGGTCGTCGAAGTCGAGGGCGACGATGATCCGGCGGTCGGAGGCGGTGTCGTTCATCCCGCCAGTGTCACGGCCTAGGGCAGCTCGATGCCCAGGTCCCAGCCGTCGTGGGCGTGGGTGCACAGGCAGGCGCGGGATTCCGTCGCGGGCAGGGCGGCCACCGCGTCGAAGAGGACCTCGCGCAGGCGCCCGACGTTCTCGCCGAAGACCTTGAGGACCTCCGTGTGGGAGACCCCTTCGCCCGTCTCCGCGCCCGCGTCCAGGTCCGTGACCAGCGCCATCGAGGTGTAGCAGAGCCCCAGCTCGCGCGCGAGGACCGCCTCGGGGTGGCCCGTCATGCCGACCACCGACCAGCCGGCCGCGGCGTGCCAGCGGGACTCGGCGCGCGTGGAGAAGCGCGGCCCCTCGATGACGACCATGGTGCCGCCGTCCACCGGCTCCCACTCCCGCCCGCGCGCCGCCGCCAGCGCCGCCGAGCGGCCCACCGGGCAGTACGGGTCGGCGAAGGTGGTGTGCACGACGTTGGGGACCGAGCCGTCCGGGAGGGGCTCCCCGTCGAAGAAGGTCTGGGCGCGGGACTTCGTACGGTCGACCAGCTGGTCGGGGACGAGCAGGGTGCCCGGGCCGTACTCGGGGCGCAGGCCGCCGACCGCACAGGGGCCCAGCACCTGGCGGACGCCCACGGAACGCAGCGCCCACAGGTTGGCCCGGTAGTTGATCTTGTGCGGGGGAACGGTGTGGCTGCGGCCGTGCCGGGGCAGGAAGGCCACGGTCCGGCCGGCGAGCTCACCGAGGTAGAGGGAGTCGCTGGGGGGCCCGTAAGGCGTCTCCACCTGGATCTCGGAGACGTCCTCCAGGAAGGAGTAGAAGCCCGATCCGCCGATGACACCGATCTCTGCATTCGCCATGCGGCCACCCTAACGGGGTACGCCGAAGGCCCCGCCGTCCCGTGGGGGCGGCAGGGCCTCGGATGCAGCCGTTGCGGCTGGTGAAGCCTTGGAGCGCGTCAGGCGGCCGACGAGCTCGACGACGACGACGAGGAGGTCGAGGTCGAGGACGAAGACGACGAAGCCGTCGAGGACGCAGCCGGGGTGGCGGCGGGCGTCGACGCGGGCTTCGAGGCAGGGGTGCTGCTCGACGAAGCGCCGCGGCTGTCGTTCCGGTAGAAACCGGATCCCTTGAAGACGATGCCGACCGCGGAGAACACCTTCTTCAGGCGTCCGTCGCAGCTCGGGCACACGGTCAGTGCGTCATCGGTGAACTTCTGCACGGCCTCAAGGCCCTCACCGCACTCGGTGCACTGGTACTGGTAGGTCGGCACGAATTTCCTCCTGGCACTCTGACTCGATGAGTGCTAATTGGCACCCATAGTAGCTGTTGTCGGGGCCTGGTTGCAGTAATGTGCATCACCTGCCGTGGAGGCAGCGGTCAGGGCTTGGCCGTCGCGACGATCTGTACATCCGAGCGAGAAGCCTCCGTCGTCACGCGGGGGAGGAGTCACGGTGACGTATTCCGGCGCTCGCGCCGCGACTACTTCGTCACTTACCGACCGCGGCAAGTTCGCGGCTCACCGTGCCGCGCGTAACCACTCGGGTTGCGCGCGCCGGCGCCAGCTTCGCACGCAGCGCCAGCAGGATGGTCAGTGCGAGCACGGTGGCCACCATCGGCACGAGGAACCCGTACGAGGACCCGTGCGCGTCCGTCAGACGGCCGGCCAGGGTCACGGCGCCGGCCTGCCCGAAGGCGACGCCGCCGGTGAGCCAGGTGAAGGCCTCGGTCCGCGAGGTGGCCGGGACCAGCTGCTCGATCATGGTGTAGCCGGTGATCAGCGCGGGGGCGATGCACAGACCGACGACCAGGCCGAGCGCGCCGAGCAGGATCATCGAGTGCGCGGCCCACAGGACCGAGGCTGCCGCGGTGAGGCCGATGTAGCCGAGGATCAGGCGGCGGCGCGGGCCGATCTTCCAGGCGATCGCACCGCAGGCGATGCCGGCGATCATGTTGCCCGCGGCGAAGACGCCGTAGAGCAGACCGTTGGCGCCCGGGTTGCCGATCTCCTCGGAGAAGGCGGCGAGCGAGACCTGCATGCCGCCGAAGACGGCGCCGATGCCGATGAAGGCGACGATCAGGACGCGCAGGCCGTGGAACGACAGGGCCGGAGCGTGCTTCTCACCGTGCGCCGGGCGGGCGACCGGCTTGGGCTGCGTGGCGCGCTGGGCGGCGAAGAGCAGGCCGCCGATCAGGGTCAGCGCGGCCTCGGTGACCAGACCGGCCGCCGGGTTGATGCCGGTGCACAGCGCGGTGGCGAGCACCGGGCCGACGACGAAGGTGAACTCGTCGGTGACGGACTCGAACGCTGCGGCCGTGGGCAGCAGCGGGGAGCCCTCGAGCTTGGCCGCCCAGCGGGACCGGACCATGGGTCCGACCTGCGGGACGGATGCACCGGCGGGGACGGCCGCCAGTGCGAGCGCCCAGACGGGCGCACCCAGCAGCGCGAACGCCACCAGGGAGCTGACGGCGGTGGCGTGGATCAGGGCCACCGGGACCAGGACGGCGCTCTGGCCGTGGCGGTCGATGAGCTTGCCCATGACCGGGGCGAACACGGCCATGGAGATACCGGTGAAGGCGGCGACGATGCCGGCGCTGCCGTAGGAACCGGTGGTGTGCTGGACCAGCAGCAGGATGCTGATCGTCAGCATGCCGAAGGGGAGTCGCGCGGCGAATCCCGGGAGAACGAAGCCGAGGGCGCCGGGCGTGCGCAGGAGCTGCCCGTAGCCGGGTCGGGTGGACGTGGCGGACTTGTCGGTCGTGACCGCGGATGTCACGGCCTGGCCTTTCCGCTGCCTGGTAGAACTCCCCGTCCGCGGACGATGCACCGCCTTGTGAGCGATCGCACCCGTACATGTGGGAGCCCCGAGAGCTGTCCTCTTGCGCCGAACCGAGTGATACCTGGGCGCCCACTGCGGGAGGGTGCCACGGCCGCTTTGCGGTCGCGCCAGCTCTGCGTCAGACAGAGTTGGTTCGATGTGTTGTTCCTTAATCGTACAGGCAGATCGGCCGATACGCCCTGTGATTAGGGCTACAGGGCGTGTCTTCACCTGCGATTAACTGGAACTTCGCATTCAAGCCCCACGTAAACAGGGGTGAATGCGGACAGAAGCCGTCGAATTTGATGAATTAGAGCACCGCTCTAACCCTGGGTAGGACCCTTCGGGGCCCCCTTGCGGGACCCCTTTCCGGAGCCCTTGCCAGAGCCCTTGGCCTTCCCTTCGGTTGCGCCCCTGCCCCCGCCCCCGTTCCCGCCGGTCCCCAGCCAGCCCGCGAGCTTGCCGCCCCGGGCCACCGCACGCAGTCGCGCCTCCGCCGCGTCCCGTACCGGATCCGTGGCCACGACCAGCAGCTCGTCCCCGCGCCGCAGCACGGTCGACGGGGCCGGTACGAAGCTCCGCGCGTCCCGTACGACCAGCGTGACGGAAGCCCCCGGCGGCAGCCGCAGCTCGCTCACCTCCACCCCGTGCATCCGCGAGGCGGGCGGGATCGCGAAGGACAGCAGGTGCCCGCGCAGCTTCTCCAGCGGCGCCGACTCGATCCCCAGGTCGGAGGCGGCCTCGTCGCTGATGCCCAGCTTCAGCTTGCGCGCGAGCCAGGGCAGGGTCGGGCCCTGGACCAGGGTGTAGACGACGACCAGGACGAAGACGATGTTGAAGACCCGCTCGCTGCCCTCGATCCCGGACACCATGGGGATGGTCGCCAGGATGATGGGCACGGCTCCGCGCAGGCCCGCCCAGGACATGAGCGCCTGCTCCTGCCAGGGCATCCGGAAGGGCAGCAGCGAGACGAAGACCTCCAGCGGCCGGGCCACCATCGTCAGCACCAGCCCGATGATCACCGCCGGCCAGAAGTCGTGGACCAGCTCGTGCGGGGTGACCAGCAGCCCCAGCAGCACGAACATGCCGATCTGGGCGATCCAGCCGAGCCCGTCGGCGAATCCCCGGGTGGCGGGCCAGTGGGGGAGCTTCGCGTTCCCGAGCACCATCGCCGCCAGGTACACCGCGAGGAAGCCGGAGCCGTGCGCCATCGCGCCGGCCGCGTACGCGGTGATCGCGATCGCCATCACCGCGATCGGGTAGAGGCCCGAGGCGGGCAGGGCCACGTGCCGCAGCCCGTACGAGCCCAGGAAGCCCACCGACAGGCCGATGGCGACGCCGATCGCCAGCTCCAGCGCGATCTTGCCTATGAGGACGTACCACTGGTCGACGGGCCCGACGGTCGCGAAGGCCACGACCAGGATGACGACGGGGGCGTCGTTGAAGCCGGACTCGGCCTCCAGCACACCCGTGATCCGGGAGGGGAGCGGGACCTTGCGCAGGACCGAGAAGACGGCCGCTGCGTCGGTCGAGGAGACGACCGCGCCGATCAGCAGGGCTTGCCGCCATTCGAGTCCGACCAGGTAGTGCGCGCCCGCCGCGGTCACGCTCACGCTGACGGCGACGCCGACCAGTGACAGCACGATCGCGGCCGGCAGGGCCGGCTTGATCTCTTTCCACTTGGTGCCCAGACCACCCTCGGCGAGGATCACGACGAGCGCGGCATAGCCGATCACCTGGGTCAGCTCGGCGTTGTCGAATACGACGTTGCCGATGCCGTCCTGGCCTATGGCGATGCCTATGCCGAGGTAAATGAGCAGGCTGGGGAGTCCGCTGCGCGAAGAGACGCGCACCGCCGCCACGGCGACGAGCAGCACGAGCGAGCAGACCAGCATGAGCTCATTGAGCGTGTGGACAGTCAGCGGGCGGCCCTTTCCTCGATGTGCCAGGCGACGGCGGAACGGCGGACGTCGGGCTGACGGATCGCTCCGGCGCGGGCACGAACGGCAAGTACTTCGTTACCTTACCTAATCTTTGACGCGCCCTTTACTCACTAGCCACATTGTGAAACGCCTGCGGGACCCTGTCCTCATGACCCCTCGTCACGAGCCGTCGGCGAGGGGCCGATCACGAGCCCGACCGAGCCCGACCCCTGGCGGATCACCGGGGGCGGTCCTGCGCCTATGGTTGCTCCCAGCACTCCCAGGACCACCCTGCCCCTCTAAGGACAGCGATGCCCGCCAACGAAACCGTCCCTTCCGTCAAGAAGAAGGGACGACGCGCCCGTCTGATCGTGCTCGTCCTGGTGCTGGCGCTCTTCGCTGGCCTCGGGTACGGGGCGTACTGGAGCGTGGACAGCGTGCGGGCCTCGTTCCCGCAGACCACCGGCTCCCTCAAGGTGCCCGGCCTGGCCGGGACCGTCGACGTCAAGCGCGATGCCAACGGAATCCCCCAGCTGTACGCCGACTCCGACGAGGACCTCTTCCGCGCGCAGGGCTTCGTGCACGCGCAGGACCGGTTCTGGGAGATGGACGTACGCCGCCACATGACCTCCGGGCGGCTCTCCGAGATGTTCGGCGCCGGCCAGGTCGAGACGGACGCCTTCCTGCGCACCCTCGGCTGGCGCCAGGTCGCGCAGCGGGAGTACGACACCAAGCTGTCGCCGGAAACGAAGAAGTACCTGCAGGCCTACGCCGACGGGGTCAACGCGTACCTGAAGGGGAAGTCCGGCAAGGACCTCTCCGTCGAGCACGCCGCCCTCAAGCTCAGCGACGCCTACGCGCCCGAGCAGTGGACCCCGGTCGACTCGGTGGCCTGGCTCAAGGCCATGGCCTGGGACCTGCGCGGCAACATGCAGGACGAGATCGACCGCGCGCTGATGACGGGCAAGCTCTCGCAGGCGCAGATCGGCGAGCTCTACCCGCCGTACCCCTTCGACCGGAACCGGCCGATCGTCGAGGGCGGCACCGTCAAGGGCGGGAAGTACGCCCCGCAGCAGCCCGGCTCCGGCAGCCCCGTGGGCTCCGGCGGCAGCACCGGCGGGCGCGGCGGCTCCACCGGCTCCACCGGCTCGCAGGTCTCCACCCAGAGCGTCGGCGAGACCGGGCTGGCCGGCAACGCCACCGCCCAGGGCGCGACCGTGGGCCTGCGCACCTCGCTCGGCGCGCTGGCCGACACCCTCGACGAGATCCCCGCGATCCTCGGCCCCGCCGGCAGCGGCATCGGCTCGAACTCCTGGGTCGTCTCGGGCCGGTACACGACCACCGGCAAGCCGCTGCTCGCGAACGACCCGCACCTCTCCCCGCAGCTGCCCTCGGTCTGGTACCAGATGGGCCTGCACTGCCGGGCGGCCTCGGCCTCGTGCAAGTACGACGTGGCCGGCTACACCTTCTCCGGCATGCCGGGCGTGATAATCGGCCACAACGCCGACATCGCGTGGGGCATGACCAACCTCGGCGCCGACGTCACCGACCTCTACCTGGAGCAGGTCAGGCCCGAGGGCTACGTCTACGACAACAAGGTGCTCCCCTTCACCACCCGCGAAGAGGTCATCAAGATCGCCGGCGGCGGCGAGAAGAAGATCACCGTCCGGTCCACCAGCAACGGCCCGCTGATCTCCGACCGCAGCGACGAGATCGCCACGGTCGGCGCCCGCGCCCCCGTCACCAGTGCCGCCCCGGACCGCGGCAACGGATACGGGGTCTCCCTGCGCTGGACCGCGCTGGATCCCGGCAAGTCGATGGACGCCGTCTTCTCGCTCAACCGGGCCAAGAACTTCCAGGAGTTCCGCGCCGCGGCCCGCGACTTCGAGGTCCCCTCGCAGAACCTGATCTACGCCGACGACGAGGGCCTCCACGGCAACATCGGCTACCAGGCCCCCGGCCGCATCCCCATCCGGGGCGGCGGCGCGGACGGCAAGATGCCGGCCCCCGGCTGGGACTCCAAGTACGCCTGGAAGGGCGGCAAGGACGGCAGCGCCGGGTACATCCCGCAGGACGAGATGCCGTGGGTGCTCAACCCCGAGCGCGGGTTCATCGTGACCGCCAACCAGGCCGTCACCGAGGGCGGTACCGGCACGGGCAAGTACCCGTACCTGCTGACCACCGACTGGGGCTACGGCGCCCGCAGCCAGCGGATCAACGACCTCATCGAGGCGAAGATCAAGGACAGCGGGAAGATCTCCACCGACGACATGCGCACCATGCAGATGGACAACAGCAGCGAGATCGCCGCGCTGCTGACCCCGATGCTGGCCAAGATCGACGTGTCGGACCCGGACGTCCGCTCCGCGCAGAAGCTCCTGGAGGGCTGGAACTACACCCAGGAGCCCGACTCGGCGGCCGCCGCGTACTTCAACGCGGTCTGGCGCAACATCCTCAAGCTGGCCTTCGGCGACAAGATGCCCAAGGAGCTGCGGGTCGAGGGCAGTTGCATGAACGTCCCCGAGCAGACCACCGGACCGGCCGACGACCTCGCCACGATGGTCCGCGAATGCGGTGAGCGCGACTCCGACTCGGCGCAGCCGGACGGCGGTGACCGCTGGTTCGAGGTGGTCCGCCGCCTGGTCAAGGACGAGAAGTCGCAGTGGTGGCAGTCGCCCGCGGTCGGCCGCACCGTGGCCGCCACGACCACGCGCGACCAGCTCTTCGCCCGGGCCATGAAGGACGCCCGCTGGGAGCTGACCGCCAAGCTCGGCAAGGACCAGTCGACCTGGAGCTGGGGCCGGATGCACCAGCTGATGCTGAAGAACCAGACGATCGGCACCGAGGGCCCCGGCTACCTCCAGTGGCTCCTCAACCGCGGCCCCTGGAACCTGGGCGGCGGCGAGGCCACCGTCAACGCGACCGGCTGGAACGCCTCCAGCGGGTACGGGGTCACCTGGGTGCCGTCGATGCGGATGGTCGTGAACCTCGCCGACTTCGACAAGTCCCGCTGGATCAACCTGACGGGCGCCTCGGGGCACGCGTACCACGACCACTACACGGACCAGACGACGATGTGGGCCAAGGGCGAACTGCTGGACTGGCCCTTCGGGAAGGACGCCGTGGACAAGGCCACGGTCGACACCCTGACCCTCCAGCCCGAGGGTTCGTGACCGCGGGGTCCAAGACAGGGGCTAAGAGCTGAAGCGGAGCACCCCCGACGGGGTGGCCACCGCGCGTACGGGGTGGTCGTGCGGTTCCTCCGGGACCCGCGCGACCACCTCGTCGTCGTAGAGCAGCACGACCAGCGCGGGATGCGCCCCGGCGCGCTCCAGCCGCTCCAGCACCCGGTCGTACGAGCCTCCGCCCCGCCCGAGCCGCATCCCCCGCCGGTCCACGGCCAGTCCGGGCAGCAGTACGGCGTCGGCGCCGGTCACCGCGTCCGGGCCGAGGCGGGGCCCGGCGGGCTCCAGGAGCCGCATCTTCCCCGGGTGCGCGGCCTCGGCCAGGCTCTCCGGGCCCTCGTACGCCGCCCAGTCGAGGTCGTTGTCGGGCAGCAGGACGGGCAGCAGCACGCGGGTGCCGGCCGCCCGGAGGGCGTCGAGCAGCTCGCGGGTGCCGGGTTCGGAGCCGATGGAGACGTAGGCGGCCACGGTGTGGGCGGAGCTGAGTTCGGGCAGCTCCAGGGCGGAGCGGGAGAGGGCGCGGGCCGCCGTGCGCAGGGCGTCGGCGGACAAGGCGCGACGGGCCGCGAGGCGTTCACGGCGAAGGTCCGTCTTGGCCGTCGGGGGCTGGTTCTCTGTCACGGGTGGCTCGAATCCATTTCTATGGGGGTATACCTGATCATGTTCATCTGAATCTCACTCGAGCCTCATGACGAACGACTATCGTTCCGCGCATGACTCAGTTGCACCCCGTGATCAAAAAGGCCGTCATCCCGGCCGCGGGCCTCGGCACTCGGTTCCTTCCCGCGACCAAGGCGACACCCAAGGAAATGCTTCCTGTGGTGGACAAGCCGGCCATCCAGTACGTCGTCGAGGAGGCCGTGTCGGCCGGCCTCGACGACATCCTCATGATCACGGGCCGTAACAAGCGCGCCCTCGAAGACCACTTCGACCGCAACTACGAGCTGGAGTCCGCGCTCATCGCCAAGGGCGACGACGACAAGCTCAAGAAGGTCCAGGAATCCAGCGACCTGGCCACCATGCACTACGTCCGCCAGGGCGACCCCCGGGGCCTGGGCCACGCCGTGCTGTGCGCCGAGCCGCACGTCGGCGACGAAACCTTCGCCGTCCTCCTCGGCGACGACCTCATCGACCCCCGCGACCCGCTGCTGCGCCGGATGACGGAGATCCAGCAGAGCGCCGGCGGCACCGTCGTCGCGCTGATGGAGGTCGACCCCTCCCAGGTGCACCTCTACGGCTGCGCCGCGGTCGAGCCCACCGACGCGTCGGACGTGGTCCGCATCACCGGTCTCGTGGAGAAGCCGGACGCCGCGGACGCACCCAGCAATTACGCGGTCATCGGACGATACGTCCTCGATCCGGCGATCTTCGGCATACTGCGTGAGACCGAGCCGGGCCGCGGCGGTGAGATCCAGCTGACCGACGCCCTGCAGAAGCTGGCCGCCGACGAGGCCGTCGGCGGCCCGGTGCACGGCGTGGTCTTCCGGGGCCGCCGCTACGACACCGGGGACCGCGGGGACTACCTGCGGGCCATCGTCCGACTCGCGTGCGAGCGTGAGGACCTGGGCCCGGAGTTCCGTGCCTGGCTTCACCATTACGTCACGGAGGAGATGTAGGACCTTGAGCAAGCCCGAAGCACCGCAGCACCCCCAAGCGGCCGGGGCCCCCCAGCGTCTCTGGTCGGTGGACGAGCACCTGGCGGACGTCCTGGCCACGGTCCGGCCGCTGGAGCCCATCGAGCTCCAGCTGCTGGACGCCCAGGGCTGTGTCCTCGTCGAGGACGTCACCGTGCCCGTCGCGCTGCCGCCCTTCGACAACAGCTCGATGGACGGGTACGCCGTCCGGACCGCCGATGTCCAGGGTGTGAGCGAGGAGTTCCCGGCGGTGCTGACGGTCATCGGGGACGTGGCGGCCGGCGACGGCGAGCTGCCGACCGTGGGCCCCGGCCAGGCCGCCCGCATCATGACCGGCGCCCCGCTGCCCCCCGGCGCGGAAGCCGTCGTACCGGTCGAGTGGACCGACGGCGGCACGGGCGGCGGCGCCGCCACCGGCATGACCCCCGCCAGCGAGTCGCCCGAGGGCGCCGCCGGCGAGGTACGGGTTCACCGCCCCGCCGAGGCACGGGCGCACGTCCGCGCGCGCGGCAGCGACGTACAGGCCGGGGACCTCGCGCTCGCCGCGGGCACCGTCCTCGGGCCGCCGCAGATCGCCCTGCTGGCCGCCATCGGGCGGGGCACCGTACGGGTGCGCCCGCGCCCGCGCGTGGTCGTCCTGTCCACCGGCAGCGAACTGGTCCAGCCCGGCGAGGCCCTGACGGCCGGCACGATCTACGACTCCAACAGCTTCGCCCTGGCCGCCGCCGCACGGGACGCCGGGGCCATCGCCTACCGGGTCGGAGCCGTCGCCGACGACGCCGACACCCTGCGCTCCACCATCGAGGACCAGCTCATCCGGGCCGACCTGCTGGTCACCACGGGCGGGGTCAGCGTCGGCGCGTACGACGTGGTCAAGGAAGCCCTCACCGCCGTCTCCACCGGCGATGACGAGGTGGACGGCGCGGGCATCGACTTCCGCAAGCTCGCCATGCAGCCCGGCAAGCCCCAGGGCTTCGGCACCATCGGCCCCGACCACACCCCGCTGCTGGCCCTGCCCGGCAACCCGGTCTCCTCCTACGTCTCCTTCGAGCTGTTCGTGCGCCCCGCGATCCGCACCCTCATGGGCCTGCCCGCCTCCGAGGTCAGCCGGCCGAGCGCGCGCGCGGTGCTCGAGGCGGACAAGGCGATCGGCTCCCCGGCGGGCCGCCGCCAGTTCCTGCGCGGCAAGTACGACGCGGAGAGCGGCACGGTCAGCCCGGTCGGCGGATCGGGCTCGCACCTGATCGCCGCGCTGGCGCACGCCGACTCGCTGATCGTCGTACCGGAGGACGTGACCTCGGTGGAGCCCGGGTCCGAGCTGGAAGTGGTCCTGCTCGGCTGAGGTCCCGCTCGGCTGAGGTCCGGCGGATGCGGGTAGCGTGTTGCACCACACAGGCCCTTGCGGGGCCCGGACGGGAGCGGCACGCAGATATGAGTACGCAGAGCAGCGCCGGCGGCGCCGCCGGCACCAGGCTGACGCACATCGACGAGGCCGGCGCGGCCCGGATGGTCGACGTCTCGGCGAAGGACGTCACCACCCGGACGGCGCGGGCCAGCGGCCGCGTGCTCGTCTCCCCCCGGGTCATCGAACTGCTGCGGGGCGAGGGCGTGCCCAAGGGCGACGCCCTCGCCACCGCACGGATCGCCGGGATCATGGGGGCGAAGAAGACCCCCGACCTGATCCCGCTGTGCCACCCGCTGGCCGTCTCCGGGGTCAAGGTCGACCTGAAGGTCACCGACGACGCCGTCGAGATCCTCGCCACCGTCAAGACCACCGACCGCACGGGCGTCGAGATGGAGGCCCTGACCGCCGTCGCGGTCGCCGGGCTCACCGTCATCGACATGGTCAAGGCCGTCGACAAGGGTGCGGTCATCACCGACGTGCGGGTCGAGGAGAAGACGGGCGGCAAGTCCGGCGACTGGGCGCGCTCGTGAACGCCCCGCGCGGCGGCGAGGTGCACAGCCACGCCCATGCCCCTGCTGAGGCGGCGGAAACCGTGACGCCCGGGGCCCCCGCGCTGCGCGCGCTGGTCGTCACGGCCTCGAACCGGGCCTCGCAGGGCGTGTACGCGGACAAGGGCGGCCCGGTGCTCGCCGAGGGCCTGCGCGCGCTCGGCTTCGCGGTGGACGGCCCGCGCGTGGTCCCCGACGGGGACCCGGTGGAGGCGGCCCTGCGCGAGGGCGTGGCCGCCGGGTACGACGTTATCCTGACCACCGGCGGCACCGGCATCTCGCCCACCGACCGGACCCCCGACGCCACTGCCCGGGTACTGGACTACGAGATCCCGGGCATCCCGCAGGCCATCCGCGCCGAGTCCCTGGCGAAGGTGCCCACCGCGGCCCTGTCCCGGGGTCTGGCGGGAGTGGCCGGACACACCCTGATCGTGAACCTGCCCGGTTCCACGGGCGGGGTCCGCGACGGGATCGCGGTCCTGTCCCGCGTCCTGCTGCACGCCGTCGACCAGATCCGCGGCGGAGACCACCCCCGTCCCGGGGGCAGACCGCCCGGGAGCACGAGCTGAACGGCCCCTCCTGGCCGGTGGTGCTGGCGGACGGCGATGTCACGCTCCGGCCGATAAAGCTGCGGGACCAGACCGCGTGGCGCGAGGTCAACCGCCGCAACCGCGACTGGCTGCGGCCGTGGGAGGCGACGATCCCGCCGCCCGCGCCCTGGGGGCCGGTGATCCAGCGGCCGACGTACCGCCAGATGGTGCGCCACCTGCGGGCGGAGGCGAAGGCGGGGCGCATGCTGCCGTTCGTCATCGAGTACCAGGGCCGCCTGGTGGGCCAGCTGACGGTCGCCGGGATCACCTGGGGCTCGATGTGCGCGGGCCACGTGGGCTACTGGGTGGACCGGGACGTGGCGGGCCGCGGTGTGATGCCGACGGCGGTCGCGCTGGCGGTGGACCACTGCTTCGGCAAGGTCGGGCTGCACCGGATCGAGGTGTGCATCCGGCCGGAGAACGGGCCGAGCCGGCGGGTGGTGGAGAAGCTGGGCTTCCGCGAGGAGGGACTGCGCCCGCGGTACCTGCACATCGACGGGGCCTGGCGCGATCACCTCGTGTACGCGCTGACGGCGGAGGAAGTGCGCGAGGGACTGCTGCGCCGCTGGCACCGGGAACGTCATCCGCACGGTCCCGCCGAGCAGGGCAAGCCGCCGGAACAATAGAAATCCGATATCTGTTCGAATTCTTTCGCCCCATGACCGATTCGCCCATAACCTGATCCGAAGAATCACAAAAAAAGTCCGTGATATCAGCGAGATCGCGCGACACGCCGTCCCAATTGGCGGATCCGCCCGGCCGCGTCCCTCTACGGTGTGGGGTGTGAGCAGCAGCGGCCTCATCTACGCAGTCATTGTCGGGGCCTGGGCCGCCTACTTGGTGCCCATGTGGCTCCGGAGGCAGGACGAGCTGAACGAAGCCCGTCCGACGGAACGCTTCTCCACCGCCATCCGGCTGCTTTCCGGCCGGGCGGGAATGGAGCGCCGTTACGCCAAGGGACTGCGTGAGCGCGGTGACGAAGAGGCGCAGCCCCAGCCCCCCGCGGACCCGGACGCCGCGACGGAAACGGTGAAACCCGTGGACGCCGCCGACGCCCGGGCGGTCGTCGTGCCCCCGCCGACCCGTTCCGAGCCGAGATCGGCCGCCTCCGAGCGGGCCGACCGCGCGGAGCGGGCCCGCCGCGAGCAGCGCCTGGTCGTCCTGGCCCGCCGCCGGCGCACCACCGCGCTGCTCTTCCTGATCTTCACCCTCGGCGCGGTCGCCGCCGCCGTCGGCGGACTCCAGTACCTGTGGGCCCCGGCCGTCCCCGCCCTGCTGCTGAGCACGTACATCGTGCACCTGCGGGTCCAGGAGCGACGCCGCTACGAGTTCACCATGGACCGGCGGCGCGCCGAGGCGGCCGCCCGCCACCTGCGCGAGAACCGCCCCCGGCGCCGGGAGTCCGAGCCCGCCGCCGGCTCCGACCCGGACCCCGCGCCACCCGTCTCCCCGCAGGAGGCCGGCCGGCGCGCCCTGGTCGAGCAGACCGACCACGCGGAGTGGGTGGACCAGCAGCGCGAACGCGAGCGCGGTCCCGCCCGCGGTGACAGCTGGGAGCCCGTCCCGGTGCCGCTGCCGACGTACGTGACGGCCCCGGTCGCCCCGCGCGCCACCGGCCCGGCGACCCCGGACCCCTGGAGCGCGGCCCGCTCCAGCACGGCCGAGCCGACGGAACCCCGCCTGCGCGCCCAGCCGTCGACCCCGTCACCGCGGACCCGCCCGCGCGACGCGGCCCGTACCCCCCTCTTCGACCAGTACGAGGGCGACGAGCGGCCGCGCGCCGCGAACGAGTGATCGATGACCTGCGCGGACGCTCCCCGATACCGGTTTTGGAGCACCCGCGAGGGGATGCTAATGTTTCACACGTCGCAAGGGCCTGTGGCGCAGTCTGGTAGCGCACCTCGTTCGCATCGAGGGGGTCTGGGGTTCAAATCCCCACAGGTCCACAAACGACAGTTCACGGGTTGCTCCCGAGAACGTCACGAGATCCCGTCCGGTCGAAAGACCGGGCGGGATCTTTTGCGTTCGGGGCCGGGCTCGGGCCGGAACCGGATCGAGGTCGGGCGCGGGCCCGCGGCCGCGCCCGACTCGGGCCCGGTCAGGCCGGGTTCAGCGGCTTGGTCATGCAGCGGCTGGAGTCGTGGAAGCGGTAGTGGCCGAATTTGGCGTCCGTCAGGGTGTAGCCCTCGGAGAGGTAGAGGGCGATGGCCTCCGGCTGCTGGTCGCCGGTTTCCAGGGCCATGCGCAGGCGGCCGGCCGCGCGGGCGTCCGCTTCCAGGGCGGCGAGGATGCGGCGGGCCAGGCCCAGGCCGCGGGCCTCGGGGACCACGTACATGCGCTTCAGCTCGGCGTCGCCGTCCGCGTAGCCCTCGTCGTTGGCCTCGTGGCCGCGCCAGCCGCCGCTGGCTATCGGGGTGCCCGAAGCGTCGTAGGCGAGGAGGTAGAGGCCCTGCGGCGGGGCGAACATCGCCGGGTCGAGGAAGGTGACGTCGCCCTCGCCGTCGTAGCGCTCCTGGTATTCGATCTGTACTTGGTCGTTGAGCTTGACCGCGTCCGGGTGGTCGTACGGAACGGCGCGGAGCTGTATCTCCTGAGACATCCGAACAGCGTACGGAACGCTCCGGCTATCGTGCAGGGATGTTCTCTGTGACCTCCGTAAACGTGAATGGAATCCGCGCTGCCGCCAAGAAGGGGTTCTCCCCGTGGCTCGCCGGGTCCGACGCCGACGTCGTCTGCCTGCAGGAAGTACGGGCCGAGGAGGGGCAGATTCCGGACGAGGTGCGGGCGCCCGAGGGGTGGCACACCGTGTTCGCGCCGGCCGCCGCCAAGGGGCGGGCCGGGGTCGCGGTGTACGCGCGGCGGGAGCCGGAGCGGGTGCAGGTCGGCTTCGGGAGCGAGGAGTTCGACACGAGCGGGCGGTACCTGGAGATCGACCTGCCGGGTGTGACCGTCGCCAGCCTCTACCTGCCCTCCGGGGAGGCCGGGACCGAGAAGCAGGACGAGAAGTACCGGTTCATGGGGGAGTTCCTCGGCTATCTGAAGGAGCTCAAGGCGCGGGCCGCCGCGGACGGCCGGGAGGTCGTCGTGTGTGGCGACTGGAACATCTGCCATCGCGAAGTTGATCTGAAGAACTGGAAGACCAACCGGAAGAACGCCGGCTTCCTGCCCGAGGAGCGCGAGTGGCTCGGGCAGGTGTACGACGCCGCCGGGTACGTCGACGTGGTGCGCAGCCTGCACCCGGACACCGAGGGGCCGTACTCCTGGTGGTCCTACCGCGGGCGGGCCTTCGACAACGACGCCGGCTGGCGGATCGACCTGCAGGTGGCGACGCCGGGGCTGGCCGCCAAGGCCGTCAAGGCGTTCGTGGAGCGGGCCGAGACGCACCCCGAGCGGTGGTCCGACCACGCGCCCGTGACCGTGGTCTACGAGCTCGGCGTCTGAGGGGACGAGGGCAGAGAGGTGCCCGGGGCCGGCGGGCGCAGGCGGTCCATGGCCATCGTGAGTTCCGCCTCGACCACGCTCTTGGCCAGGGGGCGCAGGCGCGGGACGGCTTCCTCCGAGATGTGCGTGGTGATGAGGTCCGCGAACAGGGCCGCCATCGCGTCCGCGTGCTCGCGGACCCGGCGGCCCGCCTCCAGGACGGCCGAGAGCGGTACGCCCTCGCGGACCAGGGCCGAGGAGACGTCCAGGAGCCGGCGGCTGACGTGGACGATCTCCTCGCCGTCGGTGGCGAGGTAGCCGAGGTCGAGCGAGGCCGCCAGGTTCTCCGGGGTGACCTCGCCCTCGAAGTAGTCGGCGAGGGCCTCGGGCGTCAGGCGGACCGGGGTCTCCTCGGACCAGCCGATGCCGAGCAGCTCACCCAGCTGGCCGACGTCGCGGCCGTTTTCGAAGGCGACGGTCAGCTCGGCTATCCCGCCGAGCGTGTGCCCGCGCTCCAGGAGGGCGGCGATGGTGTGCAGCCGGGCCAGGTGGTGGTCGTCGTACCAGGCGATGCGGCCCTCGCGGCGGGGCGGCGGCAGGAGCTTGCGCTCCCGGTAGAAGCGCAGGGTGCGTACGGGTATGCCGGCGGCCTCGGCCAGCTCTTCCGTGCGGTATTCGCGCACTGTGGTCCCTGCTCCTGTGGCTCGGGTGGGTGGCGCTGCGTCCTGCGTCGCATTGTGCGGCACGTGGGCAGCCTAGGGCGTACTGCCGGTAACTTTCCCGGCGCGACCCCTACCCATGAGTACGGGGCTGCTCTACTCTCCCGATTGTGCCAGTGATTGCTGGCAGCATCCGAGTGGGCTTTGGCATCGGCATCCGAAGGTGGCTGGCATGGGCGGTGGCATGGACGGGCGCGAGCAGGAGCGCGAGCACGTACGCGTGGCGGTGATCGGGTCCGGGTTCGGCGGGCTGGGCGCCGCGGTGCGGCTGCGGCGCGAGGGGATCACGGACTTCGTCGTGCTGGAGCGCGCCGACTCCGTCGGCGGTACCTGGCGGGACAACAACTACCCCGGGTGCGCCTGCGACGTGCCCTCCCATCTGTATTCGTTCTCCTTCGCCCCCAATCCCGACTGGCCCCGCACCTTCTCGGGGCAGCCCGCGATCAGGGAGTACCTGGAGCACGTCGCCGACACCTTCGGGCTGCGCCGCCACATCCGGCTGAACCACGAGGTCCGCATGATGCGGTGGGACGCCGACGGGATGCGGTGGGAGATAGAGACCTCGGGCGGGGACCTCACCGCCGACGTGGTCGTCTCCGCCACCGGGCCGCTGTCGGACCCGAAGATGCCGGAGATACCCGGACTGGCCGGCTTCCCGGGCAAGGTCTTCCACTCCGCCCGCTGGGACCACGACTACGACCTGCGCGGCAAGCGCGTCGCCATGATCGGTACGGGCGCCTCCGCCATCCAGATCGTGCCCGCCATCGCGCCCGAGGTGGAGCGGCTCACCCTCTTCCAGCGCACCCCGCCGTGGGTGATGCCGCGCACCGACCGGGCGATCACCTCGGTGGAGCGCTGGCTGCACCGCCAGCTGCCCTTCACCCGGGCGGCCCGCCGCGGGCTGCTGTGGGGGATACGGGAACTCCAGGTCAGCGCCTTCACCAAACGGCCGGGCCAGCTGGGGCTGATCGAGTCCCTCGCCAAGGCGAACATGGCGCGCTCGATCAAGGACCCGGAGCTGCGGGCCAAGCTGACGCCCTCGTACCGCATCGGCTGCAAGCGGATCCTGCTGTCGAGCGAGTACTACCCGGCGCTCGCCCGGACCAACGTGGACCTCGTGGCCTCCGGGCTCAAGGAGATCCGGGGTTCGGTGCTGGTGGCGGCCGACGGGACCGAGACCGAGGTCGACGCGATCGTCTTCGGCACCGGCTTCCACGTCACGGACATGCCGATCGCCGACCGGGTGGTGGGCGTGGACGGCAAGACCCTCGCGGAGGTCTGGAAGGACGGGATGCAGTCCCTGCGCGGGGCGACCGCGGCGGGCTTCCCGAACTGGATGACGATCATCGGGCCGAACACCGGGCTCGGGAACAGCTCGATGATCCTGATGATCGAGTCGCAGCTGAACTACATGGCGGACTACATGCGCCAGCTCGGCGTCCTCGGTGGAAGCGGTTCGGGCGGGAAGGTCGCCCTCGCCGCCCGGCCGTCCGCGGTCAACGCCTGGAACCGGCAGGTGCAGGTCCGGATGGAGCGGACGGTGTGGAACACCGGCGGCTGCACCAGCTGGTACCTCGACGCGCAGGGCCGCAACACCACGGTCTGGCCGGGCACCACCGGGGAGTTCCGCAAGGAGACCCTGGGCGTGGACCTGGGCGAGTACGAGGTCGTACGGGTCCGGGAGCGCGAGCGGGAACGGGTCCCGGTGGCCGGTGCGGCCGAAGCCGTGCAGGAGGGGGCCGCGTGAGCCGCCTGACGCACGTGACCGCGGGGCCGTACGCCCCGCCGGCCGCCCGCCGGGAGCTGGTCGCCACCTCCGCCGACGGTTCGCGCCTGCACGTCGAGGTGCACGGCGAGGACGGAGCCCCGGCCGTCGTGCTCGCGCACGGCTGGACCTGTTCCACCGCCTTCTGGGCCGCGCAGATACGGGCCCTGTCCACCGGACACCGGGTCATCGCCTACGACCAGCGGGGCCACGGCCGCAGCCCCGCGGGCTCCGTGTCCGGCTACGGCACCGCCGCCCTCGCCGACGACCTGGTCGCCGTCCTGGGGGCCACCCTCGCCCCCGGCGAGAAGGCCGTCATCGCGGGCCACTCCATGGGCGGGATGACGGTCATGGCCGCCGCCGCCCGGCCGGAGTTCGCCGAACACGCCGCGGCCGCGCTGCTGTGCAGCACCGGCAGCGGCCGGCTGGTCGAGGAGGCGCAGGTCCTGCCGTGGCGCGCCGGCCGCGCGAGGACCCGTATCACCGGGGCGGTCCTGGGATCCCGGGCCCCGCTCGGGCCCGTCACGCCCGTCGCCCGCAAGGTGCTGAAGTACGCCACGATGGGCCCCGGCTCCGCGCCCGACAAGGTCGAGGCCTGCGCGCGGATCGTCCACGCCTGCCCCACCCGGGTGCGGCACGCCTGGTCCGGGGTGCTGGCCGCCCTGGACCTGGACGCGCAACTGGCCGCGCTCACCGTGCCCACCGCCGTCCTCGGCGGCAAGAGCGACCGGCTGACGCCGATCGTGCACGCCCGGGGGCTGGCCGCCGCGCTGCCGAACTGCGTGGGGCTCACCGAACTGACCGGGGTGGGGCACATGAGCCCGATCGAGGCCCCGGAGGCCGTCACCGCCGCCGTGCGCGAGCTCGCCGAGGCGTATGTCGCACGCTCCGCCGTCAGCCGCTGCGACACCAACCGTCCCGCGAAGGAGAAGACCCCGTGAGTGCCCGTAGGAGTCTGGAAGGCCAGGTCGCCGTCGTCACGGGGGCCGCGCGCGGGGTCGGCGAACTGCTCGCCCGCAAACTGTCCGCACGCGGCGCGAAGGTGGCCCTCGTGGGCCTGGAGCCCGAGGCCCTCAAGGAGGTCTCCGAGCGACTGCACACCGACAGCGACCACTGGTACGCCGACGTCACCGACCACGAGGCCATGGCCCGGGTGGCGCAGGAGGTCAAGCAGCGCTTCGGCAAGGTGGACATCGTCGTCGCCAACGCGGGCGTCGCCTCCGGCGGACCCTTCGTGGACTCCGACCCCGATGCGTGGCGCCGGGTCATCGAGGTCAACCTCATCGGCGGGGCCGTCACCGCCCGCGCCTTCCTGCCCGTACTGATGGAGAGCCGCGGCTACTTCCTGCAGATCGCCTCCCTCGCGGCGATCACCCCGGCTCCGATGATGACCGCCTACTGCGCCTCCAAGTCCGGGGTCGAGGCCTTCGCGCACTGCCTGAGCGCCGAGGTCGGCTACAAGGGGGTCAAGGTGGGCGTCGGCTACCTGTCCTGGACCGACACCGACATGGTGCGCGGCGCCGACCAGGACGAGGTCATGCGCGAACTGCGCCAGCGGCTGCCGTGGCCGTCGAACCGGACCTACCCGCTGGGGCCGGCCGTCGACCGGATCGTGGCGGGCATCGAGCGCCGCTCCGCCCACGTGTACGCCCAGTGGTGGCTGCGCGGCATGCAGGGGTTCCGCGGGTACCTGCCCGGGATCATCTCGGCAGTCGGACAGCGCGAGATGAAGCGGTTCGAGCCGCGACTGGCCAGTGTTTCCAAGGGACTTGTGGGGGCCGGCGGGGCCGCGGACGAGCAGGAGCGCAGCCCCGGTCGCTGACCGGAATGCGAGGAATGTCCACCTGGGTGAGACTGGTCGGGTTCCCCTTACCGAACACCGCTACAGGAGTGAGGACACATGGGTATCAAGGACCAGTTCCAGGACAAGGCCAAGGAACTCGCGGAGAAGGCGAAGGCCTCCGGCAAGCAGGACGAGGTCTCCGAGCGCGCCTCGCAGGCCGTCGACCAGGCCAAGGACAGGGCCCGCGAACCCTTCGACGGGACCGTCGAGAACTTCGACAAGTAGCGGCAAGTAGTCGAGTAGCAGTACCTGACAGCACGTGCTGAGGGGTGCGACCCGCCGTCCAGGGTCGCACCCCTCACGCATGTCCTACGGTCGCCCGCCAAGCCCGCCCCGCCCGCTCACCCCCGCGGCGGAAGCTTCGGCCGGCGCCGGTCCGGTACGTCCGTGTAGCCGGGCGGCACCGCCGCCGGGTCCTGTTCCAGCAGCTCCAGTGCCAGGTGCACCGCGTCGTCGAGCTGCGCGTGCCGCCCCTCCGCCCAGTCGAGCGGGGTGCGCAGGATCGGCAGGTCGGGCTCCACGCCCTGGTTCTCCACGGACCAGCCGTACTCGGGGAACCAGGCCGCGTTCATCGGCACCGTGATGACCGTGCCGTCGCCCAGCGTGTGCCGGCCGGTCATGCCGACCACCCCGCCCCAGGTGCGCTGCCCGACGACCGGGCCGAGCCCCAGCAGCTTGAAGGCGGCCGTGATCATGTCCCCGTCGGAGGAGGTCGCCTCGTCGGCCAGGGCCACGATCGGGCCCCGGGGCGCGTTGGAGGCGTAGGAGACGGGCTGCGCGTTGCGGGTGAGGTCCCAGCCGAGGATCGAGCGGGTCAGCTTCTCGACCACCAGCTCGCTGATGTGCCCGCCGGCGTTGCCGCGTACGTCCACGAGCAGGGCCGGCTTGGACATCTCGGCGCGCAGGTCGCGGTTGAACTGCGCCCAGCCGGAGCCGCCCATGTCGGGGATGTGCAGGTAGCCGCACCTGCCGTCGCTGATCTCCCGGACCACGGCCCGGCGTTTGGCCACCCAGTCCTGGTAGCGCAGCGGCCGTTCGTCGATCAGCGGGACGACCGCCACCCGGCGGGAGCGGCCCTGTCCCTCGGCGGGCTCGAAGGTGAGCTCCACGGTGGTGCCGCCGGCCGCCGACAGCAGCGGGTGGGGCCCGGCGACCGGGTCCACCGGACGGCCGTCCACGTGGGTGAGGACCGCGCCCTCGCGGATCCCGGTGCCCGCGAGCGGAGAGCGGGCCTTGGAGTCGGAGGACTCGCCGGGCAGGATCCGGCCGACGACCCAGGACCCGTCGCGGGGGAAGAGGTTGGCGCCGAGCAGGCCGATGGCCCGCTGGTAGTGCGGGGGGCCTTCGTTGCGGCGGGCCGGGGACACGTACGCGTGCGAGGTGCCGAGCTCGCCGAGGACCTCGCGCATCAGGTCGGCGAACTCGTCGGGGGAGGCCACCCGTTCGACCAGGGAGCGGTACTGGCGCAGCACCCCGTCCCAGTCGATGCCGCACATCTGCGGTTCCCAGAAGTAGGCGCGGATGAGCCGCCCCGCCTCCTCGTAGGCCTGGCGCCACTCGGCCGCCGGGTCCACCTCGTGCAGGATGCGCCGCAGGTCCAGGTAGACGGTGGAGTCGCTGTCGCCCGACTCGGTCGCCGGGACCGCGCGCAGGTCGCCGTCTTCGTTGACCACGAGCCGGGTGCCGTCTCCGCTGACCGCGAACCAGTCCAGCCCGGAGGCCAGCTCCGTCTTGCGGGCCTTGGTGAGGTCGAAGTACTCCAGCGTCGGCTTGCCGCTGACGTCGGCCGGGTTCGCGAAGGTCTCGCCGAGCGCGCCCGAGATCGGCCAGCGCAGCCACACCAGCCCGCCGCCGTGCACCGGGTACAGGGCCGAGTACTTGGAGGCCGACACCGGGAAGGGGGTGACCCGGCTCTCCAGCCCTTCCACCTCGACGGTCACCGCACCGTCGCCTTCGCTGGATTCGCTCTCCACCGGGTCGAGGCCGCCCGCCGCGGGACGGCCGTCGGGGGAGAAGGCGAAGGGGGAGGGGGTGGCCGAGGACAGCGGCACCAGGTACGGGCGGCAGCCCAGCGGGAAGGACAGGTCGCCGGTGTGCACGTCGTAGACCGGGTCGAAACCGCGCCACGACAGGAAGGCGAGGTAGCGCCCGTCCCGGGTGAAGACCGGATTCTCGTCCTCGAAGCGGCCGTTGGTGACGTCCACGATCGTGCGCGCGCCGGGCCCGGAGATCCGGGCCATCTTGATCTGGCGCAGCGAGCGGCCGATGCCCGGGTGCGACCAGGTCAGCCAGCAGCCGTCGGGGGAGAAGGCGAGGTCGGTGACGGGCCCGTTCTCGGACCGGATCAGCTCGCTCGCCTCCCCGTTGGACTCCTCGGTGGCGTCGATGAGGAGCAGCCGGCCGTCGTTGGAGGCGATCGCGAGCCGTTCCCCGTCCGGATCGGAGAGCAGTTCCAGTACGCGGCCCAGCGCGCCCGAGGCGAGCCGGCGCGGCTCGCGGTCGCCCGAGGCGCGGGGGAGGTAGGCGATCTCGATCGCGTCCTCGCCCTCCGCGTCGGTCACGTACGCCACCTGCCCGCCGCTGCCGAGCATCTCGGGCAGCCGGACCCGTACTCCCGGGGTGTCGGCGATGGTGCGGGCGGGCCCGTCGCGGTGCGTGAGCCAGTACAGGCTGCCGCGCACGACGACGGCGCTGGCCCGCCCGGTGGCGTCGACGGAGAGGGAGTCGACGTGGCTGGCGGCCGGGACCTGGTAGGTACGGCGGCCCGCGCGGGGGCCGCCGAGGCGGACCTCCAGCTTGCGCGGGGAGGCGCCCGGGGCGAGCGACTCGACGATCCACAGGTCGCCGGCGCACTGGTAGACGATCCGGGAGCCGTCGCTGGAGGCGTGCCGGGCGTAGAACTCCTCGTGGTCGGTGTGCCGGCGCAGGTCCGTGCCGTCGGGCAGGCAGGAGTAGAGGTTGCCGATGCCCTCGTGGTCGGAGAGGAAGGCGATCCGGCCGCCCACGAACACCGGGGAGTCCAGGTGGCCCTCGATGCCCTCCAGCAGCCGCTCGCCGTGCAGCCACAGCCGGCCGGTGGCGCCGCCGCGGTAGCGCTTCCACGCGGCGGGCTCGTGCGGGGGCTTGCCGGTCAGCAGCAGGGTGTGCCGCTCGCCCCCCTCCTCGGCGTGCATCTGGATGTCGGAGACCGGCCCCCAGGGGAGCCGGCCGCCGGGGCTGCCGTCGGTGGGGAGGGTGTACGCCCAGGCGAAGTAGGAGAAGGGCTGGCCGTGCGAGGAGACGGCCAGGATGTCGCTGCGGCCGTCCTTGTCGGGCGGGGTCCAGCCGCAGACCCGGGTGTCGGTGGAGCCCCAGTAGCTGAGGCGGCGCGCCGGGCCGCCCGCGACGGGGGCGAGGTGGATCTCTGGATCGAGGCTGCGCCAGGTGGTGAAGGCGATGTGCTTTCCGTCGGGGGAGAACCGGGGGTGGCCCACCCGGGTCCGGTCGACGGTGATCCGCCAGGCCCGGCCGGCGGGCTCTCCGGGAGGAACCAGGGGCGCCACCCAGAGGTCGTCCTCGGTGGCGAAGCACAGCAGATCGTCGTGGAGATGGGGGAACCGGAGGTACGCCGCGTCGTGACTCACCCCCCAATGCTTTCCGCGCGGAGGGGGGCTGGCAACTCGTACAGGTGATCCATGGGGCTTCCCGAGGGGGCGGCGGCCGGCGGGTGGGGCGTGACCGACACCACTCCCCAAGCGAAACGGAACGGTTTCGTTTCGCTTGGCTGCGGGGTATGGTCGATCCGTACGAAACGGTTTCGTTCGGTGGGGCACGGTCGGGAGGAGATGCCGAAATGGTCGAAGAGGTCATGTCGCGTCGCACCCGGATCACCCCCGAACGGGAAGCCGAACTCCACGGAGCGGTCCTCGACCTCCTGCGTGAGGTCGGCTACGAGGCGCTGACCATGGACGCGGTCGCCGCCCGTACGAAGTCCAGCAAGGCCACCCTCTACCGCCAGTGGGGGAGCAAGCCCGAGCTGGTCGCGAAGGCCCTGCGCTGCACCCAGCCGGTCTCCCTGCGGGAGATCGACACGGGCAGCATCCGCGGGGACTTCGGGGTCATGATCGAGAACTCCGACGACGCCCAGATGGCGAAGGACACCGCGCTGATGCGGGGCCTGACCCACGCGGTGCACGAGAGCCCCGAGCTCCACAAGGCGCTGCGGGACCTGCTGGTCGATCCGGAGATCAACGGCCTGCAGCAGATGCTGCAGAGAGCCGTGGACCGGGGTGAGATCGCCCCGGACTGTCCGGCCCTGGCCTTCGTGCCGCACATGCTCATCGGGGCGTTCATCGCCCTCCCGCTCATCGAGGACCGGTCCGTCGACCGGACCTTCCTCGGTGATTTCATCGACGCCGTGGTCTTCCCCGCCCTCGGCGTCTGACCCTGCCCGTGCACGCATGCCCGGCTGCTCACCCGGCAGCCGCCGCCCGCGCTGTCCCCGCGCTCGATTCCTGCCTCTCCTGACACGCCGCTCTCGTCGTCGGAACGGCATTCCATGCCCTGATCCATCCCACGACCCGAACGGGAGAACCACCGACGTGGCCACCTTCCTTTACCGCCTCGGCAGAGGCGCCTTCCGGCGCCGCCGATTCGTCGCCCTCGTCTGGGTGGCGCTGCTGTTCGTCGCCGGCTTCGGCGCGGCAACCGCGTCCACGCCCACCTCAGGCTCCTTCTCCATACCCGGTACGGAGGCCCAGAAGGCCTTCGACCTGCTGGACCAGCGCTTCCCGGGGATGGCCGCCGACGGCGCCACCGCCCGCATCGTGATCAAGGCCCCGGCCGGCGAGAAGGTCGACTCCGAGGCCGTCAAGCCCCAGGTCGAGAAGATCGTCAGCGAGCTGAAGGACGGTCCGGGCAAGGACCAGATCTCCTCGGTCACCAGCCCGTACGAGGCCAAGGCCGTCAGCCAGGACGGCTCCACCGCCTATGTGAGCGTCAAGTACAAGGTCAGCGGCATGGAGCTGACGGACGCCACCCGCGAGGCCCTCACGGAGTCCGCCACGGCCGCCAAGGCCGACGGCCTGAACGTCCAGATCGGCGGCGACGCCCTGCAGGCCGCCCCCGAGACGGGCTCCGGCGAGATCATCGGCATCGCGGTCGCCGCGATCGTCCTCGTCATCACCTTCGGCTCGCTCATCGCCGCGGGACTGCCGCTGCTGACCGCGCTGATCGGCGTGGGCATCGGCATCTCCTCCATCACCGCGCTGGCCAACGTGCTGGACCTCGGCTCCACCACCTCCACCCTCGCGATGATGATCGGCCTCGCCGTCGGCATCGACTACGCCCTCTTCATCGTCTCCCGCTACCGCGCGGAGCTCGCCGAGGGCCGTGAGCGCGACGAGGCCGCCGGACGCGCCGTCGGAACCGCCGGTTCCGCCGTGGTGTTCGCCGGTCTGACCGTGGTCATCGCCCTCGTGGGCCTGGCCGTCGTCAACATCCCGATGCTCAGCAAGATGGGCTTCGCCGCCGCCGGCACCGTGGTCCTCGCCGTCCTCGTCGCCCTGACGCTGGTCCCGGCCCTGCTCGGGTTCGCCGGCAAGAAGGTGCTGCCCGCCGGTACGAAGTCCCGCTTCCTCGGCAAGGCCAAGCCGGTCGCCGAAGGCGCCGAGCCCAAGCCCAACGGCGGTACCCGCTGGGCCCGCTTCATCCTGCGCCGCCCCGTCATGGTGCTGCTCGCGGGCGTGATCGGCCTCGGCATCATCGCGATCCCGGCGAGCAGGCTGGAGATGGGCCTGCCGGACGACGGCGCCCAGCCGGTCTCCACCACGCAGCGCCAGGCGTACGACATGCTCTCCGAGGGCTTCGGTCCCGGCTTCAACGGCCCCCTGATGGTCGTCGTGGACGGGGACAAGGCGCTCGCCGACCAGACGGTCGAGCGGATCAAGGTCCTGGACGGCGTGGCCGCGGTCATGCCGGCCACCCAGAACGAGGCCAAGGACGCCGCCGTCATCTCGGTCATCCCGAAGGACCGGCCGTCCTCCGTGCAGACCGAGGACCTGGTCCACGAGATTCGCGAGGGCAGCGACAGCGGCAAGGTGTTCGTCACCGGCGCGACCGCGATGAACATCGACTTCTCGCAGAAGATGAACGACGCGCTGCTGCCCTACCTGGCACTCGTCGTCGGCCTCGCCTTCCTGCTGCTGATGCTCGTCTTCCGCTCGATCCTGGTCCCGCTCAAGGCGGCCCTCGGCTTCCTGCTCTCGGTGGTCGCCGCCCTCGGCGCCGTCGTGGCGGTCTTCCAGTGGGGCTGGCTCGGCTCGCTCTTCGGGGTGGAGCAGACCGGCCCGATCATGTCGATGATGCCGATCTTCATGGTCGGCGTGGTCTTCGGTCTGGCCATGGACTACGAGGTCTTCCTGGTCACCCGCATGCGTGAGGCGTACGTCCACGGGGAGCGGCCGGGCCAGGCCGTCGTCACCGGGTTCCAGTACAGCGCCCGGGTGGTCGTGGCCGCGGCCGTCATCATGATCGCGGTGTTCTCCGGCTTCATGGGCGCCAGCGACCAGATGGTGAAGATGATCGGCTTCGGCCTGGCCATCGCCGTCGTCTTCGACGCCTTCGTCGTCCGCATGACCATCGTCCCGGCCGTCCTCGCGCTGCTCGGCCACAAGGCCTGGTGGCTGCCGAAGTGGCTCGACCGGATCCTGCCGAACGTGGACGTGGAGGGCGAGAGCCTGCGCAAGCACCTCGGGGAGTCCGACGGCGGCTCCGGTCCCGACAAGGACCGCGAGATGGCCAACGTCTGACCCTTCGGTCGCCGGCAGTAGGCACGCAGTACGTACGCAGAACGTACGCAGAACGCACGCAGAACGGCCCCGCACCTCTCGGTGCGGGGCCGTTCCGCGTGACCGGGCCTCCCGGATCGGGCGGGCCCGGCTGGGCCTAACGGGTGGCCGCGGGCGAGGGCGCGTACGTACGGCGCAGGAAGCGGCGCAGCGCGGCGATGTCGAACTGGACCACCGCGACGCCCTCCGGCGAGTGGAATTCGACGACGGCCTGGACGCGCCCGCAGGGCCAGACGCGTACGTCGCCGGTCCCGGTCGGGGCCTGGAGGCCGGCCTCCAGGAGGGCGCGGGGGAAGACCCACTCGTTGTCGGTGCCCTCGGGGGAGAGGTCGGCGGGGAAGACGATCCGTACGGCCAGCGGCTCGGCGGGGACGAAGCGCAGGGAGACCGGGATGGCCCGGTAGAGCGGGTCGTCGGTGATCACTCGGGCGCGCACACGTTCTTCGACGAAGGGGCCTTCGAGGAAGGGGGCCTCGACGAGGGGGGCCGGGGCGGTCGCGGCCCGGGTGGCGGTGGCACCTGCGGATGGATTCTCGGCGGCGGCTGACATCGACAAGACTCCTCGAATCGGAACATTTGCGTCCGTATTGACCCCAGCCTCGCACATTCCCACGAATCCGCGCGGAGCTATTTGTGATGCGTCCGCTCTTGCCAAGCGTTCGCAAGAAGGCCCTATTCTTGAACGGTTAAAGATTTTGTCAGGTCAACGGACCGTTCGCCGGACCGCAGGAAGCGGAGCAGAACCATGCATGTGCCCGACGGCTTCATCGATGCCCCCGTCTCCATTGCCGCAGGTGTCGCCGCCGCCGGAGCCGTGGCGGTCAGCCTCCGCGGCGCCCGCCGGGAGCTCGACGAGCGCACCGCGCCCCTCGCCGGCCTCGTCGCCGCCTTCATCTTCGCCGTACAGATGCTCAACTTCCCCGTCGCGGCCGGAACAAGCGGCCACCTTCTGGGAGGTGCGCTCGCGGCGATCCTCGTCGGGCCCTACACAGGCGTGCTGTGCGTGTCCGTGGTCCTGCTCATGCAGGGCCTCCTGTTCGCCGACGGCGGCCTGACCGCCCTCGGCGTCAACGTCGTCACCATGGGCGCCGTCACCGTGGTCGTCGCCTACGCCGTCTTCCGCGGGGCGGTCAAGCTGCTGCCCGCCGGCCGCGGCTCGGTCACCGTCGCCGCCTTCGCCGGAGCCATGCTCTCGGTGCCCGCGTCGGCCGCCTTCTTCACCCTCCTCTTCGGCCTCGGCGGCACCACCGACGTCCCGCTGGTCAAGGTGTTCGGCGCCATGGTCGGAGTCCACGTCCTCATCGGCATCGGCGAGGCCGTCATCACCGCCGCGACCGTCGGCGCCGTGATCGCCGTCCGCCCCGACCTCGTCCACGGCGCCCGCGGCCTGAGCACCCCGCTGAAGCTGCGCGTCGGCGGCGAACTGGTCGACGCCCCCGCCGCCCCGGCCGCCGCGCCCGTCGCCGCCCGCTCCACGAAGCCCGTCTGGATCACCGGCCTGGTCGCCGCGCTGGCCCTGGCCGGCATCGTCTCCTTCTACGCCTCCGCCAGCCCCGACGGACTGGAGAAGGTCGCCGCGGACCACGGCATCGACCAGAAGGTCACCGAGCACGCGGCCGCCGGCTCCCCGCTCGCCGACTACGGCGTCAAGGACGTCTCCGACGCCCGCCTCTCCGGCGGCCTCGCCGGAGTCATCGGCGTGGGCGCGACCGTCGTCGTCGGCACCGGCGTGTTCTGGACCGTCCGCCGGCGCCGCAGCGCCGACCTGACCGCCGCCTCCACGGCCGTACCGGCCGCCTGACATGGGCGCGGGCCACGCCCACAAGCTCTACCGGGCCGGGAACTCCCCGGTCCACCAGCTGCCGCCGCACTGCAAGCTCGCCGCGACCTTCGGCTTCGTGATCGTCGTCGCGTCCACACCGCGCGAGGCGGTGTGGGCCTTCGGCCTGTACGCCCTGCTCATCGCGGCGGCCGCGGCCGTGGCCCGGATCCCAGCCGGCTTCCTGCTGCGCCGGCTCCTGATCGAGGTGCCCTTCGTCGCCTTCGCCGTCCTGATGCCCTTCGTGGCCCAGGGCGAGCGGGTGGAGGTCCTCGGCATGTCGCTCAGCGTCTCCGGCCTCTGGGGCGCCTGGAACGTCCTGGCCAAGGGCACCCTCGGCGTGGCCGCGTCCGTGCTCCTGGCCTCCACCACCGAGCTGCGGGCCCTGCTGCTGGGCCTGCAGCGGCTCAAGCTGCCGCCGCTGCTCGTCCAGATCGCCTCCTTCATGATCCGGTACGGGGACGTCATCAACGACGAGCTGCGCCGGATGTCCATCGCCCGGCGCTCCCGCGGCTTCGAGGCGCGCGGGATCCGGCACTGGGGGGTCCTCGCGAAGACCGCCGGAGCCCTGTTCATCCGCTCCTACGAGCGCGGCGAGCGGGTCTACCTCGCGATGGTCAGCCGCGGTTACGCCGGCTCGATGCCGGTGATCGACGAGGTGACGGCCACCCGCACGCAGTGGGCGTACGCGGCCGCACTCCCGGTGACGGCGCTCGCCGTCTGTCTGATGGGCTGGACCTTGTGAACGACCCCGTGAACGCACCCCACCCCGCCACCCCGCCCTCGCTGGAAGTCGCCGGCCTCGCCTACGCCTACCCCGACGGCCACCAGGCACTCTTCGGGGTCGACCTCACGGTCGGGCACGGGGAGCGGGTGGCGCTGCTCGGGCCCAACGGCGCCGGCAAGACCACCCTGGTGCTGCACCTCAACGGCATCCTGGCCGGCGGCGTCGGCTCCGTGAGCGTGGCCGGGCTGCCCGTGGAGAAGCGCAACCTCGCCGAGGTCCGCCGCCGGGTCGGCATCGTCTTCCAGGACCCCGATGACCAGCTGTTCATGCCGACCGTCCGGGAGGACGTGGCCTTCGGCCCGGCCGCCGCCGGACTGCGCGGCGCCGAGCTGGAGGAGCGGGTGCGGGGCGCCCTGGAGCAGGTCGGGATGGCCGCCTTCGCGGACCGGCCCCCGCACCACCTCTCCTTCGGGCAGCGCCGCCGGGTCGCGGTGGCGACCGTACTGGCCATGCGGCCCGAGATCCTCGTACTGGACGAGCCGTCCTCCAACCTGGACCCGGCCTCGCGCCGCGAGCTCGCGGACATCCTGCGCTCGCTGGACGTCACCGTGCTGATGGTCACCCACGACCTGCCCTACGCGCTGGAGCTCTGCCCGCGCGCGGTGATCCTCAGCGAGGGGACCATCGTGGCGGACGGCAGGACCCAGGACGTGCTGTGCGACGAGGAGCTGATGCGGGCGCACCGGCTGGAGCTGCCCTTCGGCTTCGACCCGCGCTCAGTATCGGTGGGATGAGCACAGCGGTGGGATGAGCACAGCGGTGGGATGAGCACAGCGGTGGCATAAGCGCCGGTCGGAGGTTGTTGCACACCCCGTGGACATCAAGGGTGTGGTGGTGGAGGGCTTCGAGCCCGTCAGGGACGCGTTCGTCCGCAACTTCCAGGTCCTCGGGGACCGGGGCGCGGCGGTGGCCGTGTACCGGGACGGGCGCAAGGTCGTGGACCTCTGGGGCGGTACCAAGGACGCGAACGGTACGGAGCCCTGGGCCGAGGACACCGCGCAGATCGTCCGCTCCGCGACCAAGGGCGTGGCCGCCGCCGTACCGCTGCTGCTCCAGCAGCGCGGACTGCTGGACCTGGACGCGCCGGTGGGTTCGTACTGGCCGGAGTTCAAGGCGGGCGGCAAGGAGCGGACCCGGGTCCGGGACCTGCTCGCGCACCGCGCGGGAGTACCGGCCCTGGATCGCGGACTGACCGTGGCCGAGGCCGCCGACGGGGTCAGTGGACCGCGCGCGGTCGCCGCGCAGCAGGCCTTCTGGGAGCCCGGCACCGAGCACGGCTATCACGCGCAGACCTTCAGCTGGCTGCTGTCCGAGCTGGTGCTGCGGGCGACCGGTCGCTCGCTGGGGGGCGTCTGGGCCGAGGAGATAGCGGAGCCGCTGGGCATCGACTTCTGGATCGGGCTGCCGCAGACCGAGGCCCACCGGGTGGGCCGGGTCGCGCCGGTCGATCCGCCGGAGGGCGCCGGCACGCTCAGGACCCGGCCGAGGCGAAACGTTTCCGAGGCCTACGCCGACCCGGACTCCCTCACCCGCCGCGCCTTCGCGGCCATCGACCCGCTGCCCGACGAGAACGACCCCGCCTACCGGGCGGCCGAGCTGCCCGCCTCGGCGGGCATCGGCACGGCCCGCGCACTGGCCCGCTTCTACGCGGCCACCATCGGGGTGGTGGAGGACGGCGCCCGGATCTTCACCCCGGCCACGACGGCGCTGGCCGCGCGGGAGTTCTCCGCCGGGCCGGACCGGGTGCTGGTGGTCAACACGCGATTCGGGCCCGGCTACATGCTGCACGGGCCTTCCTCGCCGCTGCTGTCCCCGGCGTCGTTCGGGCATCCGGGGCGCGGTGGCTCCCTGGCCTTCGCGGATCCGGAGGCGGGGATCGGATTCGGCTACGTCACCAACGCGCACGCGAAGTCGGTCACCGCGGACCCTCGGGCCCAGGCCCTGATCCGCGCGCTGCGGTCTGCGCTGTAGCGGGGGGCCGCTGCGCGGAGCTTTCCCCCACCCCGCCCCTTCCCGAAACCGGGCTTTGCCCGGACCCGGTCCTCAAACGCCGGACGGCTGAAAGAAGTGCGTCGCGGGGGTCCGGTGGGGAGCGCTAGCGTGCGGGGATGACGACCATCGCGCATCCGCTCTTCGCCGAAGCACTCGCCGCCCTGGGGCTTGATCCGGGTGTGCGGAGCTTCCCCGACGGGACCCGGACCGCCGCCGACGCGGCCACCGCGATCGGCTGCGAGCTCAGCCAGATCGTGAAATCGCTGATCTTCGCGGCCGACGGGGTCCCCGTCCTGGTGCTCATGGACGGGGCGTCCCGGGTGGACGTGGAGGCGGTGCGCCGCGAGCTCGGCGCGGGCGCCGTGACCCGGGCGGACGCGGCCCTGGTCCGGGAGACCACGGGCTACGCCATCGGCGGGGTGCCGCCGTTCGGGCACCGCACCCGCACCCGGGTCCTCGCGGACCGCTCCCTGCTGGCCCACGAGGTGGTCTGGGCGGCCGCGGGGACCCCGCACACGGTGTTTCCCATGGACCCGCGCGAGCTGATCCGGCACGCGGGGGCCGCGCTGGCCGACGTACGGGAGGGCTGAGCGCCGGAGCTGTCACAGGCCCGTGCAGGGCGGCCGCCGCGTGCAGGCGCGACAGGCCGGCCGACGGACGGAGTCCGGCGCAGCGGCGCGAAGCCGAGGAGGCCCGCCAGGGCCGACGCGTGCGAGCGGCGCGTCAAAAGGAGAGGACGGCCGCCACGATCGGGCCCGCCGCGTCGCCGCCGTGGCCGCCGCCCTCGACCATCGCCGCGGCCGCCACGTCGCCGCTGAAGCCGGTGAACCAGCTGTCCGGGTTCTGCGCCCCGTCGACCTCCGCCGAGCCGGTCTTCGCGCCCTTGTCGGAGCCGTGGACCGCGGACATCGCCCCCTGGGCCGTGCCCCCGGTGGCCGTCAGCTTCATCATCCGCACCAGCTGCGCGGCCACCGACGGCTTCATCTTCCGGGTGGCCTTGGCGAGCGTGCGGCCGTCCAGCGAGGCCTTGACGACCACCGGCTGGCGGAACACCCCGGTGCGGGCGGTCGCCGTGATCGAGGCCATCGTCAGCGGGTTCATCTGGATCTGGCCCTGGCCGATGTACGCGGCGGCCGCCGCCGGACCGGTCGCGTCCGGGACCTTGCCGTCGACGGTGGGCACGCCGACCTTCCACTCGATGCCCTCGCCGATGCCGAAGACCTCACGGGCCTCCTTCGGGAGCGCGTCGTCGTCGTCGACCGGCTTGATCTGCTTGATGAAGGCGGTGTTGCAGGACTGGGCGAAGCTCGTCGCGAAGGTCTCCCCGTCGAGCTTGAAACCCTTCAGGTTCGTGAAGGCCTTGCCCTCCCACGTCACCTCCGCCGGGCATTCGGCGACCCGGTCCGCCGCCACCAGACCCCGGTCGAGCAGCATCGCGCCGGTCACGATCTTCATCGTGGAGCCGGGCGCGCGGGCTCCGCTGAGGGACGCGGGAAAGCCGTCCCCGCGGTGGTCGGCGACGGCCAGGACGTTCCCGGTACTCGGCTGGACGGCGACCACCGAGGCCTGCGGGAACTTCAGGACCGCCTTCTCGGCCGCCGCCTGGACGTCCGCGTCCAGGACGGTCTCGATCTGCCCCGCCTTCCCCTCGACCAGCGTCAGCAGGGTCCGCCGGGGTGCGTCCTGGGCGGCCGGCTCGATCCACAGCTCGGCGCCGACCTTGCCGCCCTGCCGCTCCCCGTACGTCTTGCGCAGGCTGTCGAGCACCGGGCGCAGCGACGGGTACTTCTCCGCCGTCAGCTCCCTGCCCTTGCGGTCGACGGCCTTGACCGGCGGGTTGGCCGGGGCGCCGCCGCGCAGCTTCTCGCCCTTCTGCAGCTCCGGGTGGAGCACCGAGGGCTCCCAGTCGACGAGCGGCAGCCCGGTGGTGTTGCCGCGGACCACGGTCAGCTTGGACTCGTAGGAGAGGGGCTTGGTGACACCCTCGTAGGTGACCTCCGCCGCGACGGAGTACGCCACCGTGGTCCCGGTCTGGGAACCGGGGGTGATCGCGACCTTGGACACGTAGGCCTTGGCCGTGAAATCACCGAGGGCGCCCTGCGCCTCCGCCGGATTGTTCGTCAGGTCGGCCCCCGCCCGGGCGTCCCCGGCCGCCCACGCGGCGAAGAACGCCTTGGCGGTCGCCGCGGCGTCCTTGTCGCCGACCGGCCCACTGCCCTTGGCGGGCACCGCCGGGCCGGTCGTGCTCGTGCTCTGCGCGTCGCTGTCGCGGGCGTCCCCCACCAGCGAGTACACCCCGTATGCGGTCCCGCCCACCATCGCGAGGAACGCCCCGCCGACGATGGCACCCTTTGCAGCCCCGTTCATCCCTCTCCCCGTTCCCGTGTGTCCCGCCCCCGGCCCCTGAACGCTGAACACGTTCAAGGAGTCCGTGGAGTAGACCTTACGTCGAACAGACAAACGGTTCAGGGGTTTGGTTGTCCTGGGCGCCCGGGATCACAGCGGTCCCGCTATACCCAGGTTTCCAGCCACATCCGGTTCTGCCAGGAATCCATCGGGATGGTCTGGCCGGTGTAGATCGGCCAGAAATAGATGAAGTTCCACACGATCAGGAGCACCAGCACGCCCGCCGCCACCGCCCCCAGGGCGCGGCGGCGTTCCGAGGAGCCGGCCGGGCCCAGCAGGGCGCCGATCATCATGGCCACCGCCAGGCACAGGTACGGGACGAAGACCACCGCGTAGAAGAAGAAGATGGTCCGCTCCTGGTAGTTGAACCAGGGCAGCAGGCCCGCGCCCAGCGCGCACGCGATCGCGCCCGCCCGCCAGTCGCGGCGGAAGAACCACCGCCACAGCACGTACAGCAGCGCGAAGCAGCCCGCCCACCACAGCAGCGGCGTGCCGAGCGCCAGCACCTCGCGCGCGCACTTGGCGGTCTCCGTCGCCGGGCAGCCGTCGGTGCCGGGTGCGGGGGACTCGTAGAAGTAGGAGACGGGACGGCCCAGGACCAGCCAGCTCCACGGGTTCGACTCGTAGGTGTGGCCCGAGGTCAGGCCCACGTGGAACTTGTAGACCTCCGTCTCGTAGTGCCACAGGCTCCGCAGCCACTCCGGCAGGAAGGACCACGTGCTGTTCTGGTCGTTCTTGGCGGCCCAGTCGCGGAAGTAGCCGCCCTTGCCGTTGTCGGGGGAGAGGATCCAGCCGAGCCACGAGGCCACGTAGACCGAGATCGCCACGGGGACCAGGGAGAGGAAGCCGGGCACGTTGTCGTGGCGCATCATCGCCGCGTACGGGGTCCCCGCGCCCGCCGTGCGGCGCGCGGCCACGTCCCACATGACCATGATCACGCCGAAGAAGGCCAGCACGATCAGGCCGTTCCACTTCGTGCCGAAGGCCAGGCCCAGGCAGACCCCGGCCAGCAGCCGGTACGGGCGCCAGCCCAGCTTCAGCGTCTCCGCGATCCGGGCGTCCGGGCGGGTCCGCCCCTCCTCGTCCACCGGGAGCGCCGCCGCGAGCCGGGCCCGCACCTTGTCCCGGTCGATCACCAGCGATCCGAAGGCCGCCAGCACGAAGAACATCAGCACCAGGTCGAGCAGCGCGGTCCGGCTCATCACCAGGTGCAGCCCGTCCACCGCCAGCAGGAGACCGGCCAGGCAGCCCAGGAAGGTCGAGCGGAACAGCCGCCGCCCGATGCGGCACAGCATCAGTACGGACAGCGTGCCGAGCAGCGCGGTCATGAACCGCCAGCCGAACGGGTCGAAGCCGAACATCCACTCGCCCAGGCCGATCACCCATTTGCCGACCGGCGGGTGCACGACGTAGCCCGGGTCCAGCGGGAGGGAGACCCCGTCGGGGTTGGCGAGGATCGACTTGTCGATGTCCTTGGGCCAGCTCGCCTCGTAGCCCTGCTTGACCGTGGCCCAGGCGTCCTTGGCGTAGTACGTCTCGTCGAATATCACCGCCTTCGGGCTGCCCAGATGGGCGAACCGCAGCACTCCCGCGACCAGCGCCACCAGCAGCGGACCGGCCCACGCCAGCACCCGCTCCCAGCGCTCCGCCGCGGCCGGCCCGATCCCCAGCTGCGCCCACAGCTGGGCGGAGGGCCGTGCGTACGGGGGCACCAGGCGGGTGCGCACGTCCGACTGCCGCTTCGCCCCGGCGGGCGGAACGTAGCCGAAGCCGCGCAGGCGGCGCAGCCAGGCGGACGGCTGGTCGGCGGGGTCCGGGCCGGGCCCGTCCTCGGTGGCGGGCGGGGCCCCCGCAGGGCTGGGCGGCGGCGTCGCGGTACTGGTCACCGGCACATCGTAGGGAACGACCCTGTGCCGGACCCAGGGGGTCGGGAGTGTGGGGCGCGGCGGTTGGGGCGGCTGAGAGGATGGGGCGGTGACCACTGACCAGCCCCGCTCCGCCGAAGCCCCCGCCCCGGCCCCCTCCACGGCGTCATCCTCCGACGTGCACGGGGCGGGCGTCCTCGTCCTCGCCGGGACGCCCATCGGCGACCTCGCCGACGCCCCGCCGCGGCTCGCCTCCGAGCTGGAGCGGGCCGACGTGATCGCCGCCGAGGACACCCGTCGGCTGCGCAGGCTGACGCAGGGTCTCGGCGTGCACACCACCGGGCGCGTCCTGTCGTACTTCGAGGGCAACGAGTCCGCGCGGACCCCCGAACTGGTCGAGGCCCTGGAGGCCGGCAAGCGCGTCCTGCTGGTCACGGACGCCGGCATGCCCTCGGTCTCCGACCCCGGCTACCGGCTCGTCGCCGCCGCCGTGGAGAAGGACATCAAGGTCACGGCCGTCCCCGGGCCCTCCGCCGTCCTCACCGCGCTGGCCCTCTCCGGGCTGCCCGTCGACCGCTTCTGCTTCGAGGGCTTCCTGCCGCGCAAGGCCGGCGAGCGCCTCGGCAAGCTCCGCGAGCTCGCCGCCGAGCGCCGCACCCTCGTCTACTTCGAGGCCCCGCACCGGCTCGACGACACCCTGGCCGCGATGGCCGAGGTCTTCGGCGCCGACCGGCGCGCCGCCGTCTGCCGCGAGCTGACCAAGACCTACGAGGAGATCAAGCGCGGCGGGCTCGGCGAGCTGGCCGCCTGGGCCGCCGAAGGCGTGCGCGGGGAGATCACCGTGGTCGTCGAGGGCGCCTCGGCCGCGGCCCCCGGCGATGTGGACGCCGAGGAGCTCGTGAACCGGGTACGGGTGCGCGAGGAGGCGGGGGAGCGGCGCAAGGAGGCCATCGCGGCGGTCGCGGCCGAGGCCGGGGTACCCAAGCGCGAGGTGTTCGACGCGGTCGTCGCGGCAAAGAACGCGGCACAAAAGTCGCCGTCGGTCGGTAAAGAGCTAACCTGAAAAGCAAAGCTCAGACCGCGCACCGGGCGCTTGGGGCATGACTCGCCCAAGGACCGTCCAACAGTAGACAGGGCCTGATGCGCTCCCGCCGGAAGAGGCGTCCACTGGCAATGGCAGCAGTGGAACAAGAGGAGCTGGCATGAGTGAGATCGCCGAACCCCGACCCCGTCCCCAACCCGCCGGACCCAGCGCTTCAACCGTCGCCGCACCGGCCGCACCGGCCGTCCCTGCGACGGGGGCGGGTCCCGAGGCCGTGCCGACCGTGCACGAGGCGTACTCCTTCGCGTGCATGAAGTGCGGATACGGCTGGGAGCAGGGATACGAGATAGAGCACCACACCGACGGCCGGGGCCTGCCGTTCATCGTCTACAAGGCGGCCGGCGAGCGGGTCCCCTCCCCCCTGTCCAACCCGACCTGCATGAACTGTGGCGGCCACGTGGTGCGGATCATGCGGGAGGGCCAGGTCGAGTCGGTCATCGGCATGCTCGACCAGCTCTACCACCACCGCGCGGCCCCGGGGATCGCCGGCCCGGTGCCCGCCGGGTACACCGCAAGGGCCCCAAAGCCCCCCAAGCCCCGCAAGGCGTCCCTGCACGACGCCCCCGGCCCGGTCCACGTGGAACGGCCCGGCCTGATGGCCCGGCTGCTGGGGTTCTTCCGCCGGTCATAAGATCGGCCGTATGAGCCGTAGTACGCCGAACGACGCGCCGCCCCCGCTGCCCGAACCGCTCCGGGTGGCGGTCGCCGACTCCCACACCCACCTGGACATGCAGTCCGGCACCGTCGAGGAGGGCCTGGCCAAGGCCGCCTCCGTCGGGGTGACCACCGTCGTCCAGGTGGGCTGCGACGTGAAGGGCTCCCGCTGGGCCGCCGAGACCGCCGCCGCGTACGACAACGTCCACGCGGCCGTGGCCCTGCACCCCAACGAAGCCCCCCGGATCGTGCACGGGGACCCCGACGGCTGGTCGCGGCAGGGCGCCCGGACGGGCGGCGGCGAGGCCGCGCTCGACGACGCGCTCGCCGAGATCGAAGCCCTGGCGGCCCTCGCGCACGTGAAGGCGGTCGGCGAGACCGGACTCGACTACTTCCGGACCGGCCCGGAGGGCATGGCCGCGCAGGAGCGTTCCTTCCGCGCGCACATCGAGATCGCCAAGCGGCAGGGCAAGGCCCTGGTCATCCACGACCGCGAGGCGCACGCCGACGTGCTGCGCGTCCTGCGCGAGGAGGGCGCCCCCGAGCGGACCGTCTTCCACTGCTACTCCGGCGACGCGGAGATGGCCCGGGAGTGCGCCGCCGCCGGCTACTACATGTCCTTCGCCGGGACCGTCACCTTCAAGAACGCGGCGCCGCTGCGCGAAGCCCTCGCGGTGGCCCCGCTGGAGCTGGTGCTCGTGGAGACGGACGCCCCCTACCTCACCCCGGCCCCGTACCGCGGACGGCCCAACGCGCCGTATCTCATTCCGCTGACCGTACGGGCGATGGCCGCGGTCCGCGGCATCGACGAGGACGCCATGGCGACGGCGCTGGCGGCCAATACGGCTCGCGCCTTCGCTTACTGAGGCCCCCGGCCGGCCGGGCCGTCGCCGATCCGCCTCACCCGTTCGCCACGTTCCGTAGCCGTGCGGCTTTGTAGCGTGACGACCGCTCCGCTAGGGTGCCGTGCCCGAAGCAGCCGGACGGACCAGTGGAGCGAGCGCGATGAGCGATGTGGCCTGGCCGGCCGGTGGCCGCGACCCCTGGGCCGAGGCCCCGGACCCGACCACGGAACCGGGCCCCGGCCCGGACCTGGATCCGTACCGGGGCCCGGGCATGGACCTGGACCCGTACCTGGACCCGTACCCGGACCGGGGCGTGGATCCGGGCGTGGATCCGGCCCCGGAGTCGTACGGGGGCCCGTACCGGGGCCAGGGCGTGGACCCGGATCCGGACCTGGACCTGTACCGGAGCCCGGGCACGGACCCGTACCGAGGCCCGGCTGCGGACGCGAACCGTGGCCGGAGCCCGGGCATGGACACGGACCCGTACTGGGGTCAGGGTGTGGAGGCGGACCCTTACCCGTCCTCCCCGGGCCCGCACTCGGAGCCCGGGGTGCCGGCGCCCCGGGGCGGCGGCCGGCGGCGTCGCAGCGTGCCGGTGGCGTCAGCGGACACCGCCGCCGCGGCCGCAGCCGGACCGGCCCCCGCGGGGACCGGGCGGCGCAGGGGAGGGGGCGGACTCGGCACGGTGCCCGCGCCGGCCAGCCCCGGCGTCGGCCCCGGCGTCGGCCCCGGCCCCGGCGTCGGCCCCGGCCCCGGACCCGGACCCGGACCCGGACCCGGACCCGGACCCGGCCCCGGACCTGGCCCCGGCCCCGGTCCGAGGCGGCGTAGGAGCGCCGCCCCCGCCCCGCGCGACACCTGGCGGCGCATCGTGCCGCAGGCCCTGGTCGTGGCCTTCCTGGCGGGCGGCACCACCGCCTTCGTCGCCGCCGACAAGGCCGTACGCCTCACCGTCGACGGAGTCCCGCGGACCCTGCACACCTTCGCCGACGACGTGGACGAGCTGCTCGCCGCCGAAGGGCTCGGCGTCGGCCCCCACGACCTCGTCGCCCCGGCCGGGGCGGAGGTCCTCGACGACGGGGACGAGATCGTCCTGCGCTACGGCCGCCCGCTGAGCCTGACCCTCGACGGACAGCGGCGCGAGGTGTGGACCACCGCCCGCACCGTGGACGGCGCACTGCGCCAGTTCGGCATCCGCGCCGAAGGCGCCTACCTCTCCGCACCCCGCACCGCCCCCGTCCCCCGGACCGGCCTGAACCTCGCCGTCCGCACCGAACGCAGCATCACCTTCATGGCCGACGGCCGCGAGCGGGCGATCCGCACCAACGCCGCCACCGTCCAGGAGGCCCTCGACGAAGCCGGGATCACCCTCCACGGCCAGGACACCACCTCCGTGCCCGCCGGCTCCTTCCCGCGCGACGGCCAGACCGTCACCGTGCTCCGCATCACCGGCACCCGCGAGATCCGCGAGGAACGCATCCCGTACGCGACCGAGAGGGTCAAGGACCCCGCCCTCTTCGCCGGCACCGAAGTCGTCGAGCGCTCGGGGCGGCCCGGGGCGCGCAGGGTCACGTACAGCCTGCGCACCGTCAACGGGGTCCGGCAGAAGCCCCGCAGGCTCGCCGAGGAGACCGTCCGCGAGCCCGTCAGCCAGCTCGTCAAGGTCGGCACCAAGCCGCTGCCGACCTCCGTCCAGGGCGCGGACGGACTCGACTGGGGCGCGCTGGCCCGCTGCGAATCGGGCGGCCGGCCCGGCGCCACGGACCCCTCGGGGACCTACGGGGGGCTCTACCAGTTCGACGTACAGACCTGGCAGGCCCTCGGCGGCAGCGGCCGCCCGCAGGACGCTTCGGGCCCGGAACAGACGTACCGGGCGAAGAAGCTCTACGTACAGCGGGGGGCGAGTCCCTGGCCACACTGCGGCCGTACCCTTTATCGGTGAGCACCGCAGAGCAGCAGCCCGAAAGCACCGTGCCGGAGACCTCCGCGCCGGAGACCTCCGCGCCCCAGACGTCCGCGCCCGAGACCTCCGCCCTCCTCGGCGCGGCCGACATCCGGGAGCTGGCCGCCGTACTCGGCGTACGGCCGACGAAGCAGAAGGGCCAGAACTTCGTCATCGACGCCAACACGGTGCGCCGCATCGTGCGCACCGCCGAGGTCCGGCCGGACGACGTCGTCGTCGAGGTCGGTCCCGGACTGGGCTCGCTGACGCTCGCACTGCTGGAGGCCGCCGACCGGGTCGTCGCCGTCGAGATCGACGACATCCTGGCCGCCGCGCTGCCCGCCACCATCGAGGCGCGGATGCCGGAGCGCAAGGACCGCTTCGCGCTGGTCCACTCCGACGCGATGCTGGTCAAGGAGCTGCCCGGGCCGCCGCCGACCGCGCTCGTCGCGAACCTCCCCTACAACGTGGCCGTGCCGGTCCTGCTCACCATGCTCGACCGCTTCCCCAGCATCGAGCGGACCCTGGTCATGGTGCAGGCCGAGGTCGCCGACCGGCTGGCCGCCGAGCCCGGCAACAAGGTGTACGGGGTCCCCTCCGTCAAGGCCAACTGGTACGCGGACGTCAAGCGGGCCGGTGCCATCGGCCGCAAGGTCTTCTGGCCCGCGCCGAACGTCGACTCCGGACTCGTCTCCCTGGTCCGCCGGGCGGAGCCGGTCAAGACCACCGCGACCAAGGCCGAGGTCTTCGCGGTCGTCGACGCGGCCTTCGCCCAGCGCCGCAAGACGCTGCGCGCGGCGCTGTCCGGCTGGGCCGGGTCCGCGGCGGGCGCCGAGGCGGCGCTGGTCGCCGCCGGTGTCTCCCCGCAGGCCCGCGGCGAATCCCTCACGGTGGAGGAGTTCGCGGCGATCGCCGAGCACAAGCCCGCCGCCCAGAGGCCCGCGCTGTGAGCGGGTCGGTCACCGTACGGGTCCCCGCGAAGGTCAACGTCCAGCTGGCGGTGGGCGCGGCCCGGCCGGACGGCTTCCACGACCTCGCGAACGTCTTCCTGGCCGTCTCCCTCTACGACGAGGTCACCGCGACCACCGCCGACGAGCTGACGGTGACCTGCGCCGGCCCGGACGCCGACAAGGTGCCGCTCGACCGCACCAACCTCGCGGCCCGGGCCGCGGAGATCCTGGCGGAGCGGGCCGGACTGCGCCCCGACGTTCACCTCCACATCGAGAAGCGGATCCCGGTGGCGGGCGGCATGGCCGGCGGCAGCGCCGACGGGGCGGCCGCCCTGCTCGCCTGCGACGCCCTGTGGGGTCTGAAGACCCCGGTCGGGGAGCTCCTCGACCTCTGCGCGGAGCTGGGCAGCGACGTGCCGTTCAGCCTGGTCGGCGGGGCGGCGCTGGGCACCGGGCGCGGGGAGATCCTGACCCCGGTGGCCGCCGGCGCCTTCCACTGGGTGTTCGCGGTGGCCGACGGCGGGCTCTCGACCCCGGCGGTGTTCCGCGAGTTCGACCGGCTCACCGCCGGTACGGAGGTGCCCGCTCCGCAGGCCTCCCCGGCCCTCCTCGCGGCCCTGGCCTCCGGTGACCCGGACGCGCTGGCCGCCACCCTGGCCAACGGGCTCCAGCCCGCCGCCCTTTCGCTGCGGCCGTCGCTGGCCGAGACCCTCGCGGCGGGCGCGGACGCCGGGGCGCTGGCCGCGCTGGTCTCCGGCTCCGGCCCCACGACGGCCTTCCTGGTCCGCGACGCGGAGTCCGCGGCGAAGGTTGCGGCCGCGCTCGACGCCTCCGGCACCTGCCGCAGCACCCACCTGGCCACCAGCCCGGCCCCGGGCGCGACCGTCCTCTGACCCCCCGGGTCGGGGGCCCGGGCCCCCGACCCGGGGCTGGTGGTGGCCGGCGCAGCCCACGCCCGCCGGGTGTGCCGCTGCGCGGCGCGAAGTCCCCTACCCGCCCTTCGCCCGTTCCCCGGGTCTCCGCCCCGGACCCGTTGCCGCGCGCGGCACCGCTCCGGGGGCCACCCCCCGCACCCCCGCGCCTCAAACGCCGGCGGGGCTGGATTTTTCAGCCCCTCCGGCGTTTGAGGAGCGGGGTCTGGCGGGTCAGGGCGGAGCCCTGGGAACGGTGGAAGGGCGGGTAGGGGACTCCGCCCCGCGCAGCGGTACACGCCGGGGAAGCTCGGTGCAGCGAAGGGGGGCTCGGGGCGGAGACCGGGGTACCTAGGCGGGAGTGAGTACGCGCGCCCTGTCGCCGCGGAGGCCCGCGCGGGAGCGTAGGCCCCATGGGAGCCACCGCAAGGGACATCGCCGCCGCCACCCCCGCCACGCGGGACCGCTACGTCGACCTGCTCCGGGTCGCCTCGCTCGGGACCGTCATCGCCGGGCACTGGCTGATGGCCGCCGTCAGCGGCGACGGCATAGGGAACCTGCTCGCCGTCGTGCCGCCGCTCCAGGTGCTCACCTGGGCGCTGCAGGTGATGCCGGTGTTCTTCTTCGTCGGCGGGTTCTCGCACGCCCTGTCCTACCGGTCCCTCGCGCGCCGCACCGAGGGCCCCGTCTACGCCGCCTTCCTGCGGGCCCGGCTCCGGCGGCTGCTGCGGCCCACCCTCGTGTTCGTCGCCGTCTGGACCGTGCTCGCCCTCGGCGCGCAGCTCCTCGGCGGGGGCGGCGGCCGGCTGTCGGGGGCCGCGTTCCGGCTGGTCACGCAGCCGCTGTGGTTCATCGGGATCTACCTCGCGATGGTGGCCCTGACCCCGCCCCTGCTGAGACTGCACGAGCGCTACGGCTGGGCCGCCTTCGGGGCGCTGGCCGCGGCCGCCGCCGCCGTCGATCTGCTGCGCTTCGCGGGCGGAGTCCCGTACGCCGAGTTCCTGAACTTCGCCTTCGTCTGGCTCGCCGTCCACCAGCTGGGCTTCCTGCGCGCCACCGGCCCTGGCCGTGGGCAGCTCCGCCGTCCCGGCGCCCTCGCCGCCGCCGGGCTCGCCGGGGCCGTCCTGCTGGTGGCGTACGGGCCGTACCCGCTGTCCATGGTCGGGATGCCCGGGGAGAAGGTCTCCAACATGGCCCCGCCCACCCTCGCCCTGCTCGCGCACGGGATCTGGCTCGTGGGCGCCGTGGAGCTGCTCCGGGGCCCCGCCGCCGCCTGGCTGGCCCGGCCCCGGGTCTGGCGGCGCGTGGTCGCCGCCAACGGGGTCGCGATGACGGCCTTCCTCTGGCACCTCACCGCGATGCTGGCCGTGTACGCCGCCCAGCTCGGGCTCGGCATCGCCCTGCCCGAGCCCGCCGGGGCGGCCTGGTGGGCCCAGGTCCCGGTCCGGTTCCTCGCCGCCGCCGCGCTGACCGGCGTACTCGTCGCGGTCTTCCGGCGCTTCGAGGCGCCGCCAGTCGGGAGCGCCGCGCACCCCGGCCCCGGCCCCGGACCCGGCCCCGGCCCCGGTTCCGGCCCCCGCGCCGCCCTCGGCACCGCGCTCTGCCTCCTCGGCGTCCTCGGGCTCTCCACGACCGGCCTCGGCGGGCTCCTGGAAGGCCACAGCGCCACCCTGATCGCCCTCCCGGTCACCGCGCCCGCCGCGATCGGCATGGCGCTGGGCGGCTGGCTGCTGGTGGAACGGTCCGGCACTTCGCGGAGTTAGGCTGAGGGGCTGATCCACACCCCTTCCCTGGAGCGCTCCTGATGGCCGTCAACCTGGTCAATGTCGAGGCAGTCAGCAAGGTGTACGGCACCCGTACCCTGCTCGACGGCATCTCCCTCGGCGTATCCGAGGGGGACCGGATCGGTGTCGTAGGCCGCAACGGCGACGGCAAGACCACCCTCATCCGCATGCTCGCCAAGCTGGAGGAACCCGACACCGGCCGGGTCACCCAGAACAGCGGACTGCGCATGGGCGTGCTCACCCAGCACGACTCCCTGGATCCGACGGCCACCATCCGGCACGAGATCATCCGGGACATGGCCGACCACGAATGGGCCGGCAACGCCAAGATCCGCGACGTGCTGACCGGCCTCTTCGGCGGGCTCGACCTGCCCGGCTTCGGGCAGGGCCTCGACACCGTCATCGGCCCGCTCTCCGGTGGCGAGCGGCGCCGCATCGCGCTCGCCCAGCTGCTCATCGCCGACCAGGACCTGCTCGTACTCGACGAGCCCACCAACCACCTCGACGTCGAGGGCATCTCCTGGCTGGCCAAGCACCTCCAGGAACGCCGCTCCGCGCTCGTCTGCGTCACCCACGACCGGTGGTTCCTCGACCAGGTCTGCACCCGCATGTGGGACGTGCAGCGCGGTGACGTCCACGAGTACGAGGGCGGCTACAGCGACTACGTCTTCGCCCGCGCGGAGCGCGACCGCATCGCCGCGACCGAGGAGTCCAAGCGGCAGAACCTGATGCGCAAGGAGCTCGCCTGGCTGCGCCGCGGCGCCCCGGCCCGGACCTCCAAGCCGCGCTACCGCATCGAGGCCGCCAACGAGCTGATCGCCGACGTGCCGCCGCCGCGCGACAAGTCCGAGCTGATGAAGTTCGCCAACGCCCGCCTCGGCAAGACGGTCTTCGACCTGGAGAACGTCACCGTCCAGGCCGGCCCCAAGACCCTCCTCAAGCACCTCACCTGGCACCTGGGCCCCGGCGACCGCGTCGGTCTCGTCGGCGTCAACGGCGCCGGCAAGACCTCCCTGCTGCGCGCCCTCGCCGAGGCCGCCCGCACCCAGGGCGAGGTCCAGCCGGCCGCCGGGTCCGTGTCCGTCGGCAAGACCGTCAAGCTGGCCTACCTCTCGCAGGAGGTCGGCGAGCTCGACCCGTCCCTGCGCGTCCTGGAGGCCGTCCAGCGCGTGCGCGACCGGGTCGACCTCGGCCAGGGCCGCGAGATGACGGCGGGGCAGCTGTGCGAGCAGTTCGGCTTCACCAAGGAGAAGCAGTGGACGCCGGTCGGCGACCTCTCCGGTGGTGAGCGGCGCCGGCTGCAGATCCTGCGCCTGCTGATGGACGAGCCCAACGTCCTCTTCCTCGACGAGCCCACCAACGACCTCGACATCGAGACCCTGACCCAGCTGGAGGACCTCCTCGACGGCTGGCCCGGGTCGATGATCGTGATCTCGCACGACCGGTTCTTCATCGAGCGCACCACCGACACGGTCATGGCGCTGCTGGGCGACGCGAGCCTGCGGATGCTGCCGCGCGGCCTCGACGAGTACCTGGAGCGCCGCCAGAAGATGATCGAGGCGGCCGCTCCGGCGCCCGCCCCGGCCGCCGCCGGAAAGTCCTCGGCCTCCGGGGACGCGCGCGCCGCGAAGAAGGAGCTGCAGAAGATCGAGCGGCAGCTCAACAAGATGACGGACCGCGAGAGCAGTCTGCACGCGCAGATCGCCGAGAACTCCACCGACTTCGACAAGGTCGCCAAGCTCGACGCCGAGCTGCGGGAACTCATCTCGGGCCGCGACGAGTTGGAGATGCGCTGGCTGGAGCTCGCCGAAGAGGCGTAGGGCGCCCCGCGCCGTCGGGGCCCGCGCGCCCCAACTGGCCGATAACGGCCGCATCACGGGCCGGTCCTCCCTTGGGAACAGGGGTCGGACCGGCCCGGCGCGCTTCTCGTCGTCAGTGATAGAAAGGGCTTCCTCCCACACCCGAAGCCGAAGGTATGCGCTGATGACCGAGCCGCCCCAGCCGCCGAACCAGCCGCCGAACCCCTCCGGTTACGGACACCTGCCGGGGCCCCCGCAGCCCGGTTACGGCTTCCCGCCGCAGGGCGAGAACCCGTACGCGCAGCAGCCCCAGCCCCAGCCCCAGCCGCAGCAGCCCCAGCAGCCCCAGCCGGCGGGACCGTACGGCCAGCAGCCGCAGGGCCCGTACGGCCAGCAGCCGCCCGGGGGCTACGGCTTCCCGCCGCCGCCCCCGCACATGCCCGGCGCCCCCGGCATGCCGCCCGGGCCGCCCGGCGGGCCGAAGAAGAAGCTCGCCGTGCTGATCGCGGCTGCCGTCGCCGGCGTGCTCGTCCTGGGCACCGGCGGCTACTTCGCGTTCTTCGCCGGCAAGGACAAGGGCTCCGACAAGGTGATCGGGCAGGACACCACGCCGCCCGCCGACGACAAGGCCTCGCCCTCCGCCTCCGCCTCCGTGGACAAGGGCGACGGCAGCGGAAACGGCGGTGAGGAGGAAGAGGACCTCAACGCCGGCCGCAAGCAGGGCGAGGACAAGGTCCTCTGGTTCAAGAGCAGCAAGATCGACGGCCCCGGCTCGGGCGTCGACTCCAAGGGGCAGTGGATCGTCGGCGACACCGTCGTCAAGACCCTCTGGAAGTCGGTCACCGGCTACGGGGTCAAGGACGGCAAGGAGAAGTGGACCCTCACCCTCCCCACCATGATCTGCGGGGTCGGCGACATGACCGCGGACGGCAAGACCGTCGTCATGTACAAGAACGGCGAGTCCAACACCGCCGACTGCAACCAGATGCGGATGATCGACCTCAAGGCCGGCAAGGAGGGATGGTCGAAGGAGGTCCCGAAGGAACACCTCTTCGACATCTTCTCCAACCCGGACCTCGCCCTCGCCGGTGACTCCCTCGTCGTCAACCGGATGGGCACGAGCAGCGCGTTCAAGGTCAGCACCGGGGACAAGCTCTTCGACAACAAGGTGGAACAGGGTTGCCAGCCCGGCGACTTCGCCGCCATGAACGGCAAGATGCTCGCCATCGCGACCTGCCAGGACGCCGACAAGACGGTCCAGGTCATGGACGCCGACCCGGCCACCGGCAAGACCACCTGGATCTACAAGCTCCCCAAGGGCTTCGAGGTCAAGAACGTCTACTCGCTGGACCCGATCGTCCTCGACCTCGGCAACGCAGCCAAGGAACGCTCCATCGTGGTCCTCGGACCCGACGGCAAGCAGCGCGCCACCGTCTCCGGCGAGGGCAGCTTCCCGGTCGGCTGCGGCGGCCTCTTCAACCGCTCCATCCAGAGCTGTGGTTCCTCCTACGTGGACGCGAACACCCTCTACCTGCCCACCAAGGCCGACATCGGCCAGCCGAACGAGATCGTCGCCTTCGACCTCGGCACCGGCAAGGTGAAATGGCGCACCCCGGCCGGCGAGGGCCGCACCCTGACCCCGCTGAAGGCGGCGGGCGGCCAGGTCGTCGTCTACCGCGAGGCGCAGAGCGAGAAGGGCGGCGAGGTCCTCACGATCCCGGCGGGCGGGGGCACGCCCACCGCGGTCCTGCGCAACCCGTCCGGCCCCGCCGCCCCGGTGGAGAGCTCCTTCTTCTCCCCGATCGTGGACTACGTGGACGGCCGGCTGTTCGTCTCCGCCTCCCATCTGCAGGCCCAGAACAAGAGCGAGAAGTTCCTGATGGTCTTCGGCAAGTGAGCGACCGCCCCGAGAACGAGCAGTCCGCCCAGCAGTCCGCCGAACCGCCCACCGAGAGGCAGTAGCACCGATGAGTACCCCGCCGCCCCCCAGCCAGCCGCCGTCCGGCGGTTTCGGCGCGCCGCAGGACCAGCCGCCGGGCGGCTTCGCCGCGCCCCCGCCCCCGGCCGCGCCCCCGGCCATGCCGCCCATGCCGGCCGGGCCCCCGCCGCCGCCCCCGGCCCAGCCGCCGACGGTCCCGGCCGGGCCGCCCGCCGGGCAGGCCTCGTACGGGTATCCGCAGGAGCAGGCCTACGGCTACCCGCAGCAGCCGCAGCCCGTCACCGCGCCCATGTACGCGGCCCAGGGCCCGGCGGTCCCCGCCGGCGGCGCCAGCGGCGGCAATGACGTGCGCACCCAGCTGATGATCGTCGGCGCGGCCCTCCTGGCCATCGTCCTCATCGTCGGCGGCGGCTTCTGGTACGTCTCCGGCGAGGGCGAGGGCGAGGGCGAGGGCGAGGGCTCCGGCAACCAGCCCGTGGCCGGCGGCAGCGCGAGCCCCGGCGGCGACAAGGCCCCGGGCGGCGGCGGCACCGAGAAGGTGCCCGCCAAGACCAAGTCGAAGACCCTGGTCAACGTCCCGATGCCGGAGTCGAAGGAGATCGTCCAGATCCCCGGCTCCTGGCTCACCGACACCACCTACGCCAAGTCCGACATGGGCAAGGTCGTCGGCTACAACCTGGCCGACGGCGCCAAGAAGTGGGAGATCCCGCTCGGCGCCAACGTCTGCGCGGCCAGCCGCTGGGTCTCGGACAACAAGACGGCGATCGTCTTCGACGAGACCCTGCCGACGGCCGAGAAGAAGCACCAGCCGTGCAACCAGGTCGGCGTCATCGACCTGAACGCCGGCAAGCTGCTGTGGAAGGCCACGACCAAGGTCCAGGGCGGCGGCGACAAGCCGATCCAATTCGAAGAGGTCACCGTCAGCGGCCAGACCGTGGCCGCGGGCGGACTGTACGGCGGCTCCGCCTGGAACCTCGCCGACGGCAAGCCCCTGTGGACGCCCAAGGTCGACGCGGATGACTGCAAGGACCTCGGCTACGCCGGCGGCCCGGCCCTCGCCGTGATCCGTCGGTGCGGCCAGAGCTCGGGCTACACGCTGTCCGCCCAGGCCCTGGACCCGGTCACCGGCGCGCAGAAGTCCTCGTACAAGCTCCCCGCGGGTCTGGAGTTCGCCCAGATCGTCTCCACCAAGCCGCTGATCGTCGCGGCGGACGTCAACAACACCTCCAAGAACGCCATCGGCGTCAGCGACCTCTTCGTCCTCGACGACGCGGGCCAGCTCAAGACGCGTATCCCGCTCACCTCGGGCAACTACAACCCCGAGTGCGGGGCCACCGATGTCGAGGACTGCACCAACATGGTCATCGGCAACGGCAAGCTTTACCTGCCGACCGAGGAGCACAAGGGCACGACCGACTCCGGACGCACCAACGAGATCGTCTCCTTCGACCTGGAGACCGGCAAGCTGACCGCCGACCGCGCCGACGCCGGCGAGCGCTACACGATCTACCCGCTGCGCATGGACGGCTCCAACCTCATCGCCCACAAGGTACCGCCCTACGACGGCGGCGGCCAGGTCGTCTCCATCGACGGCAAGACGATGAAGGAGACCGTCCTCATGCAGAACCCGGCGACCAGGGAGTCGCAGCGTGCCGAGACCCAGTTCCTGCCGAACGCCGCCGAGTATCGCTACGGCAACGGGAAGCTCTTCATCGCCCGGACCGCGGTCATGAGCAAGTCCTCAGTGGCAACGGATCCTTACTACACCTTCGTCTCCTTCACCACTGGCTGAGCTGCCTTACGGTGGCCGCACCTCAAGTTCACTTCTTGCACAGGGTGATTGGCGAGGAGTCGTGTCGATTGCCTGTTCGAGCAGATACCTTGTGGTGCGCAAGTGCGTGAATCATCAAGGGGGTCCGATGAAGAAGGTTTGGCGTGTTGCGGGCGTGGCCGCGGGGGCGGCTGCCGGAGTGATGCTCATGAGCGGGCCCGCGGCGGCGGCGGAGCACCGCAACTCCGCAGATGTCCCTGGTGCATGGGGAAAGATCGACTTCGGTTTCGAGAGTTCTACCCGTGCGGCACCTATCTACCTTTGGGTAAAGGACACGCGGGAAGACGGACGGGTCGCGAAGATGCGAGTCGTCGCGGGGACGGGGGCAGGCACCAAGTACTACTCGTGGCGGACTGCGTCAGGCTGGGGTGCCACCACGGAGGCCACTACGTACCTGAACGACAGTACGGGAATCGTGTGGATCAGCATCGAAGTGTGCCGTGCGAGCAATGCCGGCAACGAGGAGTGCGAGTACTCCACCAGGATCTGGAACAACCACATTTAGGCGCTGCTGCGTCAGGTGACCTGGGCGCGCTACTGCACCCGAAGCCCCCGGAAGGTCCGTCCTTCCGGGGGCTTCTGCGCGGTATCCGCACCGCGCCGTCGAACAAGCGTGTAGCTTGCCGGGTCAGAAGGGCGGGGGTGGGTGCCTCAATGGGCGTACGGGTCATGGTGGTCGACGAGCACCGGCTGCTGGCCGAGGCGCTCGCCTCGGCCCTGAAACTGCGCGGCCACCGGGTGCTGGCGGCCGCCGCCCCGGCCGCGGGCGCCGCCGAACTGGTCATCAGCCGCGCCCCGGAGGTCTGCCTGCTGGGCACCGCCACGCCCGCCGAGCCCGGGGTCTTCGAGCCGATCGTCCGGATCAAGCGGGAGCGTCCGCAGATCGCCGTGGTCGTACTGGGCCCGGTGCCGAGCCCGCGCGGGATCGCCGCCGCCTTCGCGGCCGGCGCCTCGGGGTACGTACGCCACGACGAGCGCATCGAGGGCGTGGAGCGGGCCCTGGCCAAGGCCCGGGCGGGGGAAGTCGCCATCGCGCCGCAGCTGTTGCAGGGGGCCTTCGCCGAGCTGCTCAACCCCGCCGCCCAGCCCGACGACGAGGGCAGTCGGCTGCTGCGACTGCTCACCCCGCGCGAGGTGGAGGTGCTGGTCCGGGTCGCCGAGGGCGAGGACACCCGGCTCATCGCCGCCGGCATGGCCATCGCGCCGAGCACCGCGCGCACGCACGTCCAGCGGGTGCTGATGAAGCTGGGCGTGGGCTCGCGGCTGGAGGCGGCCGCGCTGGCCGCCCGTACCGGTCTGCTGGACCGGGCCGGACCGCCGCCGTCCGGGGGCGCCCGGCCCTGATCCGGGCCGGGGATTTCCCCGGCGGCGCGGATTCGGGTATGCCGGTGACCAGCACGCGCACGGTGCGTGCGTTTCCCCGGCGAGAGGCAGTAGGCACGTGAGCGAGACGGCGTCTTCGAAGTACCTGGTCACCGGCGGAGCCGGATACGTGGGCGGGGTGGTCGCCGCGCACCTCCTCGAGGCGGGCCACGAGGTCACCGTCCTCGACGACCTCTCCACCGGCTTCCGTTCCGGGGTGCCGGCCGGCGCCGCGTTCATCGAGGGCCGCATCCAGGACGCCGCCGAGTACCTGGACCCCTCCTACGACGGGGTCCTGCACTTCGCGGCCTCCTCGCAGGTCGGCGAATCCGTGGTGAACCCCGGCAAGTACTGGGAGAACAACGTCGGCGGCACGCTGGCCCTGCTGGCCGCGATGCGCGGGGCGGGCGTGCGCCGGCTGGTGTTCTCCTCCACCGCGGCCACCTACGGCGAGCCCGGCGACGGCCCGTTGACCGAGTCCTCGGCGACGGCCCCCACCAACCCGTACGGGGCCTCGAAGCTGGCCGTCGACCACATGATCGCGGGGGAGTGCGTGGCGCACGGCCTCGCGGCGGTCTCGCTGCGCTACTTCAACGTGGCCGGGGCGTACGGACGGTTCGGCGAGCTGCACGACCCCGAGACCCACCTGATCCCGCTGGTGCTGCAAGTGGCCCTCGGCGAGCGGGAGTCGATCTCCGTGTTCGGCGAGGACTACCCGACCCCGGACGGCACCTGCGTACGGGACTACATCCACGTCGCCGACCTGGCCGAGGCCCACCTGGCCGCGCTGCGGGTCGCCGCCGAGGGGGAGCACCTGGTGTGCAACCTCGGCAACGGCGGCGGGTTCTCGGTCCGCGAGGTCATCGAGACGGTCCGCAAGGTCACCGGGAAGGAGATTCCCGAGATCGTGGCCCCCCGCCGGGCCGGCGACCCGGCCTTCCTCGTCGCCTCCGCCCGCACGGCACACGAGCGCCTCGGCTGGGCCCCGACCCGCTCGGACCTCACCGGCATCGTGACGGACGCCTGGAACTTCACCCGCGCCCGGCGCGGCTGAGCCCGCAGGCACCTCCCGCACCACCCCTGCCCCGCGCGCCCCCGCCCCCACCGGAGCGGGGGCGCGCGTGCGTTCCGGGCGCGCCCTCGCCGGGCGCTGCGCGCGGGCGCCCGGCGTGCGCACGCCGAGTGAAATACCCCTCGTGCAACTGCCCGCGGCACACGACCGCACGGAACGGGACTTCCGCAGGCGGTAAGCAGTCGATTTCAAGCCACCCCGGAGCCCCTCCGGAAGCGCCTCGCCGGAAAATCGCTCGGAAAACTTCTGCAATTCGGCCAACCACGAGTCGACCCCGGCCCTACGCTGATGCGTGACACCGGTGGGGGCCGGTGTTGATTCAGGGGTCGAGACAAGTCGGGTACGACGTCCGGTCCGGGGTAGTGCAGAGATGTCACGGCGGCGGCCGCGGCGCCTGCGGATCACCCGGTCCGGGCGTCGTACCCGCAGTCGTCCGTTCCCCGACCCTTGGGGGTTTTGTGGTCCGTATCCGGGTACTCGTGGTCGACGATCACCGCATCTTCGCCGAATCTCTCGCCGCCGCGCTCGCGGCCGAACCGGACGTGGACGTCTCCGCGGCCGGCAGCGGCCCCGCCGCGCAGCGCTGCCTCGAACGTGCGGTGGCCGAGGGGCGCCGCTTCGACGTCCTGCTGGTCGACTCCGACCTGGCCGCCGTCTCCGCGGGCGTCCCGGCCCAGCGGGAGTCCGGCTCCGCCCCACCCACCGCCGACGGGATCGCACTGGTGGCAGGCGTACGGGTGTCCCATCCCGAGCTCCGTACGGTCGTACTCGCCGAGCGCGACGACGCACGCCGGGCCGCCCTCGCGCTCCAGGCGGGGGCCTCGGGCTGGGTGGCCAAGGACAGCTCGCTCTCGCGGCTCCTGGCCGTCATCCGCGGAGTCCTGCGCGAGGAGACGCACCTGCCGCCCGCGCTGCTCACCGGGGTGCTCCGCGAACTGACCGCGGCGCGCAAGCACCGTACCGACAGCGAACGGCTGGTGGAGTCCCTCACGCCCAGGGAACACGAGGTGCTGCGCTGCATGGTGGCGGGGCTGGGCCGCAAGGACGTGGCCGCGCGGCTGTTCCTCTCCCCGCACACCGTCCGCACCCACATGCAGAACGTGCTGGGCAAGCTGGGCGTGCACTCCACGCTCGCGGCGGTCGCCCTGGCCCGCCGGGCCGGCGTACGCCCCGCCGACCTGCCGGGACTGCCGGGGCAGGGGCTAGCCGGGGATGTTGTCGAACGGAGCGGTCAACTGGCGTAGCAGCCCGGCGAGATCGCCGCGCTGCGTCCGCGAGAGCTGGGCCAGGATCGCCCGTTCCTGGGCCAGCAGCCCGGCGAGCGCCTGGTCGGCGCGGTCGCGCCCCTCGGGGCTGAGGCGCACCAGGACCCCGCGGCGGTCGTTGGGGTCCGGCAGCCGTTCGACGAGGCCCTTCTTGGCGAGCCGGTCGATACGGTTGGTCATGGTCCCGGAGGTCACCAGGGTCTGCGTCAGCAACTGGCCGGGGGAGAGCTGGTAGGGCGCGCCGGCCCGACGCAGCGAGGTCAGGACGTCGAACTCCCAGGGCTCCAGGCCGTGCTCGGAGAAGGCCAGCCGGCGGGCGCGGTCGAGGTGCCGCGCGAGCCTGCTGACGCGGCTGAGCACCTCGAGTGGTTCCACGTCGAGGTCAGGGCGTTCCCGCCGCCATGCCGCGACCAGTCGGTCGACCTCGTCCTCCATGCGGATCAGTGTAAAGGGTCTGTCGATGTGAAGTCTCTTTAAATCGAGTATCTCGGTTCCGAGTATCTTGACGTCGAGATATATTTTCCGCCACCATGGGCATGGAGGGGGCCGGAGCAGCTTCCGATTCCGACCGAACCGCCAGCAGGGAGGCTCGAACATGCATTCCGATACCGCGCCGGCCAGGATTCCGGCGACGACCACGACCACGACCACCGCCACGACGACGGCGCCCCCAGCCCCCACCTGGGATCCGCAGCAGTACCTCCGGCACGCCGGCCACCGCGCCAGGCCCTTCCTCGACCTCCTGGCCCGGATACCCGAGCTCCCCTCCCGGGCCGCCCGGATCGCCGACCTCGGCTGCGGCCCCGGCAACGTCACCGCGCTCCTCGCGGACCGCTGGCCCGAAGCCCACATCACCGGGTACGACCTCTCCCCGGAGATGCTCCACCGCGCCCACGCCGAGTACGCCGGCCCCACCGGCGGCGGCGGCCGGCTCGACTTCCGCCACGGGAACCTCGCCGACTGGCTCCCCGAGGAGCCCTACGACCTGATCGTCTCCAACGCCGCCTTCCAATGGGTCCCCGGCCACGCCGGCTCCTTCGCCCCCTGGATCAACGGACTGCGCCCCGGCGGCACCTTCGCCTTCCAGATCCCCGGCAACTTCACCGCCCCCAGCCACCGGATCCTCGCCGAGCTGTGCGACACCCCGCGCTGGCGGGCCCGGCTCGCCGGACACGGAGCCCGCTACATCCACATCCTCGAACCCTCCGGATACCTCGAGCGGTTCACCGAACTCGGCTGCGCCGCCGACGTCTGGGAGACCACCTACCACCAGCTGCTCCAGGGCCCCGACCCGGTACTGGACTGGGTCAAGGGCACCGCGCTGCGGCCCGTGCTCACCGCGCTGGCCGACGACGAGGAGGCCGCCGAGGCCTTCCTCGCCGAGTACCGCACCCTGCTGCGCGAGGCCTACCCCACAGGTCCCCGCGGCACCGTCTTCCCGTTCCGCCGGATCTTCGCCGTAGCCCGCAGGGAGGCCTGAGCATGCTCGTCGGGCTTGCCGCCGTCGACCACGTCCAGCTCGCCGCCCCGCCCGGCTCGGAGGAGCGGCTGCGCACCTACTACACCGAGGTCCTCGGCATGACCGAGATCCCCAAGCCGCCGGTGCTCGCGGCGCGCGGCGGCTGCTGGTTCGCCGCCGGGCCGGTCCAGCTCCACCTGGGCATCGAGGAGGACTTCCGCCCCGCCCGCAAGGCCCACCCGGGACTCAGGGTCGACGGCATCGAGGCCTACGCGAGCAGACTTCAGGAGCGGGGCGCGAAGGTCGTCTGGGACGACGGCCTGCCGGGGCACCGCCGCTTCTACTCCGAGGATCCGGTGGGCAACCGGCTGGAGTTTTTGGAACCACACGGCCTGGAACCGCACGGCCACGAACCGCACGCTCTCTGACCGCACACCCCGGAACGCGTCGGCCGCTGAACCGCCACGGCGCACACGAAGGCGCCCCGCCACCGGAGATCCGGTGACGGGGCGCCTTCGTGCGTACGGGACCGGTCAGAGCAGGTTCACGTAGGCGTTCCAGCCGCCACCGAGGGAGGTGCTGCCCTTGAAGGTGCTCAGGCCCTTGAGGCCCGTCGCCTTGTACAGGTACGCGGTACCGGCGGAGTTGACGCCGACGAGGTCGGTGCGGCCGTCACCGGTGATGTCGCCGACCGCGGCCAGCTTCTTCAGGGTGTTCCAGCCGCCGTCGCCGATCTTGACGCGGTCGCCGAAGCCGGCGGTGCCGTTGCCCGGGTAGGCCCACAGCGTGCCGTCGCTGCCGCGGGCGAGCAGGTCGGCGCGGCCGTCACCGGTGATGTCGCCGGCGCCGAAGAGCTTGTTGTAGGAGCCCCAACCGCTGCCGAGCCGGACACGGTCACGGAACTGGTAGCCGTTGCCGTAGCTCGGGTAGAGCCACAGCACGTTGGACTTGTCGCGGGCCAGCAGGTCGCCGTAGCCGTCGCCGTTGATGTCGCCCACACCGACGAGGGAGTTGTAGATGCCCCAGCCGGCGCCCAGGTCGTGGTCGCCGATGTAGAGCTTGCCGCCGCCCCAGAAGAGCCAGCTGGTCTCGTTCTGGGAGTCGAACGAGGACGCCACGGCCATGCCGACCTGGTCGACCGGCGCCTGGCCGTTCCCCAGAGCCTCCTGGCGGTCGCCGAAGCCACCGTTCTGCTTGCCGTAGTAGTAGTAGACGGCGCCGCCGCTGGTGCGGCCGACCAGCTCGGAGCGGCCGTGCGCGGGCACGCCGCCCTGGCCGGAGATCAGGTCGGTGAACTCCCAGCCCTGGCCCATCGCCACACGGTCGCCGAAGCCGCCGGCGCCGTTCGAGGGGTAGTTCCACATCTTGCCGCTCGCGTCGCGGCCCACGAGCCAGCTGCCGCCCGTGTTGTTGGTCAGCACCTGGATCTGGTTGTACATGTTCCAGCCGGTGCCGGACTTGATCCGGTCGCCGAAGCCGCCGGAGCCGTTGCCCGGGTAGACGTAGAGCGAGCCGCCCGGCGTGGCCACCGCGAGGTCGGCCTTGCCGTCGGCGGTGAAGTCGCCGCCACCGACGATCTGGGAGTAGCTGTTCCAGCCGCCGCCAAGGGCGATCCGGGAGCCGTACGGGCTGCTCGAACCGGCCGTGCCCTTGCCCGGGTACAGGTACAGGGAGCCCGCGTACGTACGGGCCAGCAGGTCCGCCTTGCCGTCGCCGGTCACATCGCCGACCCCGGTGACCTTGTTGTAGACGTTCCAGCCGCTGCCGGACCAGCCGGTGGCCGAGGAGCCGTTCGTCTCCGCCGTCAGCAGCGACAGCCTGCCGGTGACGGAGAGCGTCAGGAGCTCCGGGCGCCCGTCGCGGTCGAGGTCGCCGGCCGGGATGACGTCCTTGAAGTCCGCGCCGTCGTCGGGACCGGAGCCGGGTACGCCGTACACCGGGTCCTGCTCGTCGTGGAAGGTCTTCAGGAACGTCCTGCCGCTGAGCCCGCGGTACAGGATGTCCGACCAGCCGTCGCCGTCGACGTCGAACAGCGGCGTCAGCGGAGCGGCGGCCGTCGTGCCGCGGGTGCTGTTCTTGGCCTTGGGCGCCGGGGCCTGCGGCCGGGTGCCCGTGGCGCGGTCATCGGTCTCGGGCCGCTCGGCCTTCGCCGTGGGGACCGGCTGCTCGGCGGCCGAGACCGGACCGGAAAGGAGCATGCCCGCCGCGACGGCGAGGGCGGTGCAGGCCGCGATGCGGCCGGAGCGCGTGGAGCGCATGAAAGACAAGAGGTCTCCCTGGTAGTCAGGCGAAACCGGGCTGAACGTCTTCGTCCACGGCGCGCGGCAGTGCTGCGCTGCACGTGAGACGGCATTCCCCCCCGGGAGTTACCGAAGACTACCCGTGCGGCGGGCATTGTCCAGACATTAAGCGAGCCGTTTTGATCACGTTCAGAACGCAGCGGTGCCCGGGGCCTGCGGCCCCGGGCACCAGGCGCGACGTCCCGCTCACACACCGCGAACGGACGGGCGCACTCACTTCTTGCGGTGGCCCACCAGCCGCGGCTTCGCTTCCAGGTTCTCCAGCCCGTGCCAGGACAGGTTCACCAGGTGCGCCGCCACCTCGGCCTTCTTCGGCTGGCGCGTCTCCAGCCACCACTGCCCGGTCAGCGCGACCATCCCGACCAGCGCCTGCGCGTACAGCGGGGCCAGCTTCGGGTCGAAGCCGCGGGCCTTGAACTCCAGACCGAGGATGTCCTCGACCTGAGTGGCAATGTCGCTGATCAGCGAGGCGAAGGTGCCCGTCGACTGGGCCACGGGGGAGTCACGGACCAGGATCCGGAAACCGTCCGTGTAGTTCTCGATGTAGTCCAGGAGCGCGAAGGCCGCCTGCTCCAGCAGCTCCCGCGGGTGCCCGGCCGTCAGCGCGCCCGTCACCCCGTCCAGCAGCTGGCGCATCTCGCGGTCCACGACGACCGCGTAGAGGCCCTCCTTGCCGCCGAAGTGCTCGTAGACCACCGGCTTGGAGACTCCGGCCTTCGCCGCGATCTCCTCCACCGACGTGCCCTCGAACCCCTTCTCGGCGAACAGGGTGCGGCCGATGTCCAGCAGTTGCTGACGCCGTTCGGCGCCAGTCATCCGGACCCGGCGGCCGCGCCTGGGCTTCTCGCTGCTGGAACTGCTGCCGTCGTTTCCCACACCCCCCATCATGCCGCGTTCGACACTTCTTCCTTGCGCCGGGCGTCGATGCGGGCCTCGGACGGCCAGCGGACGTCGGACGCCCAGCCCAGCTGTTCGAACCAGCGGATCAGCCGCGCACTGGAGTCGACCTGGCCGCGCAGCACACCGTGCCGGGCCGAGGTCGGGTCGGCGTGGTGCAGGTTGTGCCAGGACTCACCGCAGGACAGCACCGCCAGCCACCACACGTTGCCGGAGCGGTCGCGCGACTTGAAGGGGCGCTTGCCCACCGCGTGGCAGATCGAGTTGATCGACCACGTCACGTGGTGCAGCAGCGCGACCCGGACCAGGGAGCCCCAGAAGAACGCGGTGAAGGCGCCCCACCACGACATCGTCACCAGACCGCCCACCAGCGGCGGCAGCGCCAGCGAGAACATCGTCCAGAAGACGAAGTCGCGCGAGATCCGGCGGATCGCCGGGTCCTTGATCAGGTCCGGGGCGTACTTCTGCTGGTCGGTCTGCTCCTCGTCGAAGAGCCAGCCGATGTGCGCCCACCACAGGCCCTTCATCAGGGCCGGGACCGTCTCGCCGAAGCGCCACGGCGAATGCGGGTCGCCCTCGTGGTCGGAGTACTTGTGGTGCTTGCGGTGGTCGGCCACCCAGCGCACCAGGGGTCCTTCGACCGCCATCGAGCCCATGACCGCCAGCACGATGCGCAGCGGCCGCTTCGCCTTGAAAGAACCGTGCGTGAAGTAGCGGTGGAAGCCGATGGTGATGCCGTGGCAGGCCAGGAAGTACATGAACACCATCAGGCCCACGTCCAGCCAGCTCACCCCCCAGCCCCAGGCGAGCGGAACGGCCACCAGCAGGGCGAGGAAGGGGACGGTGATGAACAGCAGCAGCGCGATCTGCTCGACGGACCGCTTGCTCTCACCGCCGAGGGTCGCGGACGGCGCGGACGCGCCGGAAGACGCCGAGGCGTCCTCGATCACGTCGGGACTGATGGTCATAGGTGTGTCCCCTGAGGGTGAGGGAGTCGGCAGGCGCGCCGCCCGGCCACACATCCCTACGGATGCGTAACCTACGGCAACGTAAGTATGGCAAAGGTCCCCCGCGGGGCAAGAGGAGCGCGCCCGCAGCCGGGTCCATCGGCCCGAGCCGCAGGGCCGTCGTCCCGCCTGGTGACACACGGGCCAGGTCACCGGTACGGGCCACCTATCCTGGTGTCGTCGGACAGCGCGGTCCGCACGGGCAGCCCGAGCTGCGCATCAGGAGCGGTGGCACCGCCGGACCCAGGTCCGGGCGGGCACCACCGCGCGCAACCGGAGCCCACCTCCCAGTAGCGCTCGAAACACTGCAAGGAGCCGCACCTGTGAGCAGTGCCGACCAGGCCCACTCGACCACCGCCACGGCGACGTCCGCCGGCGCCGCCAACGCCGAGCTGCGCGCGGACATCCGCCGCCTCGGCGACCTCCTCGGCGAGACCCTCGTACGCCAGGAGGGCCAGGACCTCCTCGACCTGGTCGAACGCGTCCGAGCCCTCACCCGCACCGACGGCATCGCGGCCGCCGAGCTGCTCGGCGACACCGACCTGGAGACCGCCGCCAAGCTGGTGCGCGCCTTCTCCACCTACTTCCACCTCGCCAACGTCACCGAGCAGGTGCACCGCGGCAAGGAGCTGCGCGCCCACCGCGCCGCCGAGGGGGGCCTGCTGGCCCGCACGGCCGACATGCTCAAGGACGCGGACCCCGAGCACCTGCGCGAGACGGTCAAGAACCTCAACGTCCGCCCCGTCTTCACCGCGCACCCCACCGAAGCGGCCCGCCGCAGCGTCCTGAACAAGCTGCGCCGCATCGCGGCCCTCCTGGAGGAGCCCGTCGCGGGCGCCGGCGAGCGCCGCCGCCACGACCTGCGCCTCGCGGAGAACATCGACCTCGTCTGGCAGACCGACGAACTGCGCGTGGTCCGCCCGGAGCCCGCCGACGAGGCGCGCAACGCCATCTACTACCTGGACGAGCTGCACGCCGGCGCCGTCGGCGACGTCCTGGAGGACCTCGCCGCCGAGCTCCAGCGCGTCGGCATCGAGATCCCGGCCGGCACCCGCCCGCTCACCTTCGGCACCTGGATCGGCGGCGACCGCGACGGCAACCCCAACGTCACCCCCGAGGTGACCCGGGACGTGCTGATCCTCCAGCACGAGCACGGCATCACCGACGCCCTGGAACTCATCGACTTCCTGCGCGGACTGCTGTCGAACTCCATCCGCTACACCGGCGCCACCGAGGAACTCCTCACCTCCCTCCAGGCCGACCTGGAGCGCCTCCCGGAGATCAGCCCGCGCTACAAGCGGCTGAACGCCGAGGAGCCGTACCGCCTCAAGGCCACCTGCGTCCGGCAGAAGCTCCTCAACACCCGCGAGCGCCTCGCCAAGGGCATCCCGCACGAGGAAGGCCGCGACTACCTCGGCACCGCCGAGCTGCTCACCGACCTCACCCTCATCCAGACCTCCCTGCGCGAGCACCGCGGCGCCCTCTTCGCCGACGGCCGCATGGACCGCACCATCCGCACGCTGGCCGCCTTCGGCCTCCAGCTCGCCACGATGGACGTACGCGAGCACGCGGACGCCCACCACCACGCGCTGGGCCAGCTCTTCGACCGGCTCGGCGAGGAGTCCTGGCGCTACGCGGACATGCCCCGCGACTACCGCGGCCGGCTCCTGGCCAAGGAACTGCGCTCGCGCCGCCCGCTGGCGCCCACCCCGGCCCCGCTCGACGCGGCCGGCCTGAAGACCCTCGGCGTGTTCGGCGCCATCAAGGACGCCTTCGAGAAGTTCGGCCCCGAGGTCATCGAGTCCTACATCATCTCGATGTGCCAGGGCGCCGACGACGTATTCGCCGCCGCCGTCCTCGCCCGCGAGGCCGGTCTCATCGACCTGCACGGCGGCTGGGCCAAGATCGGCATCGTCCCGCTCCTGGAGACCACGGACGAGCTCAAGGCCGCCGACGTCATCCTCGACGAGATGCTCGCCGACCCCTCCTACCGGCGCCTCGTCTCGCTGCGCGGCGACGTCCAGGAGGTCATGCTCGGCTACTCCGACTCCTCCAAGTTCGGCGGCATCACCACCTCCCAGTGGGAGATCCACCGCGCCCAGCGCCGGCTGCGCGACGTGGCCCACCGCTACGGCGTCCGCCTGCGCCTCTTCCACGGCCGCGGCGGCACCGTCGGCCGCGGCGGCGGCCCCTCGCACGACGCGATCCTCGCGCAGCCCTGGGGCACCCTGGAGGGCGAGATCAAGGTCACCGAGCAGGGCGAGGTCATCTCCGACAAGTACCTCGTCCCCTCGCTGGCCCGCGAGAACCTGGAGCTGACCGTCGCGGCCACCCTCCAGGCCTCCGCCCTGCACACCGCCCCGCGCCAGTCCGACGAGGACCTGGCCCGCTGGGACGCGGCCATGGACACCGTCTCGGACGCCGCGCACGACGCGTACCGCGAGCTCGTCGAGGACCCGGACCTGCCGGCGTACTTCTTCGCCGCCACCCCCGTGGACCAGCTCGCCGACCTGCACCTGGGCTCGCGTCCCTCGCGCCGCCCCGACTCCGGAGCGGGCCTCGACGGCCTGCGCGCCATCCCGTGGGTGTTCGGCTGGACCCAGTCCCGCCAGATCGTCCCCGGCTGGTACGGGGTCGGCTCGGGCCTGAAGGCCCTGCGCGAGGCCGGCCAGGGCGACGCGCTGGCCGAGATGGGCGAGCGCTGGCACTTCTTCCGCAACTTCCTGTCCAACGTCGAGATGACGCTGGCCAAGACGGACCTGCGGATCGCCCGCCACTACGTCGACACCCTGGTGCCCGACGAGCTCAAGCACGTCTTCGCCCGCATCGAGGCCGAGCACGAGCTCACCGTCCGCGAGGTCCTGCGGATCACCGGAGGCGAGAAGCTCCTCGACTCCAACCCGGTCCTGCAGCAGACCTTCTCGGTCCGCGACGCCTACCTGGACCCGATCTCCTACCTCCAGGTCTCCCTGCTGGCCCGCCAGCGGGCGGCCGCCGAGCGCGGCGAGGAAGCGGACCCGATCCTGTCCCGGGCCCTGCTCCTCACCGTGAACGGCGTCGCGGCCGGCCTGCGCAACACCGGCTGAGGTTTCGTACGGCACGGCAGAGGGCCCGCACACCGGATGGTGTGCGGGCCCTCTGCCCGTACTAACTGTTGTACGTGGACTGCGCGCGCTCCAGGCCCTCCTGGATCAGGCACTCCACGGCGTCCGCCGAACGGTCCACGAACCAGTCCAGCTCCTTGCGCTCCGTGGAGGAGAAGTCCTTCAGCACGAAGTCGGCGACCTGCATCCGGCCGGGCGGGCGGCCGATGCCGCAGCGCACCCGGTGGTAGTCGGGGCCCATCGACTTGGTCATCGACTTCAGGCCGTTGTGGCCGTTGTCCCCGCCGCCCAGCTTCAGCCGCAGCGTCGGGTAGTCGATGTCCAGCTCGTCGTGGACCGCGATGATCCGGTCCAGCGGCACCTTGTAGAAGTCCCGCAGCGCCGTCACCGGGCCGCCGGACAGGTTCATGAACGACATGGGCTTGGCCAGCACCACCCGCCGGTTCGCCGGCCCGGGCGGGCCCATGCGGCCCTCGACCACCTGCGCGCGGGCCTTGTGCGCCTTGAACTTGCCGCGCATCCGCTCCGCCAGCAGGTCGGCCACCATGAAACCGATGTTGTGGCGGTTGCCCGCGTACTCCGCACCCGGGTTCCCGAGACCCACGATCAGCCAGGGCGCCGCGTCGTCCGACATCAAAAGCTCCTTATACGAAGACGACCGCCGTCCCGCTCCAGTGGAGCCGGACGGCGGTCGTTCAGCAAGTGCTGAGGGGGAGGGGCGAGGCTCAGGCCTCGGCGCCCGCCTCCGCGGCCGGCTCCTCGGCCGAAGCGCCGATGACCTGCAGGACGGCGATGTCGCCGTCGACGGCCAGCGTGGTGCCGGCCGGCAGGACCAGGTCCTTGGCGGTGATGGTGGTACCGGCCTCCAGGCCCGCGATCGAGACGGTGACCTCGGTCGGGATGTGCGTGGCCTCGGCCTCGACGGAGATGGTGTTCTGGAGGGTCTCCAGCATGTTGCCGCCCGGGGCCAGCTCGCCCTCGGTGACGATCGCGACGTCGACGGTGACCTTCTCGCCCTTCTTGACGATCAGGAAGTCGACGTGGGAGATCGAGCGCTTCAGCGGGTGCTTCTGCACGGCCTTCGGGATGACCAGCTCGGTGCCGGCGCCCTCGATGTCCAGGGAGAGCAGGACGTTCGGGGTGCGCAGCGCCAGCTGGAGAGCGTGGGCGTCCACGTTGACGTGCTTCGGGTCGGTGCCGTGGCCGTAGATGACCGCGGGGGTCAGGGCGTCACGGCGGGCCTGGCGGGCAGAGCCCTTGCCGAAGTTTTCGCGGACCTTCGCGGCAAGCTTGATCTCGGACATGCTCACTCCTCGTGGGGTGACGGAAATGGACGACAGTCACCCGGCCGGAACACGGCCTGCTACGAAGAGCGCGTCGATAACGGAGCATCCATACCCGTGGAAAACAGGTACGGCCTCCCTCGCCGAGCAACTCAAGGAGTGTACCCGGCGGGGAGGCCGTACCCAAAAATGATCTCACCCCAGAGGAGTCAGCACCGTGGGGACGTGCTTACTGCTGCTCTTCGAACAGGCTGGTGACCGAGCCGTCCTCGAAGACCTCGCGCACGGCGCGGGCGATCATCGGGGCGATGGAGAGCACCGTGATCTTGTCGAGCTCCAGGTCGGACGGGTCCGGCAGGGTGTTCGTGAACACGAACTCGCTGACCTTGGAGTTCTTCAGGCGGTCGGCGGCCGGGCCCGACAGGATGCCGTGCGTGGCCGTCACGATGACGTCCTCCGCGCCGTGCGCGAAGAGCGCGTCGGCGGCGGCGCAGATGGTGCCACCCGTGTCGATCATGTCGTCGACCAGGACGCAGACGCGGCCCTTGACCTCACCGACGACCTCGTGGACGGTCACCTGGTTGGCGACGTCCTTGTCGCGGCGCTTGTGCACGATCGCCAGGGGGGCGTCCAGGCGGTCGCACCAGCGGTCGGCGACGCGTACGCGGCCGGCGTCCGGGGAGACGATCGTCAGCTTGGAGCGGTCGACCTTGGCGCCGACGTAGTCCGCGAGGACCGACAGGGCCGAAAGGTGGTCGACCGGGCCGTCGAAGAAGCCCTGGATCTGGTCGGTGTGCAGATCGACCGTGAGGATGCGGTCCGCACCCGAGGTCTTCAGCAGGTCCGCGACCAGGCGGGCCGAGATCGGCTCGCGGCCCTTGTGCTTCTTGTCCTGGCGGGCGTACCCGTAGGACGGGACGATCACGGTGATGGAGCGTGCCGACGCGCGCTTGAGCGCGTCGACCATGATCAGCTGCTCCATGATCCACTTGTTGATCGGAGCCGTGTGGCTCTGGATCAGGAAGCAGTCCGCGCCGCGCGCCGACTCCTGGAAGCGGACGTAGATCTCGCCGTTCGCGAAGTCGAAAGCCTTGGTCGGCACGAGGCCGACACCGAGCTGGTGCGCGACCTCCTCGGCCAGCTCGGGGTGGGCGCGGCCGGAGAAGAGCATCAGCTTCTTCTCGCCGGTCGTCTTGATCCCGGTCACAGCACTGTCTCCTCAGACGTGGGAAAGCTGCTCGCCCCCATGTGCGTCCGTCCCGCACACGGTGAGCCAGCCGAATTGCGTTCACGTATCACGGTACGCCGTCTCGGGCGTAGCCGTTTCCGGTCAGTTCACCTCAGCGTTCGTCGGAGTCCTCGTGGACCGCCGACTGAGCCGCTGTTGCGGCGGCGCTTCCCGGACGCTTGCGGGCCACCCAGCCCTCGATATTCCGCTGCTGGCCACGGGCCACGGCCAGGGCGCCGGGCGGCACGTCCTTCGTGATCACGGAGCCGGCGGCCGTGTAGGCGCCGTCCCCGATGGTGACGGGAGCCACAAACATGTTGTCCGAACCCGTCTTGCAGTGTGAGCCGACGGTCGTGTGGTGCTTGTGCTCACCGTCATAGTTCACGAACACGCTGGCCGCGCCGATGTTCGTGTACTCGCCGATCGTCGCGTCGCCGACGTAGGACAGGTGCGGGACCTTGGTGCCCTCGCCGATCGTGGCGTTCTTCATCTCCACGTACGTGCCGGCCTTGGCCTTCGCGCCCAGGTTCGTGCCCGGACGCAGGTACGCGAAGGGGCCGACGCTGGCCGAGACGCCGACGACGGCGGTGTCCGCCACCGTGTTGTCCACGCGGGCGCCGGCGCCGACCTGCGTGTCCTTCAGGCGGGTGTTGGGGCCGACCTCGGCCCGCTCGGCGATGTGCGTGGTGCCGAGCAGCTGGGTGCCGGGGTGCACGATCGCGTCCTGGCCGAAAGTCACCGTCACGTCGACGAGGGTGCTCGCCGGGTCGACGATGGTCACGCCGGCGAGCATGGCGCGCTCCAGCAGGCGGGCGTTCAGCAGGGCGCGGGCCTCGGCGAGCTGGACCCGGTTGTTGATCCCGAGGATCTGCCGGTGGTCCGCGCCCACGGCGGCGCCGACGCGGTGGCCGGCCTCGCGCAGGATGCCGAGCACGTCGGTGAGGTACTCCTCGCCCTGGCTGTTGTCGGTGCGGACCTTGCCGAGAGCGTCCGCGAGGAGGGCGCCGTCGAAGGCGAAGACCCCGGAGTTGATCTCGCGGATGGCGCGCTGGGCGTCGGTGGCGTCCTTGTGCTCGACGATGGCGGTGACCGCCCCGGTCGCTTCGTCGCGGACGATCCGGCCGTACCCGGTGGAGTCGGGGACCTCGGCGGTCAGCACGGTGACGGCGTTGCCGTCGGCCTCGTGCGTGGCCGTCAGCGCGGCCAGGGTCTCGCCGGTCAGCAGCGGGGTGTCGCCGCAGACGACGACCACGGTGCCGGCCGGGCGGTCGGCGCCCAGCTCTTCGAGGGCCATCCGGACGGCGTGCCCGGTGCCGTTCTGCTCGTACTGGACTGCCGTGCGGACGTCGGCGTCGATCGCGGCGAGGTGCGCGGTGACCTGCTCGCGGGCGTGCCCGACGACGACGACGAGGTGGGTGGGGTCCAGCTCGCGGGAGGCGGCGACGACGTGACCGACGAGCGAGCGCCCGCTGATCTCGTGCAGAACCTTGGGTGTGGCCGACTTCATGCGGGTGCCTTCACCCGCTGCGAGTACGACGACGGCTGCCGGGCGGTTGGCGCTCACGGGTGTGCCCTTCGGCTTCGGGTGGTGGACCCGTGAAGGATACCGGTGGGTTTAGGGCGCCAAACGAGGGCGGGTCCCGACCGTGTAGGTCAGGACCCGAACCTGCTGAGCTCCCGGGGCAGGAGTCGAACCTGCGTCGTACCCAGATTCAAAGTCTGGTCGCCCCTGCCGACAGAGCAACCCGGGATTGCGCGCCGCCAGCCTACGCGTTTCTGCGGCGCGCCTCCACTGCCATCCGTGACCACCACCCTTCTATGCGGCGGTAAAGGTCGGTGCTGCCCAGTACGTTGACGACCAGGCAGCCGTGGTAGTCGTCGCCGGTGTTCTTCCGTACCGTCTTCGGGTTGTGCTTCTTGAGCGTTGCCCTCTGGAGCTCCGAAAGATCCACTTTGGCCAGGTCGGCCCAGTACTGCTCGGCGCCCCTCACGTCCCCGGACTCGTGGATCATGACGCGGTAGCGGATTCTCGCGGGGTCCACTCCAAGGACGCCCAACCAGGCCAAGTAGACGTGGATCATGTCGGGGTCGCTGTTTACGAAGGTGACACGTTCGCGTCGGGAGTAGGTCTTGCTCTTCGAGCCCTCAGCCCAATAGAGCCCCACGCCGACCAGGAAGAGCTCCCGCTCGGACATCTCGCCCAATTCCTCGGCGGCCTGCTGCTTGGTCCCCTGTCGCACTTCCTCGCGGAGCAAGGGTCCTCTCCCATCCGCGCTTGGCGATCGCTGACGCCTCTTCGGGGGTGCGCCGCCGCTCCGGCTTCGGGAGGTCGCGGACCCAGAGGGAGATGGAGCTCTTCGAGCAGCCCAGCTCGACCTGGATCTCGTCGTAGGTCATGCCCTGGAGGCGGAGTTCGCGGGCTCGGTCGCGGAGGTCGTCCTTCGCGTTGGGGCGCTTCGTCCATTCCGGTGGGGGCTCTCCCTTCACCAGGGCGTTGAGGATGTTGTTGTTGTGGATGCCCAGGCGGTCGCGGATCTGGCGCAGGCTGAGCCCCTCGCGCCGCAGGGCTATCGCCTGCTCGCGCAGGGATTCGTAGGTCGCGGTTCCGGTGCGGAGGCCGCCGGTGCCGTCGCCGGGGCGACGTCGGATTTCGGTCATGTCGCCAATGTCGTCCGGAATGCGGGATTCAGGTCTCGCTCAGCGGGCTATTCAGTCGTACGTGCGGTTACCGCTGGTTTGCAGGAATTTCGTTCGCCTGTGTGCTGGGGCCCCTGCGTACGCTGGTCGGCATGACCAGTACGGGGGAAGAGCAGGGAGAGGCGGGGGCCGGGCGGGACGGGCCCCTGTGGTGGGAGCGGCGCAGGTCGGCCGCGTGGGACGTGGGGCTCGGGGCGGTGTCCGCCGTCGAGTGCGGGGTGCTGGGCGTCAGGTTCGCCCACGAGGCCGGGATCCCGGTCTTCGCCGGGGTGCTGTTCGGGGTGCTGGTCGGGTCGGTGCTCGTGCTGCGGCAGCGCTGGCCCATCGTCGTGGTGCTGGTCGGCATCGCGGTGTCGCCGGCGGCCATGGGCTTCCTGCTCGGGGTGGTCGGGCTGTACACGCTGGCCGCCTCCGAGGTGCCCCGGCGGATCACCGCGACCCTGGCGTCGATGTCGCTGGCCGCGACCTTCGTGGTGATGTACATGAGGACCCGGGCGCAGGACCCCGATGTCACCCTCACCCTCGCCATCACCCTGTCCGTGTTCGTGGCGGTGGCGCTGACCGTGCCGCCGGTGCTGTTCGGGCTGTACACGGCGGCCCGCAGACGGCTGATGGAGAGCCTGCAGGAGCGGGCGGACTCGCTGGAGCGGGAGCTGTCGCTGCTCGCGGACCGTGCGGAGGAGCGGGCCGAGTGGGCCCGTACGGAGGAGCGGACCCGGATCGCGCGGGAGATGCACGACGTCGTGGCGCACCGGGTGTCGCTCATGGTGGTGCACGCGGCGGCGCTCCAGGCGATCGCCGCGAAGGACCCGGTGAAGGCGGCGAAGAACGCCGCGCTGGTCGGGGACATGGGACGCCAGGCGCTGACGGAACTGCGCGAGATGCTCGGGGTGCTGCGGGCCCAGTCCCCGAAGCCGGCGGCCGTGGCCGCGCCGACGGCGCTGGTGGGGAGCTTCGACGACGGACCGACGCTGGGCGAGCTGGAGGCGCTGGTCGGACAGTCGCGGGCGGCCGGGATGGCCGTGGAGCTGGACGTGCACGGCGAGTACTCCGCGTACGTGGCGGAGGTGGAGCAGACCGCCTACCGGGTGGTGCAGGAGGCGCTGACCAACTGCCACAAGCACGCCGCGGGCGCACGGGTCGTCGTACGGCTGGCGCACCGGGAGGGGGAGGTGGCCATGCAGGTGGAGAACGGCCCCTGCGACGGCCAGGCGGCCGAGCCGGGGCTGCCGAGCGGCGGGAACGGCCTGCTCGGGATGCGCGAGCGGGTGCTCCGACTGGGCGGGGTGTTCGTGTCCGGCCCGACCGACGAGGGCGGCTTCAAGGTGTCGGCGGTCCTGCCGGGCGAGCGGGGGTAGGGACGGATGGCGGGGGATCCGGTGGCGGCCCCGGGCAGGTCCGGGCGTACCGGGCTGCGGGCTTGCCCGTGATCTGCGGGCGTACCCGTTCCGGCGGGAGGAGGGCCGCTGCCCGCAGGGCGGGGAGCGGCCTCCGGAGCCGGCGGGTCAGCCCGTCGTCAGACGGGTCGGCTGGAGGCCGGTGAGGAGGAGGGTGAGGGCCTCGTCGAGGCTCGCGCCCAGGTACCAGTCGCCCGTGTGGTCCACGCAGTAGACGCGGCCCTCGCGGTCGAGGGCGAAGTGGGAGCCGCCGCCCCCGGCCTGGTCCGTGTCGGCCTCGACGCCGAGCGGGCAGAGCTGGGTGGACAGGGCGCGGCCGAGGTCCGCGAAAGTACGGGCGAGGTGCAGGCCCGTGAGGGGGTCCAGGCGTATCGCGGTGGGCGCGATCTGGCGGCCGGGGCCCGGGGCGGTGACGGTGAGGTTCCCGAACTCCGCCCAGGCTTCGACGGCGGCCGGGAAGACGGTGTGCCGGTGCCCGGCGGGGGTGGTGTGGTCGCGCAGGGCGTCGGCCCAGTACTCGGCCTGCTTGATGTCCCAGCGGCCCGGCTCCCAGCCGGCGGTGCGCAGGGCGGAGTCCACGGCGACGGGGAAGCGGGTCGCCGAGGAGCGGGCGTAGGAAGCGGAGGTGGTCATGGCGGCTACTCGGGGTGAGTGAGGTCGACGGGGCGTACGCCGAAGTGGGCGAGGAGGGCCTCGCAGGAGCGGCAGGGGGGTGCGTAGCTGCCGTGGAGCGGGTCGCCGTCCTCGCGGATGCGGCGGGCGGTGATCTTGGAGTGCTTCAGCGAGCGGCGCGCCTCGCTGGGCGTCAGGGGCTTGCGCGAGGCGCGCTTGCTGCGGGCGCCCTCGACGGTGGCGAGGTGGCGGGAGAGCAGGATCGCCTCCGGACACCGGCCGGTGAAACGTTCGCGCTGGCCGCTCGTGAGGGTGTCGAGGAAATCCTGTACGAGGGCGTGCAGTACGGGGGGCAGGTCCGCCTTGCCGGCGGTCCCGGTGAGGGTTTCGCCGCGTACGGACAGGGCGGCGGCCACGGTGGGCAGGATCCCGTCCCGGCGGAAGCGGAGCGTGGGCACGGCGGGGCGGCCGTCCCCGCCGCCCCAGCGCAGCCGGGGATCGCCGGGGCCCTGCTCGGCCGTGGCGCGGGCCTGCGCGGGGACGGCCGCCGGGCCGCCGGTTCCCGTGGGACCGGCGGTATCCGCGGGTCCGCGGGCGCCCGCGGGGCCCGCTGACCCCTGGGCTCCCGCGCCTCCTGAGTGGGCGTCGGCCGCTTCTGTACGTGTTGCCGTGTTCTGCATGGTTGCGCTTTCCCTCCCGTGGCCGCGGCGCCGGCCGCTGTCGCGCACGCCCCCGTGCTCTGGGGACAGCCTGTCAAATGTCCCGTGGCATGTGGAAGCGGGGTCGAATATTCGTATCAATTCGGATCTTCCCGGCCGTCCCGCGGGTGTCGTGTGTGGGTTCGTGAATCGAATGAGTGACCTTTCTCCAGGGGTGTCGTTGATGAGATGACAGCACTGGGGAGGTTGGGGGCGAAGGGTGGGTCGGAAGGGGACGCTCACCGAGGGCGAGGCCACTCGGATCGCTTCTGCCCGTGGTCTGTTGCGGACGGGTGTGGATGAGGAGAGCGGTGAGCTGCTGACGGTCTCGGTGCTGGCGGAGCGTGTCGGCTGGGCAACTGCTCTGGTGTCCGACATGGCCGCCGAGCTGCTCGGCACCCACTGGAGCGCGGGTGATGTGAATGCGTTGGCATCCGGGGCGGACGGTGGGGGCCGGAAGCTGCCGTCGAATGCATGGATGGCGTTGCGCCGCCTGGGCTGGACCGCCGGGCCGCCCCCCGGTATCCGGGTCAACGACCGGATCGTCCGCATGGCGCAGGAGCTGGCCGGACGCTTGCTGCGTTCGGTGAAGTGGCGCGGCGACCTGACCGCCGGGGTACTCACGACCTGGCCTGCTCAACCTGCCAGGCGAACTGGCCTGGAGTGGGATGCGGTGCGTGAGGCGGTGCCGGGCGGATGGAATCTGCCGTCCAGTGTCATCACGTCCCGTACCCGGCAGATCGCCGCGTTCGCCAAAAAGCGGGGGCGGCTGCCTGTCGATGTGTTCGAGGTGGAGAGCGCACCCAAGGCGGCGCGGATGCTGCTGCTGTCGGCATGCGACGGGCAGCAAGCCGTCATCGAACGGGCAGACGATCCTGGCCGGGCAATGCTGCGCTTGCAGCTTCCCACCCGGCCCGACCCGCGGTCGTACCGGGACTGGACGTGGGTGTCCTGTCCCGTCAAGCTGCCGCCGATGATCCCCGCCTCGGCGGTGTTGCACCTGCCCACCCTGCGCCCGCACCAGGGCCGTGTTCGCGTAGATCTTGCCTACACCCACGCCGTCCCGAGGGCGGCACGCAGCGGGCACACGGTCGCGCTCGGTGTGGACTGGGGTCTGAACACCCTCCTCAGCGCGGGCCCGGCCCGGCTGCACGAGGACGGGCGGATCACCGCCCTCGGAGCAGGGGGTATGTTCCGGGCAGCTGGTGTCCTCGCCAAACAGCACCGCCTGCGCCGACTCTCCGAGTACCTGCATGCCAAGGCCGAGGGCTATCAGCGGCTCACCGGCGGAGAAGAGCAGCACGTCCTGGCCGCCAAACACGCCATCCTGCGCGAGGAGATCGGCCGGGTTGGCGCACGCCGGTCGAATCTCAATGACGCGCTGGCCCGGGCCGCCGCCAGGTGGGCGGTTGATCAGGCCATCGCCGCCGGGGCCGGCGTCATCTACGTCGAAGACCTCCGTTCCCTGGAGGCGCGTGGCATGGGCCGCACCGTCAACACCCGCATGTCCCAGCAGGTACGCGGGAAGATCGTCGACAACATGCGGCATATGGCAGCCGAGACGGGCATAGCCGTCGTCACCGTTCCGGCGCGCAACACCTCCAGGCACTGTCCGCAATGTCTCACCCCGTTGCGGCACCGCAAGGCTCCCGACAGGCCCACCACACCGGGCTGGAAATGGGCCATCTGCCCATCCTGCCTTTGGCAGGGAGACCGGGATCACGGTGCCTGGCAGCGCATCGCAGCGCGCGGCCTGGCCCATCAGGCCGAGACCGCCTGTGACCGTGTCACAGGCGCCATGGCCATCCACGCGATCGTGGACAACCTCGAAGCGGGCGCGGTCATTACACCGCGGGCTAACCTGACCAGCAGGCGGGACCGGACCAAGACCGGACCCACCCGGCACGAGACAACATGTCCGACGCCCAGGCGACGCCGGACACCCTCCCCCACCAGACCGCAAGGCCCGGCGGGAAAGCGTCCGGAGGGACACGTTCACAGGGACCGGACCCGGCTGCCCCGCGCAGCCCACCGGCACCAGGACGTGACAACGATCAGCACACCCGCCACCGGTCGGCACCGGCCACGAGGCGCGGCGCTGGGCGCGGGATTCCACCTGCAGGCTCACGTCACTCCTCCATGGTGGGAACATATCCTCGAACCAGACACTCAGTCCGGCTCAGGATCACTTAGCTGATCAGAGACGCTGTGGTGAACCAGCCAGATCCAGCAGGGGGCTACCGCCATGACGACAGGTCGGCTCGGGCATCAGGCCGCGCCACCCAACGCCGCTTATTCGGGGCAGGTCGTGCATTTCCCGGACCCCGTCCGGGCCGCGCGCCATCCCCACGGAGTCCGCATCGACGCGAACGGACACCCCGACTTCGCGCTGTACGCCCGTGCGGCCGTCGAGATCGCCGAACCCCCGGAGGGCTTCGGCGTGGACGAGCTGCGCCTGACGGACTGCGTGTCCGCGAACGCCGCCATGCGGGCCACCGGCCACGAACTGTGGGACACGGTCGGCCCGGTGTCGACCCCGCACGGCTGGACCTGGCACCACGTGTCCGGGACGCGCCGGATGGAGCTGGTCCCGGTCGAGGTGAAGTCGCTGCTGAGGCACCACGCCGGTCTGGCGACGGCGGCGGTGGACCACGGCAAGCGCGGGACGCGGTCGTTGCAGGAGGTGCGCCCGGTGCACCTGGGGCTGCCCAAGACGGTGGTCTCGGTGTCCGAGCAGCAGGTCCAGGGCGTCGAGGAGGACCTCGGCTACCGGCTCCCGGAGGCGTACCGCTCCTTCCTGAAGGCGGCGGGCGGCTGCGCGCCGGTGGGCACGGGACTCGACGTGGACCTGGGACTGCTGGTGGACCAGCCGTTCTTCACGGTGCGCGAGGAGGCGGCGGTCAACGACCTCGTCTACGTCAACAAGTGCCTGCGGGACCACCTGACGAAGGACTACCTGTGCGTGGCCTTCGTGCAGGGCGGGCTGCTCGCGGTGAAGGTGCGCGGTGAGGCCGTGGGTTCGGTCTGGTTCTCCCCGTACGACGATGCGCGCGACCAGGACGGCTGGTCGGTGCAGGAACGCGTGGAGCGGTTGCTGCTGCCGTGCGGTGCGGATTTCGACGCCTTCCTGGAACGGCTGGCGGGCAATCCGCCGGAACTGGAAACGGTGGCCGGTCTGATGGTGGACGGCGGATTCGCGCGCTCGGTTCCCGTGACGGGTCCGGGTCCGGGAGCGGGGCCGGGTGCGGGTTCGAGTGCGGGTTCGGCGGAGCGTTCGGTTCCGGGTGCCGGGCCGGCAACGGCACCGGTGGAAGGGTGACGGCGCGATGGTGACGTTTGCGCAGGCGCAGGAGCGCGCCGAAGAGTGGATCAACGGGGACGTGCCCGGGTACCAGCACCGCGAGGTGCGCGTACGGGAGTTCGGACTCGGTTTCGTGGTGTGGGCGGAGGACCGCCCGGCGGGCCCGGTGTCCGGGGGCGGCCGGCAGCGGCTCGTCATCGCGCGGGACAGCGGGGAGGTGACGCTCTGGCCCGGCCTGCCGGTGGGTGAGGTGATCCGCCGCTACGAGGAGGAGTACGGGGCGTCGGCCGCGCAGGCCGAGGCTTCGGTGCCGGTGCCGCGCATCGACTCGGAGCAGACCTCGTTCATGCTGAGTCCGCCCGAGTGGCTCCAGGAGGCGGCGGACCGGGCGGGGATCCCGGCGGCTCCGGCGGCTCCTGCTCCGCAAGCCCCGGTGGCTCCTCCGGCGCCGGCCGGGCAGGCGGTTCCGGCCGCTTCCGGGGCGGGCTCTGCGGAGCCGGACCCGGAGCCCGTGCCGCTGCGGCGCGGGGGAGAGGTCCCCTACGAGCCGACCGCCAACGACGGGGTGCCCGCCGCGGTCCCGACCGGGGCCACGCCGTGGGCCGGTACCGACGTGAACCCCGGTGCGGACTCCGTGTCCGTACCGCTGCCGGCGACGGTGTTCGCCCCGCCGCTGTCCGGGACGGACCTGGACGACGCCCCGGCGCCGTCGGGGCCGGGCCCGGAGGCGCGCACGACCCTGATGCCCAGGGGCAGTGAGCTGCCGAAGACCGCCGTCGTGCCCGCGCTGGACCCGGAGTCCTCCGGGCCGGGGCAGGGTGCGGCCTCCGGTCCCGGGCCGGTGTCCCGCGGGGACATCGCCGACGCGCCGACGAGCAAGGCCCGGGTCAACCGGCCCGGGGCCCCCGCGCCCGTGACTCCGCCGGGTCCGCCCGGTGCGCCGGGCAGCGGCGCGGACTCGCCTTCGTACGCCGCCACCATGCTGGCCGGTCCCGGCGGACCGCAGCAGCCCGGCCCGCCCGGCCCGCCCGGAGCTCCGGGCGGCGGGCTGGACCACGCGGCGACGATGCTGGCGGGTCCGGCCGTGGCGGGGCAGCCCGCGCCTCCCGGTCCGCCGGGGGCTCCCGGGGCCTCCGGCGGGCGCGGAGACGCGTACGCGGCCACCATGCTGGCCGGTCCCGGCGGACCGCAGCAGCCCGGTCCGCCCGGCCCGCCCGGAGCTCCGGGTGCCGGGCAGCCGCCCGCGCCGCCCGGCCCCGCGCCGCAGTCCCCCGTACACGCGCCGCAGGCACCCGCGCCGCAGGCCCCCGCTCCCGGGGTGCCCACGGTCGGCCCCGGCTACCAGGCCGTGCTGCGCTACCGGGCTCCCGACGGCTCCGAGCAGCAGCTCATCCGCCGCTCCGCGCCCGGCACCCCGCACCCGGAGTGGCAGATCCTGTACGAGCTGCGGGCGATGAACGTGCCTCCGCAGCAGGTGCTGGAACTGCACACCGAGCTGGCTTCGTGCGAGCTGCCCGGCGGCTACTGCGCCCGCATGATCCGGGAGACCTGGCCGCAGGTCCGGATCACGAGCGTGGCCCCGTACGGGACGGACCACGCGGGCCGACAGCAAGGCATGCGGCACCTGCTGACCCACCAGGGCGAACTGCACCAGGTGGCGGACGGCCCGGCGCGGCCCGCGCCGGTGCGCGCACCGCTGCCCCAGGTGCCGTTGCAGCCGGCGATCCCGCTCGACGCGATCGCGCAGGAGCTGGCGGGGGCGTTCGGGCCGCAGGGCGTCTTCCGCTTCGAGCAGCGTGCGGTGTCCCGGCAGGGTGTGCCGGAGATCGTGGCGCAGACGCTGATGTGGTCGGGTCTGCCGGTGGACTTCGGGCCGTTCTTCTGGGCCCAGGCCGTACCGGGTGCCCCGTTGCCGACGCTGGCCGAGCTGGCGGCGCAGCGGCAGGTGCAGCCGGCCTCGGACGCGGGCTCGTACCTGGTGGTGGGCAGCGACTTCGGCAAGGCGCTGTGCGTGCAGTACGGGACCGCGCACATCGTGGCGGTGCCGGTGGAGGCGGGTCCGGGGGGCGCTCCGGTGCCTCCGCAGTTCGTGAACTCCTCGCTGCCGCAGTTCGTCCGGTCGCTGGCGATGCTGGGTCACATGTGGCGGCTGCGCCAGCATCTGACGCCGGAGCAGGCGGGCCGCTGGACCGTCGATTTCCAGGCGAATCTGGCGGGCCTGGACAGTGCGGCGCTGGCGTCGCCGGAGAACTGGTGGTCGGTGCTGCTGGAGCAGATGTGGGACGGGCTCCTCTGAGCGGTTTCTGCTGATCCTGCGCTGATCCGGATGGCCGGGCCGTGACCCCCGAACGGGGTCTCGGCCCGGCCATTCGGGCTTCTGCGAGCAAATGACGCATCCTTGGCAGGAACCCCCGCGAGAGAGGCGCTTCCAGGATGAGTGCACCCTTTACGACCGTGCGTGGCCGTGGCTACCGGGCGGAAGAGGTGGACCGGTACCTCGCCCGGCTGTCGGGGAGCCGGGACGAGGCCTGGGAGCGGGTGGCCCGGCTGACCGTCCTGGCCAGGCAGATGGAGGCGGACGCGGAGCGGCTGCGTGTGGAGGTCTCCCACCTGGCCCCGCAGATGTACGAGGACCTCGGCGAGCGAGCCCGCCGGATCCTGCTGCTGGCCGAGGAGGAGTCCGAGACCCTACGGGGTGACGCGCGGGCGGACGCGCTGGCGGCGGCGGGCGCCGCCGAGGCACACGCCGACCGGGTGACGGAGCTGGCGCGCGGCGACGCGGAGGCGGTGCGCGAGCAGACCGAGGTCCGGGCCCGGCAGGGGCTGCTGCGGGCGGGGCGCGAGGCGGACGACGCGCGGACGGAGGCGCGGGACGACGCGGCGGCGTGGCGGGCGGAGGCGCAGGCGGCGCTGGCGGACACGGCCCGCCGGGCGGACGCGCTGCTCGCCGAGCGCGAGCAGGAACACGCGGAGCGCTGGGACGCGGCGGAGCGGGAGCTGGCGGCGCGGCAGGCGGAGCTGGAGTCCCGGCACGCCGAGCTGGAGAGGTACGCGGAGTCCCGGCTGGCGGAGGCGAAGCGGGGCTTCGCGCAGGCCCAGGAGACGGCCCGGCACGGCCAGGAGGACGCGGAGGCGAAGGCGGCGGAGCTGATCGCGGAGGCGCGGGTGCGGGAGGAGCGGGTCGGGCGGGAGACGGAGCGGATCCTGCGGGAGCACGGGGAGTCCCAGGACGAGATGCGGGCCCACATGAACCACGTCCGCTCCAGTTTGGCGGCGTTGACGGGCCGGGCCCCGGCGGAGGGCTGACACCCCGGGGCCCGCGGTCCGGGGTCTGCGGTCCGGGGCCGGCCCCGCGCACCGGGCCCCCGGCCTCGCGGTCCGCAGCCCCGCGGAGGCCCGGCCCGGGCTACGGGGTGGGCTTGTGGCGGGCGTAGTAGCGGGCGACGCGTGCGCGGTTGCCGCAGAGCGAGGCCACGCACCACCGGCGCCGCGGGTGCGCCGGGAGGAACACCAGCGTGCACCCCGCGCCCTCGCAGTCGCGGAGCTCCTCGACCCGCCCCCCGAGCAGCAGTTCCGCCACGGCCTCCGCGAGTTCCGCCGCGAGCCTGCGGGCCCCGGGCGCCGCCTCCGGCCGGACGGTGGCGGCCGTCAGCCCGGCTTCAGGGGTCCAGGCGAGCTCCTGGTGGGCCGGGGCGCCGGCCAGCGCGGAGTTCAGCACGCGCATTGCCTCCGCCGGGGGCTCCGCGCCGCTCCGGGCGGCGGTCAGCGCGGCGCGCGCGGCCTCCCGTACGGCATGCACCGCGGTCACCTCCGCCGCGCCGACCGGCGGTACGTGCGCGAGCCGGCCCTCCTGTGTCGCCAGCCAGTCCGCGAGGCCGGCCGGCTCGGCGACGAGGTCGCCGACCGCGCAGTCGGTGTTGAGGAGGTCCAGTGCGAGGGGCTCGCCGGTGAGCGGGAAGAACGCTGTCATGCCCTCACATTACCTGTGACTAATGGGAGTTGAGACCCTTGACACGTTAGTGATCTTCGGTGAGACTAATGGAAACAACGCCACAGGGGGAATGTGATGACCGTCGTACCCGCCATCCGGCACAACAGCGTCGACGTAGCCGGCGTTCAGGTCGCCTACCGCGAGAGCGGCCCGGCCGACGCCCCCGTACTGCTCCTCCTGCACGGCTTCCCGACCTCCTCGCACCAGTTCGCCCGGCTGATGGACGCCCTTGGCTCCACCCCGTACCGGCTGATCGCCCCGGACTACCCGGGCTTCGGCCGCACCCGGGCCCCGGACGGGTTCACGTACACCTTCGACCGGCTCGCGGACGTCGTGGAGGGCTTCACCGACGCCCTCGCCCTGGAGAGCTACGCCCTCTACGTCTTCGACTTCGGCGCCCCCGTCGGCCTGCGCCTCGCCGAGCGCCGCCCGGACCGGGTGACCGGCCTGATCGTGCAGAACGGCAACGCGTACGAGGAGGGCCTCTCCGACATGGCCCGGGAGTTCACCGGGCTGCGGCGCGAGGTCCCGGGCCACGAGGAGCAGGTGCGGGGGCTGTTCGGCGAGGACGGCACCCGCTTCCAGTACGAGGCCGGAGTCGCCGACACCTCCCTGATCTCCCCGGACGGCTGGACGCTCGACGTCCACTACCTGGGCCTGCCCGGGCGCGCCGACGCCCAGGCCGACCTCGCCTTCGACTACCACTCCAACTTCGCCCACTACCCGGCCTGGCAGGCGTGGCTGCGCGCCGCGGACATCCCGGTCCTCGTCGTCTGGGGCGAGGGCGACCCCTTCTTCCTCCCGGCGGGCGCGAAGGCGTACCAGCGCGACGTGCCGGACGCCGAGGTCCACCTCTTCGCGGGCGCCGGTCACTTCGCGCTGGAGACCCACCTCCCGGAGATCGCCCCGCTGATCGAGGACTTCCTGGCGAAGCTCGGCCAGTAGGTGGGCGCCCGAGGGGTGCCTAGGCGGCGCTCGTGTACCGGTAGGGGTCGCTGCGGAGGCCGCGGGTGGTGACCACCACCGTGAACGCGGCCGGCGCCGGTGTCGGGAGGGGAGCCGTCAGGGCTCCCGTCGGGTCGGCGGACGTCGCGAGCGCCGTTCCGTCCAGTTCGACGCGCGGGTCGTCGCCGAAGCCGCCGCCCTCGACGGCCAGGAGCCCTTCGGTCACGGAGACGTGCGTGATCACCGGGTTCGCGCGCGTCGCCATCTTGTTCACCAGGTACGCGCCCGCAGGTGCGCCCGTCAGCGCCCACATCTCCGCCGGCAGCTTCGGCAGCCCGCCGCCCACGTCCGTCAGGAAGAACGCCACCACGTACAGCATCGTGACCGCGCTCAGGGCGACGTACTGCAGGTCGACCAGGTCGGTCCGCCCGCCGTCGTTGGAGATCAGGTCGTGCATCGGGCGCCGCTCCGTGCCCTTCGGCGCCGGTTTGGCCATGGAGCCCCGCTCCACCCGCATGCCGACCACCGCCTTCGCCGCGATCAGGGCGGCGTACGGGCCTCCGAGCAGCGGGAGGTAGACGGTCGTGAGGGAGGACAGCGGGCCCTCGGGGCCCTGGAACCAGTCGACGCCGCCGCCCGCGGTGAGCCCGTAGCCGAGGGTCGCCAGGAGCAGCCAGACCAGGATCACCGTCCAGGCCAGGGCGAGCGTGGTCGAGGTGGAGAGGCGCCCGTCGCGGCCGGTGACGAAGCCGGGGTGGCGGAGCAGGCGCAGGGCGATGGGGCCCGTCAGGGCGGCGAGTAAGGCGAGTGCGAAGAGTGCGGACGTCATGTGTGGTCCCCCCGGGAGTGCGGCGTCTCAGAAGAGGGTTACCGTCTCGGCCCGGGCATGACAAGTCGCCCTCAGCCCTCCCGCTGTTCCGGCAGCAGCGGGAACCGCCGCGGCGCCACCAGCAGCAGCACCAGCGCCGACGCGGCCGCCGCCAGGGTCGCGCCGAGGAAGATGTGGTCCCCGGCGGCGGCCACGGCCCGGCGCAGGTACTCGGCGGCCTCCGGGGAGAGGAGGCCGGGGTCGGTCAGGGCCTTGGACACGTCGTCCAGGGTCGCGGGGAGCCCGGGCACCGGGGCCTGCGCGAGGCGGCCGGCGATGGTGGCGTTGGCCACGGCTCCCAGCAGCGCCGCTCCGACGCTCTGCCCGACGTTGCGGCAGAACAGCACCGAGGCCGTCGTGGTTCCGCGTTCCTCCCAGCCCACCGTGGACTGGACCCCGACGATCAGCGGGAGCTGGAAGAGGCCGAGGGCCGCGCCCAGCAGCAGCATGATCAGTACGGGCTGCCAGACCGGGGCGGGGTAGGGGAGCAGGGTGAAGGAGCCGAGGATGAGGGCGGCCAGGGCGACCCCGGTGGCGGCGGTGTTGCGGAAGCCGATGCGCCGGTAGACGTGCTGGGCGCAGGCGGCGCTGATCGGCCAGCTCAGGGTCATCGCGGAGGTCACCAGGCCGGCGCCGGTGGGGCCGAGGCCCAGTACGGACTGGGCGTACGTCGGCATGAACACCATCGGGGCGACCATCAGCAGGCCGAGCCCGGCCATGGCCAGGTTGACGGCGGCGATGGTGCGCCGGCGCCACACCCAGCCGGGCAGGATGGGCTGCGCGGCCCGGCGTTCGATCCAGACGACGAGCGCGCCCAGCGCGGCGGCGGCGGCGAACAGTCCCAGCGAGGGCGCCGAAAGCCAGGGCCAGGCGACTCCGCCCTGGACCAGCGCGAAGAGCAGCAGCCCCCCGCAGGCGAAGACGGCGAGGGCTCCCGCCCAGTCGACGGGGCCGGTACGGCCGGGGGCCCGGGTGGGCTCGACCAGGTGGCGGCTGATGATCCACAGGGCGGCGGCGGCCAGCGGCAGGTTGATCAGGAAGATCCAGCGCCAGTCGGCGTACGTGGCGATCAGCCCGCCGAGCGCGGGGCCGGCCAGCGCCGAGGTGGCCCAGACCGTGGACATCCGGGCCTGGATGCGCGGCCGGTCCTTGAGCGGGTAGAGATCGGCGGCCAGGGTCTGGACGGTGCCCTGCAGGGCACCGCCGCCCAGGCCCTGGAGGATCCGGAAGGCGATGAGGGCGGCCATGTTCCAGGCGGCCGCGCACAGCAGCGAGCCGAGCAGGAAGAGGCTGATGCCGAGGAGCAGGACGGGCTTGCGGCCGTAGGTGTCGGAGAGCTTGCCGTAGACGGGCAGGGTGACCGTTGCGGCCAGGATGTAGCCCGAGAAGATCCAGGAGAAGACGGCGAAGCCGCCGAGGTCGCCGACGATCTGCGGGACGGCGGTGGCCACGACGGCGCTGTCGAGGGCGACGAGGCCCATGGTCAGCATCAGGGCGGCGACGACGGCCGTCCGGGGCCGGCCGGGCGGGGCGGTCGCCTGCGTACCCGTACCTGTACCCGTACCTGTACCCGTACCTGTACCCGTACCTGCACCTGCACCTGCACCTGTACTCGGCGGCTTGGCGGAGGCTCGGCCACCGGATCTTGCCGGGGCGCTCCCGGGTATGCCTCCGGCGCTGTCGTCGGTACTCGCGCCCGTGCTCTCCCCTGAGCCCATGAAAAACCTTCCCCCCCGTCCGTACCTGCGCGGACACCATCTCACCGCGGCACGACGGGGTGGTATCCCTCAGGGCGCCTCGTCCCAACGGGCGAGATCCCCTAGGGGTCGGTCCTCACAAGGATCCAGGGACGCTTCGTCCTGGGGGAGGAGGAGGAAGGGCCGCGAAAGTCCTTAACTGGTTTCTACAGGGCGGGAGTCCGGGGGGTGGGGCTAGCACCCCTATGGATACGGCGATTGGCACCAGCGCGCCGCGGCACCCCCGGCCAGCAGACTTCGGATGAAGCGCATCACGTGCTTCGAACCAGGCGACAGAACGAGGGGAAACACCGTGACAACGGCTATGACCGAAACCAGGCACGGGGGTACTGGAGGGCATGAGGCCGTCGCGGCGCGGGCGCGGAAGGTCGTCAAGGCCTACGGCTCCGGCGAGACGCGGGTCGTCGCCCTCGACGCGGTGGACGTGGACATCCAGCGCGGCCAGTTCACCGCGATCATGGGGCCCTCGGGCTCCGGCAAGTCCACGCTGATGCACTGCCTGGCCGGTCTGGACACGGTCACGAGCGGCCAGATCTTCCTGGACGACACCGAGATCACCGGTCTGAAGGACAAGAAGCTCACGCAGCTGCGCCGCGACCGGATCGGCTTCATATTCCAGGCCTTCAACCTGCTGCCGACGCTCAACGCCCTGGAGAACATCACGCTCCCCATGGACATCGCCGGCCGCAAGGCCGACGCGGAGTGGCTGAACCGGGTCGTGGAGACCGTGGGTCTGGCGGGCCGCCTCAAGCACCGTCCGACCGAGCTCTCCGGCGGCCAGCAGCAGCGCGTGGCGGTCGCCCGCGCCCTGGCTTCCCGGCCCCAGATCATCTTCGGTGACGAGCCCACCGGAAACCTCGACTCCCGGGCCGGCGCGGAGGTCCTCGGCTTCCTGCGCCGTTCGGTGAACGAGCTGGGCCAGACCATCGTCATGGTCACCCACGACCCGGTCGCCGCCTCCTACGCGGACCGCGTCATCTTCCTCGCCGACGGCCGGATCGTGGACGAGATGCACAGGCCCACCGCCGACCAGGTCCTGGACCGCATGAAGGACTTCGACGCCCGTGGGCGGACGTCATGACCGTCATGAAGACCGCGCGGCGCAATTTCGTCGCGCACAAGGGCCGCATGGCGCTCTCCGCCGTGGCCGTCATGCTCTCCGTCGCCTTCGTCTGCGGGACGCTGGTGTTCACGGACACCATGAACACCACCTTCGACAAGCTGTTCGCGGTCACCAACTCCAATGTCACGGTCACCCCGAAGGAGGCCGATAACAGCGGGGAGACCCCGGACACCGGCAAGCCGCCGGCGCTGGCCGGCTCGGTCGTCGACCAGGTGAAGAAGGCCGAGGGAGTGAAGTCCGCCGAGGGCGGCGTCTCCTCCATGGCGGTCACCGTCGTCAACTCCAAGAACGAGAACCTCGGCTCGTCCACCGGAGCCCCGACCTTCGCGGGCAACTGGACCGAGAACGACCTGCGGTCGATGAAGATCATCGAGGGGCAGGCCCCGCGCGGCCCCACCGACGTGATGATCGACGCCGACACCGCGAAGAAGCACCACCTGAAGCTCGGTGACGACATCCGCACCATCGCCGTCACCGGCGACATCCGCTCCAAGATCACCGGTATCGCCGCCTTCACCGTGACCAACCCGGGCGCGACCGTCGTCTACTTCGACACCGCCACCTCGCAGCACAAGCTGCTCGGCTCCCCGGACGCCTTCACGCACGTCAACGTCACCGCCAAGAGCGGGGTGAGCGACACCCAGCTCAAGCAGAACGTCGCCACCGTCGTCGGCGCCGACACCTACAAGCTGCAGACCGCCAAGGAAGCCGCGGACGCCAACCGCAAGAGCATGGACTTCCTCGACATCATGAAGTGGGTGATGCTCGGCTTCGCCGCGATCGCCTTCCTCGTCGGAATCTTCCTGATCTTCAACACCTTCTCGATGCTGGTCGCCCAGCGCACCCGTGAGATCGGCCTGATGCGGGCCATCGGCGCCGACAGCGGCCAGGTCCTGAAGTCGGTGGTCATCGAGGCCCTGCTGCTCGGCGTGGTCGGATCGATCCTCGGCGTCGCCGCCGGCATCGGCCTGGCCGTCGGCCTGATGGAGCTCATGAGCGGGCTCGGCATGAGCCTGTCCACCGAGGACCTGACCATCGCCTGGACCACCCCGGTCATCGGCATAGCCCTCGGCGTCGTCGTCACCGTCATCTCCGCCTTCCTCCCGGCCCGCCGGGCCGGCAAGGTCTCGCCGATGGCCGCCCTGCGCGAGTCGGGCACCCCCGGCGACAAGAAGGCCGGCCGGATCCGCGCCGCCCTGGGCCTGGGCCTCACCGGCATCGGCGCCGCGGCCCTGTACCTCGCCGGTACCGCCGACGCCGCCGGCACCGGAGCGCAGTGGCTGGGTCTGGGCGTGCTGTTCACCCTCATCGGCTTCATCGTGATCGGCCCCCTCCTGGCGGGCGTCGTGGTGCGGGCCCTGTCCGCCCCCGTGCTGCGGCCCTTCGGCTCCATAGGCCGCCTCGCCGAGCGCAACGCGCTGCGCAACCCGCGCCGCACCGGCGCCACCGCCGCCGCGCTGATGATCGGCCTCGCCCTGGTCGCCTGCCTGTCGGTGGTCGGCTCCTCGATGGTGGCCTCGGCCACCGACGAGCTCGACAAGTCGGTCGGCGCGGACTTCATCGTCCAGTCCCAGACCGGTCAGCCGGTCGTACCGCAGGCCGAGGAGGCACTGCGGGCCACGCAGGGCCTGGAGCACGTCACGGCCTACCGGGAGGTGGACGCCAAGATCACCACCTCCGACGGCACCACCGAGATCTACGGGCTCGGGGTCCAGGACCCCACCTACGCCAAGGACATCCGGCGCAAGATGATCGCCGGCGAGCACGCGGACGCGTACAAGCCGGGCTCGATGTCGGTGGGCTCCGACTTCGCCACGAAGCACCGGGTGAAGCTCGGTGACGAGCTGACGGTCGCCTTCACGGGCGGCAAGACCACCAAGCTCAAGGTCGCGGCGATCACCAGCGACGAGGGCAACCTCGACAAGGGCATGAAGTACGTCAGCACCGCCGTCGCCGAGGCGAACATGCCCGCCGACAAGTTGCCCAGGCCCTTCATGCTGCTGGCCACCGCGAAGGACGGCCAGGACGCCGCCGCGTACAAGGCGGTCAAGGCGGATCTGGCCGAGTACCCGCAGTACCAGGTGTTCAACCAGACGGACTACAAGCAGGCGCTGAAGGACCAGGTCGGCCAGTTGCTGAACGTGGTCTACGCCCTCCTCGCCCTCGCGATCATCGTCGCGGTCCTGGGCGTGGTGAACACCCTGGCCCTCTCGGTGGTCGAGCGGACCCGCGAGATCGGCCTGATGCGCGCCATCGGCCTCTCCCGCCGCCAGCTGCGCCGCATGATCCGCCTGGAGTCGGTGGTCATCGCCCTCTTCGGCGCCCTGCTCGGCCTCGGCCTGGGCATGGGCTGGGGCGCCACCGCCCACCAGCTCCTCGCACTGCAGGGCATGAAGATCCTCGAGATCCCGTGGCCCACCATCCTCGGCGTGTTCGCCGGCTCCGCCCTGGTCGGCCTGCTGGCCGCACTGGTCCCGGCCTTCCGGGCGGGCCGGATGAACGTCCTGAACGCGATCGCCAGCGAGTAGTCGCCGGCGGTCGTACGGGGGAACGCCGCGGCCCCGCCTCACCCGTTCGGGTGGGGCGGGGCCGCGGTCGTCCCCGGCAGGACCGGCTGACCCGCCGCCACCACCACGGGCGTCCCGAATCCCACGCGCGGCTGTCGGACCCGCGTCGTAGGGTGGGAACCCCCGGCCCGTTCGACGTGTCGGGTCCTTCGCGTTGCCGCCCCGCGGGAACTCGCCGCACCTCACCGGACGGAAAGCCGCCTTCATGAGCCTGCACGGACTGCTCGACGCCGTCACCCGGGACCCCGCACTCGCAGAGGCGGTCACCGCGGCCGGGGACGGCAACCGCATGCACGTGGACCTCGTCGGCCCGGCCGCCGCGCGGCCCTTCGTCATCGCCGCGCTCGCCGCCCGCACCGGGCGCACCGTGCTCGCGGTGACCGCCACCGGGCGGGAGGCCGAGGACCTGGCCGCCGCGCTGCGCTCGATGCTCAACCCCGACGAGGTCGCCGAGTACCCGTCCTGGGAGACGCTCCCGCACGAGCGGCTGAGCCCGCGCAGCGACACCGTCGGCCGCCGCATCGCCGTACTGCGCCGCCTCGCGCACCCCAGCAAGGACGACCCGGCGGCCGGCCCGGTGTCCGTGGTCGTCGCGCCGATCCGGTCCGTGCTCCAGCCGCAGGTCAAGGGGCTCGGGGACCTGGTCCCGGTGAGCCTGCGCCAGGGCGAGAGCGTGGACCTCGGCGCGGTGACGCAGGCACTCGCCGGCGCCGCGTACGCCCGCGTGGAGCTCGTCGAGAAGCGCGGCGAGTTCGCGGTGCGCGGCGGCATCCTCGACGTGTTCCCGCCCACCGAGGAGCACCCGCTGCGCGTGGAGTTCTGGGGCGACGAGGTCGAGGAGATCCGTTACTTCAAGGTCGCCGACCAGCGCTCCCTGGAGATCGCCGAGCACGGCCTGTGGGCCCCGCCCTGCCGGGAACTGCTCCTCACCGACGAGGTGCGCGGGCGCGCCGCGGCGCTGGCCGAGCTGCACCCCGAGCTCGGGGAGCTGCTGCACAAGATCGCCGAAGGGGTCGCGGTCGAGGGCATGGAGTCCCTGGCCCCGGTCCTGGTCGACGACATGGAGCTGCTGATCGACGTACTGCCGGCCGGGTCGATGGCCGTCGTGTGCGACCCGGAGCGGGTGCGGACGCGGGCCTCGGACCTGGTGGCGACCTCGCAGGAGTTCCTGATGGCCTCCTGGGCCGCCACCGCGGGCGGCGGCGAGGCCCCCATCGACGTGGGCGCGGCCTCGCTCCGCGGGATCGCCGACGTACGGGAGCACGCGCGCGAGCTCGGCATGATGTGGTGGTCGGTGTCCCCGTTCGCCGCCGACGAGGCGGAGCTCACCAGTGGAGACACCCTCAAGCTCGGCATGCACGCCCCCGAGGCCTACCGCGGCGACACCGCCCGCGCGCTCGCCGACACCAAGGCCTGGCTCGCCGACGGCTGGCGCACCGTCTACCTCACCGAGGGCCACGGCCCGGCCGCCCGTACCGTCGAGGTGCTCGGCGGCGAAGGCATCGCGGCCCGGCTCGAGGCGGACGTCACCGTCCTGGAGCCCTCGCTGGTCCACGTCTCGTGCGGCTCCCTCGACAACGGCTTCGTCGACCCGGTGCTCAAGATCGCCGTCCTCACCGAGACCGACCTGACCGGCCAGCGCACCGCCACCAAGGACCTCGGCCGGATGCCGACCCGGCGCCGCAAGACGATCGACCCCCTCACCCTGGAGGTCGGCGACTACATCGTCCACGAGCAGCACGGCGTCGGCCGCTACATCGAGATGGTGCAGCGCACCGTGCAGGGCGCCACCCGCGAGTACCTGCTCGTCGAGTACGCGCCGGCCAAGCGCGGCCAGCCCGGCGACCGCCTCTACATCCCCACCGACCAGCTGGAGCAGGTCACCAAGTACGTCGGCGGCGAGGCCCCGACCCTGCACCGGCTCGGCGGCGCCGACTGGACCAAGACCAAGGCGCGCGCGAAGAAGGCGGTCAAGGAGATCGCCGCCGACCTGATCAAGCTGTACAGCGCCCGCATGGCGGCCCCCGGCCACACCTTCGGCCCCGACACACCCTGGCAGCGCGAGCTGGAGGACGCCTTCCCGTACGCGGAGACGCCCGACCAGCTCACCACCATCGCCGAGGTCAAGGAGGACATGGAGAAGTCGGTCCCCATGGACCGCCTGATCTGCGGGGACGTTGGATACGGCAAAACCGAGATCGCCGTGCGAGCGGCCTTCAAGGCCGTCCAGGACGGCAAGCAGGTCGCCGTCCTCGTGCCCACCACGCTGCTGGTGCAGCAGCACTTCGGGACCTTCTCCGAGCGGTACGCGCAGTTCCCGGTCAAGGTGAAGGCGCTGTCCCGCTTCCAGAGCGACACCGAGTCCAAGGTGACGCTGGAGGGCCTGCGCGAGGGCTCCGTGGACATCGTCATCGGCACGCACCGGCTGTTCTCGCAGGAAACCAAGTTCAAGGACCTGGGCCTGGTCATCGTCGACGAGGAGCAGCGGTTCGGCGTCGAGCACAAGGAGCAGCTGAAGAAGCTGCGCGCCAACGTCGACGTGCTGACCATGTCGGCGACCCCCATCCCGCGCACCCTGGAGATGGCGGTGACCGGCATCCGCGAGATGTCCACGATCACCACCCCGCCCGAGGAGCGCCACCCGGTCCTGACCTTCGTCGGCCCCTACGAGGAGAAGCAGATCGGCGCCGCGATCCGCCGCGAGCTGCTCCGCGAGGGCCAGTGCTTCTACATCCACAACCGGGTCGAGTCCATCGACCGGGCGGCCGCCAAGCTCCGCGAGATCGTGCCCGAGGCGCGCATCGCGACGGCGCACGGCCAGATGTCCGAACAGGCCCTGGAACAGGTCGTGGTGGACTTCTGGGAGAAGAAGTTCGACGTCCTCGTCTCCACGACGATCGTCGAATCCGGCATCGACATCTCCAACGCCAACACCCTCATCGTCGAGCGCGGCGACAACTTCGGCCTCTCCCAGCTGCACCAGCTGCGCGGCCGCGTGGGCCGTGGCCGCGAGCGCGGGTACGCGTACTTCCTGTACCCGCCGGAGAAGCCGCTGACCGAGACCGCGCACGAGCGGCTCGCGACGATCGCCCAGCACACCGAGATGGGCGCGGGCATGTACGTGGCGATGAAGGACCTGGAGATCCGCGGCGCGGGCAACCTGCTCGGCGGCGAGCAGTCCGGCCACATCGCGGGCGTCGGCTTCGACCTCTACATCCGGATGGTCGGCGAGGCCGTGGCCGACTACCGGGCGGCCGTCGACGGCGGGGTCGAGGAGGAGCCGCCGCTCGAGGTCAAGATCGAGCTGCCGGTCGACGCGCACGTCCCGCACGACTACGCGCCGGGCGAGCGGCTGCGCCTCCAGGCGTACCGGTCCATCGCGGCGGCCAACTCCGAGGAGGACGTCAAGGCGGTCCGCGAGGAGCTCACCGACCGCTACGGCAAGCTGCCGGAGCCGGTGGAGAACCTGCTGCTGGTGGCCGGGCTGCGGATGCTCGCCCGCGCCTGCGGGGTCGGTGACATCACCCTCCAGGGTCCCAACATCCGCTTCGGGCCGGTGGAGTTGCGCGAATCGCAGGAGCTGCGGCTCAAGCGGCTCTACCCGGGGTCGGTCATCAAGCCGGCCGCTTCGCAGGTGCTGGTGCCGCGGCCGAAGACGGCCCGGGTGGGCGGGAAGCCGCTGGTCGGCCGGGAACTGCTGGGCTGGACCGGGGAGTTCCTCGCCACGATCCTCGGTTCGTAGCTCCGTAGCTCCGTAGCTCCGTAGCCTCGTAGGCGCGTACGCGGAGGCCGTACCCGGCATCCGTACGCGGACCCGGACCCGGACACGGCGACGGCCGCGGCGGGGGACCCTTCCCGGTTCCCGGCCGCGGCCGTTCGCGTTCCCGCCGGGAATTACTTCATCGGGTCGTCGTCGATGCCGAGCTTGTCTTCCATCTGCTGCTGGGCCTTGTCGATCCGCTCGGAGTACTTGCCACCGGTCTTCTCGTTGGCCTCGGCCTCGACGTTGTCGGAGATGTCCTTGGCCTTGTCCTTGGCCTGGTCCTTGAACCTGTCAAAGATCCCCATGACTCGGGCTCCTTCCGTAATCCCGTTTGCGACGCTACGCGCGTTTATGGCGATTCGCCCGCTGGAGGGTCGGAACGCCCGGTAAGGGCATGGAGTTTATGATCTTGTCCTATGCGTTCCCACCTGCTGTTTCCCGCCCTCCTGCTCGCCTCGGCCGTCGCGCTCTCCGGCTGTACGGTGCTCCCCGAGCCCGGCTCCGGTGCGGCCGCGAATGCCCCCGGTCCGGCGAACGGGCCGGTGGCCCTGGCCTCGGTGGACGGGCTCGCGGTCAAGGGGCGGGCGCCGAAGACGGGTTACGCGCGCGAGCAGTTCGGCAAGGGCTGGCTGGACACGGACGGCAGCGGCTGCGGGACCCGCGAGGACATCCTCAAGCGGGACCTGGCCCGGACCACCTTCAAGGACGGCTGCAAGGTGCTGAGCGGGGTACTGGAGAAGGACCCCTACACCGGCACCCGCATCACGCACGAGCGGGGCCGCACCGGCGTGGACATCGACCACATCGTGGCCCTGTCCGACGCCTGGCAGAAAGGGGCCGGAGGCTGGGACAAGGGCAAGCGGATCGCCTTCGCCAACGATCTTATGTTGGCGGTCTAGGTGTCTCACGGTGTTGTGTCTCACGAACGGAATCGGCGGAGCGGGGTTGTCCAGGTGAACGGGGTGGGGGCGCGGGTGACCCGCGTGTCGGTGGCCGGGTGCTTGCTTGCCCTGGCGGGGGCAGTCTTGGCCGCCTGCACGGTCACAGGACCTGAGGGTGGCGGTGAACCAGTGGGCGACCGTGGGGTCGCGGGACCGCTCGCCAACGCGGACGGCACCAAGCCGGGCCTTGCGGCGATCGGCTCGGAAAGAGAGAAGTCGGCGGGTCGCGACCTGATCGACAAGGTCACGACCAAGGGACGCGGGCCGAAGACCGGCTACGACCGCAAGGAGTTCGGTTCGGCGTGGCTGGACACCGCCGATGGGGTGCCCTTCGCTCGCAACGGCTGTGACACCCGCAATGACCTGCTGAAACGTGACGGCAGGGAGGTCCGCTTCCGGTCCGGCTCAGCCTGCGTGGTGGTGTCGATGACCCTGCCGGACCCGTACACGGGCAAGGACATCGCCTGGAAGAAGGAGAAGGCGGCCGAGGTGCAGATAGACCACGTCGTGCCGCTGTCGTACGCGTGGCAGATGGGAGCGTCCCGCTGGGACGCGGCGAAGCGGCAGCGGTTCGCCAACGACGGCCTGAACCTCCTGCCGGTGTCGGGACCGGCCAATTCGTCCAAGAGTGACTCCGGTCCGGCTTCATGGCTACCGCCGAACAAGGCCATCCGCTGCTCGTATGCGGTGCGGTTCGCGCAGGTGGCAGAGAAGTACGAGCTTTCTGTGACGGCGGCGGACAAGAACGTGATGCTCAAGCAGTGCGGCGGTTGAGGGCCGGCTGTCCGGCAGGTCTGCACGCCGGGCCTGTCAGAGCGGTGTGGAACTGTGCGCGTCATGGGTGAATTGGTGGAGCAGGTCGACGATCGGGATCGGGTGCTGGGAGTCGTCGAGCGCGGTGATGCCATCCGAAGTGGGTGGCTGCACCGAGTTGCCACGACTGTCTGCCGTCGCCCCGATGGTCGGATCTTGGTGCATCGACGGCCGCAGACCGTGTCCCGGTTCCCCGGCCAGTACAACTGGCTGGTGGGCGGGGCAGTGGACGTCGGCGAGTCCTACGAGGATGCGGCAGCGCGGGAACTCGCCGAGGAGCTGGGCGTCAGCGCGTCACCACAGTTCGTCTTCAAGTACCTGTGTAGTGGGGTTATTAGTCCCTACTGGCTGGGGCTCCATGAAGTGGTGATCACGGAAGAGGTCGTTGTCGACCCGACGGAGATCGCGTGGCATGAGTGGCTCACTCCTCAAGAGTTCCTGGAGGCGCGGCAGCGCTGGAGCTTCGTAGAGGACGGCGTCGATGCGTTGAGGCGCTACCACCAGCGGCAGGAGGGTACGGCTGGGACGGTCTGGTGAGTCACGGCAGAACCGACGGCGACCCGACGGATGTCCGGGAACGGCGGAGCTGCTTGACCACTCCGTCCTCTCCCCCGGCGAGTTGGGCCTGCAGTCGGTGTGCGTCGGCTTCCAGTTCGGCGTTCCTGAGCGTGAGGACCTGGATCTGGTTCGCGTACGCCGTGACGGTCGATCGCAGGTCCCGGATCTCGGCAGCCTTCTCGCTGGGAGTTCCTGCATGGTTTTCTTGAGCCGGGTGATCTCCAGCCTGAGTTCGTCGGCCTCGGGCCGCTTGGCCTCCGGAGCGTCAAGGAGTTCCTTGATGACCGCCGAGACGGGTGAGCGGTAGTACGAGGCTCGGGAGACGCCGGCCTCGGCGCAGATGTTCACGGCTGACGTTCGGCCGTCGGTGATCTCGGGTCGGCCGATCATGAGCTGCTCGAAGGCGCGCATGATTCTCTGGTCGATCTCGCCCAGCGTGCTGTTCTCGCGAGTCAGCCGCGCGAAGGCGGCTTGGACGACGTGGAGGGTTTGGTCGGTGGAGTCGGTCATCGTCGGGTGTCCTCGTCGTCGATCTCGGCGATCAGACGGGTGAGCGTGGCCAGATGCTCGGTGATGGCGAGCTTCTGGAGATGCGGGATGTCCACCGCGACTCCGAGCTCGGTCTGTGCCATGTCCCGGGCCCGCTCCAGACGCGGCACGTGGACCGCGGAGCGGCGGGAGTTGGGGCAGCTCATGCACATGTCGAGCATCGGTACGGGGCGACCCAGAGGTTTCGCGCGTTTGCGGCAGACGGCTGTCTCGGCTTGGTAGAAGCAGTCGTTCAGGATGCCAGGATGGAGCGTCCTGGTCAGGTGCCGCAGCAGGGTCCGGAGCCGGGACGGGCCGGCCACGACGCCGGGGAGATCACCCAGCTCGCTGCGGACGCGGTCGAACTCCGCCTCGATGCGCTGGACGGCTCCGCCGGAGGAGGGGCCGCCGTCGTTCCAGTCGTGATAGAGATCCTCGACGTAGTCGAGCTTGGCGACAGCCTCCTCGGCGGCGACCTCGTCGGCGAAGCCCGACGCGGAGGTACCCGCGTACCCCTCGAACACGGCGATCGCCGTGTGTTTGTACTGGCGGGCACCGGCGACCACACCGAACGGCTGATGGGCGATGTGCCAGGCGAGGGTCCGGCGGAACTGCCGGGTATCGAAGGCCCAGGGGAGGGCGGCAGGTTCGTCGTCGGTTGTCTCGGCGTCGTCGGAGGCTGAACCGAAGCCGGGAGGGGCCGCCGTGACCGGCGGAATGTAGGGGTTCTCCGCAGTGCCGAATAGCTTGTCGAGGTGATCCCGGAAGGCGCACAGACGCCTGGGCATGTTACTGAGGAGCACATGCCCGTTGCGGCCTCCGCCGTCGTAGCCGAAGAGGTGGCCGGGATCGTCGTTGGCCTCCCGCAGTACGGCGATGGCACGGTGGACGATCTCCAGGACGACCCACTCGGCTTCCTCGCCGCCCAGTCCGCGGCCCTTCCCTTTGGAGACCTTGCCCCGGATCTTGTAGCGGGTCAGCCCATCCGCTCCGGGTTCCTCGAAGGCGCAGTCCCGGCCCAGCTCGCGCACTTCCACATCCCGCATGCCCGACAGATAGGCGATGACGGCGGGGAACGCCTGCCGACCGGGGGAAACCCCACCCGCCCGCCGGAGCGGCTGCGCTGATTCGACCCCTGGGTCGGGTCCTGGGCCGCCGCCGTTCGGGCCGGGCCCTGGACCACCCCCCTGCATCAGGTCCTGGGCCACCCGTGGGGCCGGGCCCGGACCACCCCCTGCATCAGGCCTTTGATCAGCTCTTCTTCCAGTCCTGGCAGTCGGCGGTCTTGAAGAAGCCGTCCCCGGCGGCGATCGTCACGACGGCCTGGCCCTCGGGGTTCTCGTTGGCGATGATCGTCTCGATGCTGCCGGTCGCGTCCTTGGTGCGCTCCCAGTAGCAGCCGCTGCCGTCTTCGGTGGAGCCGGCGGACTTGTAGGTGCCCGGGGCGACGTCGACGCCGACCTTGAGCATGCCGGCCTTGCCGGAGATCTCGGCCTTCGGCGTGCCGGTGGCCTTCGGGTCCACGAGCTGCCAGCCCTTGCAGCCATCGGTCTTGAAGATCTTGTCGGTGGCGGCGATGGCCACGTACGTGGAGCCGACGGCGTTGTCGTTGTCGATGATCGAATCGGCCTCGCCCTTGGAGTCCTTGGCGCGCTCCCAGTAGCAGTTGTCGTCGGCCGTGTTGCCCGTCGAGCGGTAGAGGCCCGGCTGGACGTCGGAGCCGACCTGGAAGGTGCCGCTGCCCTTGATGGCCGACTTCGCCTTGCCCGCGTCGGCGGCCGGGGCGCTGCTCGCCGCCGCCGGCTTGGAGGCGCCCTTCGAGGCGCCCGCGTCGGCGCCCTTGTCGGTGGTGGTCTCGGCGCCGCTGCACGCGGTGAGGGCCACGAGGGCGATGGCCGCGCCGCACCCGGTGAGGAGCTTGGTGCGGGCGTTGCGGGCGATCCAACTGGTGCGCGTGGTGTGGGACATGTGTGTGGCTCCTGCCTGATCTGACGTCCTGTTCGGTGAGATCATCACAGCAGAGCTTGTGAACCGAGTCAACGAGTTTCTGAGAGATTGTTAAATTCACACTGTGAAGGGGTGTCTTCTCTTTGCAGCTGTATGCTCGCGCACATGCCGGAGCAGAAGCCCCCCACCGAGGCCCCAGCCACCCCGCCCACCCCGCACGCCGTCGAAGCCGAAGCCGCCGCCCCCGAAGTCACTCCCGAAGTCGCCCCAGCAGGTGCCCCCGAAGTCACCGCCGCCGAGATCGCCCGCCTCGCGGGAGTCGGCCGCGCCGCAGTGAGCAACTGGCGCCGCCGCCATGCCGACTTCCCCCGCCCCGTCGGCGGCACCGACACCAGCCCCTCCTTCGCGCTGGCCGACGTCACCGACTGGCTCCGGGCCCAGGGCAAGCTCGCCGAAGTCCCGCTGCGCGAACGCGTCTGGCAGTACGTCGCCGCCCACCCCGGCGGTTCCGTGGCCGCACTCGTCGAAGCCGGGAGCGCGCTGCTCCTCGTACGGGACCGGCCCATGGAGTGGCTGGAGGCCTCGGCCGTCTCCGACGCGCGGATGGCCACCCTGCTGGCGCCAGCCATCGACCGGGTGCTCGCCCTGCGGTTCGGGCCCGCGCACCCGCTCGGAGCCGCCGCCCCCCTGCGGCCCGCCTCGGTACCCTTCCTGCGGGCCGCCGCCGAGCTCGCCGCCGAACTCGGCACCAGGGGAGCCTTCGAGTTCCTGCTCGGCCGCCACCTCGAAGCCAACCCCCGCCAGTACACGCTCACTCCGGACGGGCTCGCCACCCTCATGGCCGCCCTCGCCGGGCCCTCGGTCCGGACCGTCCTGGACCCCGCCTGCGGCACCGGCACCCTGCTGCGGGCCGTCCCCGGAGCCACCACCCGCTACGCGCAGGACAGTTCGCCCGAGCTCGCCTCCCTCGCCGCCCTGCGCCTCGCCCTGCAGTCGGACGCGCCGGTCCGCGCGGCGGCCGCCGACAGCCTGCGCGCCGACGCTTTCGCGCGCCCCGCCGCCGAGCCGGTCGACGCCGTGCTCTGCCACCCGCCGTTCAACGAACGCAACTGGGGCCACGAGGAGCTGGCCTACGACCCGCGCTGGGAGTACGGACTGCCGGCCCGCGCCGAATCCGAACTCGCCTGGGTCCAGCACGCCCTGGCCCACCTGCGCGAGGGCGGCACCGCCGTCCTGCTCATGCCGCCCGCCGCCGCCGCCCGCCGCTCCGGCCGCCGCATCCGCGCCGACCTGCTGCGCCGGGGCGCGCTGCGGGCCGTCGTCGCCCTCCCGGCCGGCGCCGCGCCGCCGTACGGGATCCCGCTGCACCTGTGGGTGCTGCGCAGGCCCGCCCCCCACGCGGCGCCCCCCTCCGGGCTGCTCCTCGTGGACACCACCGCACTCGCCGACGGTCCCGGTCCCGGGCAGGGACCCGGTCGGGCCGGGTGGGCCGCCGTGCACAGCGCGGTGGAGGAGGCCTGGACGGCGTACGAGCGCGGCGGCCCGGCCCCGGACGTCCCGGACCTCCCGGGCGTGCGCCGCGTGGTGCCCGTCGTGGACCTGCTCGACGACGATGTGGACCTGACCCCCGCCCGCCACCTGCCACCACCCGCCGCGGGCGGCGGCGTGGCCGAGCTGACCGCCGTACGGGACCGGCTGGACTCGACGCTGACCCGCGCGGCCCGGCTCACCCCGCCCGCCCCGCCGGCCCCGCCCGCCGGCTCCCCGGACCGGCCCGCCGCCGCGCCGGCCCGGCCGCCGATGACCACCGTCGGCGAACTCGCCCGCGCCGGAGCCCTGCTCCTGTACACGGGCACCGGCAGCGGCGCGGGCCGGGCCCCCGTCCTGACCGAGTACGACGTGAGCGCCGGCACCGGACCCTCCGGCACCCTGGCCGCCGCCACGGAGGCGCCGCTGCTCACCGCACCCGGCGACGTGGTCGTCCCGCTCACCGGAGGCGCGGGCGTGGCCCGCGTGGTCGACGCGGCCACCGCCGGGGCGGCCCTCGGCCGGGGCCTGCAGCTGCTGCGGCCCGACCCGGCCGCGCTGGACCCCTGGTTCCTGGCCGGCTTCCTGCGCGCCACCGCCAACAACCGCCGCGCCAGCAGCCACGCCTCCACCACGACCCGGCTCGACGTGCGCCGCCTCGAACTGCCCCGGCTGCCACGGACCGAGCAGGAGGTCTACGGGGCGCGGTTCCGGGCGCTCGCCGAGTTCGAGGACGCCCTCAGGCTGGCCGCCCGGCTCGGGGAGCAGCTCGTACAGGGGCTGTACGACGGGCTGTCGGACGGTACCGTCCGGCCGGAATGAGCGCGCGGCGGCCCGGCCGGGCTGCGACCGTACAACGGTTGAGCGCATCCCCTCACTCCCGGCCGGGAACGCTGTATACCCTCAGACCCGGAATCCTCCGCACTTTTCAGCCCCGCTCAGCCCCGCTCAGCCCCGCTCAGCCCCGCTCAGTCCTTCTCCGCCCTTCTCCGCCCTTCCTCCGCACGGCCCGTCAGGAGCAGCGATGCACGGCCCCGGCACCCCGCCGCCCCACGGTCACCAGCCCAGCACCGGGGGCGTGGTGGCGCTCCGCGTGCTGTTCGCGCTGCTGCCCATCCTGAGCTGCGGGTTCCTCGCCTGGGGGACGATGCTGCGGCTCGCGCTGGTCACCCGTAAAACCCGGGACTGGTGGCTGTTCGGAGCCTCCGGCGCGGCCGAGGTCCTGTCGCTGGCGCTGATCGGCGCGGACCCGACGCCCGACGCCAGCGGCTGGCAGGGCAACGCGGGCGCCTTCGGCACGCTCCTGAACGGCCTCGTGGTGTGCATCTACTACCTCGTCGCCGAGATCCGGCACTTCGAGGCGCTCAAGGCGCAGCCCGCCGAGGCCGGCTGGTACCCGCCGCCCGCCTCCCCCTACGTACCGCCCCAGCAGCAGGCCGGGCCCGCCTACGGCTACCCGCCGGCGGCCCAGCCCGCCCCGCAGCAGCACCAGCCGCAGCAGCACCAGCCGCAGCCGCAGCACCAGACGCAGCCGCAGCAACAGCAGCCGCATCAGCCCCAGCAGCCCGCCCCGCAGCAGGCCCCCGAGTCCGCGCCCGCCCCGACCCCGCCCCCGCGCATCGGGCAGGTCCGCGCCGAACTCGACGAGCTCAGCGAGCTCCTGCGCCGCCAGCAGCCGCCCCACAACGAGGGCCCCCGCCCGTGACGGACCGGCTCATCGGCGACCGCTACCAGCTCGCCACCATCCTCGGCCAGGGCGGCATGGGCCAGGTCTGGACGGCGTACGACCGGCGCCTGGACCGCCGCGTCGCGGTCAAACTGCTGCGCCCCGACAAGGTGGCCGGCCCCGGCTCCGTGGCCGAGGAACTGCGCCGCCGCTTCGTGCGTGAATGCCGGGTCACCGCGCAGGTGGACCATCCCGGGCTGGTCACCGTCCACGACGCGGGCAGCGACGGCGACGAGCTCTACCTCGTCATGCAGTACGTCGAGGGCGCCGACCTCGCCGACCACCTCGCCGAGCACGACCCGTACCCGTGGCCCTGGGCGGTCTCGGTGATCGCGCAGCTGTGCTCGGTGCTGTCGGCCGTGCACGCGGTGCCGATCGTCCACCGGGACCTGAAGCCGCGCAACGTCATGGTCCGCCCCGACGGGACCGTGCTGGTCCTGGACCTCGGTGTCGCCTCCGTGATGGACACCGACACCACCCGCCTCACCAGCACCGGTTCACCGATCGGCAGCCCCGCGTACATGGCACCCGAACAGGCCATGGGCGGCGCCGTAGGCCCGCACACCGACCTCTACGCGCTCGGCGTGGTCCTGTACGAGCTGCTCTCCGGCAACGTCCCCTTCGCCGGCTCCACCGCGCTCGGGGTGCTCCACCGCCACCTGTACGAACCTCCGCTCCCAGTACGCCAGTTGCGCCCCGAGGTCCCGCAGCAGCTGGAAGCCCTCCTGCTGAACCTGCTGGCCAAGGATCCGCAGGACCGGCCCGCCTCCGCGCAGGCGGTGTACGCGTCCCTCGCGCCCCTGCTGCCCCACCACGGCTCGGGCGCCCCCACCGGCCCCCTCGACCCGACCCGGCCCTTCCTGCGCCCGCAGGCCCCCTGGCCCGACCGCGCCACCGTGATCCCGCCCCGGCCGGCCACCCCGCCCCCGCCGGCGAGGCCGGACGTCCCGGCGGCCGTGGAGGAGGCCAAGAAGCTCCTCGACCAGGGCATGCTCACCCAGGCCGTGGACATCCTCGGCGGCATCCTCCCGGCGGCGGCCGAGCAGCACGGCGCGCACTCGCCGGTGGTCCGCTCCCTGCGCAAGCAGTACGCGGCCACGCTGATGGACGACGGCCAGTACCGCCGCGCCCTGCCCGAACTGCGGCGGCTCGCGGAGGAGTTCCCGGCCGGCGACCCGCAGTCCCTGCGCTTCCGCTACGACGCCGCCCAGTGCCTGGAACAGCTCGGCGAACCGGCGGCCGCCCTCGCCGAGTACCGCGCGCTGCTGCCGCTCTTCGAGAACCACTACGCGAACCCGGACCCGGGCCTCCCGCTGGAGGTCCGCCGCCGGATAGCGCACCTGCTGCTCTCCCTCGGCGACCGCCCGGCGGCCCACGACACCCTGGCCCGCCTCCTCTTCGACGCGGAACGCCTGCACGGCCCGAACCACCCCTTCACCGAGGAGGTCCGCCGCACCCTGCTCTGGCTGGGTCAGGTCCGCTGACGCTCCGGCCGGGGCAGGTCCGCCGACGACGCCGGCCCGGGCAGGTCCGCAGACGCTCCGGCCGGGTCGGCCCGCCTAAGCCGCGGAAGCCGCGGAAGCCGCCGCCGGCCCGCCGCGAGCGGGCCGGGCCGGCCGGGCAGTCCCAGCAGGGCTGCCAGGACCACCAGGGCAGCCGCCAGGGCCGCCGCGCCCGCCGCGAGGCCCGGGGGTCGGAAGGTGCAGGTCAGACTGGTGGTGCGGCCGTCCAGCGGGACCGAGACCAGGCCCAGCCGGCCCGCGGCCGGGCGGCCGTTGCAGGTCCAGCCCGCGATCGCGGGGGCGGCGAGCACCGCCGTGCCCGTGCTGCCCGGCGGGAGCACCGCGCGGACGTCCGACGAGCCGACCCGTACGGACACCGCCCCTGTGGCGCGCAGCCGGGCCACGGCCGCGGTCAGCAGGGAGCGGTCCAGGCAGGACAGCTGCCAGTGCGCCGCAGCCGCCCGCTCGAAGACCAGCGCCGAGGCCGGGCCGCGGGAGACCCCCAGGGGCTGCAGGGCGGCCCTGTTGCGCGGCGGGCTGCCGTTCAGCCGGAAGGCCGGCCCGTCCGCGAGCCGGGCCGTCGCGTTGTACTCCGGGGCCCACAGGAAGGCCTCCGTCCCCGCCCGGCAGACCCCGGGGGAGAGCGGATCCTCGTAGACCCGCGCGCCCAGCAGCAGTTCCTGGTTGGCGAAGGGCGAGGCCCCGTACGCCGGTTCCGGGCCCGCCGGGCCCGCCGGGCGCACCGTGACCAGCGGCGGGACCTCGGCCCGGGTCACCGTGCCGTCCGGCCGCAGCCGGGCCCCGACGGAGAACACGGCGTCCGTCACCGGGTTGTCGAGGCTCTGCACGTTGCGGCCGCGCGAGGTCCAGCCCGCCCCCAGGGCCACCATGGTCCGCGTGAACAGGTCCGGGGTGTGGCTGCTGTAGTACGCGCCGCCCTCCCCGCCCAGCAGCATCGGGTCGTTGCCGGTCAGCGCCGGCCGCCCGGCGTCCGTGCGGTACGCGGGCCAGCCCCCGGCGTCCTTCAGGGCCCCGGCACGCGCGGTGTGCGCCGCGCCCCACACCGGGTAGTCGTCCAGGCCCGCCAGCTTGCCCCGCTGCCCGTGGGCGGTGGTCGCCGCCGCCTGGGCCAGCAGGACCAGCGCCAGCACGGCCGCCGCCGGCAGGACCAGGCGCGGGTGGCGCAGCGCCCACCAGGCGGCGCCCGCCAGGGCCAGGCCGCCGCCGAAGAGGGCGAGGCCCCACGGGGTCGAGAGCGTGCTCCCGCTCGCCGCGAGCAGTACGGCCGCCAGGACGGCGGCGCCGCCCGCCAGCGCCCACGGCCGGGGCGGACCGGCCGACAGCCCCGCCCAGGCGGCCATCACCACGATCCCGGCCAGCACGAAGGTCTGCCGGTACGGGCTGCCGTTTGGCGTCGCGAAGAGGTGCCAGGCCAGGTGCGTCGGCATCCACTGGAAGGACAGCAGCACCAGCAGCACGAGCCCCGTCCACACCAGCCGCTCCCGCCCCGCCACCGCCCGGTGGAAGGGCAGGGCCGCCGCGAGCAGCAGGGTCCCGGTGCCGATGAACAGGGCGGGGGAGGAGAAGGAGTAGGTGGCGGGCAGCAGCCGGGCCAGCAGGTCCTCGGCCGCCACCGGCCGGAACGGCTTGAACCACCCCGGGTAGGCCTGCTTCGAGCTGAGGAAGAGGGGGAGGAGCACCGGAGCCGACAGGGCGACGCCCAGCGCGGTGGTCAGGGCCGCCCGCGCCAGGACCCGGCAGGACATCCGGAGGGGCTCCGCCGCGCCCTCCCGCGCGAGCAGCAGCCGGACCAGCAGCACCAGGACCGCGCCCAGCGTCGCCATGTAGGCGGTGTAGAAGTTCGCCGTCCAGCAGAGCGCCACCACCACGACGGCCGCCACCGGCCGGCGCGAGCGTAGCGCCCACTCACCCGTCAGACACAGGAGCGGGAAGGCGATCAGCCCGTCCAGCCACATCGGGTTGTACGAGGCCTCGATCACCGACCAGCCGCACAGCGCGTACGAGGCCCCGAGCAGCCCCGCCGCCCACGCCGGTCCGCGCCGCTGGGTGCGCAGCAGCCAGGCCATCGCCGCCGCGGCGGCCGCCGTCTTGAGCACGGTGACCACGTACACCGCGAGGTCGATGTCCTGGCGCGGGAACAGCCCCACCAGGACCGCGAACGGGCTGGCCAGGTAGGTCCCGAAGTCGGGCAGGAAGCTGGTCCCGTACCCGGACTGCCAGTTCAGCAGCAGTCCGCCCCCGGCGCGCCCGTGCAGCAGGTCCCACAGGTGCGCGTGGAAGGGCACGAACTGATTGCCGAGGTCGTTGATGCTGCGGTGGCGCGGCCCGTACGGGAAGACGCGTGCCACGGCGTCGCCGGCGCACACGGCCACCACCGTGACCAGGGAGGCGAGCGCCGAGCCGGACAGACTGGGGCGGCGCGGGGAGCGGTGCGGTGTCGACATGGTGGGCCGACCCTGGCACTCCCGGTGGGCCGAAGGGTGGCCATCGGTGGACGCGAACCCCAACACCCCCGGAATCGTTGGTCGAACCAGTGGCTCTGATCACCTCGACTGCATAACATCGATCACCGCACGGCCCTTGTGCACCGAAGCACAATCTCCCGGCCCTGGAGGCTCCTTTGCACCGTCGCACAGCGCTCTCCGTTTCCGCCGCCCTGCTCCTGGCGGCCCCTCTGCTGTCCGCGTGCTCGGGCGAAGCCCGCCCCGGCACCGCGGCCGTGATCGGCGGCGAACGGATCACCACCTCCGCGCTCCAGGCCCAGGTGAACGACGTCCGCACCGCACAGAACCGCTCCGACCACGCGGCCGAGCTCATCGCGGCCGTCCCGCAGCTCGAGCGGGTCAAGCTCAGCACGATGCTGCAGAGCCGGATCCTCGACCGGATGGCGAAGGACGCCGGCATCACCGTCACCCCCAAGGACCTCCAGGAGGCCCGCAAGGCCTACGACGAGGGCAACCGCGGGGCCGCGGCCTTCGAGGAGGCGATCCTGCAGAAGGCCGCCGTCGCCCCCGACCAGATCGAGCGCTGGGTCCGGGACCAGGTGCTCTTCGAGAAGCTGAACGCGAAGTACGGCGAGGGCAAGCTCGCCGAGCCCGCCGCGAAGGCCGCGGCCGGGCTCGGCATCGAGGTCAATCCGCGCTACGGCGTCTGGGACCCCCAGCGGGTCACCCTCGGCGAGCACACCACCCCCTGGATCACCCAGGTCACCCGGCCCGAGCAGCCCCCGGCCGGCGCCTAGGCCGACGGCCCGGGCCGTCCCGCCGGGAGGTAGGTTCGGAGGGTGACTGACGACGTGTCCTCCGAGCCCACCGGCCGCATCGTGCTGCTGACCACGAGCCACCGGGTGGCCCCCGGCGTGCTGTCCTGGCCCGCCTGGCAGACCCTGCACGCCGCGGACCGGGTGCTGTGCGCCGACTCGGGCCACGTCCAGCTCCCCTACCTCCGCGAGGCGGGCGTCGACGTGGCCCTGGAGACCCCCGACGCCCAGGCGCTGATCGAGGAGTGCGCCGGCGGGCACACGGTCGTCGTCCTGCTGAGCGGCGAGGGAGACCGGCGGCTCACCGACGGGCTGGCCCGCTTCGCCGGCTCGGGCCGGGTCGCCGTACCGGACCTGGAGCTGCTGCCGGGCTCGTACGATCTCCCGGGCGCACGCCTGCTCGACCTCGTCCAGGTGATGGACCGGGTCCGGCGCGAATGCCCCTGGACCTCGGAGCAGACCCACGAGGGACTGGCGAAGTACGCCATCGAAGAGGCCTACGAGCTGGTCGAGGCCATCGAGGCCGGGGACCGCGAAGAACTGCGCGAGGAGCTCGGCGACGTCCTGCTCCAGGTGGTCTTCCACGCGCGCATCGCGGAGGAGGGCGGCCCCGGTGAAGAGGACGAACCGTTCTCCATCGACGACGTGGCGGGAGCCCTCGTCGAGAAGTTGATCCACCGGCACCCGCACGTCTTCGGCGACGCGACCGCGGAAACCCCGCAGGACGTGCACGCACACTGGCAGCGCACCAAGCAGGTGGAGAAGCAGCGGGAGTCGGTGACCGACGGGATCCCGCTCGGCCAGCCCGGTCTCGCGCTCGCGGCCAAGCTGGCGGGCCGCGCCCGTGCGGGGGCGGTGCCCGTGGAACTGCCCCGCGGGGAGGGCGTCGGGTACGAACTGCTGGATCTGGCGGCGCGCGCCGAGGCGGCGGGCACCGACCCCGAGACCGCACTGCGCGCGGCGGCCCGGACCTACCGGGACGCGATCCGTACGGCCGAGGGCGTCGGCGAATAGCCCTCAGCGGCGGGAGGCGCCCCGCAACGGCGCTCAGTACTCCCGGGGAGCCCGGCCGGACGGGTTGTGCCAGTGCGGGTCGGGGCGGTTCAGGAACCACTCGCCGAAGCCCATCGGCCGGCTTCCGTCCTCGTGGCTCTTGCCACTGGCAGGTACGGAGTCGTAGAAAATCCGGTCGGGGCGCGCGCCGAGTTCCTCCAGGAGGTACGAGGTCTCCCGGATGAACTGCGGCGGACCGCTGAGGTAGACGTCCTGGTCGGGCCAGAGCCCGCGGTTGCTGAGCGCGGTCGTCAGCCGGTCGGTGGCCTGGTTGCGGTGCTGGCCGGGGGCGGGGGTGATGTAGGTGACGCTCAGCCAGCCGAGGGAGGCCGCGTACTCGTCGATGAGCGGGCGGTCGTAGAGGTGGGCGGCGTCGCGTGCGACCACGAAGAGCCGTACGTCCTGATCGGGAGGGTGTTCCGCCAGGTCCTCCAGCATGGCGCGGACCGGGGCCCAGCCGGTGCCGGCGGCTATGAAGCTGACCGGGCGGTCCTCGCGGCGGAAGGTCATCTGCCCGCCGGCCGCGCCGAGCCGCAGCACGTCCCCGGGCTGCGTCTCGCGGATCAGGGCGGTGCTGAGGCGGCCGCCCTCGATCCGGCTCACGTGCAGGTCGAGCGTCCCGTCGGCGCGGGGCGCGTTGCCCAGGGAGTACGTGCGCCAGGTCGTCGGCACCCGGTCGCTGCTCACGCTCGTGTACTGGCCGGGGAGGTGGGGGAAGGGGGCGTGCGGGCGGAGGGTGAGGACGCCGATGTCCTGCCCGTACAGCAGGTGGCGTACGACTTCCGCGTCCCACCAGGGTGGGTCGTCGCTGGCGGCGGCGCCGGCCATCATCGCGTCGGCGATCACCTGGTACGCCTCTGACCAGGCCTTTTCTGCCTGGGGATGCCAGGCGGACCCGGAGGCCTCGGCGAGCGCGGCGATGAGGCTGGTGCCCACGGCCGCGTAGTGCTCGGGTCCCGCCAGGAACTTGCGGTGGTCGCGGCCGAGGTCGCGGAGATAGGGGACGAGCGTTTCGTTCTCCAGGTGGGCGATCACATGGGTGAGCGCGGCGAAGAGCCGGTCCCGCTGTCGTTCCATGTCTTCGAAGGAGGCCGGGAAGAGATCACGGACTCCGGGGTTGTGCCAGAACAGGTGGGAGTAGAAGAACTTGACCGCATGCTCGGCCCGTCTCTCCACCACCGCGAAGCTGCTTTTCAAGATCCTCACATCCACAAAACCGAAAGTAGGAACGCCGGGGAACGTGAGGTCAAGCCAGAGCTGATCTACGGACAGCCGCGACAAACAGCCCATATGGGGTGATGGGTGGCGGGCGGGATACGGTCTCCGGGTGCACGAGCAGACCTCCGCAGCCCCCGAAGAGCCCGCCGCCGACCAGTCCGTGGACGGATCCGTGGACGGATCCGCCCCACCGCCGACCCTGTTCGACTGGGAGTTCGCGACCGACCCGTACCCGGCGTACGCCTGGCTGCGCGAGCACGCGCCCGTGCACCGCACCACGCTCCCCAGCGGGGTCGAGGCCTGGCTCGTCACCCGGTACGCCGACGCCCGCCAGGCCCTCGCCGACCAGCGGCTCAGCAAGAATCCGGCCCACCACGAAGGCTCCGCGCACGCCAAGGGCCGGACCGGGATCCCGGGGGAGCGCAAGGCCGAGCTGATGACCCACCTCCTCAACATCGACCCGCCGGACCACACCCGGCTCCGGCGCCTGGTGTCGAAGGCGTTCACCCCGCGCAGGGTCGCCGAATTCACCCCGAGGGTCCAGGAACTGACCGACCACCTCATCGACCGGTTCTGTGAGAAGGGTGAAGCCGACCTCATCCACGAGTTCGCCTTCCCGCTCCCCATCTACGCCATCTGCGAGATGCTCGGCGTACCGCGCGAGGACCAGGACGACTTCCGCGACTGGGCGGGCATGATGATCCGGCACGCGGGTGGCCCGCGCGGCGGGGTGGCTCGCGCGGTCAAGCAGATCCGCAGCTACCTCGTCGAACTGATCCACCGCAAGCGCGATGATCTGGGCGACGACCTGATCTCCGGCCTGATCCGGGCGAGCGACCACGGCGAACACCTCACGGAGAACGAGGCCGCCGCGATGTGCTTCGTGCTTCTCTTCGCAGGTTTTGAAACTACGATCAACCTCATCGGCAACGGGGCCTACGCCCTGCTGCAGAACCCGGACCAGCGTGAACGTCTCCAGTCCTCCCTTGCCGCCGGAGACACCGACCTGCTGGAAACGGGCATCGAAGAGCTGTTGCGCTACGACGGCCCCGTGGAAATGGCCACCTGGCGGTACGCGACGGAGCCGCTGACTCTGGGTGGCCAGGACATCCCCGCCGGCGACCCGGTCCTCGTCGTGCTCGCCGCTGCCGACCGCGACCCGGAACGGTTCAGCGATCCGGACACGCTCGACCTCGCCAGGAGCGACAACCAGCATCTCGGGCTCGGCCACGGCATCCACTACTGCCTGGGAGCCCCCCTGGCCCGCCTTGAAGGCCAAACGGCCCTCGCTGAGCTGATGACCCGGCTGCCCGACCTGGAACTTGCCGTGGACCCCTCAGAGCTGCGCTGGCGGGGCGGTCTCATCATGCGGGGCCTGCGCACCCTCCCGGTCCGCTTCACCCCGAGCCCTGCCCCGGATGCGGGCAAGGCCACCTGACGGGTTCTTGCTGAGCCGCCGGTCGGCGGTGGCCTGACGGGCATTGGCGTACAAGTCGGGCGAAGGGCCGAAATCCCCTCGACCGGTACGGCCGTACCGCCCGGATCATCAGCAACTGGATGTGGGAGATGGTCGACAAGGGGACTCGGGTCGTCACCTCGGACGGCCGGATCGACTCGGACGACCTTGAGTTCAAGGTCGCCATGCCGACCTTGGCGTACCTCGCCGAGTTGGAACACGAGCTGATCTTCTCCAGGACTTGGAGCGGCCGGGAGTGGAAGCTCCAGGCGGGCGGCTGGGCAGGTGGGCCCCCGCCGTACGGCTTCGAGCTGCTGAACAAGGGACGGAACGGATCGACTGTCGTGAGCAGCGCGCGGGGACACCGGTGTACGTCCGTCCGGCCATCCCGCCGCTGCGAGTGACGGTGCGTGTGGCGGAGACCTTGAGAGTGGTCTCCGGCTCGCGACCCTGCTGACGCGGCTGCCCGATCTGGAACTGGCCGTGCCCGTCGGGGAGCTGCGGTGGCGTGGGGGGCTCATCGTGCGGGGGCTGCGGACGCTTCCGGTCCGCTTCACGGCCGAATTCAACGCCCAAAACATCTGAAACCGGCCTGACCGGAAGTCAGTTCGCTGTCCAAACTTGTGACCGGCGTTCGAAGGCCGCTAGGTTCTGCCGTTACCCCGCCGTTATGCGAAAGGTGCAGCCTCATGCGTTCCGGGAACGGCCGCCACAGACGCCCCCGACAAGTGCCCGCACTTGTCGTCACCGCCGGAGTCACCGGCACCGCACTCGCCCTGCCGCTGCTCGCCGCCACCGGCGCGAGCGCCGCGGAGACCTCCACGTGGGACAGGGTCGCCGAGTGCGAGAGCGGGGGTACGTGGAGCGCCAACTTCGGCGGCGGCGCGTACGGCGGGCTCCAGTTCAGCCAGGAGCAGTGGAAGAGCGCCGGCGGGCTGGACTTCGCCGAGCGCGCCGACCTCGCCAGCCGCTCCCAGCAGATCGCCGTGGCCGAGCGGGTCCTGGCTTCCCGGGGTCCTGTGGCGTGGCCGCTGTGCGCGGTGCAGGCCGGTCTGACGCAGGACGCGCCCGCCGCCGACGTGGACCCGGGCCTCCCCGGCGGTTCCGCATCCGCCACCCCGGCGCCGTCCCGCCCGGACGACACCGTGCCCCACACGGGCTCGGGCAAGTCCACGGACTTCGGGGCCCCGTCGCAGAAGGGACCGGCGGGCCCGTCGGCCTCGGTGCTGCCCGACTATCCGATCGGCGTGCCGGGCGAACTGCCCGTCATGCCCTCGCCGGACCTCCAGACGCAGCCTCCCGGCCTCCCGGGCGACCCGACGCCTCCCACGAGCCCGGCGGACCCCACCACCCCGGTGGGCCCCACCATCCCGGTGGACCCCACCACTCCCGCGCCGCCGTCCACGGACGCGACCCTGCCGGTGGACCCGACGGCTCCGGTGACCCCGTCCGGCCCCGGGGACTCGACGAAGCCGACGAACCCCGGCAATCCGACGAACCCGATGAATCCGGCAGACCCGACGAACCCGGCGGATCAGGTCAACCCGGTTGATCCCACGGCCCCGACGACTCCGGCCGCACCCGGCGAGTCCGCCTCCCCGACCGCTCCGGCGACCCCCGGTGCGACCGAGGGCGGCGGCAAGCACCGCGGTCCGGCCGCCGTCGAGACGCCTGCCGCGCCTGACGCCGCGTCGGACCCGACGTACACCGTGAAGGCGGGCGACAGCCTGATCGCGATCGCGGACGCCAACGGAGTGAAGGGCGGCTGGAAGGGCCTCTACGAGGCCAACGAGCAGGTCATCGGCGGCGATGCGGACCTGATCAAGCCCGGCCAGAATCTGGATCTAACGCATCAATAGGGACACTTGAGGTGCCCGGAACCAGCTGATTGTCCGTTTTCTATAAGTGAGACATGTGTCTCTTCAGGTCAACTGGCGTGTCCCGCCCGCAGGGTTCCGCAAACCCCGCCCTCACCTGCGCAAACACCCTTCCGGGGAGCGCAAGTAGGCACCGTTTCCCCCCGATGTCGCTCGTTGAACATCGGGGGGAGACCTGTCTACCTTCTGAATCGCTCGCCACCGCGGGCTCCTTCGACCGCATCGCCGAATCCTGCCGGCGGACGGAGGGAACACTCGTCGCGTAAAGCGCCGAAGGCAGGAGCGGGGGAACCAAGGTAGGCGCCGGTAGCGGCCGTTGAGAGACGGTCACTTCAGCCGGCTAGGGGTTAAGCCAAGCGCTAGGTCGCTCGGCCGGGCACTCACTCGCCCGAACCCGACAGCTCACCTCGTAGGCGTCGGTGAGGAGAACTCCATGCTGCTTTCCGGCAAGGGCAAGCACCGTCGCGGCTCCAAGGCCGTCCGCATCGTCACGCTCGCCGGTGTCGCGGGTGTCGCCGTCGCGGCTCCCCTGATGGCCGCGGGCACCGCTTCCGCCGCGACCGCTGGCGAGTGGGACCGCGTCGCCTCGTGCGAGTCCGGCGGCAACTGGTCCATCAACACGGGCAACGGCTACTACGGCGGCCTGCAGTTCTCGTCCTCCACGTGGGCCGCGTACGGCGGCAAGACGTACGCCGCGCAGGCCAACCAGGCCTCCAAGTCGCAGCAGATAGCCATCGCCGAGAAGGTCCTCAAGGGCCAGGGCAAGGGTGCCTGGCCGCACTGCGGCGTCGGCCTGTCGAACTCCTCCTACAACGGCGGCTCGGCCCAGACCCCCTCCAAGCCGAAGACGCAGCCGAAGCAGGAGAAGAAGACCGAGGCTCCGAAGAAGGAGACCAAGCGCGTCGAGGCTCCGACCACCCGCTCCGAGCGTCCGGCCGCCGCGCCGAAGGCCGAAGCCCCCAAGACGGGCAACGGCTCCTACGCGGTCAAGTCCGGCGACACGCTGGGCGCGATCGCCGACGCGAACAACGTGTCCGGTGGCTGGGAGAAGCTCTTCGAGCTCAACAAGGACATCGTCTCGGACGCCGACCTGATCTACCCGGGCCAGAAGCTGAAGCTCAGCTGAAACCCGTGAGAACGGCCGTGGCCGCTTGTGCGGCGACACGCGGTGGTTCCACCACGTAATTCCACCGCCCGGCGCGTAACCCCCTTCGCGCCGGGCGGTGCTGTGTGCGGGTGTCTCCGGCCTGACGGACCCTCCGGAATGCCGATGATCAAGGGTCCTATGTCCCGTAAGGGGGGCATTCAGGCCCTTTTTCGTCCCAGGACCCGGGCGGTCGGCTGGCCGAGTGCCCAGAGGCGGTTAGGCTCTAAGCGGCAAGGCCATCCCACGGCCTGACATGCCACCGCACACCCAGCGTCACATCCCAGAAGGAGATGCTCGTGCCGTCCATCGACGTCGTCGTAGCCCGGGAAATCCTGGACTCCCGAGGCAACCCCACGGTCGAGGTCGAGGTGGGCCTCGACGATGGCAGCACCGGCCGTGCTGCAGTCCCGTCCGGTGCCTCCACCGGAGCGTTCGAAGCCGTAGAGCTCCGTGACGGTGACCCCAACCGCTACATGGGCAAGGGCGTGGAGAAGGCGGTCCTCGCCGTCATCGAGCAGCTCGGCCCGGAGCTCGTCGGCTACGACGCCACCGAGCAGCGCCTGATCGACCAGGCGATGATCGACCTGGACGCCACCGAGAACAAGGGCTCCCTCGGCGCCAACGCCATCCTGGGCGTCTCCCTCGCCGTCGCGCACGCCGCGTCCGAGGCCTCCGACCTCCCGCTGTTCCGCTACCTCGGCGGCCCGAACGCGCACCTGCTGCCCGTTCCCATGATGAACATCCTGAACGGTGGGTCGCACGCCGACTCCAACGTCGACATCCAGGAGTTCATGATCGCCCCGATCGGCGCGGAGTCCTTCTCCGAGGCCCTTCGCTGGGGTGCCGAGGTCTACCACACCCTCAAGAAGGTCCTGCACACCAAGGGCCTCTCCACCGGTCTGGGCGACGAGGGCGGCTTCGCGCCGAACCTGGAGTCGAACCGCGCCGCGCTCGACCTCATCGTCGAGGCCATCAAGCAGGCCGGCTACGTCCCGGGCACCCAGATCGCGCTCGCGCTCGACGTCGCCGCGTCCGAGTTCTACAAGGACGGCAACTACGAGTTCGAGGGCAAGTCCCGCTCGGCCGCCGAGATGACGGACTACTACGCCGAGCTCGTCGAGGCGTACCCGCTGGTCTCCATCGAGGACCCGCTGTTCGAGGACGACTGGGCCGGCTGGAAGACCCTCACCGACCGCCTGGGCTCCAAGGTCCAGATCGTCGGCGACGACCTCTTCGTCACCAACCCCGAGCGTCTCGCCCGCGGCATCGAAGAGGGCTCGGCGAACGCCCTGCTCGTCAAGGTGAACCAGATCGGTTCGCTGACCGAGACCCTGGACGCCGTCGAGATGGCCCAGCGCAACGGTTTCAAGTGCATGATGTCGCACCGTTCCGGTGAGACCGAGGACGTCACGATCGCCGACCTCGCGGTCGCCGTGAACTGCGGCCAGATCAAGACCGGCGCCCCGGCACGCTCGGACCGCGTCGCCAAGTACAACCAGCTGCTGCGCATCGAGGAGATCCTCGACGACGCCGCGGTGTACGCGGGCCGCAGCGCGTTCCCGCGCTTCAAGGGCTGAACACCCTGATCGGTCCTTAGGGGCGCAAGCCTCCCTACGTCCCCGCACTCGGTCCCGTACCGTGTGCGGGGACGTAGTGCGTCGTGCGCATATAGGGGAGGCGGATCAATGGCCGGGAACCGGGACCGGTTCGCCACGTTCTCGACCGCGACCAGGCTCAAGCAGCTCGGTGAGCGGACCGCGGCGCACGTGTACCGCTCGCAGTCCCGCCGCCAGGTCCGCCGCAGCCGGCTCACCGGCCGGGCCGCCCTGCTCGTGCTCGTCCTCTGTACCCTGGTCGTCGCCCTCGCGTATCCGATGCGCCAGTACGTGTCCCAGCGCTCGGAGATCGCGAAGCAGCAGAAGGACGCCGTTGCCGCGCGGGACCGGCTGGAACGGCTGCGCGACGAGAAGGCCCGCTGGCAGGACAACGCGTACGCCGAGCAGCAGGCGCGCAAGCACCTGCACTTCGTCCGGCCGGGGGAGATCAGCTACATCATGACCGACCCCGGGGCCGGCGGCGCCGAGCAGCGCCGCAGCGGACAGGCCGCCACCGACCGGCCCTGGTACTCCAACGTCTGGGACGGCGTCGACAAGGCCGACCGCCCGGGCGACTGAGTCCCACCCATCCACGAGAACGAAAAGACTTCCTCCAGGCATGCAGACGCCCCCGCCCCAGACCGACCGGACCGAGCCGACCGCCGCCGACATCGAGGCGTTCGAACAGCAGCTCGGCCGCCCCCCGCGCGGGCTGCGCGCCATCGCGCACCGCTGCCCCTGCGGGCAGCCGGACGTGGTGGAGACCGCGCCGCGACTCCCCGACGGCACCCCCTTCCCGACGCTGTACTACCTGACCTGCCCGCGTGCCGCCGGTGCGATCGGCACGCTGGAGGCCAACGGCGTGATGAAGGAGATGCAGGCCCGTCTCGCCGTGGACCCGGAGCTGGCCGACGCCTACCGGGCCGCGCACGAGGACTACATCACCCGCCGCGACGCCATCGAGGTGCTCCAGGGGTTCCCGAGCGCCGGCGGCATGCCGGACCGGGTGAAGTGCCTGCACGTGCTGGTCGGCCACTCCCTGGCCGCGGGCCCGGGCGTGAACCCGTTCGGCGACGAGGCCCTGGCGATGCTGCCCGAGTGGTGGGCCAAGGGCGCCTGCGTCACCCCGTGCGGCGAGAAGAAGGCCGCCGCTGCGGAGACCGCCGCGACGGAGGCGGGCGCGTGACCCGCGTCGCGGCCGTCGACTGCGGTACGAACTCCATCCGGCTCCTCGTCGCGGACCTCGACCGCGCCACCGGCGAGCTGATCGAGCTGGACCGCCGGATGATCGTCGTCCGGCTCGGCCAGGGCGTCGACCAGACGGGCCGGCTGGCCCCGGAGGCCCTGGAGCGCACCTTCGCGGCCTGCCGCGCGTACGCGGCGGTCATCAAGGAGCTCGGCGCGGAGCGGGTGCGCTTCGTGGCGACCTCGGCCTCCCGGGACGCCGAGAACCGCGACGAGTTCGTCCGCGGCGTCCTGGACATCCTGGGCGTCGAGCCCGAGGTGATCAGCGGCGGCCAGGAGGCCGAGTTCTCCTTCACCGGCGCCACCGGTGAGCTGACCGGCCACACCGACCTGGAGCGGCCCTTCCTGGTGGTGGACATCGGCGGCGGCTCCACGGAGTTCGTGGTCGGCACCGAGCACGTCCGGGCGGCCCGTTCCGTCGACGTGGGCTGTGTCCGGATGACCGAGCGCCACCTGACGGTGGACGGGGTCGTCACCGACCCGCCGACCGGGGAGCAGGTGGCCGCGATACGGGCCGACATCGAGGCGGCGCTGGACCTGGCCGCCGAGACCGTCCCGCTGGCCGAGGCGCGCACCCTGGTGGGCCTGGCCGGTTCGGTGACCACGGTCGCCGCGATCGCACTGGGCCTGGAGGCGTACGACTCGGCGCGGATCCACCACTCCCGGATCCCGTACGAGACGGTCCGCGAGGTCAGCGAGCGGATGCTGACGCTGACGCACGCCGAGCGCGCGGCGATCCCGGTGATGCACCCGGGCCGGGTCGACGTGATCGGCGCGGGCGCCCTGGTCCTGCTGGCGATCATGGAGCGGATCGGCGCCTCGGAGGTCCTGGTCTCGGAGCACGACATCCTCGACGGAATCGCCTGGTCCATCGCCTGACACCCGGCGCGGTCGCACGGCTCGAACGCACGGCACGGTGCCCCCGGCGGATCCATCCCGCCGGGGGCACCGCCGTTCCCAGGTCTGGCCAAACGGCCTCAGGTGTTGCGCTGGACGTCGCGGCGGTCGCCGACCGCGCCGTCACCCCGTTCGCTGAACAGGTCGGCCAATAGCTCCGCCATGGTCACGGTCGGCCCGCCTTCGGCCAGTACGGCCTCGGCTTCACGGGCGAGCAGCTCGTCGCACGCCCCTTCGACAGCGTTCTAACTCATGACCCCAGTGTGCACACGGCTGTGGACACGCGCGGTGCCAACCACAGCGAGGCACCGGCCGCCTGGGCCTACCCGTCCAGCCGGACCGGCATCAGGAGCGAGAACGACTCCTCGTCGTCGGGGCGGCGGATCACCACGGGGGCCTTGGGGGCGCCGAGCTCCAGGATCAGCCGGTCCCGGTCTCCGGCGGCGAGCGCGTCCAGCAGGAACGTGCGGTTCAGGCCGACGTCGGCCGGGTCTTCGTCATCGTCGTCGCAGAGGGAGACCTCGTCCCCGTCGCTCACCCTGAGCACGCTGACGTCGCCGGTCGCGCCGTCCTGCTCGCGCTCGGCCGGGCGGACGGGGCCGGTTTCCAGGGCCTCGCGGAAGGCCGGCACGTCGATGGGGACCCGGCGCCCCGCGGGCAGGCTGACGAGGCGGCGGTAGTCGGGGAACTCGTGGCCCAGGCAGCGCCCGGCCGCCTGGCGGTCCGCCGTCTCGGTCTCCAGGGCCACGCGGTCGCCGTCCACGGTGAGCAGGACCGGTGCGTCGTCGCTCAGCAGCGCCCGCATCGCGTCGGCGAGCGGGGCCGGTACGAGGAGCTGCAGGCGGGGCCCGGTGTGTCCGGTAGCCCCGGCGCGGGCGACGGCCAGGCGGTACCGGTCGGTGGCCACCACGCGCAGCGCCCCGCCGTCGATGTCGAACAGGATCCCGCCGAGCACCGGCAGCTCGGGGTCGGCGGAGACGGCGAACCGGACCGCGTCCAGCGCGGCGGCCAGCTCGGGTCCGGACACGGTGAGCCGGGTGGTCGGGGTGGCGTTGGACGTGCCGATGGACGTGATCATGGGGTTCTCCCTGCGTTCGAGTAGCGCGCGGACCGCGGAGAGCTCGCTGCGTGCATCGGACAGGCCCCGCTCGAGCCGGAGCAGGTGCGCCCGGAGCAGGCCGCGTACCAGATCGGTGTCCGCGCCGGCCCAGCCGGCCAGTACCAGCCGGATGTCCGCCACGGGCATCCCGGCCCGCCGGAGCCGGGCCAGCAGCCTGGCTTCCTCGACCTGCTCGGGCCCGTACCAGCGGTACCCGCTCGCCGGGTCGACCACGACGGGCACCAGAACGCCGGCCCCGTCGTAGAACCGCAGGGCACTCACGCTCAGGCCGCTGTCGCGGGCCGTCTCGCCGATACTGCGCATCTCGTTCTCCACGCCCCGCACACTGGTCCCTCGACCTGGTCGAGGGTCAAAACAGCGGGGTCGGCAGGGGGCCAACAGGGGTCCCGGAGGGCCTTTCGGGGGTCTTAGGTCCCGTCGTCCACATGAACTTCGTGAAGTTCTTCACAAGGAAAAGATGCCTGTGAGGGCTCTGGGGGAGCCTTTTGGGCGAGTCCGGAGCCCCCGGGGCCTTCTTTTTGCTCGCGTTCGTGCGATTGGCGGACTCCGCGAGCCTCTGGCGGTAGGTATCCACGAAGGCGGTGGTCTACTCCGCTTGAGGGCTTGGAGGCCAGTTCAGGACTGGTGTTCAACGACTCCCGTTACACCCTGGTTCCCGCTTCGCGCCATGACCTCGGTCACGTGGGCCGCGGAGTGTAGCAGAGGGTCCACAGGTCCTTGTGAAGGGGCTCACGAGCGTCACCCCTGGGGGTGCTGGATACTCGTTCCATGAGCACCACGGAGCGTCCCAGGATCCTCGTTGTAGGAGGTGGGTACGTAGGCCTGTACGCAGCCAAGCGCATCATGAAGAAGATGCGTTACGGCGAGGCGACCGTCACGGTCGTCGACCCGCGCTCGTACATGACCTACCAGCCCTTCCTCCCCGAAGTGGCCGCAGGCAGCATCTCGCCTCGGCACGTCGTCGTACCGCTGCGACGCGTGCTCCCGAAGGCTGAGGTCCTCACCGGCCGGGTCACGAACATCGACCAGGACCGCAAGGTCGCCGTCGTCACGCCGCTGGTCGGCGAGGCGTACGAGCTGCCCTTCGACTACCTGGTGATCGCGCTCGGCGCCATCTCCCGCACCTTCCCGATCCCCGGCCTCGCCGAACAGGGCATCGGCATGAAGGGCGTGGAAGAGGGCATAGGCCTGCGCAACCACGTACTCGAGCAGCTCGACAAGGCCGAGTCCACGACGGACGAGGACGTCCGCCGCAAGGCCCTCACCTTCGTCTTCGTCGGCGGCGGCTTCGCCGGCGCCGAGACGATCGGCGAGGTCGAGGACATGGCCCGCGACGCCGCGAAGTACTACACCAGCATCAAGCGCGAGGACATGCGCTTCATCCTGGTCGACGCGGCCGACAAGATCCTTCCCGAGGTCGGGCCCAAGCTCGGCACCTGGGGCAAGGAGCACCTCGAGTCGCGCGGCATCGAGATCTACCTGAACACCTCCATGGACTCCTGCGTGGACGGCCACGTGGTGCTGAAGAACGGCCTCGAGGTCGACTCCAACACCCTCGTGTGGACCGCCGGCGTCAAGCCCAACCCGGTGCTGGCCCGCTACGGCCTGCCGCTGGGCCCCCGCGGCCACGTGGACGCCGAGCCGACCCTCCAGGTCAAGGGCACGGACTACATCTGGACCGCCGGCGACAACGCCCAGGTGCCCGACCTCGCCGCCCGCAAGGCCGGCGTGGAGAACGCCTGGTGCCCGCCGAACGCCCAGCACGCGCTGCGTCAGGCCAAGGTCCTCGGCGACAACGTCATCTCGGGCATGCGGGGCTTCCCGCAGGCCGAGTACTCGCACTCCAACAAGGGTGCGGTGGCGGGCCTCGGCCTCCACAAGGGCGTGGCGATGATCGTCATGGGCAAGATGAAGATCAAGCTCAAGGGCCGGCTCGCCTGGTACATGCACCGTGGCTACCACGGCATGGCCATGCCGACCTGGAACCGCAAGATCCGCGTCTTCGCCGACTGGACCCTCGCCATGTTCCTCAAGCGCGAGGTCGTCTCCCTCGGCGCCCTGGAGAGCCCCCGCGAGGAGTTCTACGAGGCCGCGAAGCCGGCTCCGGCCGCCGTCGCCCCGGCCCCGGCCGAGAAGGCCAAGGCCTCCTGACCCCGTAGGACCAGCAGGACCGGTACGACCCAGCGTGTCCCCGAAGGGGCTGCCCGCCATCCGTGGTGCGGGCAGCCCCTTCGGCATATTCGGGACCGGATCCGGGTATGCCGTGCGGTCGGAACTTGTCGGAGCTAGTCGCAGTCAGTCGGAGGGACCTGCATGAACGACGCCGCGCCGCGGCTGGCCGCTCCAGCCGAAACCCTGCTGGGGGCCCCTCTCCCCGTCCGGATCCGGGCCTGGGACGGCAGCGAGGCCGGTCCGCTCGGCGGTCCCGTCCTGGTGCTGAACAACCGGCGCGCCCTGCGCCGGATCCTGTGGAAGCCCGGCGAGCTCGGCCTGGCCCGCGCCTGGGTCGCCGGGGACCTCACCGTCGACGGGGACCTGTTCGAACTGCTGGACCGGGTCGGCGGGCTGCTCTGGGAGCGGGACCGCGAGCCCGAGCCGGCGGCCGCCAAGGACACCCGGCCCGCCGCCCTGCTGCGCGATCCCCGCGCCCGGGCCGCCGTACGGAGCCTCGTGGGCCTGGCGCGGCCGTGGACCAAGCCGGCCCCGCCGCCCGAGGAGGCCGGCCGCCGCGGGGGACCCCGGCAACCCCGGCACAGCAGGGTCAGCGACCGGCAGGCCATCAGCCACCACTACGACGTGGGCAACGCCTTCTACGAGCGGGTGCTCGGCCCCTCGATGGTGTACTCCTGCGCCTACTGGACCCCCGGCGGGAGCCTGGAGGACGCCCAGCAGGACAAGCTGGACCTGGTCTGCCGCAAGCTCGCGCTGGGCCCCGGGGACCGGCTCCTGGACGTCGGCTGCGGCTGGGGGTCGATGGCCCTGCACGCGGCCCGGGAGTACGGGGCCAAGGTCACCGGGATCACGCTCTCGCGCGAACAGGCCGCCTACGCCCGCAAGCGGGTCGCGGAGGAGGGCCTGGCCGACCTCGTCGAGATCCGGGTCCAGGACTACCGGGACGTCAAGGACGGTCCGTACGACGCCGTTTCCTCCATCGGGATGGCCGAACACGTCGGCGCCGACCGCTACCGCACGTACGCCCGGAGCCTGTACGGACTGCTGCGGCCGGGCGGGAGACTGCTGAACCACCAGATCGCGCGGCGCCCCGAGCCGGACGAGGAGGCCTACCGGATCGATGCGTTCATAGACGCCTACGTCTTCCCCGACGGCGAGCTGTCCCCGCTGGGCACCACCGTCGGCGAGCTGGAACGGGCCGGCTTCGAGGTCCGCGACGTGGAGGCGCTGCGCGAGCACTACGCGCTCACCCTGCGGGCCTGGGTGGCCCTGCTGGAGGAGCACTGGGAGGAGGCCGTACGGCTTACCTCGCCCGGGAGGGCCCGGGTCTGGCAGCTGTACATGGCCGCCTCGGCGCTCGCCTTCGAGCACAACCGGCTCGGCGTCAACCAGGTGCTCGCGGTGCGCACCGGGACCCGCTCGGCCTCCGGGATGCCGCTGCGCGCCCGGGAGTGGCCGCAGTAGCCGTACGGGCAGGGAGACGGCGAAGGGCCCCGCGACCGGAGAGGTCGCGGGGCCCTTGGCATGCGCACGGGTGGGGCCGTACGGCTACTCCGTCTTGATCGCGGTCAGCATGTTCAGCCGGGCCGCGCTGCGGGCGGGCCACATGGCCGCCAGGGCGCCGACGATGCCGGCCAGCAGCATGAAGATCGCGATCCGGTCGAAGGGGATCTCCAGGGCGTAGTTCGGGATCGAGCCCTTGATGGTCTCGCCCACGGCCCAGGCGATGAAGGTGCCCAGCGCCACGCCGATGACCGCGCCGAAGAGCGAGATCACGATGGCTTCCAGCCGGATCATGTTCTTGACCCGGCCGCGGTCGAGGCCGATGGCCCGCAGCATGCCGATCTCCTGCGTCCGCTCGTACACCGACATCGCCAGGGTGTTGACGACGCCGAGGACCGAGATGATCAGCGCCATGGCGAGCAGGCCGTACATGATGTTCAAGGCGGTGTTGATCATGCCGCCCATCTCGTTGCGGATGTCCTGCTGGGTGGCGAAGGTGATCGCCGGGTTCTTGCCGAGGGCGTCGACGAGGGACTGCTCGGCCTTCTCGGAGGGTCCGCCGTCCATCTTGACGAGGACCTCGCGCAGGTACGGCTTCTCGCTGTGCTTGTCGAGGATCCGGGAGTCGATCACGTACGGGGAGAGCATGCCCTCCATGTCCTTGTAGACCGCGCCGACCTTCAGGTTCGCCTTCTTGTCGTCCAGGAAGGTGACCTTCAGGGTGGAGCCGACCGACAGGCCGTCCTCCTTCGCGGTCTTCTCGGCGACCGCCACCTCGCCCTTGGCGAGGCTGGTGAGCTGCCCGCTGACCACGTCGAAGTTGAGGAGCTGGCCGATCGTCGCCGGGTTGACCCCGGAGACCGAGCGGTAGGAGTCGCCGTCGCCGACCCGGAAGTCACCGGCCTGCTGCGGGGAGACCGCCTTGACGCCCGGGGCCTTCTCCAGGGCCGGGATCACGGAGGCGTCCAGGCTGCCGAAGCTCTGGCCCATGGAGACCGTGTAGTCGGCCCTGAGGTTGTCCGTCGTCATCCGGTCGATGGCCTTGCCCATCGTGATGCCGAGCACGGACAGGGCGGTGACCAGGGTCAGGCCGATGGCCAGCGAGGCGGCGGTGACGGCGGTGCGGCGCGGGTTGCGGACCGCGTTCTGCGCGGCCAGCTTGCCGGCGACGCCGAAGACCTTCTCCAGCAGCGGGCGGACCGCCGCGATGACCGGGCGGGAGAGGGCCGGCAGCAGGATGATGATGCCGATCATGGTGAGGAAGGCGCCGGCGCCGATGAGCATCTTGCCCTCCTTGCCGGTCATCGCCCCGCCGAGGATGCCCAGCAGACCGAGCAGGGTGACGGCGCCGCCGATGCTGTTGCGCAGCACCAGGGACTTCGCGGAGGCCGGCAGGTGGGCGCTGCCCATGGCGGCGACCGGGGAGATCTTGGCGGTGCGGCGCGCGGGCAGCCAGGCGGCGAGCATCGTGACGACGATGCCGATGCCGATCGCCGCGGCGATGGTGACCGGGGCGACGACCAGCGGACCGGCCGGGATCTTGACGTCGAAGGCGTTCATCGCGGAGCGCATGCCGACGGCGAGCCCGACGCCGGCGATCAGGCCGATGGCGGAGGAGATCACGCCGACGACCAGGGCCTCGGCCAGGACCGAGCGCTTGACCTGGCCGCGGTTGGCGCCGACGGCGCGCAGCAGGGCCAGCTCCTTGGTGCGCTGGGCGACCAGCATGGTGAAGGTGTTGTAGATCAGGAAGATGCCGACGAAGAGCGAGATCAGCGCGAAGGTCAGCAGCATCTGGTTCATGCTGCCCATGCCGGCCTCGATGTCCTTGGCCTGCTTGGCGGCGAGCTGCGCGCCGGTCTCCGCCGTGACGTCCTTGCCGACGACCGGCTTGATCTCGGTGAGCAGCCGGTCGGCGGAGGCGCCGGCCTTGGCGCTGACCGCGAGCTCGTCGTAGAAGCCGGGCTCCAGGTAGAGCTGCTGGGCGGTCGGGGTGTCGAACAGGACGAGCGAGCCGCCCGCGTTGACCGCGCCGTCCTCGGTGGAGAAGACGCCGGCGAGCGTGTACTCCTTGGCCGGGCCGTTGTCGGCCACCCGGACCTTGTCGCCCACCTTGTACTTGCCGCGCTTGGCGGTCTCCTTGTCGAGGGCGATCTCGCCGGCCCTGGCCGGGCCGTTGCCCTCGGTGAAGGTGTAGCGGGGGTCCTTGCCGTCCTTGAGGGGGACGAAGTTGGCGCCGGTGTTGGACCAGCCGTTGCCGATCAGCTTTCCGTCCTGGTCGCCCACGGCGGCGAAGCCGTGGACGCGGCCGGAGACGGCGTCCACGCCGCCGAGCGCCTTGACCTTGTCGAGGGTCCGCTGGCTGATGCCCGGCTCGCCCTCCTTGACGCCCTCGTCGTTTCGGGTGGGGCCGTGGGAAGTGACCGAGACGGCGACGCCGGCGAAGCTCTTGGCGGACTGGTTCGACATCGCCTTGCCGACGGTGTCGGTGAAGACGAGCGTGCCGGAGACGAAGGCGACGCCGAGGACGACGGCGAGCACCGTCATCAGCAGCCGGGCCTTGTGCGCGAGCACGTTGCGCAGGGCGGTACGGAACATGGTGGAGGAGTCCAGGTCTAAGGGGTCAGCGGGGACGGGGGGCGAGGGTCGTCCCTCAGCTGGTGCGGCCCTTGGCGTCGAAGGCCTTCATGCGGTCGAGCACGCCGTCCGCGGTCGGCTGGATCATCTCGTCGACGATGCGGCCGTCGGCGAGGAAGATGACGCGGTCCGCGTAGGAGGCGGCGACCGGGTCGTGGGTGACCATGACGACGGTCTGGCCGAGCTCGCGCACGGAGTTGCGCAGGAAGCCGAGGACCTCGGCGCCGGAGCGCGAGTCGAGGTTTCCGGTGGGCTCGTCGCCGAAGATGATCTCGGGGCGGGAGGCCAGGGCGCGGGCCACGGCCACGCGCTGCTGCTGGCCGCCGGAGAGCTGGGTGGGGCGGTGGGAGAGGCGGTCGGAGAGGCCGACCATGGTGATCACCGAGTCCAGCCACTGCTTGTCGGGCTTGCGGCCGGCGATGTCCATGGGGAGCGTGATGTTCTCCAGGGCCGTCAGGGTCGGCAGCAGGTTGAAGGCCTGGAAGATGAAGCCGATCTTGTCCCGGCGGAGCTGCGTGAGCTGCTTGTCCTTCAGGGTGGACAGCTCGGTCTCGCCGATGCGGACGGACCCGGCGGAGAAGGTGTCCAGTCCGGCGACGCAGTGCATCAGCGTGGACTTGCCGGAGCCGGAGGGGCCCATGATCGCGGTGAACTGGCCCTGCGCGAAGTCCACGGAGACGTTGTCCAGAGCGACCACCTGGGTCTCGCCCTGGCCGTACACCTTGGAGAGGCCGGAGGCGCGCGCGGCGACGGCCTGGGCGGTGTGCGGGGCGTAGTTCATGGTGGTCACGGGGGCGACTCCTCGAGGGGCGGACCGGGCTCACGGTCCGCGGTTGGCGGGACTCCTCCATGGTTGCCGCGCCCGCCCCGCTCCGGATCAGCCGTGATGCCCGTTCTCCGGTCCACTGGAGTCTGACCGCGGAGGACCGCGCCTCCTCCTTTGGTATGACAGCCGCCCGGAGGAAGTGCGGGGGAGCCGCCGGAGGGGCAGCCTCGGGGGCGGCGGGCGCAGGCACCGCGGGAGGTGCCGCGGGAGGCCCCGCGGGAGGTGCCGGCGGAGGCCGGGACGGGGGCGGAACCGGAGGCCGGACGGGGGCGGAAGCGGAGCCGGGCCGAGGGGGTGGCGCACGGGGTGGCGTGCGGGGTGGCGCGGGCCATCGAAATCCCGTCAATCCCGTGGCGGCCATGATCGACGCCCGGAACGTGCCGACCGCGCCTTCTGTCCCCTGACGGGGCATCAAGCGCCAATAAAATCAGACAACATCGGTGAGACGCCCAGGTGGGGGCGCAAGTGTTCCGGATAGGCTCGGCGCAGCGTTCAAGGCTTTTCCACGGGGCCGCTACGCCCTGCCCGGATGGTGGAATGCAGACACGGCGAGCTTAAACCTCGCTGACCCTCGGGTCGTGCCGGTTCAAGTCCGGCTTCGGGCACGCTGATGTTGGGGATGTTCCGTTTCAGGCCGGAACACGCGGACGGCGGGGGCACCACGGGTACCCCCGCCCGTCCCGCGCAGCGGGCCCGTACCAGCCGGGAAAGATCCTCCTCCAGCAGTAGGGCGATTTCTTTGCGTTCGCATTACTCTTGATTCCAAGGCCGCGCACGGTGGCCATGGAGGAGTGAGATGAGGAGCAGCAACCCGGTCTTCTCGCGACGGGGGTTCAGCCGCGACAACGGTGCTTATGCGGGCTTCGGCACGCAGCAGCCCCAGGCCCAGGCCGGGACCGCCACCAACCCGTACGCGACCAACCCCTACGCGACCGACCCGGCCACGGGTATGCCGCAGGCGCCGGTCCGCGGCGACGCGATGACCATCGACGACGTCGTGAGCCGCACGGCTCTGACGCTCGGCACGGTCATCCTGACGGCGGCCGTCTCCTGGATCGCGCTTCCGGTCGACCCGGCCAACATCAACAAGTCCTACGGCATCGCCATCGGCGCCGCGCTCATCGCGTTCGTCTTCGCGATGATCCAGTCGTTCAAGGGCAAGCCGGTCCCGGCGCTGATCCTGGCGTACGCGGCGTTCGAGGGTGTCTTCCTCGGCGTCATCAGCTCGGCCGTCAGCACCTACGTCGGTCCCGGTACGGTCGTCCAGGCCGTCATGGGCACGATGTGCGTCTTCGCCGGCGTGCTGGTCGCCTACAAGATGCGCTGGATCAGGGTGAACCGGCGCTTCGTCGGCTTCGTCATGGCCGCTGCCATGGGCTTCCTGCTCCTGATGGTCGTCAACCTGCTGTTCTCCGTCTTCGCGGGCGGCGACGGCCTCGGCTTCCGCAGCGGCGGCCTCGGCATCCTCTTCGGTGTCATCGGCATCCTCCTCGGTGCCGCCTTCCTCGCCATGGACTTCAAGATGGTCGAGGACGGCGTGGCCTACGGCGCCCCCCGCGAGGAGTCCTGGCTGGCGGCCTTCGGCCTCACCATGACCCTGGTGTGGATCTACATGGAGATGCTGCGCCTGATCTCCATCCTCAAGGGCGATTAGTTCGGCCCGGCGCCCACGCGCCGAGCTGCCCACGCGCTGAGCTGAGGAAGGCCCCGCGAGCACACGCTCGCGGGGCCTTCCCGCATGTCGGGGGTCAGCAGATCGGGTGGTCGTGGAGTCGGGGGCTACGGGCAGGGGCAGGGGCCGGCTCAGCCGAACTTGCGGGCGGCCCTGCGCAGGTCGTACTCGTGGATGATCGCCTTGGCCTGGCCGTACGACAGCTCGTGCGCGCCGAGGAGCCAGCTGACCTTCTCTTCGAACCGGACGAGGGAGGGGCCGTCGTCCACGGTCCGGAGCCAGTCGGAGAGTTCACGACCGGTGGCTCGGGGGATTCTGTCGATCATGTTGCGGTGGGTCTGCTCGGAGAACTCGACGGACATGGGCGCCTCCGGAGGTATCGCCGTGCTGCTCTCTTCACGCCACCGTGCCGGAGAGTTCGCCCGTTGGCAATGGCGCCGGGGCGGCGCGTAAGGTCGGCCGGGTGCTCGATACCTCACCCTTGACCGCCGCCGTGGAACGTTTCGCCGACCGGCTGCGGGCGGCTCCGCAGAGCCGGCTCCAGCAGGGCGCCGCCGAGGTGGCGCTGGACCTGGCCCGGGAGCTCTCCCTGAGGGCGCAGCGGCTGGAGGCGGCCTCCGCGGACGGTACGGCCGCCGGGGACGGCACGGGGGCGGCTCCGGCGCGGACGATGCCCGACGCCGGGATCTTCGTCGTCGGCGACCAGCTGGCCGTGGCCGGGCTGGACCTCGCCGAGGCCCTGCACGCCGCGACGGACGCGCGGGGCGAGGACATGGCGAAGGCCCCGTCCGAGATGCTGGACGAGGCCGTTCGGCTGGTGGATCAGGCGGAAGCCAGGGCGCTGCGTTGACTCAGGGCGCTGCGTTGACTCAAGGCGCTCCGAGGACTCAGAGCGACGCGATGACGCGGTCGGCGAGGATGTAGACGTTGCTGTCCGGGTCCTCGGCGTCGCCGCAGGAGAAGGTCAGGGCGTAGGCGCCGGAGATGCCCGAGCCGCCCAGCAGGACCGGTGCGCTGCCCGAGCGCAGGGCGTCGGCGAGCCGCTCGGCGGTCTCCCGGTGGCCCGGGGTCATGCAGAGCGTGGTGCCGTCGGTGAAGACGTACACGTCCAGGGTGCCCAGCGGGCCGGGGCGGACGTCCGCGAGGGCCGTACGGGCCTCCGCGAGCTCCTCCAGGCGGTTGACCGTGCGCTCGTGGTCGGCGCCGGGGTGCGAGGCCTGCACGGGGACGAAATCGGGGTGCGAGGGGTGGCGCCGGCGGGCGGCGGCCAGCTCGGCCGAGTCCTCCGGGTACCCCTGGTAGTCCTCGGCGTCGTCGCCCAGGAGCGGCTCCAGGCCGACCATGTCCGCCTGCCGGGGCAGAAAGACGGGGCTCTCCTCGCCGAGGCCGGACAGGCCGCCCAGCAGCGAGGGGGCGTCGGCGGCGTCGCGCGCCTCCTGGGCGGCCCAGAAGGCACGCGCCTCGGCGAGCTCGCGCTCGCGCTCCTCGGCGAGGGCCTCGGCCACGGCGGCTCGTATCTCGGCGGCGGGGGACTCCACGGCGCTGCGGGCGTGCGGGACGGTGACACCACGGGGGTGCGAAACCGTCAGCTCACCGCGCAGTGCGGTGACCTGCTTGCGCAGGCCGTGGACGGCGTGCAGCGCAGCAGCGCCGACGGCCGTGGCAGCGGCCGTGGTCAGCAGTAGGGCAAGAGACATGGCGCTCACTGACTAACTCCTGATTGATTCGATCCCCCGACTTCCTACATCAGCTTGTCCCGTCCTGGGAATGGGCAGCAGTGCATTACGTCATGAATTGGACAGGCCTTTCGTCCTGAGGCCCCCGCTCGAACCTGGCCTGACCTGGGAAAACAATGATCCCCCAGGACTAAGGTCACATCCTGGGGGACATTTGGTCACAGAATGGCCGCGACAGGATTAGATTCGGTGTCAGTACGGCGCACGGGATCAATCAGATCCCTTACGGCGTCTGGCCTCGGCTCTTGATCCCGACGACCCTGCCCACTGCGGACCTAGCTAAGCCGCTCGATCCTGTGGTCGCGCTGAGCTTCGCCTCCGCGGCGGGCAGGTGCCGTCCTTCGTGCCTCAGGACGCCCCCTACCCGCCGCTGCGGCTCAGCTCAGCCGCTCGATGATCATGGCCATGCCCTGTCCGCCGCCGACGCACATGGTCTCGAGGCCGAACTGCTTGTCGTGGAACTGCAGGCTGTTGATCAGCGTGCCGGTGATGCGCGCGCCGGTCATCCCGAACGGGTGACCGATGGCGATGGCCCCGCCGTTGACGTTCAGCTTCTCCAGCGGGATCTCCAGGTCCCGGTAGGAGGGGATCACCTGGGCCGCGAAGGCCTCGTTGATCTCGAACAGGTCGATGTCGCCGACGGTCAGGCCCGCCCGCTTCAGCGCCTGCTTGGAGGCCTCGACCGGGCCCAGGCCCATGATCTCGGGGGAGAGGCCGGTGACACCGGTGGAGACGATCCGGGCCAGCGGGGTCAGGCCCAGCTCGCGCGCCTTGGTGTCGCTCATGACGACCAGGGCCGCGGCGCCGTCGTTCAGCGGGCAGCAGTTGCCGGCTGTGATCAGGCCGTCGGGGCGGAAGACGGGCTTGAGGCCCTGGACGGCCTCCAGGGTGACCCCGGCGCGCGGGCCGTCGTCCTGCGAGACGACCGTGCCGTCCGGGGTGGTGACCGGGGTGATCTCGCGGGCCCAGAAGCCGTTCTTGATGGCTTCCTCGGCCAGGTTCTGCGAGCGCACGCCGAACTCGTCCATGTCGGCGCGGGTCACGCCCTTGAGCCGGGCCAGGTTCTCCGCGGTCTGCCCCATCCCGATGTACGCGTCGGGGGTGCGGTCGTCCTCGCGCGGGTCGTGCCAGGAGGAGCCGGTGGACTCGGCGACCTCCTTGGTACGGGCCTCGGACTCCGCGAAGAGCGGGTTGTGGGTGCCCGGGATGCCGTCGGAGGAGCCGTTCACGGACCGGGAGACCATCTCGACGCCCGCGGAGATGAAGACGTCGCCCTCGCCCGCCTTGATGGCGTGCAGCGCCATCCGGGAGGTCTGCAGCGAGGAGGCGCAGTAGCGGGTGATCGTGGTGGCGGGCAGGTGGTCCATGCCCATCTGCACCGCGACGATCCGGCCCAGGTTGTGGCCCTGCTCGCCGCCCGGGAGACCGCAGCCCAGCATCAGGTCGTCGATCTCGCGCGGGTCCAGGCCGGGGACCTTGGCGAGGGCGGCCTGGATGACCGTGGCGGTCAGGTCGTCCGGGCGGACGTCCTTGAGGGACCCCTTGAAGGCGCGCCCGATCGGCGAACGGGCGGTCGAAACGATGACGGCTTCGGGCATCGGGGCTCCAAGGGAGGTGGTGTCGTACCGGGACCGCATGCGAAGTTACCGCCCCGTACCGTCGAGGTCACTGCCCACGCGATGTGACTCCGGTCGCTCTGGACGCGTCCGCGGCGGCGTCCGTGGCGGCGCCCGCCGCGCCGGCCGGCGCGGCTTCTCCAGTCTGCTCCGTGAGGTCCTCGCCCGGCACCCGGCGCCTGCGCCGGTACTTCAGCAGTGCCCACGCGCCGCGGGCCCCGGTCACCTCCGTGCCGGCCTGTCCCGCCGCCGCCGAGGCGGCCTTGGCCAGCGGGAGCATGTCCTCGTTGCGCGACACGTCCAGCCGGTCCGACTCGGGCCAGACGCCCAGGGCCGCGCACAGGGTCGGCAGTATGGCCATCGCGGCGGTCGCGTACCCCTCCGCCGACGGGTGGTAGGAGTCCGGTCCGAACATCTCGCGGGGGTTCGCCGCGAACTCCGTCCCCATCAGGTCGCCGATCGAGACCGTACGGGCGCCCAGTGCGAGCACCCCGATCGTCTGGGCGGCCGCGAGCTGGCGCGAGACCCGGCGGGCCAGCCACCGCAGCGGCTGGTAGACCGGCTCGATCGTGCCGAGGTCCGGGCAGGTGCCGACCACCACCTCGGAGCCCGCGAGCCGCAGCCGGCGTACGGCCGCGGTCAGCAGCCGCACCGACTGGGTCGGCGGCATCCGGCGGGTCACGTCATTGGCGCCGATCATGATCACGCACACGTCGGGGGCCGGGCCGTCACCGTCCAGCAGCAGCCCCGTCTGGCGGTCCAGGTCGTCCGACATGGCACCCGAGAGCGCCACGTTGCGCAGCTCGACCGGCCGCTCGGCCACCGCCGCCAGCCCCGAGGCCAGCAGGGCGCCCGGAGTCTGTCTGGCCCGCCGCACCCCCAGCCCGGCGGCTGTGGAATCGCCCAGCACGCCGAACCGCAGCGGGCCCGGACTCAGCTCGGGGCCGCCGAACTCGCTCCCGTACAGCCCGTCCGCGCGCGGCGGATCCGGCAGGCCGGTACCGACCGTCCGCTTCGCGAACTGCATCTCCGCCACGACCAGCCCCACCGCGGCCGCCCCGACGAGCCCGAGCCCGCCACCGCCGTACGCCGCTCCCGCCGCGATGCGGCGGGCCGTCCTCGCCCTGGACACCCTTCAAGCCACCTTCTCGGTCCCGTGGCCGGATCCCTGCGCCGTCCTTGCAGACCCCGCCGTCCTGTTGACCTACCTGCCCCGTACGGCCGGTCGGCCAATCCCTTTCCGCATAGTCTGGCGGTGCCTCCCGGAGAACCCGTGGAGTCCCCTCCTTGGAGAACATGGTGCAATTCCACGACTCGATGATCAGCCTCGTCGGCAACACCCCGCTGGTGAAGCTCAACCGTGTGACCGAAGGCCTCCAGGCCACCGTCCTGGCCAAGGTCGAGTACTTCAACCCCGGCGGATCCGTGAAGGACCGGATCGCCGTGCGGATGATCGAGGCCGCCGAACAGAGCGGAGCACTCAAGCCCGGCGGCACCATCGTGGAGCCCACGAGCGGCAACACGGGTGTAGGACTCGCCATCGTGGCCCAGCAGAAGGGTTACAAGTGCATCTTCGTCTGCCCTGACAAGGTCTCGGCGGACAAGATCAACGTCATGCGCGCGTACGGCGCCGAGGTCGTGGTCTGCCCGACCGCCGTCGACCCCGAGCACCCGGACTCGTACTACAACGTGTCCGACCGCCTCGTGCGCGAGACCCCGGGCGCCTGGAAGCCCGACCAGTACAGCAACCCGAACAACCCGCGCTCGCACTACGAGACCACCGGTCCCGAGCTCTGGGAGCAGACGGCCGGGAAGATCACCCACTTCGTCGCCGGCGTCGGCACGGGCGGCACGATCTCGGGCACCGGGCGGTACCTCAAGGACGCCTCCGACGGCCGCGTGAAGGTCATCGGCGCGGACCCCGAGGGCTCGGTCTACTCCGGCGGCTCGGGCCGCCCGTACCTCGTCGAGGGCGTCGGCGAGGACTTCTGGCCCACCGCCTACGACGCCACCGTGACCGACGAGATCATCGCGGTGTCCGACAAGGACTCCTTCCAGATGACCCGCCGCCTCGCGAAGGAGGAGGGCCTGCTCGTCGGCGGCTCCTGCGGCATGGCGGTCGTCGCCGCACTGCGGGTGGCCGAGGGCCTCGGCCCGGACGACGTGGTCGTCGTCCTGCTCCCGGACAGCGGGCGCGGCTACATCAGCAAGATCTTCAACGACGAGTGGATGGCCGGACACGGCTTCCTCGAGGACGCGGGCCCCTCCGCCCGCATCCGTGACGTGCTCGCGGACAAGTCGGGCGGCATCCCCTCGCTGGTCCACATGCACCCCGAGGAGACCGTCGGCGAGGCCATCGAGGTGCTGCGCGAGTACGGCGTCTCGCAGATGCCGATCGTCAAGCCGGGCGCCGGTCACCCCGACGTGATGGCCGCCGAGGTCATCGGCTCCGTCGTCGAGAAGGAGCTGCTGGCGGCCCTGTTCGCCCAGCGCGCCTCCCTCGGCGACCCGCTGGAGAAGCACATGAGCGCGCCGCTGCCGCAGGTCGGCTCGGGCGAGCCGGTCTCCGAGCTGATGGCGGTGCTCGGCGAGGCCGACGCGGCGATCGTGCTGGTCGAGGGCAAGCCGACCGGTGTGGTGAGCCGTCAGGACCTGCTGGCGTTCCTGGCGAAGAACGCCAAGTAGCGCGTACGGGGCTGCGTGCGCGGCTGCGTACCGGGCCGGTTGCCGGGCCGGTTGCCGGGCCGGGTACGTGGCCGCGTGCGGGCGTCGCACAAACGGTACGGGCCCGACACGTGACGGCAGCACCGGCTTAACACGGCTCCGGCACAGTGGTGGTTGTCGGCAGGGAACCCCGGGAAACCGGGACCCGGCCGGCAACACGAACGGCGTCGGCGCACCTCCGGAGCGGCTCCCGGACCGCGTTGGACGCCACGGACGCGCGGACGGCCCTGACCCGGCCCGTGTCCTGCGCGGGGACCGCCGTCGTCCCGCCCCCGGGAAACCGGGGTGCGGCGGTCCCCGCGCACAACCATGCGCGGCGGCGGTTCGCCGGGCCTTGCGTACGCTCTGTCTGCCCGTCAGTCCAGCGGGTCGGTACCGCGCTCGCCCCGGTGGCGGCTGCGGAACTTCGCCGCGTGGACGTAGTTGACGCCCAGGATGCCGAGCCAGGCCACGACCAGGCCGCTGAGATGGGCCTGTGCGGCGCCGATCGCGGAGAGCGGGATCGCCAGCACCAGCGTGATGATCGCGAAGCCGAAGCGCTCGCCGAAGTTGCCGTCCGGGGAGTCCGCCGCGCTCGGGTGGGTACCGCGGGCCGCGGAGAGCCGCTCCTCGGCGAGGCGCCGGCGCACCTGCGTGTCGACCTTCTCCACGAACGAGTCCACCAGCGCGGCCTCGTACTCCGCCCCCAGCTCCCGCCGGGCGTCGAGCGTGGCGGAGAGTTCCTTCTTCAGCTCCTGGGACTCCATCCCGCCACCCTAGGAGCCGCCGCCCTTGCCGGCACTGGGGCTAGCCCCCGTATCGCGCCGCAGGAGTCCGCGGACGGGGCGGACGACGATCAGGGCGAGGGCGCAGCCGAGGCTGATCGCGGCGCCGGCCAGCAGGAGCGGGCGGACGCCGAAGAGGCTGCTCGCCGGGCCCGAGAGGACCTGGCCGAGGGGGATGGCGAGGATCGAACCGCCCACCTCGTACGCGGTCACGCGGTTGAGCCGGTCCTCGGGGATCTGGGTCTGCACCGTGGTGGACCACTGGACGCCCCAGAACGCCCAGCCCACGCCGCTGATCGCGTAGCCGAGCATGAGCAGCGGCAGGGCCGGGACCAGGGCCGCGGCCAGCGGCATCATCGGGAACAGGAACATCGCGAAGCCGCCGCCGAGCAGCGGGCGGGCCGGGCGGATCCGGAGCGCGACGACGCCGCCGAGGACGCAGCCGGCCCCGAAGGCGCCCTCCGCGTACCCGAAGGCGGCCTTGCCGTGCTCCGCGATGATCGAGGCCGCGCCGAGGGGGGTGAGCGGGCCCCAGACGAAGACCCCGAGCACCCACCAGATCAGGATCACGGCCCACAGCCAGGACCTGGAGCGGAACTCGTCCCAGCCCTCCCGCAGGTTCGTCAGCGTGGACTGTGAGCGGTCGGGTTCGAAGCGAGGGAGCCGCAGCGCGAGCAGGCAGACCCCGCTGATCGCGAAGGTGGCGGCGTCGATCACGAACACCCAGGCCGTCGAGGTGGCGGCGACGAGGACGCCGGCGAGCGCCGGCCCGGCCATCGTGGCCATCCCCTGGCTCACCCGCAGCACCCCGTTGGCCTGGGTGGGGTCGGTGGAGACCTGGGGGACGAGGCTGGAGGTGCCCGGCTGGAACATCGCGGTCGCGATGCCGCCGAGGACCGATCCTGCGATGACGAACCACAGGCCGGGGTGGCCGAGCCAGAGGTAGACGGCGAAGGAGCCCTGCGCCACGCACCGGACCGCGTCGGCGCCGATCATCTGCGGCAGGGGGTGGAAGCGGTCCGCGATCACCCCGCCGAAGACGATGAAGAGGGCGAAAGACCCCATCCAGGCGCCGAGCGCGTACCCGATGCCGCTCACCCCGTAGCCGAGGGAGATCATGGCGACGGCCAGGGCGACCGGCATCATCATGTCGCCCAGCATCGACACGATGCGGGCGGTGAAGAACAAGCCGAAGTTCCTGGTCCACAGGGGGGTTCCGGGCAGGGGTGGGGCGGAGACGGACGAAGACACCATGGGGGCCAATTCGCTTGAATTCGGCGGGGGTTGACCGGGTGGATCCCGGCGGCCGGCCCTTGAGGATCAAGCGCCGGCCGAGGGCCGGTCAAGCGAATTGATCCGGGTCCGGGGGCGGCTGGGGAAGGTCTCGGATCGCGGGCGCGGGTTGCCGTCCTGCATAACCGCATGCAGAGTGCTCGGTGAGTGAATATCCCGTCGGCGGCCGCCCGGCCGCCGGGTGGGCGGGACGGAGGGGAACGGGATGAGCGAGAGCCCTGCGGCCCGGCTGCAGAAGCTGTTCGAGGGGCACCGGCTGACGCCGACCCAGCGGCGCATCGCGCACTGCATGGTGCGCGGGGCGGCGGAGGTGCCCTTCCTGTCGAGCGTGGAGCTCGCCGAGCTGGCCGGGGTGAGCCAGCCGTCGGTGACCCGGTTCGCGGTGGCGCTGGGCTTCGACGGCTACCCCGCGCTGCGCCGGCACCTGCGGGAGGTGGCCCCCGCCGAGCGGGCGGGGAGCGGGGACGAGGACGCGTACAACGAGTACCAGCAGGCCGTGCAGGGCGAGATCGAGAACCTGCGGCAGCTCTCCTTGATGCTCGCCGACCCGGCGCCGGTACGGGAGGCCGGGCGGCTGCTGGCCGGGTCGAGCCCGCTGCCCGTACTGGGGCTGCGCGCGGCGTCCTCGCAGGCGCGCGGGTTCGCGTACTTCGCCGCGAAGGTCCACCCCGACGTACGGCTGCTCGACGAGGGCGGCTCGATGCTCGCCGACCGGATCGACGCGGCCGCGGGCGCCGGGGCCTCGGCCCTGCTGTGCTTCGCGCTGCCCCGCCATCCGAAGGAGGTGGCGGAGGCCCTGGAGCACGCGCGGGGGGCCGGGCTGACCGTGGTGACGGTCGCCGACTCGGCCTTCGCGCCGGTGGCCCGCAACTCCGACCTGCTGATCCCGGCGCCCGTCGGCACCGGCCTGGCCTTCGACACGGCGTGCGCGCCGATGCTGCTCGGGCGGGTGCTGCTGGAGGCGATGGCGGACGCGCTGCCGGACGCGCAGGCGCGGCTGGAGGCCTTCGACGCGCGGGCCGCTGCGCGCGGGCTGTTCGTGGAGTAGGCCGGTCGGGGCGGCCCTAGCGGTAGCGGAGCTCTGCCAGCTCGGTGGCCAGGCGCTTGTTCAGGGCCGGGACGCGGGCGAGGAGCGGGAGCAGGGTGTTGCGTACGGCGCGCAGGGCGGGGTTCCGGTTGGTGGCGAGCCGGGTCAGCCGGTCGGTCAGCGCCACGACGTGCAGGGCGACCGGCCGGCGGGCGGCCCCGTACGCGTCGAGGGCCTCGTCCGTACCGGTGGCGAGGGCGGTGGCGAGGGCGCGGCCGAGGGCATGGCCGTCCTGGATGCCGGTGTTCATGCCCTGGCCGCCGGCCGGGCTGTGCACGTGCGCGGCGTCGCCCGCGAGCAGCAGGCGGCCCGCGCGGTAGCGGTCCGCGACCCGGTGGTGGACCCGGAACCGCGAGGACCAGACGACGTCGGTGACGGCGGCCTGGCCGGGGGAGCGGGCGTCCAGCAGGGCCTGGACGAAGGCCAGGCCGGGCTCGGAGGGAGCGTCGGCGGCGGTGGCGACCACCCGGTAGCGGCCTCCGGGAAGCGGGGCCACCACGGTGGGACCGGCCGCGCTGAAGGTCATGGAGACCTCCTCGGGGCCCGGGGCCCAGTCCATCCGCACGTCGGCGAGGACGAAGGACTCTGCGTAGGGGCTGCCGGTGAAGGCGATCCCGGCGGCCCCGCGGACCGTGCTGTGCATCCCGTCGGCTCCGACGGCGTAGTCGGCGTACAGGGTCTCGCCGGTGGCGGTGGTGAGGGTGACCCCGACCGGGTCGGCGGACTGGGTGACGGCGGTGACCTCGTACGGGCGGTGGACGTCGCCGCCGAGGGCGCGCAGCCGGTCGAGGAGCACGGCCTCCGTCTGGTCCTGGGGGATCATCAGGGCGTACGGGTGGGCCGTGGGCAGGCCGTCGAAGGTGACGGCGGCGAGCGGGCGGGCGCCGTCGCGGATCCGGAACCGGGTGACGGCCTTGCCCCGCCGGACCAGCTCGGCGCAGGTGGCCGGGTCGAGCTCGTCGAGGACCTCCAGGGTGCGGGCGTGGACCACGGCGGCGCGGGAGGTGTTGGCGCCCTCCGCCTGGCGGTCCAGGAGCACGAAGTCGATGCCGGCCTCGGCGAGGGTCAGGGCGAGGGTGAGGCCGGTAGGGCCGGCGCCGACGATGGCTACGCGGGTGCGGGTGGTGGTGGGGAGCGACATGGCCTTGTTCTCCTCCTGGATGCCAACGGTTGTTGACTTAAGGATGCGGCGGGGGTGATGGCATGTCAACGGGTGTTGGCCTACGCTTGTTGGCATGACGCGAGACGGAGTGGCCGGCGTGACGGGGGAGACTCGGGGCGGGCAGACCAAGGCGGCGATCCTGCGGGCGGCGCGGGAACGGTTCGCCGCGCAGGGGTACGAACGGACGACGATCCGCGGCGTCGCGGCGGACGCGGGGATCGACCCGTCGATGGTGATGCGGTACTTCGGCAGCAAGGAGGGGCTCTTCGACGCGGCCCTCGCGGTGGACCTGCGGCTGCCGGACCTGTCGGGGGTTGCGGCGGGGGAGTTGGCGCAGGTGCTCGTGCGGCACTTCGTGGAGCGGTGGGAAGGGGATCCGGCGGACGATGCGCTGCTCGTGCTGTTGCGCTCCGCGGTGACCAATGAGGCGGCGGCGGCGCGGATGCGGGAGGTTTTCGCGGTGCAGGTCGCGCCGGCGCTGGCGGGCGCGCTCGGGGCCGAGCGGGGGCTGCGGGTGGCGGGCCTGGTCTCGACCCACCTCCTGGGCCTGGCCCTGACCCGCTACCTGCTCCGCCTTCCCCCGATGGCGGGGCTCTCGCCGGAGGCGGTGATCGCGGCGCTGACGCCGTCCCTGGAGGCGGCGGTGCTGGCTTCGCCCTGACCCGGATCCGGGTGCGGCGCCGCTGCCGGGGACCGGTCCCCGGGCCCCTGCGCCTCAAACGCCGGCGGGGCTGGGTTGTGGCCGGCGTCGGCCTGTACGTGGCGGGTCGTGGGGCTGGGCTGCGGGGTGGGCCGGTGCCGGGGTCGGGGTGGGGTGTCGGCCTGGACTGCATGATTTAGGCGCCCCCTGTTCTACTCCGACAGGGCGCGGGCTGCACCTGCGCCACAAATCACGCTCTACGTCCAGGCCGACACCCCACCCCGCCCCCGTCCCCGTCCCGGCCGCCCCCAGCCCCGCCCGGCCAAGCCTCCGACCCCGGCGGGGCGAGCTTCCGACCCCGGCCGGGCGAGCTTCCGACCCCGGCCGGGCGGGCCTCTGACCCCGGCCGGGCGGGCTTCCGGCCCTGGCCGGTCGGGCTTCCGACTCCGCCCGGTCGAGCTTCCGACCCCGGCCGGGCGGGCGTCCGGCCCCGCCCGGCCAAGCCTCCGACCCCGGCGGGGTGGGCTTCCGGCCCTGGCCGGTCGGGCTTCCGACTCCGGCCGGTCGGGCTTCCGGCCCCGGCCGGGCGAGCGTTCCGTCTCGGCCGGGGTTGGGCTTTTCAGCCGTCCGGCGTTTGAGGACCGGGGTCTGGGGCGGAGCCCCAGGGGGCCGGGCGGAGCCCGGGGCCTTTTCCCGGGCGGAGCCCGGTGGCATTCCTCAGCCTCGCCGGCGTTTGAGGTGCGGGTCCGGGCTGGTCCGGGGAACGGTGGAAGGGTGGGTCGGGGACTTTGCCCCGCAGGGCCGAACCTGCTGCACACGGGCTCCGCGCAGCGGGTTCGCGGGGGCGCAGCGCCCCGGGTCGGGCCCCCCGGGGGCGTTAGAGGAGGGCGTTCGGGGTGGCTGCGCCGGCTTCTGCCGGGATCGTGGAGACGGGCTGGGCCGCGCGGGCCAAGGCGAAGCGGACCCCGCCCGAGGGGTCCACGGTGAATCCGTGCACCGCCGGCCGCGGCAGGCTGTTGTACCCGTAGTGCGCGGTGAAGGCGTACGCCCCGGTGTCGGGCACGCAGACCAGGTCCCCCGGGGCCAGCAGCGGCAGCTCCCGCGCAGCCGCCAGCAGGTCACCCGCGAAGCAGGCCGGCCCGGCGATGTCCTGGGCGACGACCGGCCCCGTCAGCGGAGCCCCCTTCGCGGAGTACGGCAGGATGCGGAGCGGCCAGGCCGCCGGGGCGTACACCGTTCGGGTGGCCAGCTGGACCCCCGCGTGCGTGAGCGCGATCGGCCGCCCGCCGGTGGTCTTCGTGTACTCCACCCGCGTGAGCACCAGCCCGTGCTTGGCGGTCAGGGACCGCCCGAACTCCGTGACCAGCCCGTACGCCCCCGAGAAGAGCCCGGGGACGGCCGAGCGCAGCGCGCTCACGTACTCCGCGTAGGTGGGGGTGACCGCGTCCGAGCTGAAGTTCACCGGCAGGCCGCCGCCGATGTCCAGGGTGTCCACCTGGCGCCGCCCGGCCGCCTCGTTGATCTCCTCGGCCAGCGCGTACAGCTCCCGCACTCCTTCGGCGATGAGCGCCAGTGACACCCCCTGGGACCCCGAGTGGGTGTGCAGCCGGGTGAGCCACGGCCGGTCCAGGTACGCCCGTACGAGCCACTCGCGCGCGCCCGGATCGCGCAGCGCGATGCCGAACTTCGAGGTGGCCGTGGCGGTGGAGAGGGCGTCGATGGTGCCCGCGCCGGTCTGCGGGTTGATCCGTACGCCGATCGGGGAGGTGGTGGGCGCCGTCGCGACGAGCGCGTCGAGGCGTTCCAGCTCCTGGCGGTTGTCGGCGTTCACCGCGACGCCCAGGGCGAGGGCCTCCCGCAGTTCGGCGGCCGTTTTCGCGGGGGAGTCGAGGACGATGCGGTCCGGAGATACCCCCGCCGCGCGGGCCAGGGCCAGCTCGCCGGGGCTGGCCACCTCGCAGCCGAGCCCGGCGTCGGCGAGCAGCCGCAGCACCGGGACGAGCGGGGCGGCCTTGACGGCGAAGGCGTGCAGGGCGGGGGTGCCGGGGGCGAGGGCCGCCGCGAAGGCGCTGGTCAGGGCGGTGGCGGAGGCGCGGATGCCGGCCGTGTCGAGCAGGCAGAGGAGGGGCGCGTCCTCGTCGATCAGGCCCTGCTCCACGGCGGCCCGTACGGCCAGGTCCCGTCGCCCGGCGGAGCCCGCGGCGGCGTCTGCGGCGGAGTCCCCGGCGGCGTGCGCGTGTGCGTCGACTGCCATGTACGTCATCCCATCATCCGGCGCGTCCGCCCGCAGCTGTTGACTGAATCTATTCAGGGGGTAAAGATGTGAATAGATTGACCAACACCGGAGGAGGCACCGCCATGTCAGGACCCCGCCCCGTACGTGCCGCGCGAGGTAACGAGCTGAGCACCCTGGGATGGCAGCAGGAGGCCGCGCTGCGGATGCTCCAGAACAACCTCGACCCCGAGGTCGCCGAGCACCCCGACAAGCTCGTCGTCTACGGCGGCACCGGCAAGGCCGCCCGCGACTGGCGCTCGTACGACGCGATGGTCCGCACCCTCCAGACCCTCAAGCAGGACGAGACGATGCTCGTCCAGTCCGGCCGCCCGGTCGGCGTCATGCAGACCCACGAGTGGGCGCCGCGCGTGCTGCTCGCGAACTCCAACCTGGTCGGCGACTGGGCCAACTGGGAGGAGTTCCGCCGCCTGGAGAACCTGGGTCTGACCATGTACGGCCAGATGACCGCCGGTTCGTGGATCTACATCGGCACCCAGGGCATCCTGCAGGGGACCTATGAGACCTTTGCCGCCGTCGCCGCCAAGAAGTTCAACGGGACGCTGGCCGGCACCATCACCCTCACCGCCGGGCTCGGCGGCATGGGCGGCGCCCAGCCGCTGGCCGTGACGATGAACGACGGCGTCGCCATCTGCATCGACGTCGACCCGCGCGCCATCGACCGCCGCATCGAGCACCGCTACCTGGACGTCAAGGCGGACAGCCTGCGGCACGCGCTGCAGCTCGCCGTCGAGGCGCGCGACGCCCGCAAGCCGCTCTCCATCGGTCTGCTCGGCAACGCCGCCGAGCTGCTCCCGCAGATGCTGGCCGAGGGTGCCCCGATCGACATCGTGACCGACCAGACCTCGGCCCACGACCCGCTCGCCTACCTGCCCGTGGGCGTCGACTTCGACGACATGGCCGACTATGCGGCCAAGGACCCGGCCGGGTTCACCACCCGCGCCCGCGAGTCGATGGCCACGCACGTCGAGGCCATGGTCGGCTTCATGGACGCGGGCGCCGAGGTCTTCGACTACGGCAACTCCATCCGCGGCGAGGCCCAGCTGGCCGGCTACGAGCGCGCCTTCGCCTTCCCCGGCTTCGTCCCCGCCTACATCCGGCCGCTGTTCTGCGAGGGCAAGGGCCCCTTCCGCTGGGCGGCGCTGTCCGGCGAGGCCTCGGACATCCACAAGACCGACAAGGCGATGCTGGAGCTCTTCCCCGAGGCCGATTCTCCTCAAAACGCGTCGCTGCACCGCTGGATCAAGATGGCCGGCGAGCGCGTCCACTTCCAGGGACTGCCCGCCCGCATCTGCTGGCTCGGCTACGGCGAGCGCGACAAGGCCGGCGAGCGCTTCAACGAGATGGTCGCCGACGGGACGCTCGCCGCGCCGCTGGTCATCGGCCGTGACCACCTCGACTGCGGCTCGGTGGCCTCCCCGTACCGCGAGACCGAGGCCATGCTCGACGGCTCCGACGCCATCGCCGACTGGCCGCTGCTCAACGCCATGGTCAACGTGGCCTCCGGCGCCTCCTGGGTCTCCATCCACCACGGCGGCGGCGTCGGCATGGGCCGCTCCATCCACGCGGGCCAGGTCACGGTCGCCGACGGCACCAAGCTCGCGGGCGAGAAGATCCGCCGCGTCCTGACCAACGACCCCGGCATGGGCGTCATCCGCCACGTCGACGCCGGCTACGACATCGCCGAGACGGTCGCCGACGAGCGCGGCGTCCGCATCCCGATGCGCGAGGGCGACGACGCGTGAGCGAGGACGCCGCCGCCGGAGCCTCCTTCCACTCCATGTGGGCCGAGCTCCGGCCCATCGGCCGCCACGCGGACTCCGGCGGGTACCGCCGCTACGCCTGGACCGGCGCCGACGCCGACTGCCGGACCTGGTTCCAGGCGCAGGCCGAGGCCCGCGGGCTCGCGTACGAGACCGACCGCAACGGCAACCAGTGGGCCTGGCTCGGCGACCCCCTCGCGGGGGACGCCGTCGTCACCGGCTCCCACCTGGACTCCGTCCCCGACGGCGGGGCCTTCGACGGCCCCCTCGGGGTGGTGTCCTCCTTCGCGGCCCTGGACGAACTCCGCAGGAGGGGAGCGGAGTTCTCCAGGCCCCTGGCCATCACCAACTTCGGCGACGAGGAAGGGGCCCGCTTCGGCCTGGCCTGCGTCGGCTCCCGGCTCGCCGCCGGACAGCTGACCAAGGAGAAGGCGTACGAGCTCCGCGACGCGGACGGCGTCAGTCTCCCGCAGGCCATGGAGGAGGCCGGATACGACCCGGCCGCCATCGGCGCCGACCCCGAACGCCTCGCCCGCATCGGCGCCTTCGTCGAACTGCACGTGGAACAGGGCCGGGCCCTCGACCTGTCCGGGGACCGGGTCGGCATCGCCTCGGCGATCTGGCCGCACGGCCGCTGGCGCTTCGACTTCCGCGGCGAGGCCAACCACGCCGGCACCACCCGGCTGGCCGACCGCCGAGACCCGATGCTCACCTACGCGCAGACCGTGCTCGCGGCCCGCGCCGAGGCGGCCCTCGCCGGGGCCGTGGCCACCTTCGGGAAGATCTCCGTCGAGCCCAACGGCGTCAATGCCATCCCGTCCCTCGTACGCGGCTGGCTCGACTCCCGCGCCGCCGACCAGGCCACCCTCGACACGGTCGTGACCGCGATCGAGAAGGCCGCCCGCGAGCGCGCGGACCACGAGGGGATCGACCTGGACGTGGTCCGGGAGTCCTTCACCCCGGTCGTCGAGTTCGAGCACGCCCTGCGCGAGGAGATGAACCGGATCCTCGGCGGGTCCGTCCCCGTGCTCGGCACGGGCGCGGGACACGACGCCGGAATCCTCTCGGCGGCCGTCCCGACCGCCATGCTGTTCGTACGCAACCCCACAGGGGTCTCGCACTCCCCGCGGGAGTTCGCCGCCGAGGACGACTGCGTGGCAGGCGTCCTCGCCCTCGCCGACGTACTGGAAGGCCTCGCGTGCCGCTGAAGACGTACTGGCTGGAGCACGCCTGGCTCGGCACTCATGTCGAGCCGGGCGTCGCCCTGGACGTGTCCACGAGCGGCTCCGCCGCGGAAGCCGGCGACGGGCGGATCTCCGCCCTGCGCACCGGGGTCGAGACCCCGCCCCCGGGCGCCGAGGTGCTGCGCGGACTGACCCTCCCGGGTCTGGCCAACGCGCACAGCCACGCCTTCCACCGGGCCCTGCGCTCCACCGTGCAGGTCGGCAGCGGCACCTTCTGGACCTGGCGCGACTTCATGTACAAGGTCGCCCAGAACCTCACGCCCGACAGCTACTTCGCGCTCGCGCGGGCCGTCTACGCCGAGATGGCGCTGGCCGGCATCACGGCGGTGGGCGAGTTCCACTACGTCCATCACGCCCCGGGCGGAGTCCCGTACGCCGATCCCAACGCTATGGGCGAGGCCCTCATCGCGGCGGCCTCCGAGGCCGGCATCCGCATCACCCTGCTGGACACCGCGTACCTGGCCGCGGGCTTCGGAGAGGCACCCAACCCCCACCAGCTCCGCTTCTCCGACTCCACCGCCGACGCCTGGGCGGAGCGGGTCTCGGCGCTCAAGCCCCGCGAACACGCCCTGATCGGCGCCGCGATCCACTCGGTCCGCGCCGTACCGGCGGGGCAACTGGCCACCGTGGCCGACTGGGCCGCGGAGCGCCGGGCTCCGCTCCACGTCCACCTCTCGGAGCAGACCGCCGAGAACGAGGCCTGCCTGGCGGCCCACGGCCGCACCCCGACCGAGCTGCTCGCCGACCACGGGGTGCTCGGCCCGCGCACCACCGGGGTGCACAACACGCACCTCACCGACGGGGACATCGCCCTCCTGGGCTCCACCACCACCGGCACCTGCATGTGCCCCACCACCGAACGCGACCTCGCCGACGGCATCGGCCCGGCCGTACGCCTCCAGCGCGCGGGCAGCCCGCTCTCGCTGGGCAGCGACAGCCATGCGGTGATCGACCTGCTCGAAGAGGCACGGGCGATGGAGCTGAACGAGCGGCTGAGCAGCCGTACGCGCGGCCACTGGACGGCGAACGCCCTGCTCGCCGCCGCCACCGAGGACGGGCACGCCGCCCTGGGCTGGTCCGAGGCGGGCCGTCTGGAGTCGGGATCCCTGGCGGACTTCACCACGATCGCGCTGGACTCCGTCCGTACGGCCGGCGCGCTGCCCCGCCTCGCCGCGGAGACGGCCGTCTTCGCCGCCTCGGCGGCGGACATCCGCCACACGGTGGTGGGAGGCCGCCACATCGTCCGCGACGGGTCGCACACCCTGATCGAGGACGTCCCGTCCGCCCTCGCCACCACCATCGCGGCCCTCCGCTCCTGACGACCCCGCCTGCGGCGGGCCTCCCCCCACCCCGCCCCTTCCCGAAACCGGGGGCTCCGCCCCCGGACCCCCGCGCCTCAAACGCCGGCGGGGCTGGATTTGCCCCCGCCGGGGGCAAATCCAGCCCGCGCGGCGTTTGAGCGCACCGGGCGCGCAGCGCCCGGAACGGGGTCCGGGGCGGAGCCCCGGTTTCGGGAAGGGGCGGGGTGGGGGAACAAACAACTCGACGACCCCGAGGGATCATGACCACCACAGCCATCACCAACATCGGCAGCCTCGTCACCAACGACCCCGCCCTGGGCGACGGCACCCCCCTCGGCCTCATCGCGAACGCGACGGTCGTCATCGAGAACGACACCATCGCCTGGGTCGGCCCCGCCGACAAGGCCCCGGCCGCGGACGAGCGGCACGACGCCGAGGGCCGCGCCGCGATCCCCGGCTTCGTCGACTCCCACTCCCACCTCGTCTTCGCGGGCGACCGCACCGCAGAGTTCAACGCCCGCATGTCCGGCCACAGCTACTCCGCCGGAGGCATCCGCACCACCGTCGCCGCCACCCGCGCCGCCTCCGACGCCGAGCTCGAGGCGAACCTGCTGCGCCACCTCCACGAGGCCCGCCGCCAGGGCACCACCACCTTCGAGACCAAGTCGGGCTACGGCCTTACGGTCCAGGACGAGGCACGAGCACTCCGCATCGCCTCCGCGCACACCGAGGAGGTCACCTACCTCGGCGCGCACATCGTCTCCCCGGACTATGCCGACGACCCGGCCGGCTACGTGGACCTCGTCACCGGCGAGATGCTGACCGCCTGCGCCCCGTACGCCCGCTGGGTGGACGTGTTCTGCGAGAAGGGCGCCTTCGACGGGGACCAGGCCCGCGCGATCCTGACCGCCGGCGCCGCCGCCGGGCTCATCCCGCGCGTCCACGCCAACCAGCTCTCCCACGGCCCCGGCGTGCAGCTCGCCGTCGAGCTGGAGGCCGCCTCCGCCGACCACTGCACCCACCTCACCGACGCCGACGTCGACGCCCTGGCCCAGGCCGCGGACACGACCGTCGCGACCCTGCTCCCCGGGGCGGAGTTCTCCACCCGCGCGCAGTGGCCCGACGCGCGGCGGCTCCTCGACGCGGGGGTGACCGTGGCGCTGTCGACCGACTGCAACCCGGGCTCCTCCTACACGAGTTCGATGCCGTTCTGCATCGCCCTCGCCGTCCGCGACATGGGGATGACCCCGGACGAGGCCCTGTGGTCCGCCACCGCCGGCGGCGCCCGCGCCCTGCGCCGCTCCGACATCGGCACCCTCACCCCCGGCGCCCGCGCGGACCTGGCCCTGCTCGACGCCCCCAGCCACGTCCACCTCGCCTACCGGCCGGGCGTTCCGCTGGTCTCGGCCGTCTGGCAGAAGGGCCGCAAGACGGCCTGAAACAGCCGGAATCCGGACGCCGCAGACCGCCCCCGGGTGCGGATCGCGGCGTCCGGACGGCCCATGAGCAGCCCATGAGCAGCCCATGGGCGGCCTATGGACGGGCTATGGACGGGCTGTTGATACGGCGCTGTCCTTTGTCTTCCCTCCGTAAGGCCCCCGGCGTACCTTGAGCCCCCAATCTGATGTGCCGTCAGTAACTTGTGGCCCAAGGTTCGAGGGGAAGACGAAGGTGTCCGACCGGAAACGCTCCACCGCGCTCGCGCTGGCCTCCGCGCTGGCGGGGGCGGCGGTACTGCTGGCCGCCCCCGCAGCCCATGCGGCCGTTGTCGACGTCCAGTACAACTGCAAGACCCCCATCGGGGACAAATCGGCGGTTTCGCCGATCGAGATCAAGGGAGTCAAGGAGGGCAACGGGTACAAGCTGACGATGTCCTTCCAGAAGGGCGTCTCCTCCAGCCCCATCGAGCTCGGCAAGGGCGCGATGACGCCCAGTGCCGTGATCATGGTCGGTGGCGCGGAGAAGGTGTCGGTACCGGTCTCCGGTCCGCCCAACCCCGAGGCCATCCCGGCCAACACCCCCATCAAGATCACCGACCTCGCGGGCACGTACACGCCCAAGAAGTCCGGCAAGGTCACCCTGACCGCGGGCGTGCTCACGATCAAGGCGATGGGGACCACCACCACCTGCACCCCGGGCAACAGCCCGGGGCCGTCCCTCGAACTCGACGTGACGGCCCCCGGCGGCGGCAGCGCCACCGGATCGACCGGCTCCACGGGATCGACCGGCTCCACCGGGGGCAGCCTCCCGCAGACCGGCCCCGAGGACTCCGCCATCGCCCTCGGAACCCTCGGCGCCACCGTGATCCTCTCCGGAGCCGCCGGTGTGCTCTGGCTGACCCGGCGCGGCCAGCGGGCCCGGTCCTGAACGGAGCGCACCCGGTCATGCCCGTGCTCCACTCGCCCCGAAGGTCCGGCGGGTTCCTCCTCGCCGCCGTCGCCGCCGTGGCCGCCGCCGTGCTCTCCTGCGCGGTGGCGGCCCCGGCCGCCGCCGACGGGCCCGGCTGGACCGCCGAGCCCGTCGCCGGGAGCGCACCGGCGGCGGCGAAGGCCGGGGCCCGCCCGTACTCCGCCCGCCCGTACTCCGCCCGCCCGTTCTTCTACGTCGCGGGTCCCTCCGGCACGGTGCTGGAGGACCGCCTCGCCCTGGCCAACACCAGCGACCAGGAGCGCACCATCACCCTGCGCGGCGCCGACGCCTACAACACGGCGGCCGGCGCCTTCGCGCTGCGCTCGGCCAAGCCCGCCGCCGGAGGCGGCTCGGAAGGGGCCGCCACCGGCGCGGGCCGCTGGATCAGCTTCGGCGCGGGCACCACGGTCAAGGTCCCGGCGCACACCCGCGCCGTGGTCCCCTTCACCGTCACCGTGCCGCCCGGCACCCCGCCCGGCGACCACCCGGCCGCCGTCGTCGCCACCGAGGCCGGCCGGGAGGTGGGCGTACGGGTCCACCTGCGCGTCGGGGGCCCGGCGCTGGCGGCGCTCACGGTCGAGGACGTCTCCGTACGGGGCAAGGGCGCGACCGCGCGCGTCGCGTACACCCTGGTCAACCGCGGCAACGTGGCCCTCGCCCCCGAGCTCGTCATCCGCGCCGAGGGCGCCCTCGGCAAGGTCGCGGGCCGCAGCGCCCGCGCCCTGCCGGTCGAGGTGCTGCCCGGCCAGCGCGTGGAGCTGACCGAACCCTGGCCCGGCGCGCCCGTGTTCGACCGGGTCGCCCTGACCCTCACCGTCACGGCCCCCGGCGGCGCCCGCGCCACGGGGAGCGCCTCGGCCTGGTTCGTGCCCTGGGGGATCGCGGGTGCGACCGGCCTCGGGCTGCTGGGCCTCGGCGCCGTCGCGGCGGCCGCCCTGCTCCTCGAACGCAAGCGGCGGATCCGGTCCGGCGGGTCTGGACCGGGGTCCGGGCCCGCGCCGCACGGGAGCGCCGTACCCGAAGAAGCCCCAGCGCAGGAACACGAGTTGACGGGAGCACCCAGGTGAGCGCCAAGGCCGGTGGGAGACACGGCGGCAGGGTCAGGGCCCTGGCCGCGGCGGGACGCGGGGGCCTGGCGGCGGGTCTGACGGCGGCTCTGGTGGCGTGCGTGCTGGCGCTGTTGGCGGCAGCACCGGCCGCCGCGGACGACGGGGCCAAACCCGCCGTGGCCCTCTCGCTCAAGGAAGCGGCCAAGGGCACGGAGATAGCCGTCACCGGAACGGGCTGGCGGCCCAAGACGATGGTGATGCTGCTGGTCTGCGGGCAGAACATGATCGGCGGCACCAACAGCTGCGCCAACGCCGACGGCGTGGCCGTCTCGGTCGCCGACAACGGGCACTTCTCCGCCCAGCTCCCGGTGGTCGGCCCGCCCAAGCCCTGCCCCTGCGTGGTCAACGTGACCTCCGTCAACGGCGACCAGTCCACCGTCGGGGCCCCACTGAAGATCACCGACCACCCGGTGGCCGACCTGCCCGCCGAGGGCGGCACGGCCCGGCTCGCCCTGCTCACCGGAGTCCAGCTCAAGGGCGAGGACGGGGTGCTGACCTGGTTCGGGGCCCCGCCCGGCCGGAAGTTCACGGTCACCGTCGGCAATCTCGGCTCCGCCGCGGTCAAGGACCCGGTCTTCCAGCTCGGCACCGCCCACGGGGTGTTCGCGCCGACCTGGGAAGAGGTCCGATGGAAGGGCACCATCCCGCCCGGGGGCAAGGCGGAGATCTCCCTCGACGCCACCCTGACCGCCGGCGCCCACGGGGACTACGCCCTCTCCCTCAAGTACGGGGAGACGGTCCTGGCCACGCAGCCCTGGGGCGTCGCCCGCCCGTACGGGGTGCTGCTGTTCTGGGGCCTGCTCCTCCTGGTGATCCCGGCCGGGATCTTCCGGATCGGCATGGCCGTCGTCGACAAGGTCCGCCCCCGAGAATCAGGCCGCCACCGCGGCCACCGGCCGCAGCCCGACCCGGCAGCGGCGGTGACCGCCCGGCTGCCGCGGATCCCGGCGGTACGGGGGCCCGCGCGAGGTCCCGTACGAGGACCGCTGGCCCGCTCCGCACCGGCGGCCGAACCCCCACAGACCACCACGGCGGTACTGCCGTGGTTCACCCCGGACAGCGCGCCGGGGACACCGGAAACAGAAGCAACTGCACCACAGACGTCCGCACCGTCTGAGAACAGTCCGACGACGAAGGGACTTCAGTGAATACCCAACGGAGGGCGAGCGCGGCCGCGGTCGCGCTGCTGCTCGGCGGCGCGGGCATCGCCATGGGAGCCACGCCCGCTCAGGCGGACGTGGTCGACGTCAAGTACGACTGCAAGACGCCGATCGGGGACAAGTCGGCGGTCTCGCCGATCGACATCAAGGCCGTGAAGGAGGGCAGCGGGTACAAGCTGACGATGTCCTTCCAGAAGGGCGTCTCCTCCAGCCCCCTCGAACTCGGCGCGGGCGCGATGAAGCCGAGCGCGAAGATCGTCCTGGGCGGTGACGACACCGGGACGGTCGATGTCGACGGCCCGCCCAACCCCGAGCCCATCCCGGCCAACACCCCGATCAAGATCAGCGACCTGACGGGCACGTACACGCCCAAGAAGTCGGGCAAGGTCACTTTCACCGCCGGCGTCCTGCTGATCAAGGCGATGGGGACGACCTCCACCTGCACCCCGGGCAACAACCCGAAGCCGTCGCTGGAGCTGGACGTGACGGTCGGCGGCGGCACCACACCGCCGACCACCCCGCCGCCGACCAGCCAGCCCCCCACGACCCCGCCGCCCACCAGCCAGCCCCCGACCACCCCACCGCCCACCAGCAAGCCGCCGACCACCCCGCCGCCCACCAGCAAGCCGCCGACCACCCCGCCGCCCACCACGGCTCCGCCCACCAGCCCTTCGCCCAGCCCGACCGGCGGCGGCCAGAGCGACTTCCCGGGCAAGCCCGTGGAAGTGGCGTACGAGTGCGGCGAGACCGTCCCCGACGGCATCAAGGCCCCGGTCACGATCAGTGCGAAGAAGGTCGGGGGGGACTTCGCCCTGACCGTCAAGTCCCAGGGTGCGATGGACAGCCCGGCGCCCCTGCCCGTGGGGGCCCTCAAGCCCTCGATGATCATCACGCTCGGCGGCGCCGACAACACCACGGTCAAGGTCGTTGGCGTGGCCAACGCGGCGCCGATCCCGGCGGGCTCGAAGGTCAGCCTCGGCGAGATGACGGGCACCTACAAGCCGGGCAAGACCGGCAGGGTCACGCTGAGCCCGGGCAACATGGCGATCGTGGTCACGCTGCCCGCGCTGCCCGCTCCCCTCACGGTGAACTGCGTCGCGAAGTCCACCGGCGTCTCGCTGGAGCTGGACACCGTCGCCCAGGCGGGCGGCTCCGGCACCTCCGGCTCCTCGGGCTCCTCGGGCTCCGGCACCTCGGGCGGCCTCGCCGAGACCGGAGCATCGGACGACGGCGGCATCAAGGCCCTGGCCCTGGTCGCCGGCACGGTCATGCTGCTCGGCGCGGCCGTCTTCACCTTCACCCCGTGGCGCCGCCTGCGCGGCCAGCGGTAACGGCACCCACGCAGCAACAGCAGCGGCCGCAGAAACAGCAGCGGCCCGGCACACCTCGCGGTGTGCCGGGCCGTTCGCCCTGTCGGGGGGTGCGTCAGTGCACGCCGCCCATGAGGGGCTGGACCTTCTTGCGGTACATGTAGATCGCGATACCGGCGAGCACCGCGAGCACGCCCTGGGTGGCGAACCAGCCCTGGGTGTCCGTCGGGGCGCCGAGCAGCTGGAGCAGCGCGATCGTGGAGTCACCGGCGGTGACCGCGAGGAAGAAGACACCCATCATCTGGGAGGCGTACTTCTGCGGTGCCAGCTTGGTGGTCAGCGACAGGCCGACGGGGGAGAGGGTGAGCTCGCCGACGGTCTGGATGAAGTAGACGCCGACCAGCCACATCGGGCTGACCTTCGTGTCACCGGTGGCCAGGCCCTGGGCGATCATCATGACGCCGAAGGAGACGCCGATCATGACCAGCGCGAAGGAGAACTTCGCGAGGGTGGTGGGCTCCTTGGAGCGACGGGACAGCGCCACCCACAGCATCGCGAAGAGGGGCGCGAGCGCCATCACGAACAGCGGGTTCAGCGACTGGAACCAGCTCTCCGGGAAGTTGAAGCCGAACAGCGTGCTGTCCGTGCTGTCCTTCGCGAACAGGGCCAGCGTGGAGCCGGTCTGGTCGTAGATCGCCCAGAAGATCGCGGCGGCGGCGAAGAACCAGACGTACGCCGACATGCGCGAGCGCTCGACACCCGAGAGGTCCTTGTCGCGCTTGATGCGCAGGATCGCCCAGGCGGGGAGGACCAGACCGGCGATGGTCAGCGGCCACAGCGCGTAGTTGATCGTGAAGATGCCGGCCAGGCCGATGATCGCGTAGGCGGCGACGGCGACGCCGAGCCAGATCAGGCCCTTCTTGAGGACGGAGGACTTCTCGGCGGCGCTCAGCGGGCTCGGAACCTGGTTCGAGACCGGGTTCAGGTGGCGGAAGCCGAAGAAGTAGAAGGCGAGGCCCAGGGCCATGCCGACACCGGCCATGGCGAAGCCGAGGTGCCAGTTGATCTCCTGGCCGACGTAGCCGATGGTCAGCGGCGCGACGAAGGCACCGAGGTTGATGCCCATGTAGAAGATCGTGAAGCCGCCGTCACGGCGGGGGTCGTTCTTGTCGGTGTACAGCTGGCCGACCATCGTGGAGATGTTGGCCTTGAGGACACCCGAACCGGCGGCGATGAGCGCCAGGCCGATGAAGAACGAGATGGACGAGGGCACCGCCAGCAGGAAGTGACCCGTCATGATCACGACACCGGCAACGGCCACGGCCTTGCGGGCACCCCACACGCGGTCACCGAGCCAGCCGCCCGGGAGGGCGAGGAGGTAGACCATCGCGTTGTACACGGAGTAGATCGCGACCGCGGTCGCGTCGTTCATCCCGAGACCACCGTCGGCGACGTTGGTGGCCAGGAAGAGCACGAGCAGCGCGCGCATGCCGTAGAAGCTGTAGCGCTCCCACATCTCCGTCATGAAGAGGAAGGCGAGGCCGCTGGGGTGGCCGAGGAAGGTCTTCTCGGTGGCGTTACCGGCCGAGTCCTTCGTCAGGCTGGAAGCCATGGTCGATCCTTGCTTGCTCGGGACGCTTCGCTTCGTGAGCGGAACTGCGCCCGGGACGAGTGGCCGGTACCGGCTGCGGGCCTCCCACCCCACGCCCGGGGGTCTCGCCCCTGTGGGGGCGAAGGGACATCCGTAACCGGGATCCACGCCCGCTCGCGCACCATCGCGCGGCGGGCCCGGCCCCATAGGTCATTCACTGTCATCGAGTCCGGACGGGTGAGTCCATCGAGACTGCCCGTCCGATCAGGACAGAAATAGAGACCTTCGGCTGTGTTTGGCTCGAAAGTCTCTTGGAGGTAGTGCATCAGGCGTCTCGACACCATACGACACGACAGTGCCGCATATGAAAGCACTTGAGATATGGATCACAGGTTGCAGTGGAACCAACTGGGTACATTCGAAGGCCGTTAGCGGTCCGTAAGCCCAGATAGACAGGGGTCTGCAAGCAGGCCTCTTCTTTCCCCCGCCGCGGACTACCATCACCCACATGACGCGTGTACTGCTCGCCGAGGACGACGCATCCATCTCGGAACCCCTGGCCCGCGCCCTGCGCCGGGAAGGGTACGAGGTCGAGGTCCGGGAGGACGGCCCCACCGCCCTGGACGCGGGACTGCAGGGCGGCATCGATCTCGTCGTCCTGGACCTGGGCCTGCCGGGCATGGACGGTCTGGAGGTCGCCCGCCGGCTGCGCGCCGAGGGCCACGGCTTCCCGATCCTGGTCCTGACCGCCCGCGCCGACGAGGTCGACACGGTCGTGGGCCTGGACGCCGGCGCCGACGACTACGTGACCAAACCCTTCCGGCTCGCCGAGCTGCTCGCCCGCGTCCGGGCCCTGCTGCGGCGCGGCGCCACCGAGGCCTCCCAGGCCCCCGCCACCCACGGCGTGCGCATCGACGTCGAATCGCACCGCGCGTGGATGGGCGAGGAGGAGCTCCAGCTCACGGCGAAGGAGTTCGACCTGCTGCGGGTCCTGGTCCGCGACGCCGGCCGGGTCGTCACCCGCGACCAGCTGATGCGCGAGGTCTGGGACACCACCTGGTGGTCCTCCACCAAGACCCTCGACATGCACATCTCCTGGCTGCGCAAGAAGCTCGGCGACGACGCGGCCAACCCCCGCTACATCGCCACGGTCCGTGGAGTCGGCTTCCGCTTCGAGAAGAGCTGAAACCGCCCCGGACCGCCCCGGACCACCGGATCGCCCCGGGCCACCCCGACCACCCCGGACCGCACATCTAGGGCATTCTCGGAGCCATGCGCCGCCGTCTGATCAACTCCACGCTCGCCGTGGTGCTCGTCGTCATCGCCGTCTTCGGGGTCTCCCTCGTCATCGTCGAGACCCGCACCATCACCAGCAGCGCCCAGGACCGCATCGAGTCCGAGGCGCTGCGGCTGGTGGGCATCGTCGAGAGCGACGTCCTGGAGAAGAAGCAGGTCGACCCCGGCGCGATCGCCGAACAGCTCGACCCCGGCCGGTACGCCCGGATCACGATCCCCGGCCGGGAGCCCGTCGAGATCGGGACGCGGATCACCGACAGCGTCATCCGGGGCACCGCCCGCGGGGAGCAGGGCGAGACCGTGGTCGTCGAGGAGTCCCGCTCCACCGTCACCCGCGAGGTCGGCCGGACCCTGGCCGTGGTCGGCGCCGTCGCCCTGCTCGCCGTCGTGGCGGCCGTCCTGCTCGCCGTACGCCAGGCCAACCGGCTGGCCTCCCCGCTGACCGACCTCGCCGAGACGGCCGAGCGCCTCGGATCGGGCGACCCGCGCCCCCGCCACAAGCGGTACGGGGTCCCCGAGCTGGACCGGGTCGCGGACGTACTGGACTCCAGCGCCGAGCGGATCGGCCGCATGCTCACCGCCGAGCGGCGCCTGGCCGCGGACGCCTCGCACCAGCTGCGCACCCCGCTCACCGCCCTGTCGATGCGGCTGGAGGAGATCACCGTCACCGACGACCTGGCGACCGTACGGGAGGAGGCGACGATCGCCCTCACCCAGGTGGAACGGCTCACGGACGTGGTCCAGCGGCTCCTGACGAACTCCAGGGACCCGCGCACGGGCTCCGCCGTCCCCTTCGACCTGGACGAGGTCGTCAAACAGCAGCTGGAGGAGTGGCGCCCCGCCTACCGCAGCGCCGGCCGGGCCGTCGTCCGCTCCGGGAAGACCGGCATCCGCGCCGTGGGCACCCCGGGCGCCGTCTCGCAGGTCCTGGCGACCCTGGTGGAGAACTCCCTCATGCACGGCGGCGGCACCGTGGCGCTGCGCACCCGCGTGATCGGCAACCAGGCCGTACTGGAGGTCACGGACGAAGGCCCGGGCGTCCCGCCGGACCTCGGCAACCGGATCTTCGAGCGGGCCATCAGCGGCCGCAACTCCACCGGCATCGGCCTCGCCGTGGCCCGGGACCTCGCGGAGGCCGACGGCGGCCGCCTGGAGCTGCTCCAGACCCGGCCGCCGGTGTTCGCCCTGTTCCTCAGCCGGACCGCGCCGGAGCGCTCCGATCCGGAGCGGACGGTCCGCTGAGGGCGGCCGCGGGCAGGCGGCCGGGGGGTCTCAGTTCGCGGCGGTCTCGGGGGTCCGCGCCGGCGGGGCCGGTATGTCCGCCGGGACCTGGCCATCACGCTGCTCGACGACCAGGGAGGCCGCGGGGGGCGCGGGCAGGGCCTTGAAGACCCAGGTCCGGTAGGACCAGAAGCGGAACACGGTGGCGATGCCGATGCCGGTGAACTTGAAGAAGTTCGAGGCGAGCGGCCCGTCCCAGTGGAAGCCGTAGGTGGCCGTGAACAGGATGCCGTTCTCGATCACGAGCCCGATCGCGCTGAACGCGAGGAAGAGCACGAGCTCGCGGGTGCGGCCCGCTCCGGTCCGGTCGGCCCGGTCCCGGTAGGCGAAGTAGCGGAAGCCCAGGTAGTTCGTGACGATCGCCACCAGGGTGGCTATCACGCTCGCGCGCACCACCTGGAGGTCGGTGACCTGCCTGATCAGGTTGAAGACACCCAGGTTGACCAGGACTCCCAGCCCGCCGACGGCCCCGAACCTGGCGATCTCGCGCGCGAGCCCGCGCACGCGATCGAGGACGGATCCGTTCTCCGGCTTGCTCATATGAGGCTCAGTCCTGTCTTCGGGGCCCCCGTATGAGGCGTCACACGTTTACGTCACTCGTTTACCTGTGCGCGCCCATGCTAAGTGTCGCCCCATCGGTACGTCTGCGCCTTCGGACACCGTGCGACACACGGCACACCCGCCACCCGCCAGCGCCGGGTACCGGCCAAGGACGTCCCCATGCGGGTCCAGATGGCGGAATACCGCCGGATACCCTGGAGGAGTGACGTTCCCGGTAGTCGGCATGGTCGGCGGCGGACAGCTCGCCCGCATGACCCACGAGGCGGGTATCCCCCTCGGCATCAGATTCAAGATCCTCAGTGACACCCCACAGGACTCGGCGGCCCAGGTCGTGAGCGACGTCGTCATCGGCGACTATCGCGATCTGGAGACCCTGCGCGCCTTCGCGCGCGGCTGTGACGTGATCACCTTCGACCACGAGCACGTGCCCATCGCGCACCTGCGGGCCCTGGAAGCCGACGGCATCCCCGTCCGCCCGGGGCCCGACGCGTTGGTGCACGCCGCGGACAAGGGGGTGATGCGCGCCAAGCTCGACGAGATCGGCGCGCCCAGCCCCCGCCACCGGATCGTGAGCGATCCGGCGGACGCGGCGGCCTTCGCCGAAGAGGTCGGCGGGTTCCCCGTCATCCTCAAGACGGTGCGCGGCGGGTACGACGGAAAGGGCGTGTGGTTCGTCCGTACGCAGGCGGACGCCGAGGCCCCGTTCAGGGCGGGCGTCCCGGTGCTGGCCGAGGAGAAGGTGGACTACGTCCGCGAGCTCGCGGCCAACATCGTCCGCTCCCCGCACGGCCAGGCGGTGGCCTACCCCGTCGTGGAGTCCGTCCAGGTGGACGGGGTCTGCGACACGGTCATCGCCCCCGCCCCGAACCTCTCGGAGGCCCTGGCCGGCGAGGCGCAGGCCCTGGCCCTGCGCATCGCCAAGGAACTCGGCGTGACCGGCCACCTGGCCGTGGAGCTCTTCGAGACCACCGACGGCCGGATCCTGGTCAACGAACTGGCGATGCGCCCGCACAACAGCGGCCACTGGACCCAGGACGGTGCCATCACCTCCCAGTTCGCCAACCACGTACGGGCCGTCCTGGACCTCCCCCTCGGCGACCCGCGCCCCCGCGCCCGCTGGACGGTCATGGCGAACGTGCTCGGCGGGGACTACCCCGACATGTACGCGGCGTACCTGCACTGCATGGCCCACGACCCCCAGCTGAAGATCCACATGTACGGCAAGGACGTGAAACACGGCCGCAAGGTCGGCCACGTCAACACCTACGGCGACGACCTGGACGATGTGCTGGAGCGAGCACGTCACGCAGCCGGCTACCTCAGAGGAACCATCCAAGAATGAGCACCTCCGCAGCAGCTCCCGTCATCGGCATCGTCATGGGCTCGGACTCCGACTGGCCCGTCATGGAGGCGGCCGCCCAGGCACTCGACGAGTTCGAGATCCCCTACGAGGTGGACGTGGTCTCCGCCCACCGGATGCCGCGCGAGATGATCGCGTACGGGGAACGGGCCGACGGGCGCGGCCTCAAGGCGATCATCGCGGGCGCGGGCGGCGCCGCCCACCTGCCCGGCATGCTCGCCTCCGTCACCCCGCTGCCCGTCATCGGCGTTCCGGTCCCGCTGAAGTACCTCGACGGCATGGACTCCCTGATGTCGATCGTCCAGATGCCGGCCGGGATCCCCGTCGCCACCGTCTCGATCGCCGGTGCCCGCAATGCCGGGCTGCTCGCCGTACGGATGCTGGCCGCGCACGACCCGGAGCTGCGGGCCCGCATGAACGACTTCCTCCAGGACCTGAACGACCAGGCCACGGAGAAGGGCAAGCGGCTGCGCAACAAGGTCGCGGGCCAGGAGTCGTTCGGATTCGGCAAGTGAGCGCGGCGGGCACGGCGGGCGGGACGGGCGCCGTCCGGCACCTGGACGCGGCGCGCGAACTGCTCGCCGAGCACCCGGTCGTCGACGGACACAACGACCTGCCCTGGGCCCTGCGCGAGACCGTGCGCTACGACCTGGACCGGCGGGACATCGGCCGCGACCAGAAGGGCCACCTGCACACCGACATCCCCCGGCTGCGCGCCGGCGGAGTCGGTGCGCAGTTCTGGTCGGTCTACGTGCGCTCCGACTACGCGGGGGACGACGCGGTCAGCGCCACCCTGGAGCAGATCGACGTCGTCGCCCAGCTGATCGACCGTTACCCGCGCGATCTGGTGCGGGCGCTGACGGCCGACGACATGGAGGCGGCGCGCGCCGAGGGCCGGATCGCCTCGCTGATGGGCGCCGAGGGCGGGCACTCCATCAACAACTCGCTCGCCACCCTGCGCGCCCTGCACCAGCTCGGCGTGCGGTACATGACGCTCACCCACAACGACACCATCGACTGGGCGGATTCGGCGACCGACGAGCCCCGGCACGGGGGCCTCAGCGAGTTCGGCCGCGAGGTCGTCCGCGAGATGAACCGGATCGGCATGCTCGTCGACCTCTCGCACGTCGCCGCGACCACGATGCGCGACGCGCTCGCGGTCACGGCCGCGCCGGTGGTGTTCTCGCACTCCTCGGCGCGGGCGGTCTGCGACCACGTGCGCAACATCCCCGACGACGTGCTGGCGCTGCTGCCGGCCAACGGCGGGGTGGCGATGGCCACCTTCGTGCCCAAGTTCATCCTGCCGGCGGCCGTCGAGTGGACCCTGGCCGCCGACGAGAACCTGCGTGCGCACGGCCACCACCACCTCGACACCACCCCGGCGGCGATGGCCCTGCACCGGGCCTTCGAGGAGGCGCGCCCGCGCCCGGTGGCCACGGCCGCCACGGTCGCCGACCACCTCGACCACATGCGCGAGGTGGCCGGCGTCGACCACATCGGCATCGGCGGGGACTACGACGGCACCGCCTTCACCCCGGCCGGGCTGGACGACGTGGCCGGGTACCCGAACCTGGTCGCCGAGCTGCTGGAACGCCGCTGGTCCAAGGCCGACCTGGCCAAGCTGACCTGGTCGAACGCGGTACGGACGCTGCGCGACGCCGAAGCGGTGGCGCGCGAGCAGTCGGCCTCCCGGGGCCCGTCCAACGCGGTGCTCCAGGTGTGAGGCCGAGGAGCCCCGCCGCTTCCTGACCGGCCCCGCCCGGCGGATCCGGCGTACGGCTGTGACCAGCGAACACCTGCCGGTTACACCCGAACGCCACATCCGCCGGGCGCCTCCGGCGTCCCACATGTCACGGTGGCAACGTCTTCCCTGCTTCTCTCCCGCTGCTTTTCGCAACGACACAGCCGCCGAGACCGGAGCGCACGCCATGGCCGACCTGCAGGACGAACCGCACACGAACCCGGTGACCCCCGTGGGCCCCGGCTCCCTAGGAGCCGAGGATCCCACCGGCACATTGCTCTCAGGGGTCCTGGACCGGGCCGCCGCACTGCTTTGCGTCCATCCCGTCGCGGATGGCTGCAACACCCTCGTCTGGACCCTTCGGAGAAGTCCGTACCACGACATCGACACCTCGGACGCGGGAGTCGACACCGACATCCCGCGGCTGCGCGCCGGGGGAGTGGGTGCCCAGTTCTGGTCGCTGCTCACGCCGCGCGAGGCCCCGGTCGCCGACCAGGTGGTGGCCGACACCCTCGAACAGATCGACGGGGCGCTGGCCCTGATGCGCCGCTACCCCGACAGCCTCTGCCTGGCGCTGACCGCCGACGACCTGGCCGACGCCCGCAACCGCGGCCGCATCGCCTCCTTCCTCGGCCCCGTCCCCGGCCGCACCCTGACCGACTCGCTGGGCGCGCTCCGCGCCTTCCACGCGCTGGGCGTACGGATCCTCGCGCCGGCCGGGGCCCCCTGGGCGATGGAGGGACTGACCGCCTTCGGCCACGAGGTGGTCAAGGAGATGAACCGGCTGGCGATGCTGGTGGACCTCAAGGCCTGCCCGCCGGCGGCGGCCTGCCAACTCGCCGCGGCCTCCAAGGCGCCGGTGATCATCTCGCACACCGGGGCGGCCGCCCTCAACCCGCACCCGGACAACGTCACCGACGAGGTGCTGCTCGCGCTGCGCGCGGCGAACGGCCTGGCGATGGTCAGCTTCGACACCGCGCTCACCGGGGACTCCCTGCACGCGGTCGCGGACCACGTGGACCACGTACGAGCCGTCGCGGGCCCTTGCTGCGTGGGCCTGGGCGCCGGCTTCGGCGCCGAGCCGGGAGTCCCCCGGCCGGCCGGCCTGACGGACCCCTCGGGCTATCCGCGGCTGATCGCGGAACTGCTGGAGCGGGGCTGGCCGGAGACCGACTTGGCGCTGCTGACCTGGGGGAACGCCCAGCGGGTGGTGCGCGACGCGGAGTTCACGGCCCGCGCGGCGCAGCACCGTAGGGCAGCGCCCTGAGCGGGAGCTAGACGCGCGCCGGCACTTCGGAGCCGGCCTTGGGCGCCGGGGCCGTCGCGGTCCCGGCGTCGTTCCCGTTCCCGTTCCCGTTCCCGTTTCCGGTTTCGGGTACGGGGCTCACGCTCGCCCGCCACAGGCGCAGGCAGGACCAGACGGCGGCCCAGCCCAGCAGGCCGTTGCGGAGCACCAGGAGGAACGTGCCGAAGCCGGTGCCCGGGAGGATCTCCGAGCCGTAGGTCAGCGGGTAGATCACCGTGCTGAGCGCGGTGGAGGCCACGATCAGCCAGGCCACCGGCCGCTGCGTGGTGTGCTTGCAGGTCAGGCAGACGGCCGCGAGGCCGACCAGCCAGATCAGGTACTGCGGGCTGAGCACGCGGCTGGTGATGGTGAAGACGAGGATGGCGCACAGCGCGGCGTCCAGCGGGGTCGCGGTCGTCCAGCGCCGGGCCTTCACCCGCCACAGCAGCAGCCAGGCGAACCCGACGACCGTGAGGCCGACGGAGAGCAGGGCGACGCTGGAGACGTACGGGCCGAGGTACTCGTAGGCGCCGTAGCGGACCTCGACCTTCCCGGACCAGGCGCCGACGAGCTTGCCGAGCATCAGGGCCGAGCCGCCGAGGGACTCGACCTGGATGCCGCGGTTGCCCTGGTTGCCCAGGAAGCCGAGGGTGTCGCGGAAGAACAGCGCGAGCACGGCGAGCAGGACGGCCCCGGCCGCCACGGCCGACAGGACGGCGTCGCGGGTGGTGCGGCCGCGCGGGGTGCCGATCAGCGTGAGCAGCGGCCAGACCTTGACCAGGGCGCCGACTCCGGCGAGGACGCCGCCGAGCTTGCGGCGGAAGCGCAGGCACAGCAGCGAGCCGACGGCGAGCAGGGTGACCTGGAGGTCGTAGCGGCCGAAGGGCAGCGACAGCAGCAGCGGCAGCGTGGTCAGCCACAGCACGGCGCCGGCCAGGCTGCCGTCGGCGCGGCGGGCGGCGCGGACCAGGCCGATGGCGATCAGCGCGTCGCAGATGACGGTCAGGGCGACGAAGGCCTGGAAGTAGCTGAGGAAGGGGAGCAGGTCGGGCGACAGGAAGATCGCCGCCGCGGCCGGCGGGTACTGCCACATGACGTCGTCGTGCGGCATGGTCCCCGTGACGAGGACGTCGTACCAGTTGTTGTAGGTCTGGGTGATCTCCACGCGCACCGAGGAGGTGCCGTGCAGGTTGACCACGAGGAGGACCACCATCAGCGTCCGGGTGGCCAGCCAGAAGCCCGCCATGGCCAGGCGGCCGGCGCGCCCCCGGAGTGCGGAGTCGATGGTCGTGCTCGTACTGGTCATCGGCCGCGAGTCTAGCGATCCCTCGCGCGCGGTCCCGGCTGCTCTGGCCAACGATCCGGTGACGAGATGTGAAACCGCGCATTCCGCAACGAAGCGGATCAAGGGCTGCCGGGGGTCGGCTGCCGGGGTCGCGGGTCGGCGGTCGCGGGTCGGTCGTCGCAGGTCGAGCGTCGAGCGTCGAGCGTCGCGCGTCGCGCGTCGCGCGTCAGGCGCGGGGGCGGCCCATCGCGCGGTAGGTCCAGCCGGCGGCGCGCCACCGGTCGGGGTCGAGGGCGTTGCGGCCGTCGAGGACGAGCCGGTCGGTGACGACCTCGCCGAGGGCGGCGGGATCCAGGTCGCGGAACTCCCGCCACTCGGTGAGGTGCAGGACGACCTCGGCGCCGCGGGCGGCGTCCAGGGCGGTGCCCGCGTACCCGAGGGTGGGGAAGACCCGGCGGGCGTTGTCCATGCCCTTGGGGTCGTAGACGGTGACCTGGCCGCCCTGGAGGTGGATCTGGCCGGCCACGTTCAGCGCGGGGGAGTCGCGGACGTCGTCGGAGTCCGGCTTGAAGGTGGCGCCCAGGACGGCGACGCGCTTGCCGAGGAAGGAACCGCCGACGGCCTCGCGGGCCAGCTCGACCATGTGGCCGCGGCGGCGCATGTTGATGGAGTCGACCTCGCGCAGGAAGGTCAGGGCCTGGTCGGCGCCGAGCTCGCCGGCCCTCGCCATGAACGCGCGGATGTCCTTGGGCAGGCAGCCCCCGCCGAAACCGATGCCGGCGCGCAGGAACTTCTTGCCGATGCGCTCGTCGTGTCCGATGGCCTCGGCCAGCTTCGCCACGTCGCCGCCGGCGGCCTCGCAGACCTCGGCCATGGCGTTGATGAAGGAGATCTTCGTGGCGAGGAAGGAGTTGGCGGCGGTCTTGACCAGCTCGGCGGTGGGGAAGTCGGTGACGACCAGCGGCGTGCCCTCGCCCATGGGGGTCGCGTAGACCTCCCGCAGGACCTTCTCGGCGCGTTCGCCGCGCTCGCCGTCGACCCCGATGACGATCCGGTCCGGGTGCAGGGTGTCCTGGACGGCGAAGCCCTCGCGCAGGAACTCCGGGTTCCAGGCGAGCTCGATCTCCTCGCCGGCCGGGGCGAGCGCGGTCAGCTTCGCGGCGAGGCGCTCGGCGGAGCCGACGGGCACGGTGGACTTGCCGACGACCAGGGCGGGCCGGGTCAGGTGCGGGGCGAGCGATTCCATGGCGGAGTCGACGTAACTCATGTCGCAGGCGTACTCGCCGTGCTTCTGCGGGGTGTTCACGCAGACGAAGTGGACGTCGCCGAAGGCGCCGACCTCCTCCCAGGAGGTGGTGAAGCGCAGCCGGCCCGTGGAGCCCGGCAGTCCGGCCACGTGCGCGGCCAGCAGTTCCTCCAGCCCCGGCTCGTACATGGGCACGCGCCCGCCGGCCAGCATGGCGATCTTCTCCGGCACCACGTCCAGTCCGAGCACCTCGAACCCCAGCTCCGCCATTGCCGCGGCGTGCGTGGCGCCGAGGTATCCGGTGCCGATCACAGTGATCTTGAGGGGGGCCATGAGTGCTCCTGGAGGTGCGGGGCCGTTCGCGGCAACCGAGCATAGTCGGGCCGGTGGCCGGGGATGCATTCCGGAGTCCGTCACCGGGTAGCCGCCCCGCTGTCATGCAACTCACGTGCGACGGCCGTGTCGCGGTCGGCGGCCGGATACTAAGCTTGGGCTACTTAACGGTAGTTAACACCACGCACCACCTGGGGAGTGAGAGATCTTGGCGGGTTCTGCCGACTTCGACCTGTACCGCCCGGCCGAGGAGCACGACATGCTCCGCGAGTCCGTCCGCGCGCTCGCCGAGGCGAAGATCATGCCCTTCGCCGCCGCGGTCGACGAGGAGTCCCGCTTTCCGCAGGAGGCCCTGGACGCCCTCGTCGCCAGCGACCTGCACGCCGTCCACGTGCCCGAGACCTACGGCGGCGCGGGCGCCGACGCCCTCGCGACCGTGATCGTGATCGAGGAGGTGGCCCGCGTCTGCGCGTCCTCCTCCCTCATCCCGGCGGTCAACAAGCTCGGCTCGCTCCCGGTGATCCTCTCCGGTTCCGAGGAGCTCAAGGCCAAGTACCTCGGCCCGCTGGCCAAGGGCGACGCGATGTTCTCGTACGCCCTCTCCGAGCCCGAGGCGGGCTCGGACGCCGCGGGCATGAAGACCCGCGCCGTGCGCGACGGGGACTTCTGGGTGCTCAACGGCGTCAAGCGCTGGATCACCAACGCCGGCGTCTCCGAGTACTACACGGTCATGGCCGTCACCGACCCGGAGAAGCGTTCCAAGGGGATCTCGGCCTTCGTCGTCGAGAAGTCCGACGAGGGCGTCTCCTTCGGCGCCCCGGAGAAGAAGCTCGGCATCAAGGGCTCCCCGACGCGCGAGGTCTACCTCGACAACGTCCGCATCCCCGCCGACCGCATGATCGGCGCCGAGGGCACCGGATTCGCCACCGCGATGAAGACCCTCGACCACACGCGCATCACCATCGCCGCCCAGGCGCTGGGCATCGCCCAGGGCGCCCTGGACTACGCCAAGGGCTACGTCCAGGAGCGCAAGCAGTTCGGCAAGCCGATCGGCGACTTCCAGGGCGTGCAGTTCATGCTCGCGGACATGGCCATGAAGATCGAGGCCGCCCGACAGCTGACGTACTCGGCCGCGGCCCGCTCGGAGCGCGTCTCCGGCGGCGGCCCGCACGAGGACCTCACCTTCTTCGGCGCCGCGGCCAAGTGCTTCGCCTCCGACGTGGCCATGGAGGTCACCACGGACGCGGTCCAGCTCCTCGGCGGCTACGGCTACACCCGTGACTACCCGGTGGAGCGCATGATGCGCGACGCGAAAATTACTCAGATTTACGAAGGAACGAACCAAATCCAGCGGATTGTCATGGCCCGCAACCTGCCGTAGGCAGGCCCCGGCCCGTGTGAACGCGTGCGCCCCCGACATATGCCGGGGGTGCCGCGGACGCCCCGTACGGCGTGGCTAGGCTGTGCGCCCGGCCGGTCTTCGGTACGGGATCAGGGGCGGGTTTCGGGGCGGGGAACGAACGTGTTCGTAGAACGTGACATAGCGGAACTGATGCAGCAGATCGCCCGGCAGGACGTCCTGGAGATCGGCTCCAACGGGACCATCCAGCACGTGCGGGGTGCCTCCCTGGCCCACATCGCCGAGTGCTACGGCTTCGAGTACTACGAGACGCTGCGCACCGGGCATCAGAAGGCGTACGTCCTGGTCCGGATGTACCGGGACCCGCGCCCCGAGGCCCGGGCCCGCGAGGCGGCCGCGATCACCGCACACCCGCAGGCGGGCAACGGCGGGACGGTGCCGGGGATGCGGCAGGGAACGCTCAAGCCCCTGGCGGAAGCGGCGGAGGCCGTCGCCGGGATGAAGGACCGGATCCGGTTCGACATCGGGGGTGCCGCGGTGGACAAGCGCCAGCAGATGACCGCGTACGGGTTCTGCGCCTTCGCCGCCCTCTTCATGGCGGCCCTCGGAAAGCCGGTCCTCGGGCTCGTCGTCGGCGTCACCCTCACCGCCTTCCTGGTCGGCGCCTTCCGGTTCGGCGCGGTCCGCCGGAGCCGGATCGCACAGCGGCTGCGGGACGCCGGGTACCTCCAGGTGCGCGACGAGCGGGGAGCGGAGCGCTTCCTGCGCCCCGGCCAGCAGCTCCCCGGTCACGCCAACCCCTTCGCATCCTGACCGACATGACCGCCGCGACCGCCGTGACGCCCTGAGCAGCGGCGCAGACGGCCGCACACATCGGGCACCTGCCCCCTGGGGATCCCCCGGATGGGCTAAATTTGGACCTTCGTACGCCGGAACCGGTTGGGGAGAACGCAAATGACGGAAGCGATCCTGCTGGTCGGCGGACAGGGGACGCGGCTGCGCCCCGTCACGGTGAACACGCCGAAGCCGATGGTCCACACGGCAGGTGTTCCCTTCCTCGCCCACCAGATCGCCCGCGCCGCCGCCGCCGGCGTCACGCACATCGTGATGGCCACCTGCTACCTCGCCGAGGTCTTCGAGCCCTACTTCGGGGACGGGTCCGACTTCGGCGTCCACCTGGAGTACGTGGTCGAGGACGAGCCCCTGGGCACCGGCGGCGCCATCCGCAACGCGGCGCGGCTGCTCACCGGCGGGCCGGACTCCTCCGTGCTCGTCTTCAACGGGGACATCCTCACCGGCCTGGACATCGCCGGGCTCGTCGAATCGCACAAGGCGGCCGACGCCGACGTCTCGCTGCACCTGGTCCGGGTCGACGACCCGCGCGCCTTCGGCCTGGTCCCCACCGACGCCCACGGGCGGGTGCTGGCCTTCACCGAGAAGCCGCAGACGCCCGAGGAGATCATCACCGACCAGATCAACGCCGGCTGCTACGTCTTCCGGCGCAGCGTGATCGACACCATCCCGGCCGGCCGGTCCGTCTCCGTGGAGCGCGAGACCTTCCCCGGGCTGCTCGCCTCCGGGGCCACCCTGCACGGGGTCACCGAGAACACGTACTGGATGGACCTCGGGAAGCCGGAGGCGATCATCCAGGCCTCCGCCGACCTGGTCCGCGGCGTCGTCCCCTCCCCGGCCGTCCCCGGACGCCGCGGCGAGTCCCTCGTCCTGCCCGGCGCCCACGTGGCGGCCGGCGCCAAGCTGTCGGGGGGCACCGTCGTGGGCGCCGGAGCCCGCGTCGAGGCCGGTGCGGTCGTCCAGGGCTCCATCGTGCTGGCGGACGCGGTCGTCGGCCCCGACGCACAGGTGTCCGCCAGTCTGATCGGCGCCGGCGCCTCGGTGGGCGCGCGGACCGTACTGGACGCCGCCGTCATCGGTGACGGAGCCGTCGTGGGGGCCGACAACGAGCTCCGTGCCGGCGCCCGGATCTGGTGCGGGGCGCAGCTGCCCGACGCGGCGATCCGGTTCTCCTCCGACGCCTGAGCCGACGCCCGGGCCGGAGCCCGGGCGTCGGCTCAGGCGCCCCGGCAAGGGGCGCCCCGCCTCCGTGATCAGTTCCCGCGGACGGTGACCTTCTCGTCCTTCTGGATCTGCTGGACCAGCTGCTGCACCTTCGCCTTGTCCCAGACGAGGTTGCCGCCGCGCTGACCGGAGATCGGCATGTTCATGGACACGCCGTCACCGCCGCTGATGCCCTTCATCGCGAAGAACATCGACCCCATGTCGTACAGGCCCATGTCCTTGTCCACGATCAGCGTGTCCAGACCCGCGCCCAGCACCGGGTACAGCGAGAACGGGTTCAGGATCGTCGTCGGGGTCGCCGCCTGGCTGGCCAGCGCCGACAGGAACTTCTGCTGGTTCTTGGTCCGCTGCAGGTCCGACTCGGCGAAGGCGTACCGGGTCCGTACGTAGGCCAGCGACTGCTCGCCGTTCAGCGTCTGGGTGCCCTCCTTGAAGTCGGCCCCGGACTTCTCGTCCTTGAACCCCTTCTCGATGTTCAGCTCCACCCCGCCCAGCGCGTCCACGATGTTCGCGAAGCCGGCGAAGCCGATCTCCGCGTAGTGGTCGATGCGCAGGCCGGTGTTGAACTCCACCGTCCGCACCAGCAGCTCCGGGCCGTCCTGCGCGTACGCCGCGTTCAGCTTGGTCCGCTTGCCGGTGCCCGCGAACTTCTTGCCCGACTCGGAGCCGACGAAGGACGGGATCTCCACGTCGGAGTCGCGCGGCAGGGAGATCATCGTGTTCCCGCTGGAGCACTTGGCGAGGATCATCATCGAGTCGGTGCGCTTGCCCTCGGCCGAGCCGGTGTGGAGCTTCTTCTTGTCCTCGGCGGACATGCCCTCACGGCTGTCGGAGCCCACGATCAGGTAGGTCGTGCAGTCGCCTTCCTTCGGGCGCTCGATGACCTTGGAGAGGTCGACTTCGCGGCGGACGTTGGAGTCGGCCCAGAAGTACGTTCCGATGCCCGTCACGAGCAGGCCCGAGACCAGCACGATCGAGCCGATCTTGATCCGCTTGCGCCAGTCCGGGGCCGGTCCCGCCGACCGGCCCGGGCCGCCGGGGCCACCCGGTCCGCGCCCGCGCGGCCCGGCGGGCGGGCGGGCGGCCTGGCCGCCGCCGTAGACCTGGCCGGTGTTGTAGCCGCTGTCGTAGCTGCCGCCGGAGCTGCCGCCGCTGTACGAGCCGTCCTGCTGCGGAGGCACGTAAGCGGGCCCGGCCGGCGGCTGAGCCGGGCGGCGCGGGGGCTGCTGCGGCTGCGGCGGCAGCTGGGGCTGCCGGGACGCCTGGGGGCCGGGGCCGGGCCGCTGGACGTGCCTCATCCGCCGCGCGCCTTCCGGCTCCGCCTGGCCGCTGCCGCGGCCGTACCCGTCATCGCGGCGGCCGCGCTGGTCCTGCTCGCCGCTCCACCCGTCCCTGTCACTCATGTCCCCAAGAATGCCTGGCCGGGAGGACCGCGGAACACCCCGGGTGGCTCTTCGTACCGGTGCTGTTGCAGAGCTGATGCCGGGGCAGCGCACTTAAGCTGTCCCCATGACAGACATACCGGGCGACCCGGCGGGGAAGCCGATCTCGGCTTCCCGCACCACCCTGAGCCACATCATGACCGCCAACGACACCAACCTCCTCGGCACGGTGCACGGCGGTGTGATCATGAAGCTGGTGGACGACGCGGCCGGCGCCGTGGCCGGCCGCCACTCCGGCGGCCCGGCGGTCACCGCCTCCATGGACGAGATGGCCTTCCTCGCCCCCGTCCGCGTCGGCGACCTCGTCCACGTCAAGGCCCAGTGCAACTGGACCGGCCGCTCCTCCATGGAGATCGGCGTACGCGTCCTCGCGGAGCGGTGGAACGAGTCCACCCCCGCCACCCAGGTCGGCAGCGCCTACCTCGTCTTCACCGCGGTCGACGCCGAGGGCAAGCCCCGCCAGGTCCCGCAGGTGATCCGGGAGACCGAGCGGGACGAGCGGCGCTACCAGGAGGCCCAGATCCGCCGCACCCACCGGCTCGCCCGCCGCCAGGCCATCCGCGACCTGCGGGAAGAGCGGTCCGCACAGGGGCTGGACGCCGACGTCTAGGCCCCTCCCCGCCGGGTCCGGTCAGGAGCCGCCGCAGACCACCTGGTCACCGGTGACCACGCCGAATTCGCCCTGGTACGGGTCCTCCGCGCGCACCGCCACCACCTTGCGGTAGTCGGCGCCCGCGATCACCACGACGGTCCGCCCCTGCCCCCGCACGGCCCGCATCTCACTGCCGGGCAGCGCGGTCGACACCGTACGGGCCGACCGGTCCCAGCGCGGGTCGTACGTGATCACCGTGCGCTTGACCTCCCGGCTCGCGCCGTTCCCCGGAGCCCGGGTGGTGTCGAAGCCGGTGGCGCGCAGCGCCGAGTCCACCCGGGTGCCCAGTCCGTCGATCCGGGTGCCGTTCTCCACCTGGACCCGGACCTGCCCCGGGGGCACGTCCACCGGCACCGCCGGCTGCCGGCGCACCGGCTTGCCGGGTGCGGGGGCCGGGGACAGCGGGCGGTCGTCGCGCAGCGCCTGGAAGAGCTTCGCGGCCTTGCCCTCGTCCCATTTCACGGTGGAGCCGATGCCCTTGACCGGGAAGGACGGGTTGCCGACGGGCACGGAGGCGAACTCCGAGGAGGACGGGGTGAAATCGCGCATCGCCTGCCCGAGCGCCAGCATCTGCTCCGAACCGAAACCCCTGTCGGCCCGCACCGAGCCCAGCAGGGTGGAGCTGACCTGCTTGAACTTGACGGGGTTGAGCAGTACCCCGCCCCCGGTGGCCTGCTTGATCAGAGCGGCGATGAACCGCTGCTGGCGCTGCATCCGGCCCAGGTCCGAGGCCCCGTCGACATGGCGCGAGCGCACGTACTGCAGGGCCTGGCCGCCGCTGAGCCGGTGGGTGCCGGGGAGCAGGTCGAGGCCGGTGTTGGGGTCCTTCATGGTCTTGGCGGTGCAGATCTCCACGCCGCCCATGGCGTCGACCGTCTTCATGAAGCTGGTGAAGTCGACCTCCAGGTAGTGGTCGATCTTCACGCGGGTCATGTTCTCCACGGTGCGCACGGTCAGCTGGGGCCCGCCCTCGGCGTAGGCGGCGTTGAGCTTCACGGGGTGGGCCCCGTGCGGTTTGCCGCTGGAGCCGTCCACGTGCGCGGGCAGCTCCACGAAGCTGTCGCGGGGGAGGCTGACCACACTCGCCCGGGCCCGGTCCGCCGAGAGGTGGACCAGCATGACGGTGTCGGTGCAGTGGCAGGGCGCGCCGCCCAGGCGGTACTCGCGCTTCTCCTCGGCGGTGATCTTGTCGCGGCCGTCGGTGCCGACGAGCAGGAAGTTCACCCCGTGCCCGGCCTGCGGGCGGTTCTTCATGTCCTTGAAGGGGTCCACGCGCTGGATCCCGGTGTCCAGCCCGGTCATCACGGCGTGTCCGAGGGCTCCCGAGCCCAGGACCAGCGCCGACAGCCCCGCGGCGAGCCGGACCCCCCATCGGGGTCTGTCCGCAGGCCGGTACCCGCCCGCCCGGGATCCGGCCGGACCGCCGGGCCGCGGCGCGCGCTGCGACGGCCGGGCGGACCGGGCGGGCAGGGCGGGTCGGGTGGGACGGTGCGGCTGGGGCACGGGGGACACCTCGCACGTTCGGCAGATTCGTCAGAACAGTAGGTCCATACGATCAGCCGTTGTCCGTACTGCTCATCCGGCGCGCACCCGGTTCCCCCGTACGCGGTAACGTGACACCGATACCCGACCTTGAAGGACCACATGCCCGCCCAGCAGCCCCCAGTCTCGGTGATCATGCCGGTACTCAACGAGGAGCGCCATCTGCGCGACTCGGTCCACCACATCCTCGGACAGGAGTACGGGGGTGAGATGGAAGTGGTGATCGCGCTCGGGCCCTCCACGGACCGTACGGACGAGATCGCCGCCGAGCTGGTACGCGAAACTGCGTCCAATCAACGCGCCAGGGTCCACACCGTCCCGAACCCCACCGGCCGCACCCCCGCCGCCCTCAACGCGGCCATCCAGGCCTCGCGCCACCCGATCGTGGTGCGCGTGGACGGCCACGGCATGCTCTCCCCGAACTACATCGCCACCGCGGTCCGCCTCATGGAGGAGACCGGCGCGCAGAACGTCGGCGGCATCATGCACGCCGAGGGCGAGAACCCCTGGGAGGACGCCGTCGCCGCCGCGATGACCTCGCGGATCGGAGTCGGCAACGCCGCCTTCCACACCGGTGGCAAGGCCGGCCCCGCCGACACCGTCTACCTCGGGGTGTTCCGCCGGGAGGCCCTGGAGGCCGCCGGCGGGTACAACGTGGAGTTCATCCGCGCGCAGGACTGGGAGCTGAACTTCCGCATCCGCGAGGCCGGCGGGCTCATCTGGTTCTCGCCGGAGCTGAAGGTCCAGTACCGACCGCGGCCCTCGGTGCGGGCGCTCGCCAAGCAGTACAAGGACTACGGGCGCTGGCGCCACGTGGTGGCCCGCTACCACTCGGGCTCCATCAACCTGCGCTACCTCGCCCCGCCGGCCGCGGTCTGCGCGATCGCCGCCGGTCTGGTCGTCGGAGCGGCCGTCACCCCGTGGGCCTTCGTCGTCCCGGCGGGCTACCTCGCCGCGATCACCGCCGGGTCCCTCCCGGCCGGCAAGGGCCTGTCGGTCAGGGCCCGGCTGCGGATCCCCGTCGCCCTGGCGACCATGCACCTGTGCTGGGGCTACGGCTTCCTGACGAGCCCGCGCTCGCTCGCCGCCAAGGTCATCGCGAGCCGCCGCCCGTCGGTGAGCCGGGACGCCGCCGAGCTCTGAGCTCGCGTACATGCACCGAAGGGGTGACCCGGTCCTCGTGGGACCGGGTCACCCCTTCGGTGTGTTCGGCTCGCTTCAGTGTGAAGGTGTCAGCTCACCAGCGGTACGGCTTGTAGATGTCCATGCAGCTGGTGTCCGTGCCGTTGAGCACGTCGGCCGATTCCGGGACGTCGCCGGCCTCGGGCGGCGCCTGCTGCGGGTAGACCGTGCCCTCGCGCCAGTCCGCGCCCACCAGGACCGTGATCCTGGACGCCGCGGCCGACTTCTGCACGGAGGTGGCGGGGATGCCGAGCGCCGCGGCCACGCTCTGCGCGTCGGCGGCCTGCGCGTCCGTGGCGTAGCGGACGACCGTCGCCTTCTCCGGGGTGAGCGCGCCGTCCGCCTTGGCCAGCGCGAACCCCTTGGCGACGAGCTGGCCCGCGATGGCCGTGGCCCGCTTGCCCACCGGCTGCGCCCCGACACCCGTGCCGTTGACCACCTGCACGGCGATCTTCGCGGGGTCGGAGGCCGGCGGCGCCGAGGACGGCTGCGGGGTCGCCGCGGGGGCCGACGGCGATCCGCTCCCGGCGGGCGCCGGGTCGCCGTTCTTGTCCATGGCGACGTCCTTGCGGATCAGGTCCCACACCTTCGGGGCGTCCGTGGGGTTGACGATCAGCCGGTTCCTGTCGCTCGGCGCCGGCAGCACCGGGATCGTGGCCGTCGTGATGCGGTTGACGGGCACGTCCTTGAGCAGCAGGGCGAGGTCGAGGAGCTTCTTGACCGTCCCGATCTCCTCCGACACCTGAAGCGACTTCGTGGCCGCCTCGGCCAGGCCCGTGAGGCGGGGGAGGTCGGTGAAGGCGTTCTGGCTCTTGAGCCCGCGCATCATCGAGTTCATGTACATGTGCTGCGCCTTGGCCCGGCCCATGTCACTGCCGAAGGCGTGCCGGGTGCGCAGCCACTGGAGCGCCTGCTCGCCCTGGATCGTGGTCTTGCCCGCCTCCAGCCTGAGGCCGGAACCGCCCTTCTCCAACCCCGGCTTCCAGGAGTCGTCGACGTTCTGGTTGACGCAGACGTCGACGCCGCCGATCGCGTCGGCCATGCTCACGACACCGGCGAAGTCGATCGTCATCCAGTGGTCGACGTAGACGTTGGCCAGCTTCTCCCAGGTGGCCAGGGTGCAGCCGGCACCCCCGCGCCCGAAGCTCTGGTCGATCGTGGCCTTGGTGGCCTTGTACTTCTCGCCGGACTTGGGGTCGGTGCACTCCGGGATGTCCACGATCGTGTCGCGCGGAACGGAGGTCACCGAGGCGTTCTTCCGGTCGGCCGATATGTGGATCAGCATCTGCACGTCGGCCCGCGCGGGGGCGCCGACCAGGTCCCGGCCACCGCCGAGTTCCTGGTTCTCCGCCTTGTCGCGGCTGTCGGAGCCGAGCATCAGGATGTTGAGCGGGCGCCGGCCCGCGGCGTCGGCCTCGGTCCTGGCGACCCCGCTGTCGCCGCTCAGGCGCTGGCCGCTGCGGATGTTGCCGTTGAGGTGGCGGTAGTAGAGGTAACCGGCCGCCGCCGTCACGAGTATGAGCAGCGCCACGATGGAGGCCGCCCAGCGCAGTACGCGCCGCCCCCGCCGGACCGGCCGCTTGCCGCCGCCGCTCCCGCGACCGGCGCGGCGGTGACCGGAGCCGGACCTCGGCGCGGGTACGGCACTGGTGGCCGTCGGACGGGTGCCGGCGCCGGATATGCCGTCGCCGGCCGGGCCCGGCGCCCCCTCCCCTTGCACGCTGCTGTGCCTCACGCGTCCCCCATCACGATCACTCTGTGTCGGTATTGTGCCGGTCCGATGTGCTCCGGCACGTCATTTCGTGACCGCGGAGGGCCGGTCGGCCCGCCTGTCGGTCACTTGGCGCAGACGGCCTTGTCCGCCTCGACCCGCTGGACGCCCTCCGGCGCCTTCTGAGGCGCCGTCATGGAGACTCCCGCCCCCTTGAAGTCCGCGCCGAGCGTCAGCTTCATCGGCGTCCTGGGCGCGGCGTCGGCCGTGCCCGGCTTCAGTGCCGTCGCGGGAAGCCCCATCATGTCCGCCAACGCCCTGGCCTGATCGGCCTGGTTGGGTGCGTACTCCAGCTGCGTGGCCGCCACCTTGGCGGGCGCGTTGCCCAGGTTGCTGGACTTGAGCACCCCCTCGGTGTTCTGCAGCCAGTTCAGCGTGCCGGACGCGGATCCGGCCGGGCCGCCGCCGTTGTAGACGTCCACCCGGACGTCCTTGGCCGCCGCGCGGGGGCCCTGCATGAGGGCGTCCAGCTTGGCCTTCGCGTCCGAGGCCGCCGCGTCCTTCGCGGCCTGTTCCTTCTTCTCGACCTCCGTGAGCGAGACGTCCCCGCGGATCATCTGCAACAGCGGTTCGGCCTGAGCCTGGTTGACCACCACGGTGGCCTTGACCTTCTCCGCCGGATTGTCGAGCACCGGAAGCGTGGTGAAGGTGATGTTCTTCAGGTCGATGCTCTTCAACTCGCCCGCGAGAGCGGTGAGTTTCCCGATCGAACCTATCCCCGAATCCACGCTCAGCGACTTCGTGGCGGCTTCCGCGAGGGAGAGGAACTTCTTCGGACTCGTCAGCGTTTCCTTGGACTTCATCTCGCGCATCATCGAACCGAGGAACTGCTGCTGGGTCTTGATGCGGTCGAGGTCGCTCTCGTTGCCGAAGGCGTGCCGGGTCCGTACGAAGGCCAGCGCTTGCTCGCCCTGCAGCCGGTGCTCGCCCGCCGTCAGCTTGAGCTTGGAGTCCTTGTCGTTGACGTCCTTGGCCACGCACACCGGCACCCCGCCGACCGCCGTGCTCAGGTTCTTCACCGCGTTGAAGTCGGCCATCATGAAGTGGTCGACCTGGATCCCGGTGAGCTCCCTGACCGTGCGCATCGTGCAGCCCGGGTCGCGGCCCGACTGCCCGAGACTGGTGTTGAAGCGGGCCCCGCGCTCGCCGGGGATGTCCTTCGTCGAACCGTCCGGCTGCTTCGTGGGACAGACCGGCAGATCGGTGATCAGGTCGCGCGGGATGGACAGCGCCGTGGCGTTGGAGCGGTCCTTCGAGACGTGGAAGAGGATCGTCGTATCGGCGTGGCCGACGCTGCCGGCGTCCCCGTACCCCTCGTTGCCCGCGCCGCTGCGCTTGTCCGTGCCGATGACCAGGATGTTGATCGGCTGGTCCTTGCGGAAGCCGCCGCTCGTGCCCGCGTCCCCGACATCGGTGACCACGATGTTGCCGTTCAGGTGCTGGTAGTAGAGGTATCCCGCCACCGAGCCGCCGACCAGCAGCACCGCCAGGGTCCCGCCGGTGATGGTCAGGGCCCGTTTGCGGCCCCCGCCGCCGACTTTGCGCGAACGCGCGCCGCGCCGGCCGCCGCCGGGCGGAGGGCCGTCGCCGCGGCGCGGTCCGGGGACCGCGGGGGACGGGGCCGCGGGGGAGCGGGGAGGAACGGGGGCTCTGCGGGGCGCCGCGCGGGGGACGGACCGCTGCGCGGGTGCTTGCGCAGCGGAATCTTCCAGTCGCAGCTCGTAGTTGCCGGTGCGGGGGTTGAGTACCCACTGGTCTGCGGGGTCGATCTCGTCGGCCCGTCCACGGCTTTGCGCATCCACGGTTTGCTCGAATCCTCCGTCGGTGCTTCGCGACGCGCCTCCCCCAGGCGCACGGTCAACGATCCGGCTGCTGGCACACGGCCTCTGTGCTGGCCGGGCGCCGGATCGCTCACCTTATCCGGACACGTTCGCCGCAAACCATGCTGGTGATGAATTCCACGCACTTACAACGGGGCAATCGCCCCAACAAGCTCGGCCCGGGCACCGGCTTTTGGGATTGCTTTACCGGCAGTCCGCCACACCGGCCGTGGTGCCGGTGAACGTGGGGACGGGAGTGGGGGGCTGGTCCGCGGTTCCCGGCCCGTCCGCCGTGGCGCGCGTCGCGTCGCCGGCCGCCGCCTCGTCCCGCTCCCCGGCCGGAGCGGGCGTGGCCGTGGCCGCGGGCGGGGCGATGGTGAGCGGCTGGTCCGCCCGCAGCCGCTGGAAGAGCTGGGTCGCGTCCGGCTGGCGCAGTTCGTCCCGGTTGCGGTCGGCGGCGTACGGCCGGCGCGGCACCGTGAGGAACTTGATCTGGTCGGTCGGGATGTCGCGTACGCCCCGGACCAGTTCGTACAGCCCCCGCAGCGAGGCCAGCCCCGGGTCGGTGGTCACCGAGGAGGTCGCCGCGTCCAGCAGCGGGTACAGCCGCGCCGGATTGAGCAGCACCCCGTTGCTCTGCACCTTCTTGACGAGCGACCCGAGGAACGCCTGCTGGCGCTCCATCCGCTCGGTGTCGCTGCCGTTGCCCAGGCTGTAGCGGGCCCGTACGAAGCCCAGCGCCTGCTCGCCCTGCAGGGTCTGCCGGCCCGCCGGCAGCTTCAGCTTGGCCTCGGTGTCGTCCACCGGCCGGCGCAGGCACACCTCCACCCCGCCGATGGCGTCGATCATCTTCTTGAAGCCGTTGAAGTCCAGCACCATGTGGTGATCGACCCGGATCCCGGTCATCGCCTCGACCGTACGGATCGTGCAGGCGGTGCCGCCCCACTCGAAGGCCCAGTTGAACTGGGCGAACTGCTCCCGGGTGCGGCTGCCGTCCGCCTTCAGGCAGGCGGGTACCTCCGCCATCAGGTCCCGCGGTATCGACACCGCCGTGGCGCTCTTCCGGTCCGCCGGCAGGTGCAGCAGGATCGTGGTGTCCGAGCGCTGCGTGCCCTCGTCCTGCCCGTACGGGGCGTTGCCTGCACCGGTGCGCGAGTCCGAGCCGATCAGCAGGATGTTCTGCGCGCCGCCCGCCAGGTGGGCCGGGCGCTCCTTGTCATAGCGCCGCAGCTCGGCGGCGGCCGAGGTGTCCTCGGCGATGTTCCCGTCGAGCTTGGAGTAGATCCACCAGCCCGTGCCCGCCCCGACGACGACGAGCAGGCCGGTCCCTAGCCCGATCCAGCGCAGCAGCCGGCGCCGCTTGCGGCCGTTCGGAGGCTGCTCGCCTCCGGCCGCATCGGTGCCGCCCGGTATGCCCGCGCTGTCCGTCACTCGCGTTCCGTCCCCTCACCCGAACCGGTACGGGCCGTACGGGTGAGTACGGCCTGTGCCGATCCTGCCCCCGGGTGATCGATGCGGCCCGGGGGCGCGACCGTGTATAGGGCCATGTGGGTGACAAATGGCCGATATCCGGCATTGGGCGGTGTGGGTGACGGCGGGGGCGGGCCGGGTCAGGCCGTGTGGGTGACCCGCTCGCTCTCGATCCTCTGCGCCAGCGCCCCGTCCGCCAGCCCCTCGGCATTGCGGCACAGCACCACGGAGCCGCCCGTGGCCAGGGCCGCGTAGAGCCCGGCCGAGAGACCCTCCCAGCTGTCGTAGCCCTGCCGGGACAGCACCCGCGCCCCCTCGCCGAAGCCGAGCTTCGCCGCGTCCTCGCGGGCCCGCTCGCAGATCCGGGCGTACGAGAGCTCCTCGCCGCCCACCACCAGCCCCGGGCCGTCCGCGTCCACGGGCTGGAAGGGCGCGAAGCGGTCGCCCTGCCCCGGCACCTCCACGGCGTAGTCGGCGAACCCGGCCGGCGGCTGCGGGAAGCGCCCGCCCAGCGGGCGCAGCGCGAGCGCCACCCGCTCGCCGGAGCACGCGGAGGCCTCCTCCAGCGTGTCCGGGCCGCTCACCACGAGATCGGCGCCGCCCGGATCCCCGCCCACCTCCACCACGACCCCGACGGAGGCGCAGGCGAGCAGCCACACGGCGCTCTGCCAGTGCGCGGGGAGCAGCAGGGCGAGCCGGTCGCCCGGCTCGGCGCCCAGGTCGCCCTGGAGCAGATTGGCGGTTTTGGCCACCCAATTGGCGAGGGTGGCGACGGACAATTCGACGCGCTCGCCCGTGGCGTCGTCGTAGAAGGTGACGAGCGGGCGGCCGGGATCGGCGGCGAGCGCGGATCGCAGCAGGTCGGCAGGGGTGCGGTCAGTGGCGTTCACGGACCAGAGCCTACGCGGGGCGGCCCGCGCCCCTCCTCCGTACGGCCGCAGCACGATCCCCCGTACGGAGGAGGGGTATGCCGCCCGGACCGGACGGCGCGTCAGTTCTCGGATGGCGCCGGCCCCGGGCAGTCCCGAGCATCCTTTCCATGCGTGCATTCCTTGCTTCCTCGATCGGCGTCGCGACGGCTGCCGCACTGGCCCTGCCGCTCGCGCTCTCCTCCACGGCCCTCGCCCACCCGGCAGCGACGCAGTCATCGGCCGGGGCGGGCTCGGCAGCCCCCGCGGCCCCCGCCGGATCCACCCAGTCCCTGCCGCTCGTCCCCGTGGGACCCGCGGCGGACCGCGCCCCCGTGGCCCGCGGCATGAGCACCTCGCCCCGGCTGCCCGAGACGCGGGGCCTGTCGGCGCGCGAGGTCAAGACCTTCTCGCTGGTCGGCGTCGTCTGGGACGACGCGAGCACCCACCTCGACGGCCGCGTCCAGGTCCGCACCCGCTCCGTGGTCACCTCGGCCTGGTCCGAATGGCAGGACGTCGACACCCACAGCAGCGAACACGCCGCCGACCCCGACACGGTCGAACGCGGCTCCGGCCGGGTCCGCGGCAGCACCGCCCCCCTGTGGGTCGGGCAGTCCGACGGCATCGAGGTCCGCGTCCACGCGGAACCGGGCGGCCACGTGGTGAGCAGCGGGCTCCCGACGGGCATGCGCATCGAACTGGTGGACCCGGGAGACTCGTCCCGCCCCCACTCGGACGCGAAGAACGGCACAGCGGAACCCTCGCCCGTCGTCGACGACGACGACAAGGGCGAGCTGGCGCTCCTCCCCGGCATGACGATGGAGATGGCGGAGTCCTCCTCCGCCAACGTCCCGATGGCACCCCTGGGCGCCCAGGAGATCCCCGCCCTCAACAAGGCCGACTCCACCGCCGACGCGGTCCTCGCCGACGAGGCGCTCGCGGCCGCCCCGTACATCGGCCCCCGCCCGAAGATCGTCACCCGGCTGGGATGGGGCGCGGACGAGAGCCTGCGCGAAAAGGGCTTCGTCTACACGAACACGGTCAAGGCCGCCTTCGTCCACCACACCGCCTCGGGCAACAACTACGCCTGCAAGGACGCCCCGGCGGTCCTGCGCAGCCTGTACCGCTACCACGTGGTCAGCAGCGGCTGGCGCGACATCGGCTACAACTTCGCCGTCGACAAGTGCGGCACCGTCTACGAGGGCCGGGCGGGCGGAGTCGCCAAGGCGGTGCTCGGCGCGCACACCATGGGCTTCAACACGGACAGCATGGGCGTGGCCGTCATCGGCACCTTCGCCTCCACGGCGCCCCCCAAGCCTGCGGTGGACGCGGTGGCCCGCCTCACGGCCTGGAAGCTGGGCCTCTTCGGAGCGGACCCCCGCGCGAAGACCACGCTGCGCTCGGGCGGCGGCAACCTCTACACGAAGGGCAGCAACGTCCGCCTGAACGTCATCTCGGGCCACCGGGACGGCTTCGCCACGGAATGCCCCGGCCGCCACCTCTACACCCAACTCCCCCCCACCCGAACCGCCTCAGCCAAACTCCAGGGCCGCCCGTAGCCACGCGTTCCTTCTTGACGCGGCACTCGCACCACTCGGCCCTGGCGGGCCTCCCGGGCTTCGCGCCGCTGCGCCGAACTCCGTCCGGCGGGGGCCGGTCCGGGCTGCCGCCACTGCCGTCCCGGCGCGGGGGACGGTGGGCGCGCGCGGCTGGCTGGTCCCTGAGGGGCGGGTTCCCCCACCCACCCTTCGCCCGCTCCCCGGGCGCCGCCCGGACCCGTTCCCGGGGGCGTCGCCGCTGCACGGAGGCCCGCCCCCGGCCCCCCCCCGTTATGTTTTTCGCGGTCCTGCAATGGGGCCACTGGCCTCCGGGCCCGGTATGACTGTGTCCCCTCTGTCG
>NZ_JALGBX010000087.1 GCF_022808175.1 Streptomyces sp. AP-93 | reverse complement strand
CCGGGGTCGGGGTGGGGTGTCGGCCTGGACTGCATGATTTAGGCGCCCTCTCCCTACTCCGACAGGGCGCGGGGTGTACCTGCGCCACAAATCACGCTTTACGTCCAGGCCGACACCCCACCCCGCCCCCGTCCCCGGCCCGGGCCGCCCCCGGCCCCGCCGACGGGAGGGTTACCAGCCCGCCCGCGCCAATCCCGCCGACCACGGCAATCCAGCCGCCCGTGCCCATCCCGCAGGCCACGCCGATTCCGTCGCCTGCGGCAATCCAGCCGCCCGTGCCAATCCCGCCGACCACGCCAATCCCGCCGCCTGCGGCAATCCCGCTGCCCGCGCCAATTCAGCCGTCCGGCGTTTGAGGACCGGGGTCTGGGGCGGAGCCCCAGGGGGTTCGGGCGCAGCCCG
>NZ_JALGBX010000086.1 GCF_022808175.1 Streptomyces sp. AP-93 | reverse complement strand
GATCAACCAGTCAAGCGGTCACTAACCGCCTACGATCACTGACCGCAACGACACCCCTTGGACTCATTCATCTAGTGACCCGGCCCCAACCCTGGGGTTGACACGGGCTCCGCGGATCCGTAAGGTTCTTCGAGTTGTCCCTGAGCCGAAAGGTTTCGGAGACAACGAATCCCGCCGCCTCGTTGCGGCACCCAACTCAGCACGATCTCCCACTGGGAACGCATTCGGCATGCCCGAATTCATTCTCGAAGGCCGATTATGAATCGCCTGGGAAATCCACTAGAGTTCGGGAGTCGGAAGGGCCCAACAGCCCGGAAGGCAAAACCCGCTGACTGGGAGTCAGGCCCGAAAGAGTCTGATAGAGTCGGAGACACAAGAACGAAGGAAGCGCCCGGAGGAAAGCCCGAGAGGGTGAGTACAAAGGAAGCGTCCGTTCCTTGAGAACTCAACAGCGTGCCAAAAATCA
>NZ_JALGBX010000008.1 GCF_022808175.1 Streptomyces sp. AP-93 | reverse complement strand
GTCTGGGGGCGGAGCCCCAGGGGTCCGGGCGCAGCCCGGTACCCCCCTTCCAGCCCGTCCGGCGTTTGAGGACCGGGGTCCGGGCTGGCCCGGGGAACGGTGGAAGGGTGGGTAGGGGACCCAGCCCCGCAGGGCGCAGTACCCGCACCCGCCCACCGGGCTGCGCACCGGCCGCCGGTGGCGGTACCCCCGCCGGGCGGAGTCCGGCGCAGCGGCGCGGAGCCGGTCAGGTCCGCCAGGGCCGCACCGCGCGGGCGGCGCGTCAGGGAGGAGTGGGAGTCGGGTCCAAGTAGACCCGGCGGATGGCCGGGAAGCGGTCGCGGAGCTGCGCCTCGGCGACCTCGCACGCCGCCTCCACCTGCGCAGCAGACGCCAGATCGTGGAAATCGATCTTCGCTGCGATCAGCACCTCGGACGGCCCCTGCACCAGTGTGGTCAGCTCGAGCACGCCCTCGATGTGCAGGACGGACAGCAGTTCCTCACGGACCTCCGCCCGCATCCCCTCCGGCAGCGGCCGCCCGATCAGGTACTGCGCGTTCGACCGCCCCAGCTCCCACGCCACCCACACCAGCAGCAGCCCGATCAGCAGCGAGGCCACCCCGTCGTAGACGCCCGACCCCGTGAGCTGCGCCCCCAGCAGGCCGCCGGCGGCCAGTGCCAGCCCGATCAGTGCGGCCACGTTCTCCAGGAGGACGGCCTTCACGGCCGTGTCCGGGGTGTGTTTCACGTACAGCCCCAGCGGCGCCCGCATCCGCGCCGCCTCGCCCTTGACCTGCCGCCAGGCGACCAGGAGGGAGTAGCCCTCCAGGACGGCGGCTACGGCCAGGATGATGTAGGAGAGGGTCGGATTGCCGGGTTCCTCCCCGTGGACCAGGGTGTGGATGCCGTCGTAGACGGCGAACACCGCGCCGCCGACGAAGGTGGCGATCGACGCGAGGAGTGCCCAGATGTACCGCTCCGGGCCGTAGCCCAGCGGGTGCGCCTCGTCCGCCGGCTTCGCGCTCCGCTTCAGTGCGGTCAGGAGCAACACCTCGGTCACCGTGTCGGCCACCGAGTGCGCCGCTTCGGAGAGCATCGCGCTCGATCCGCTGACGATTCCGGCCGCGGCCTTGGCCGCGGCGATGCCGAGGTTCGTGACGACGGCGACGATGACCGTGCCTACGCTCTCGCTCCCACCCGGGTCCTCGCCCTGGTCGCCGATTCCGCTTCCGCTCACCATCGCATCGCTGCTGGACATGATGTGACGTTACGTCGGACGGCCGTACTACGCGCGCGGGACGCGCACCACGCCCTCCTGGATGACCGTCACGGCGAGCCTGCCGTCCTGGGTCCAGATCCGGGCCTGGCCCAGGCCCCGGCCGGCGGCCGCCGAGGGCGACTCCTGGTCGTACAGCAGCCATTCGTCGGCGCGGAACGGCCGGTGGAACCACATCGCGTGGTCCAGCGAGGCCCCGACCACGTCGCCGACCGCCCAGCCGCCCTTCCCGTGCGCGAGCAGCACGGAGTCGAGCAGGGTCATGTCGGAGACGTAGGTGGCCAGGCAGGTGTGCAGGAGCGCGTCGTCGCTCTCCAGCTTGCCGGCGGTACGGAACCACACCTGCGAGCGCGGTTCGACCGGTTCGCCGACGCTGCCCCAGGGCGGGACCGTCGCGTACCGCAGGTCCACCGCGCCGCGCGCCTCGATGAGCCGCTCCACCGTGCCCGGGTCGCGGAAGACCTCCCGGTAGAGCGGGAGGGACTCGGCGGCCGTCGGGAGGGTCTCCGGATCGGGGGCGTCGGGCATCGCGGTCTGGTGGTCGAGGCCCTCCTCGTACGTCTGGAAGGACGCGGAGAGGTGGAAGATCGGCTGGCCGTGCTGGACGGCGACGACGCGGCGCGTGGTGAAGGAGCGTCCGTCGCGGATCCGGTCGACCGAGTACACGATGGGCGCGCCGGGGTCACCGGCGCGCAGGAAGTACGAGTGCAGCGAGTGTGCGATGCGGTTCGCGGGGACGGTCCGGCCTGCCGCTACCAGGGCCTGGGCCGCGACCTGGCCGCCGAAGACCCGCGGTACCAGCGCCGAACGGCTGGTACCGCGGAAGATGTTCTCCTCGATCTGCTCCAGGTCGAGGAGAGCGAGGAGCGTCGTCAGTGCCTCGTTCATGGAGTGAAGGCTAGGTGCCTTACAGGCCCATCGACTTGGCGATGATGGACTTCATGACCTCGCTGGTGCCGCCGTAGATGCGGTTCACGCGGTTGTCGGCGTACAGGCGGGCGATCGGGTACTCGTTCATGTAGCCGTAGCCGCCGTGCAGCTGGAGGCACTTGTCGATGACGCGGTGCGCGACCTCGGTGCAGAACAGCTTCGCGGAGGCGGCCTCGGCGGCGGTGAGCTCGCCGGAGTCCAAGGCCTCCAGGGCGCGGTCGGCGACGGCCTCGGCGGCGTCCACCTCGGCCTGGCAGGCGGCCAGTTCGAACTTGGTGTTCTGGAAGTGCGCGACCGGCTTGCCGAAGACGGTGCGGTCCGTCACGTACTGCTGGGCGAACCGGACGGCGGCCTTGGACTGCGCGTACGCGCCGAAGGCGATGCCCCAGCGCTCGGACGGCAGGTTGGCGCCGAGGTAGTAGAAGCCCTTGTTCTCCTCGCCGAGCAGGTCCTCGACCGGGACCTTCACGTCGACGAACGCCAGCTCGGCGGTGTCGGAGGTGCGCAGGCCGAGCTTGTCGAGCTTGCGGCCGATGGAGTAGCCCTCGGACTTGGTGTCCACGGCGAAGAGGGAGATGCCGAAGCGGCGGTCGTCCTCGCTGGGGGCGGAGGTGCGGGCGCAGACGATCACGCGGTCGGCGTGCACGCCGCCGGTGATGAAGGTCTTGGAGCCGTTGAGGACGTAGTGCGTGCCGTCCTCGGAGAGCTTGGCGGTGGTCTTCATGCCCGCGACGTCGGAGCCGGTGCCCGGCTCGGTCATCGCCAGGGCCCACATCTCCTCGCCGGAGACGAACTTCGGCAGGAAGCGCTTCTTCTGCTCGATGTCGGCCAGCATCTTGATGTACGGGAGGGCGAGCAGCACGTGCACGCCGGAGCCGCCGAAGTTGACGCCCGCGCGCGAGGTCTCCTCGTAGAGGACGGCCTCGAACTTGTGGGTGTCCAGGCCGGCGCCGCCGAACTCCTCGGGGACGTTGATCCCGAAGATGCCCAGCTCGCCGAGCTTGTAGTAGAACTCGCGCGGGGCCTGGCCGGCCGCGAACCAGTCGTCGTAGACCGGGACGACCTCGGCCTCGATGAAGGCGCGGATGGTCTCGCGGAACGCCTCGTGGTCCTCGTTGAAAACGGTACGGCGCACGGCCGGCTCCCTTCGGTCGCGGCGGTCCGCCGCTTTCATAGCTAAGCGCTTGCTCATACCTAAGTTACCCGGCGGTCACTCGGACTGTCCAGGGCGGGGCGGTGTGACCCGGGACCTTTCCGCGCAGCGGGCTCTGGGGCGAGCGATGCGGCCCCGCATACGTGTACACCAGCTCGGCCAACGTCATGGCCGACCTGCGGGCCCGTGACGCGGCGGACCCCGCCGGCGTCTTCGGCGCCGGCTTCGAGGTGACCGGCAACCCGTGACGGGTCCCGCCTGACACGCTCTAGGGCAGCAGGCGCAGCGCGAACCACAGGTCCATCCGGGTGTCCGGGTCGTCCAGGTCGGCGTCGCCCAGCAGGGCGGCGGTCCGGGTGATGCGCTGGCGGACGGTGTTGCGGTGGATGCCGAGGGCGGCCGCGCTGCGGTCCCAGCTTCCGTGGTGGGCCAGCCAGGTGCGCAGGGTCTCCCGGAGTGCGGGGGAGAGGGGTGCGAGCAGGGCCTCGGCGTGGGCGTGGGCCTCGGCCGCGCCGAGCAGGCCCGCGAAGCCGGGGTCCGTGTGGCGGGCCAGCGGGGTACGGGCCGCCTCGGCGCGCTCCAGGGCCCGCCCGGCCTGCGCGTCGGCGCCGGGCAGGCCCGCGGGCGGGGCCGCGGCGCTCACCCCGAGCCGCCAGCCGGGCTGCGGGGTGGGCTCTCGGTCGGTGAGGAGGCGTACGGAGTCCGCGCGTACGGAATCCCCGCGCGGGTCCAGCAGTACGGTGCCCAGCGCGGCCGCCAGGGCCCGCGGGTCACCGGTGCCGCGGCCGTGGACGGCGTACCAGGGCCCGGGGCCCAGTGCCCCGGCCGGGTCGCCGCCGAGCAGCAGTCGGGTCAGGGCGGCCTCCGCCCCGGCCGGGCGGTGCGCGGTGAGCAGGGTCAGCAGGACGGCCGCCACCGAGGCGACGGTGTGGTCCCCGGGGGCCCGCGAGGGGGTCGCCAGGGCCAGGACCCGGCCGCCGCCGAGGGCGTGGACGCCGAGGTGGAACTCCCCGTGGTCGGCGGTTGCGGTGGCCGCCGCCCCGGGTGCCACCCGCCGCGCGAGCGCGGTGAGCGCGACCAGTACCTCGTCCCCGGGCGCCGACCCGGCGGAGACGCCGAGGCTGGTGGGGGCGCCGGGGCCGGTGGGGGCGCCCGGCCCGGGCGGCCCGATCGCCGCGGCACCCGGCTCCCCGGGGGAGCCCGGGCCTCCCGCCGTGGAAGCCGTCGACCGCGTCCCCGTCACGGGGGCGCCCGGCCCGGGGGGCGCGGCCTTGGCGGGTGTCTGCTCGGCCCCTGCCCCGGCGGCCCCCGCCGCGGCGGTGCCCAGGGCCTCGGCCCGGGCGGAGGGGAGGACGGCGGCCCAGCCGCCCAAGGTCGCCGCCAGCCGGCGCAGGACCGCCGGGACCGGGTCCGGGCGGGCGGCGGCCGCCGCCAGGGACTGCTGGGCCTCGGTCACCCGGCGGAGCTCGGCGGTCCGGGCCCGGGCCATCAGCCGCCAGACGCTCCGGCCGACCGCGGTGAACGGGGTCCCGGGCGGCACCTCGACCAGGGGCAGCCCGTGGCGGTCGCACGCCTCGATCAGGGCCCTGGGCACGGTCTCGTGCACCGGGGTCACCCCGAACCCGATGGCTCCGACTCCGGCCCGGACCAGCCGCGCGACGTACGGTCCGGCGTCGGTCGGCTCGCCCGCCGCGTGCCCGGCACCCGCGTGCCCGGCACCCGCATGCCCGGGACCCGCGTGCCCGGGACCCGCGTGCCCGGCGCCGACCGGGTCCGTGACGGCCGGGTCCGTGCCGGCCCGCTCGGTGTGGGCACGCCGGGTGTCCGCGTGCCCCGCGCCCCCGTGCCCGGCGCGAACGTCGGCGTGCCCGGCCCCCGCCGGACCGGCGCCCGCCCCCGGGGGCTCCGCGCGGCTGCCCGCGCCGTGTTCCGTCCCCCCGGCCGGCCAGGCCCCCGCCCCCGCGAGGCCCGCCCCCGCCGTCAGGAGGAGTTCGCCGCCCAGCAGGTAAGGGGACGGGTCCGCCATCTCGGAGGCGTGCACCCCGTGCAGTTCGGCCTCGGCGGGACCGGCCAGGTGGCGCAGCCCCAGCTCCTGGTCGGCGAGCAGCCGGCCGAGCGCGACCGGCGGGGTGGGAGGCGCTTCCATGAGTGGATACTCCGTACACATCGGGGGAGCCTGATGGATGAAACGTACACTTCGCCCGCCCGAGGTGTCCGTTTACGCTCGAAGGACCGCACCAGCAGACCCAGCAGGACCTCCGGAAGGGCACCCCCTCATGAGCACGCAGCCGCGCGGCCCCGTCGACTCCTCCCGCATCCCGCGCTACGCGGGCCCCGCGACCTTCGCCCGGCTGCCCCGCCTGGACGAGGTCGGCGGCAAGGCCGACGTGGCCGTCGTCGGCGTGCCGTTCGACTCCGGAGTCTCGTACCGCCCCGGCGCCCGCTTCGGCGGCAACGCCATCCGTGAGGCCTCCCGCCTGCTGCGCCCGTACAACCCGGCGCAGGACGCCTCCCCGTTCGCCCTCGCGCAGGTCGCCGACGCCGGCGACATCGCGGCGAACCCCTTCAACATCAACGAGGCCGTCGACACGATCGAGGCCGCCGCCGACGAGCTGATCGGCAACGGCTCCCGCCTGATGACCCTCGGCGGCGACCACACCATCGCGCTGCCCCTGCTCCGCTCGGTGGCGAAGAAGCACGGTCCGGTCGCGCTGCTCCACTTCGACGCCCACCTGGACACCTGGGACACGTACTTCGGCGCCGAGTACACGCACGGCACCCCGTTCCGCCGCGCCGTCGAGGAGGGCATCCTCGACACCGAGGCCCTGTCCCACGTCGGCACGCGCGGCCCGCTGTACGGCAAGCAGGACCTGGACGACGACGCCAAGATGGGCTTCGGCATCGTCACCTCGGCCGACGTCTACCGCCGCGGCGCCGACGAGGTCGCCGACCAGCTCCGCCAGCGCATCGGCGACCGCCCGCTGTACATCTCCATCGACATCGACGTGCTGGACCCGGCGCACGCCCCCGGTACGGGCACCCCGGAGGCGGGCGGCATGACCTCCCGCGAGCTGCTGGAGATCATCCGCGGGCTCTCCTCCTGCAACCTGGTCTCGGCGGACGTCGTCGAAGTCGCCCCGGCGTACGATCACGCGGAGATCACCTCGGTCGCGGCCTCGCACACCGCGTACGAACTGACCACGATCATGAGCCGCCAGATCGCTGCGGGACGCACTGCCAAGTAGGCGCAGCGCGCAGGCGAAGGCGAACACGAAGGGCGAGTAAGCGCACGTGACGCACGACCACGACCTGGTACTCCGTCCCACCGAAGCCCAGAAGGCGGCGGCGCTCGCGCCCCCGCCGGGGCGCACGGGCGGGGACCTGGTCGTGGAGACGCTGCGCTCGCTCGGCGCGACCACCGTCTTCGGGCTGCCCGGCCAGCACGCGCTCGGCCTCTTCGACGCGGTCGGCCGCTCGGACCTGCGCCTCGTGGGCCTGCGTACGGAGAACAACGCCGGGTTCGCCGCCGACGCGTACGGCCGGATGACCGGCGAGGCGGCGCCGCTCCTCCTCTCCACGGGCCCGGGCGCGCTCATGGCGCTCCCCGCCCTCGCCGAGGCGGCGGCGGCGTCCGCGCCCGTCCTGGCGATCTCCTCGCAGGTCCCGACCCCGGGCCTGGGCGGCGGCCGCCGCGGTCACCTGCACGAGCTGCGCGACCAGTCGGCCTCCTTCCGTGACGTGGTCAAGTCCGTGCACACCGCCCGGACCCCCTCGCAGATCCCGTCCGTGATCGCCGAGGCCTGGGAGTCGGCGCTGAGCGCCCCGCACGGGCCGGTGTGGGTGGAGATCCCGGAGGACGTCCTGCGCGCGGAAACCGTCATCCCGCAGGTCACGGGCATGGACGCGACCCCGCACGAACTGGCCCCGCGTCCGGAGCTCACCGCCCTGGCCGCGCACTGGCTGGAGAACGCCGAGCGCCCGGTGATCATCGCCGGCGGCGGGGTGATCCGCTCGGACGCGGCGGGCAAGCTGAAGCAGCTCGCGGAACGCCTGAACGCGCCCGTCGTCACCACCTTCGGCGGCAAGGGGGCCTTCCCCTGGACCCACCCGCTCTCCCTCCAGTCCTGGCTGGAGGACCGCCACATGACGGACTTCCTGGAGGACGCCGACGTCGTGCTGGTGGTCGGCTCGGGCCTGGGCGAACTGTCCTCGAACTACCACACGTTCTTCCCGGAGGGCCGGGTCGTCCAGATCGAGGCCGACCTCGGCAAGCTGGAGTCCAACCACGCGGGCCTCGGCATCCACGCGGACGCCCGCCTCGCCCTGCAGGCACTCCTCGAAACGGTCGCCGAACGCCCCGATCCGAAGGCCCCCGAGCGCGTCGCCCTGCTCCTCGCCGACATCGCGGCCCGCCTGGCCGAGCAGGACCTGACCCTGGAACAGCAGCTCCTGACCTCGATCCGGCAGGCTCTCCCGCCCCGCTCCCCGTCCTTCTGGGACATGACGATCCTGTCCTACTGGGCCTGGTCGGCCTTCGACGCCAAGCACCCCAACACCATGCACTCGGCGCAGGGCGCGGGCGGCCTCGGCTACGCCTTCCCGGCTGCCCTCGGCGCGGCCGTCGCGGAGCCGGACACCCCGGTCCTCGCGGTCTCCGGCGACGGCGGCGCGATGTACTCGATCGCCGACCTGGCCACCGCCCGCCAGCACGACCTGGACGTCACCTGGCTGATCGTGGACGACGGCGGCTACGGCATCCTGCGCGAGTACGGCTGCGAGACGGGCACGACCCTGACCCGCCCCGACTTCGTGGCCCTGGCGGCCTCCTTCGGCATCCCGGCGACCACGACCACCCCGGAGTCCCTCCGCGAGGACCTGGCCAAGTCCCTGAAGACTCCGGGTCCTTCGCTCCTGCTGCTTCCGGCCACGCTGAAGATGTTCGCACCCACCCACGTCTGAGGGATGCGCGGCCAGGCCCCCGTGGTGAAGCCGCTGCCTACGTCCTGACCTCGGCCCAGACCGCCTTTCCGATGCCGTGGAGCCGGGGGCAGCAGCCCCAGCGTTCGGCCAGGGCGGCGACGATGGCGAGCCCGCGCCCCTGCTCGTCGGTGTCCGCCACGACCTGTGGCGTGAGCTTCACGGCGGGGCCGGCGTCGGCGACCTCCACGCGCAGCACCCCGTCGTACCGGGCGAGCCGGATCCCGAGATCCCGGCCCCGCGGAGCGCGCGAGTGCCGTACGGCGTTGGTGACCAGCTCGGAGAGCAGCAGCTCGGCCGCCTCGGCGGGCTGCGCCCCGATGCCCCATGCGGTGAACTGCTCGCGCAGCAGCGCGCGGGCCCGGCCCGGAGCGCGGGGACTGCGGGGCACGATCCAGAGGATTTCGTCGGCGGAGGACAGTGTCATGAGACCTCACCTATCTAGATACCTAGGACTAGTGAAGCGAGGGTCTGATCGGCCGTCAAGGGATATCTAGATATGCCCATTGATGGCGAGTGTTGCGCGGGCTGACGGCCTCCGGCGCCCTGATGCGCCCCTAGGCTGTCGGGAGATGATCGGGGAGGACCGCATGCCGAACGACGGCTCCGCACGGCAGCCCAAGTACCTGCGCATCGCCGCCGCGCTCAAAGACGCCATCGCCTCCGGCGAGTTCGGGCCCGGTGACCGGCTGCCTGGTGAGAGCGACCTCATGGCCACGTACGGGGTCGCCCGGATGACGGCGCGGCAGGCATTCGGAGTCCTCCAGGCCGAGGGGCTGACCGAAGCGCGCAAGGGTGCCGGGGTCTATGTGCGTGAGTTCCGCGTGGGGATCCGGCGGCGCGGCATCCAGCGGCTGGCCGTCGAGGTGTGGGGCGCGGGCGGCTCCATCTGGGCGGCGGACGGCAAGGGGCGGGAACCGGTCGTCGAGTTCATCGGGGTCACCGAAGAACCCGCGCCCGAGGCCGTCGCCGCCATGCTCGGGCTCGTCGACGGCGCGCCCGCCTGCGTCCGGCGCCGCAGGTTCCTGCTCGACGGGAAGCCCGTCATGTTCGCGACCTCCTACCTCGACGCCGCCCTCGTGGCGGGTACGCCCGTCGCCGAGCCCGACAGCGGCCCCGGCGGGATCTACGCTCGGCTCGCCGAGCTCGGTCACAAGCCGGCGCGGTTCCGGGAGGAGGTCCGCTCGCGGATGCCCAGTGCCGAGGAGGCCGTGAGCCTCGGGCTGGCCGCCGGGACGCCCGTCGTGCTGGTCGCCCGTACCGCCTTCGCCGCCGACGGGCGGGTGGTCGAGGTCAACGAGATGGTGCTCGACGCGTCCGCCTATGTACTGGAGTACGAGTTCGACGCCCCGTAGACCCCGTAGACCCCCGTAGGCCCAGCTCCGCGCGCGGAACCCGCGCAACCCAGTTCGAATTGTTGCGGCGGGATGAAATCCGCCGGTCGGGGCGTTGGCGCTTCCGGTAGGGCAGGACGAACGGGGAGGCAGTACGTGGCTACGGCGACGGCGGAATCGGCGGCGGGAAGCAAACAGGGGTGGGGGAGGCGGCTCGCCGCCTACACCTGGCGGTACAAGGCCAACGTGCTGCTGGCCCTCGGGTCCTCGCTCGGCGGCATGGCCGTCATGGCGCTCGTGCCGCTCGTCACCAAGGTGATCCTCGACGATGTCATCGGCGACCAGAGCAAGCCCATGGGGCCCTGGGCCCTGATGCTCATAGGCGCCGCGGTCCTCGTGTACGTGCTGACCTACATACGCAGGTACTACGGCGGGCGGCTCGCCCTCGACGTGCAGCACGACCTGCGCACCGACATGTACGACACCATCGCCCGGCTCGACGGCCGCCGCCAGGACGAGCTGTCCACCGGGCAGGTCGTGGGGCGGGCCACCACCGACCTCCAGCTGATCCAAGGGCTGCTCTTCATGCTGCCCATGACCATCGGCAACTTCCTGCTCTTCGGGATATCCCTCGGGATCATGCTGTGGCTCTCGCCGCTGCTGACCGTCGTCGCGCTGCTCATGGCCCCCGCCCTCTGGTTCATCGCCAAGCGCAGCCGCAAGAAGCTCTTCCCCGCCACCTGGTACGCCCAGAGCCAGGCCGCCGCCGTCGCCACCGTCGTCGACGGGGCCGTCACCGGCGTCCGCGTCGTCAAGGGCTTCGGCCAGGAGGAGCAGGAGACCGGCAAGCTCCGCGACGCCGGCCGCCGGCTGTTCGCCGGGCGGATGCGCGGGATCCGGCTGAACTCCCGCTACACCCCGGCGCTGCAGGCCGTACCGGCCCTCGGCCAGGTCGCCATGCTGGCCCTCGGAGGCTGGATGGCCACCAAGGGGCAGGTCACCCTCGGTACCTTCGTCGCCTTCTCCACCTACCTCGCCCAGCTCGTCGGCCCCGTCCGCATGCTCGCCATGGTGCTCACCGTCGGCCAGCAGGCCCGCGCAGGCGTGGAGCGGGTCTTCGAGCTCATCGACACCGAGCCGGTGATCCAGGAGGGGAAGCAGGAGCTTCCCTCCGACGCGCCCGCCACCGTCGAGTTCGACGACGTGCGCTTCGGGTACGACCCCGAGCGGCCCGTGCTCGACGGGTTCAGCCTGTCGATCGCCGAGGGGGAGACCGTCGCCCTCGTCGGTTCCTCGGGCAGCGGGAAGTCCACCGTTTCGCTGCTGCTGCCCCGGTTCTACGACGCCGACCGGGGCGCCGTCCGCGTCGGCGGCCACGACGTGCGCGAGCTGACCTACGACTCCCTGCGCGACGCCATCGGGCTCGTGCCGGAGGATTCGTTCCTCTTCTCCGACAGCATCCGCTCCAACATCGCCTACGGACACCCCGGCGCCACCGACGAGCAGATCCGCGCCGCAGCCCGCGCCGCCCAGGCCGAAGGGTTCGTCGAGGCGCTTCCCGCCGGGTACGACACCAAGGTCGGCGAGCAGGGCCTGACCCTCTCCGGCGGCCAGCGCCAGCGCATCGCGCTCGCCCGCGCCATCCTCACCGACCCCCGCCTGCTGCTCCTCGACGACGCCACCTCCGCCGTCGACGCCCGCGTCGAGCACGAGATCCACGAGGCGCTGCGCGCCGTCATGGCCGGCCGCACCACCCTGCTCATCGCGCACCGCCGCTCCACGCTCGCGCTCGCCGACCGGATCGCCGTACTGGACCACGGGCGGCTCTCCGACGTCGGTACGCACGAGGAGCTGGAGCGCCGCTCCGCCCTGTACCGGCGGCTGCTCACCGACCCGGACGCACTCGGCGCCGGCTCCCCGCGGACGCCCGAGGCGCCCCTGATGGAGGAGTTCGAGCGGGACATCGAGCGCGACATCGAGCTCGAAGCCGAGATCGACTCCGAGCCCGTCAACGCCAAGCGCCGGGTGGCCGGCGGGATCACCCCCGAGCTCTGGCAGCGCCAGGAGGAGGCGGACGAGAAGAGCACCGCCCCCGCGGGGATGTCCGCCACCCCCGAACTGCTCGCGCAGGTGGCCGCGCTGCCGCCCGCAGACGACACCCCCGACGTGGACGAGACCCGCGCCGCGTCCGCCGAGGACAGCTACAACCTGGGCCGCCTGCTGCGCGGCTTCTGGGCCCCGCTCGCGATATCCCTCGGCCTCGTCGCCCTCGACGCCGGCTCCGGCCTGCTCCTGCCCATCCTGATCCGGCACGGCATCGACCAGGGCGTCGAAGCGGCCGCCCTCGGCGCCGTCTGGGCGGCCTCCCTCCTCGCGCTCGGCGTGGTCCTGGCCCAGTGGGCCGCGCAGTTCGCCGAGACCCGGATGACCGGCCGCACCGGCGAGCGCGTGCTCTACGCCCTGCGCGTCAAGATCTTCGCCCAGCTCCAGCGCCTCGGCCTCGACTACTACGAGCGCGAGCTGACCGGCAAGATCATGACCCGGATGACCACCGACGTGGACGCCCTGTCCAGCTTCCTGCAGACCGGGCTCGTCACCGCCGTCGTCTCCGTCCTCACCTTCTTCGGCATCCTGGTCGCCCTCCTCGTCCTGGACGTGGAGCTGGCGATGATCGTCTTCGCCACGCTGCCCGTGCTGATCATCGGCACCGTCTTCTTCCGCCGGAAGTCCGTGGCCGCCTACGAGCTCGCCCGCGACCGGGTCGGACTGGTCAACGCCGACCTGCAGGAGTCCGTGGCCGGACTGCGCATCGTCCAGGCCTTCCGCCGCCAGCGCGCCGGCGCCGTCCGGTTCGCCGAGCGCAGCGACTCGTACCGCGAGGCCCGGGTCCGCGGCCAGTGGCTGATATCCGTCTACTTCCCCTTCGTCCAGCTGCTGTCCTCAGGGGCGGCCGCCGCCGTGCTGATCGTCGGCGCGGGCCGGGTGGAGGCCGGCACGCTCACCACGGGCGCGCTGGTCGCGTACCTGCTCTACATCGACCTGTTCTTCGCCCCCGTCCAGCAGCTCTCGCAGGTCTTCGACGGCTACCAGCAGGCCACCGTCTCCCTCGGCCGGATCCAGGGCCTGCTGCGCGAACCCACCAGCACCCCCCGCCCGGCCGACCCCCGCCCGGTCGCCGAGCTGCGCGGCGAGATCGCCTTCGAAGGGGTCCACTTCTCGTACGGCACGGCCGAGGAGCGCGGGGAGAAGGAACCGGCGCTCACCGGGATCAGCCTGCGCATCCCCGCCGGGCAGACCGTCGCCTTCGTCGGCGAGACCGGGGCCGGCAAGTCCACGCTGGTCAAGATGGTGGCCCGGTTCTACGATCCGACCTCCGGCCGGGTCACCGCCGACGGGGTGGACCTGCGCGAGCTGGACCTGACGGGCTACCGCCACCGCCTCGGCGTCGTCCCGCAGGAGCCGTACCTCTTCCCGGGGACGGTCCGCGACGCCATCGCCTACGGGCGGCCCGAGGCGAGCGACTCGGAGGTGGAGGCCGCCGCGCATGCGGTCGGCGCCCACGCCATGATCGCCACGCTGGACGGCGGCTACCTGCACACCGTCACCGAGCGCGGCCGCAACCTCTCCGCCGGTCAGCGCCAGCTGATCGCGCTGGCCCGGGCCGAGCTCGTCGACCCCGACGTGCTGCTGCTCGACGAGGCCACCGCCGCCCTCGACCTGGCCACCGAGGCCCTGGTCAACCAGGCCACCGACCGGCTCGCGGGCAAGCGCACCACCCTGGTCGTGGCGCACCGGCTGACCACGGCCGCACGTGCCGACCGGGTCGTGGTCATGGACCGCGGCCGGGTCGCGGAGGACGGCACGCACGCCGAGCTGCTGGCCCGCGGCGGCCGGTACGCGGAGCTGTGGCGCACCTTCGTCGGCGAGGACGAGCCGGCCGCCGCGGCGTAGGGCGTCTCCTGCCGGACGGGCAGGGTCCGACCGCACAGACGGGCGCCGGAGAGGCTCGGCCTCTCCGGCGCCCGCCGGCTTTCTGGTGGCTCGCTGGGCTTGCTGGGTTTACTTGCCGAGCTGCGCCTTCAGGTCCTTCTTGAGCTGGTTCTTGACCGTCTGCTTGTTGACCTTGTTCAGGTTTCCGCCCTGGCCGGTGCCGTTGCCGCCTACTGCGGTGGCGTCGCCGGTGTTGATGGCGTCGGCGCTGGAGTCGCCGCCTCGGGCGTCTCCGGTGTTGATGGTGCACTTGCCCTTGCAGCTACCGACGCCACTGTTGGCGTCGCCGCCGCGGGAGGTGCCGCCGACGGTGGTGTTATCGGCGCTGGCGTCGCCGCCGACGCCGACGCCGTCCGCGCTGTCGTCCTGGACCAGGGAGACCGCGTGGTGCGGGGCGGCGGTGGGGGCGGCCATGGCGGTGGCGGGGAGTGCGATGCCACCACCCAGGAGGGCGACGGAGGCGGAGGCGAGGACGATGCGGCGGGTCGAGAGGATCTTGAACATGGTCGTTCTCCATTCGGAAAAGAAAGGGATTCGAGAATCTTCCCAATAACCGATCCGGGGTGATTCTCTGTCCTCTGGGTTCTTCGGGTGGGTCCCAGTGAGGGCGTACTTCAAATAAACCCGATGGCGGGAATGGCGTCACGCCACTCACATTCGGGGCTTGACGTAAATGGCCGATCTTGATAGCCAGGGCGGCCGGGGGTCGGGAACGCACGGGGACGCCGGAGGCGCTGGGCCTCTCCGGCGTCCGTGGCACGCGACTGCGCCCCGGGGTTCCCGGGGCGCAGTTCTGCTGCGTGGCTTGCTGGGTTCACTTGCCGAGCTTTGCCTTGAGCTCGTTCTTGATTGTCTGCTTGTTGACCTTGTTCAGGTTTCCGCCCTTGCCGGAACCGTCGCCGCCTACCGCGGTGGCGTCGCCGGTGTTGATGGCGTCGGCGCTGGAGTCGCCGCCTCGGGCGTCTCCGGTGGTGATGTCGCACTTGCCCTTGCAGTTGCCGACGCCACTGTTGGCGTCGCCGCCGCGGGAGTCACCGCCGACGGTGGTGTTATCGGCGCTGGCGTCGCCGCCGACGCCGACGCCGTCGGCGCTGTCGTCCTGGAGGTAGGACACCGCGTGCTGCGGGGCGGCGGTGGGGGCGGCCATGGCGGTGGCGGGGAGTGCGATGCCACCACCCAGGAGGGCGACGGAGGCGGAGGCGAGGACGATGCGGCGGGTCGAGAGGATCTTGAACATGGTCGTTCTCCATTCGGAAAAGAAAGGGATTCGAGAATCTTCCGGAGGAATTGTCCGGGGTGATTCTCCGTCCTCCGGATTCTCCGGGTGTTTCCCGGTGAGGGCGTACTTCAAATAAACCCGATGGCGGGATTCTCGTCACGCCACTCACTTTCGGGACTTGACCCACATGGTCGATCTTGGTATTTTCCGGCCGCCCCGCCCGTGATGCCCCGGGCGGCCCGGGTGAGTCGTCGGGGTGTGACAACACGCCGTGCGCGGGCGCATCCGTACAGTGGCGGGATCGGCGCGATAGCGTCGGCCCCGACCAAACCCCAGGGGATCCCCGCGTCCGTATGTCAGCGGACGTATCTGACCGGCGGCCTCGGCGCGCGCACGCTTGGCCACAGTCGAATTGCTCCGCACGAGAATCCCGGAGAATTTCCGATGAACGAGCGTTCTTGGACCCGTCGCATCGTGCTGGCCACGGCTTCCGTGGTACTGGCCGGCGGCATCGCCCTGCCCGCGACCGCGGTGGCCGCACCGGCAGTCCCGCACTACGGCCACAGCGGCATCAGCGCCCTCCTGGGCAGCACTTCCCCCGGAGCCTGTGAAGGGTTCTGTCAGGGGAGCAACAACATCGCCACGGGCGAGGGCGCCTCCGGCAGCTGCACGGGCCTGTGCCGCGACAGCACCAACACCGCCGTGGGCGACCGCGCCTCCGGTCTGTGCACGGGCCTGTGTGGCGACAGCACCACCACCGCGGTCGGGGCGGGTGCGTTCAACGAGTGCACCGGCCTCTGCGGCACCAGCACCAACACCGCCGTGGGTGACGGCGCCTCCAACCGGTGCAACGGCCTCTGCTTCGACAGCGTCAACACGGCCGTGACCGCCGACGTGCTGAGCCGTAGCAGCCACGCGGCCGCGAGCTCGACCGGGAAGACCGTGCGGGGCGGGGACGGGGACGGGGGTGACCAGGGCGCGCGCACGGGCGGTGACGCCATTGCCGTCAGCGGCTCCGCCAACGCCGAGAACACCACGGTCGGCGGCACGGCCACCTCGGGCTCCGCCGCCTCCGGTGTGGGCACCTGTATCGGCAGGTGCACGATCACCACCGGGAACGCGACGAGCGGCAACGCGAGTGCCGACGCGCTCAACACCGGTGACGCGACCGCCGTGAGCGGTGACGCGACCGCCGTGGGCGGCAACGCCTGATAGCGGGGCGAACGCCCGACGCTTCGGGAACGCGACGCGGACGCCGGAGAGGCTGGGCCTCTCCGGCGTCCGCGGCACGCGACGGCGCCCCCGGGAATCCCGGGGGCGCCGTTCTGCTGGATGGTGGACGGGTGGTGATCTGGGTTCACTTACCGAGCTTCGCCTTCAGGTCTTCCTTGAGCTGGTTCTTGACCGTCTGCTTGTCGACCTTGTTCAGGTTTCCGCCCGTGCCGGTGCCGTTGCCGCCGACTGCGGTGGCGTCGCCGGTGTTGATGGCGTCGGCGCTGGAGTTGCCGCCTTGGGCGTTGCCGGTGGTGATGGTGCACTTGCCCTTGCAGTTGCCGACGCCGCTGTTGGCGTTGCCGCCCTGGGAGTTGCCGCCGACGGTGGTGTTGTCGGCGCTGGCGTCGCCGCCGATGCCGGTGCCGTCGGCGCTGTCGTCCTGGAGGAGGGAGACCGCGTGGTGCGGGGCGGCGGTGGGGGCGGCCATGGCGGTGGCGGGGAGGGCTATGCCACCACCGAGGAGGGCGACGGAAGCGCTGGCAAGGACGATGCGGCGGGTCGAGAGAATCTTGAACATGGTCGTTCTCCATTCGGAAAAGAAAGGGATTCGAGAGGGTGGGTGAGCGCCTTGCCGGGTTTACTTGCCGAGCTTTGCCTTGAGCTCGTTCTTGATTGTCTGCTTGTTGACCTTGTTCAGGTTTCCGCCCTTGCCGGTGCCGTCGCCGCCTACCGCGGTGGCGTCGCCGGTGTTGATGGCGTCGGCGCTGGAGTTGCCGCCTTGGGCGTTGCCGGTGGTGATGTCGCACTTGCCCTTGCAGTTGCCGACGCCGCTGTTGGCGTTGCCGCCCTGGGAGTTGCCGCCGACGGTGGTGTTGTCGGCGCTGGCGTCGCCGCCGACGCCGACGCCGTCGGCGCTGTCGTCCTGGACCAGGGAGACCGCGTGGTGCGGGGCGGCGGTGGGGGCGGCCATGGCGGTGGCGGGGAGTGCGATGCCACCGCCCAGGAGGGCGACGGAGGCGCTGGCGAGGACGATGCGGCGGGTCGAGAGGATCTTGAACATGGTCGTTCTCCATTCGGAAAAGAAAGGGATTCGAGAATCTTCCGGAGAAAGGAGCCGGGGCGATTCTCTGTCCTCTGGATTCTCCGGGTGTTTCCCGGTGAGGGCGTACTTCAAATAAACCCGATGGCGGGATTCGCGTCACGCCACTCACTTTCGGGGCTTGACCTGCGGAGCCCCTTCGCGTAAAAGCACTGCCCGGGTGTTCTCGTACACGCACCGGAGCCCCGGGTCCGTCGTGCGGACCCGGGGCTCCGATGTGGTGTCCCTGCCAGGCGGCGTAGATCGCGGTCGGATCCTCACGTCCTCGCATGGTTGGAAACGGCCGCGTCTCCCTCCAACCCTCCGTCGGGGATCCCTTCGGGCGGCCCGCAGGGGGCGGTCACGCACTGCCACTCCGGCTTGCCGGGAGCCTGGAAGACGGGGGGGCTCTCGGGAGAGCCCTTCTTGCCGGGGCCCTTGCCGTGCTTTCCGTTGCCCCACTTGTCCGGGCCGTCCTTGGCGGGCCGGTCCTTGCCGATCAAGGTGTCGTCCGGGCCGGTGCGGAGCAAGAGGGTGGACTCGTTGCCGGTGTCGTCCGCCCTGACCGCGTGCGAACCGGCGGGGGTGGCGGCGAGTGCGGTCGCGGGTGCGAGCGCGCCGCCCGCGACGATTGCTGCCGATGCGGCGAACAGGACGAGGCGCGGCTTCCTGGAAACGTGGTTCATGACTGCTCTCCTCTGGTGAGCGAGGCGGATGGGGGTTCGCCCCAGTACGCCCCGCCACCCGCGCGGTGTCACGACCCGGAATCTCGCGGCTTGACGGAATCCGGCTCCCCGGTGATGCCGCTCCTCATGCCGGGGCCGGCGGGATCCGGAGGGGACGGCCCGGCGGATCCGGAGGGGCCGGGGCTAGAGCTCGCCGAAGAGCAGGTTGCCCGGGGCGTCCTCCTCGGTGCCGGTGTAGTACTCCCGCACCGCGCCGAGGAGCTCGTCCACGGACAGGAACCCGTCGTGGTCCGCGTCGATCCGGGCGAAGAGCGCCTCCGCGTCCGCGTGGCTCAGCTTCGTGTCGAAGGCCGTCTGGGCCGCGTGGAACTCCTCCGGGCTGATCCGCCCGTCGCCGTCGGTGTCGACGATCGTGAGGATCGCCCGCATCATCGGGCGGAAGGAGCGGTCGTAGGCGGGCCCGCCCTGCGCGTACAGCCGGGTCATGCCCGTCTTGTACTCCTCGGTCGTGACCTTGCCGTCCCGGTCCAGGTCCAGCTCGGTGAACAGGTCCTGCCAGAAGTCGACGAGCCCACCCATCACCTCGGTCGCCTTGGGGGAGGCGGCCGGCTCGCCGAGGGCTGACAGCAGGCGTGACCCGAGCCCGATGATGTCGTGCTCGTCGATCACCTGGTCGTCGTTGACATCCAGGTGCGTGAAGGCGCGGTCCAGCTTGCGATCCAGCAGGTCGTTCGTCATTTCGGTTTGCCTTTCACGGCTACGGTGAGCGGGTTTGCAGTCACCTACCGTAACTTCCTTCTTGAGGGCGAACTCATGTTCCCCGACCAGGAGGTGTCCCCTTCGTAGATCTGTCGCCGCTACGATCGGCAGCGGCCGAGAAGACGGCCAGTGTGAGTCAACCGCGTGAGGTACTGACCGCCGGCTTGCCGGTGCAGCGCCTGCGGCAGTCCGCTGAACTGCGGGCCTCTGCTCACCGAACTCCGGAACGGCCCCCAGCAACCCCGGATGAGACACCGCCAGGTGACCACGTCGGAGCGCAAGGACCAGCCGGCCGGATGCAGTCCGTGCCTCCTTCGGGAATCACGGATCAAGTCTTGGGAAGTTGTGGATGCACTCTTATGAGGTATGGGTGGCCGGTGCCGAGAGGCCCGGCACCCGTCGGGTGTATTGGCCTCGGATGGGTCGACCAAGCGCGCCCCCTTCGCGGTCCTCGACCTCAAGGCCCGGCCGGAGTGGGGTGAGAACCTCCTGTACGACCGGTTGGCCACGTGGGAGCGGGCCGCAGGCGCCTGCACTTTCCACCCTGACTCGGTGTCCGAGTATGAGGCCCAACTCCTTCTACGGGGCGCTGGCGCTCGCCGCGGGCAACAGCCTGGTCGTCAACGCGCCGCCCACAGCCCCGCTGGGCGTCGGCTTCGTCTACCGGGAGATCGTGGCCCCGCTCCTGGAGCGGCTCGGCGCCCCGCCCAGCACCCTGAACGTGGTCTGCACGCACGCCCGCGCCGTGGTCCGCCAGTGGCTGGACAGCCCCGACTGCGACGACCTGGTCTTCTTCGGCGGCTCCGAGCAGGGCCTCAAGCTGGAGCGGGAGTGCGTGGCCGCGGGGAAGAAGCCCGTACTCGAGCTGTTGGGCAACGACGGGGTGCTGGTGTGGCACGACGCCGAGGCCGGTCTCGCCGCGCGGGCCCTGTGCGAGCGGTACTACGGCTCCGGGCAGATCTGCATGACCCCGAAGTTCGCCATCGTCCACCCCGAGGTGGCCGACCGGCTGCTGAAGGAGCTGATGGAGCAGGTGCGGGAGATCCGGCCCGGTCCGCCGGAGGATCCGCGCACGGTGCTGAGCCCGGTGGTCAAGCGGGCGGAGTTCACCGAGGTGCTCGGCGAGGTACTGGCGGCCGGCGGGCAGCTGCTGTGCGGCGGGGAGTTCGTGGACGTGGACGACGAGCCTTCGGCGGCGGGGCCGTTCATCCGCCCGGCGGTCGTCCGGGTGGACGGGCTGGCCGAGGCCGCCCGGCTGCGCGCCTTCCGCGAGGAGACCTTCTTCCCGCTGCTCTGCGTGGTCGTGCCCCGGGCGCCGGTCCGGCTGGAGGAGGCCATCGGTTTCCTCAACGCCAACCGCTACGGCCTGCGCAACTCCCTGTGGACCCAGGACGAGCGGGTCGTCGAGCGGTTCTGCGAGGAGGTGGTCAACGGCGGCATGCTGAAGGTCAACGACTCGCACATCGGCTGCCTGCCGGGGATCCCGTACAACGGCGGCACGGGAGCGACGGGCGGGATCTTCGGCGAGGCCAACCTGCCCGCCGTGCGCACCACTCACCTCCAGTCGATCGCCGTGGCCACCCTGGTCCGGCCGCGGGAGTCGGTCTTCGAGCACGGGGCGGCGGGCCCCACGGGCTGAGTTCTTGTTCCGCGCAACCAATCGAGGGGGCCGGGCGTCGTACGAACGTACGCACGTTGTACGTACGACCGATGGGGGACAGGGTGTTGAAGGCGCGGAACCGGCACGGGCGATGGGCCGCCCGCACGGTGGTGGTCACGGTGACGCTGTGGCTGGGCGCTGCCGGACTGCTGGTGGCGCAGCCGGCGCAGGCGGCGACCGGCTGGTGCGCGGGGAACCTGGTGCGGACGCTGCCGTTCTCCACGGGGGAAGTGCGCGTGTACAAGACCCGCGACCGGGCCTGCGCGGTGGCGGTCGCCCGGGAGCCCGGTCCGCGGCGGTCGATGTCGGTGAGCGTCCAGCCGCGCGGCGGTTACCCGGTGCGCGATGCGGGGCGATTCACCCGGTACGCCGGACCCGTCGGCGTCCACGCGATCAGCCGCTGCGTGTATGTAAAGGGGAGCGTGGGGGCCGGATCCGTCGATTCCGGCTGGATCCTTTGCTGAGGGAGCGGCCCAACTAGGTCTGTTCAGCCGCGTGTTCCCCCGGCTAGGTTCACGGCGACCGTTGTGAACTCATGGGGAGTGTGAATGCGCAAGAAGCTCGGATGGCTGCTGTCGCTCGCGGTGCTGATCGGCACCGCGGGTGCGGCCGGCACCACGGCGCAAGCGGCCACCGCCGCGGAACCGTCCGCCGTCACGGATGCCACCGCCACGGATGCCAAGGCCGCCACGGAAGACATCAAGGACCGGATCCTCGCGATCCCGGGGATGAGCCTGATCGAGGAGAAGCCGTACCCCGGCTACCGCTTCTTCGTACTGAACTACGAGCAGCCGGTCGATCACCGCGCGCCGTGGAAGGGCACCTTCAAGCAGCGACTGACCCTGCTGCACAAGGACGTCACGCGGCCCACGGTGTTCTTCACCTCCGGCTACAACGTCAACACCAACCCGCGCCGGAGCGAGCCGACGACCATAATCGACGGCAACCAGGTGTCGATGGAGTACCGGTTCTTCACCCCCTCCCGGCCCGATCCGGCCAACTGGGCGAACCTGGACATCTGGCAGGCCGCCAGTGACCAGCACCGCGTCTTCACCGCTCTGAAGAAGGTCTACAAGAAGAACTGGCTCGCCACGGGCGGCAGCAAGGGCGGCATGACGGCCACCTACTTCGAGCGCTTCTACCCGCGCGACATGGACGGCGTCGTCGCGTACGTCGCCCCCAACGACGTGGTGAACAAGGAGGACTCGGCCTACGACCGGTTCTTCGCCAAGGTCGGCACCAAGGAGTGCCGCGACAAGCTGAACGCGGTGCAGCGCGAGGCGCTCGTGCGCCGGGTCCCGCTGGAGGCCAAGTACGCGACGGCCGCCGCCGAGAACGGCTGGACCTTCACCACCGTCGGCAACCTCGACAAGGCCTACGAGGCCGTCGTGCTCGACTACGTGTGGGCCTTCTGGCAGTACAGCCTGCTCGCCGACTGCGCCTCGATCCCGGCCGCCGCCACCGCGACCGACCAGGAGATCTGGGACACGATCGACGCGATCTCCGGCTTCTCGGCCTACGCCGACCAGGGCCTGGAGACGTACACGCCGTACTACTACCAGGCGGGCACCCAGCTCGGTTCCCCCGACATCAAGCAGCCCCACCTGGGCAACCTGAGCCGCTACGGTTACCAGCCGCCGCGCAACTTCGTGCCCCGGGACATCCCGATGACCTTCCAGCCGGCGGCGATGCGGGACATCGACACCTGGGTGAAGAACAACGCGCACCAGATGCTCTTCATCAACGGGCAGAACGACCCGTGGGGTGCCGAACCGTTCCACCTCGGCTACGGGGCCCGCGACAGCTACGTGATGACCGCTCCGGGCGCCAACCACGGGGCCAACGTCTCCAAGCTCATGGAGGCCGAGAAGGCGCTGGCCACCGAGAAGATCCTCAAGTGGGCCGGAGTCGCCCCGGCCACCGCGCCCACCGGCGCCGCCAAGGCCACGCCGCTGGCGAAGCCGGACGCGCAGCTCGACCAGCGCGACATCGAGCGCGAGCCGATGCTGCGCCCGTAGTGCCGTAGGAGGACCCGCGGGGCCGCGGGAGGGGGTACGGGGACTACCCGTACGCCAGCCCGTGGCCCAGCGGGTACCGGCCCGGCACCGGGACCGGCAGGCGCCCCGTGGGGCGTACGGTCCCGGTGACCACCCGGGCCGCCGCCCGCAGCTCCACGTCCGTCCAGGTGTAGGTGGCCAGTTCGGCCGCGCAGGCCGGCAGCCGGGCCGGGTCGTAGGGGTTGCGGATCGCCACCAGGACCACCGGCACCCCGGTGGCCAGCAGCCCGGTCACCAGCTCGCGCTGCGGGCTCTCCCCTTCGGGGACGTTGTACGTGCACACGAGCACGGCCGCGTTGCCGGGGGCGGCCGCCACCGCACGCGCGGGCGGCAGGGCCGTCGCCCGGCAGCCCAGCGCCGACAGCTCCCGGGCCAGTACCGCGGTAGGGGGTCCCGTCGTACCCGTGGGGGAGACCGGGTCGGTCCCGGTCACCAGGAGCAGGGGCCGGTCCGCCGGATCCAGCGGCAGCAGCCCCACCGGATTGGCCAGCAGGGTCGTCGTGCGGTCCGCGATCTCCCCGGCGGCCGCCAGGTGCGCCGGGATGCCGACGGCCGCGTCCACGGTGTCCATCGCCCGGGCCGCGTCCTGCGTCGGTGCATCGAACAGGCCCCGGCGGGCCTTCAGTTCCAGGATCCGCAGCACCGACTCCTCGATCCGGGCCCGCGTCAGCTCGCCCGACTCCACGGCCGCCAGCACGCTGCGGACGGCCAGCCCCAGGTCCGGCGGGTTCAGCAGCTGGTCGCAGCCCGCCTTCAGGGCCAGCACCGGGACCCGGTCGTCCCCGTACTTCTGGCGGACCCCGGCCATGTCGAGGGCGTCGGTCACCACCACCCCGCGGAAGCCCAGGCGTTCGCGCAGGATCCCGGTGACGATCGGCCGCGAGAGGGTCGCCGGATCCCCCGAGGGGTCGAGCGCGGGGAAGACGATGTGCGCCGTCATCACCACGTCCACGCCCGCCTCCACGGCCGCCCGGAACGGCGGCTCGTCCAGCTCCTCCCACCGCGCGCGCGTGTGGGTCATCAGCGGCAGCCCGACGTGGCTGTCGGTGCCGGTGTCCCCGTGCCCCGGGAAGTGCTTCGCCGTGGCGGCCACCCCGGCGCCCTGGTAGCCGCGGATCTGGGCGGCGACCAGGGCCGCCACGGCCTGCGGGTCGGCGCCGAAGGACCGTACGCCGATGACCGGGTTGGCGGGGTCGGTGTTCACGTCGGCCACCGGGGCGTAGTTGTGCCGGATGCCCATGGCCGCCAGCTCGGCGCCCGCGATGCGCGCGGCCCGGCGGGCCTCGGCGGTGGACCCGCCGGTCCCCAGGGTCAGGGCCCCCAGCGCCATGGCCCCCGGGAGCAGGGTCGCGGGCCGGCCCACGCGGGCGACGGCGCCGTGCTCCTGGTCGATGGAGAGCAGCAGCGGGATGCCCGCCCCCGAGTCCGTGGCCGCCCGCTGGAGCCCCGTAGACAGCTCTGCGATCTGCCGCGGGGAGCGGGTGTTGTGCGCCCAGCCGAAGTAGACGATCCCGCCGAGGTGGTAGCGGGCGACCAGCTCGGCGGGGGTGCGGACCCCGAACAGCTGCTGGTTGAGCGCGGCGTCCCCGGGGTCGGGCTCGGTCGCGGAATGCCCGTACGCCCGCGATACGAAGAGCTGCCCGACCAGTTCGGCCAGGCTCATCCGCGCCATCGTCTCGCGCGGCCGGACCCGGGGGGCCGGGGTGCGGCCCGGTGCGCGGTCGCCCGGCCGCGGGTCGTCGGGCACGGGCCCGCCGGGGTCCCGGTCGGGGCCCACCGAGGCGCACGCGGCCCCCGCGGCGGTGACGGCGGCCACGGCGGCCACGGTGAGCAGGGTCCGGCGGGAGGCGTGGTTCGGCACGCGCCGGACCCTACTGCGGGGCGGGGCATTCGGAGCGGGGGACACTCGCGGGGTCCCCCGTACGGGGGGAGACCCGGGGCCAGTGCTCGCGCAGGGTCCGTACGGCCTCGGTGATCGCCGGCCGGCGGGCCGCCCCGGTCCGCCACAGGGCGTACAACCGGCGTACGGGGCCCGGCTCCAGCGGTACGGCCACCGCGCCGGGCGGCAGCGTCCCGGTGCCCAGCCGCGGTACGACGGCCACCCCGAGCCCGGCCGCGACCAGCGCGACGAGGGTGTGGTTCTCCTCGGCGACGTGCGTGATGTCCGGCTCGAACCCGGCCGTGCGCAGGGTCCGTACCAGCCAGTCGTGGCAGACCCGGCCGGGCGGCTGGCAGACCCAGCGCTGCCCGCCCAGGTCCGATCGGTGGATGACGGCGCGGGAGGTGAAGGGGTGTCCGGCCGGCACGAGGAGGTCGCAGCGGTCGTCCCCGATCACCGCCTGCTCCACGCCCTCGGGGGCGGGCAGCGGGGCGATGTCCCAGTCGTGGGTCACGGCCAGGTCGGTGACCCCGCGCGTGACCAGGTCCATCGAGAGGTGCGGGTTGATCTCGGTGAGCCGTACCTCCAGGGCCGGGTGACGGTGGGCCAGGTCCGCGAGGACCCCGGGGAGCAGGCCGCGGGCGGCCGAGGCGAAGGCGGCGACCCGCAGCCGGCCGATGGGCTGGCCGCGGGACTCCTCCAGCGCGGTCTCGGCCTGCTCCGAGATGTCCATCAGTTGCTGGGCCGTCGTGGCGAGCAGCTTGGCCTCCTCGGTGAGGGCGACCCCGCGGCCGTGGCGTTCGAGCAGCGTGGTGCGGGTTTCCCGTTCCAGCTTGGCGATCTGCTGGGAGACGGCGGAGGGGGTGTACCCGAGGGCGGCCGCGGCCGCGCCGACCGAGCCGTGGACGGAGACGGCGTGCAGGGCGCGCAGCCGGGAGAGGTCGAGCATGCCGGTCAGCTTAGGGCGTGCCGTTCGGATCGGGCCGGGCCCGCGGCGGCCGGCACAGCGGATTCTGGATGAAGCATTGCTACATCCGACCCTGAAGACATCTGTGCTGGTGCTAAACGGTTGATGAGCCGATGCTCGGATCATGCGCCCCGTCCACACAGCCCTCGCGGTCCTCGTGGCCGCAGTCTGGGGTTTCAACTTCGTCGTCATCGAATTCGGGCTCGGATCGTTCCCTCCGCTGCTGCTGTCCGCCCTGCGCTTCCTCGTCGCGGCCCTGCCGGCGGTGTTCTTCGTCGGGCGGCCCAAGGTGGCCTGGAAGTGGGTGATCTCGGTCGGCGTGGTCCTCGGCATCGCCAAGTTCGGGCTGCTGTTCTCCGGGATGGACAACGGGATGCCGGCCGGGCTGTCCTCGCTGGTCCTCCAGGCGCAGGCGGTGTTCACGGCCGTGTTCGCGGCCGTCGTCCTGGGGGAGCGGCCGGGCCGGCTGCGGATCGCGGGCATGGCCGTGGCCTTCGCGGGGATCGCCGTGGCCGCCGTGGACGAGGGCGCCTCCGGGCCGGTGCTGGGCTTCACCATGGTGATCGCGGCCGCCGCGTGCTGGGGCGTGTCCAACGTGCTGACCCGCAAGGCCTCCCCGCCCGACGCGCTGAACTTCATGGTGTGGGTGAGCGTGGTGCCGGTGCTGCCGCTGGCGGGGCTCTCGCTCCTGCTGGAGGGTCCGGAACGGGACCTGGCGGCGCTGCGCGGGCTCGACTGGAGCGGGGTCGGGGTCATCCTGTACCTCGCCTGGATCACCACGGTGTTCGGCTTCGGGGCATGGGGGTTCCTGCTGCGCGCCTATCCCGCCTCATCGGTGGCCCCCTTCTCGCTGCTGGTGCCGGTCTTCGGGATGAGCTCCGCGGCCCTGGTACTGGGGGAGGGCGTGAGCGGGCTGCGCTGGGTGGCGGCCGTGCTCCTGGTCGGCGGGGTGGCGGTGACCTCGCTGGTGCCCCCGAAGGCCCGGCTCGGTTCCGCTTCCGACCGCGGGCGGCCGCTAGCGGGAACCCCTGAAGGACCAGCGAGACCTGCCCCATCCCTCGGGAGAAAGCTCTGATCGACTGCGCCTGAGCCGGAGATGCCGGTTCGGCGCGGCAGAACGTGAGGACACGGAACATGACCACGGGAACGAACGGCGGCAGCGGCCAGTGGCGGGTCGACTTCGACGCGGAGGTCGTCTTCAGCAACGGAGGCGCCCTGCAGATGCAGGGGTTCCGCCTGGACATCCCCGGCGACGACATCGCCGACGGGGAACTGGGTGAACTGATCGTCCGCCACCTCGGACTGCTGATGGTCGGCAGTACGGAGATCACCCGCCGGGAGCTGATCCAGGAGCCCCACAAGGGCTCGCGGAACACCGGATCCCGGAACCCCGGCCCCCGGAACCCCGGCCCCCGGAACCCCGGCTCCGCCGGCCAGGGCCGCATCACGACGGACCTGACCGGCCCCGCGACCCGGGCCGCCTGGCCGACGGGCGCGGCCGGCGCCGCACCGGGCCTGGCCGGCCTGGTGGACCTTCCCGTGGTCCTGGTCCGGCTCCTCGGAGCCGGAGCGCCGGTCGCCGACCGGCTCGCGCTGGCGCCCTTCAACCTCGCGGGGCACGCCGTCGTCGTGCAGACCGGCCGCGCGGCCGGCCCGTACCTCACCGAGGACGCCGTGGCGCTGCTCGCCGGGCAGGGCGCGCTCCTCGTGGCCACGGACAGCCGGGAGGGCGACGGGCCGGTGGCGGCGGCGCTCGCCGCCGCCGGCCTGCCGGCCCTCACGGGCCTGACCGGTCTGGAGGCCCTCCCGGCGACCGGGATCCGGCTGCACGCCGTGCCCTTCCCCGGCCGGGACGACTCATTGATCAGGGTCTACGGAGTGTCAGATGGCCAGTACCAAGACTGACCGTCACGTGGGGGGCGGCCTCCCGACGGCCGGAGCGGAGACCCCGAGCGTGGCCGCAGAAGGGGTGGAAACCAAGTGACCGGCATCGGGAACGGGGCCGCCGAGCCGGTGGAGGAGACGGCGGCCGCACCCCCGGCCACCGCCGAACCCGGACATCGCCGGTGTGGCGCCTGAAGGACTTCCCGGGTCCGGACCGCCGGGTCCGGACCCGGCGGGGGCGGTCCGGACCCGGCCCGGGGCCGATTCGTCCGAACGGGTGAGGCGCGCTACTTCTTGCCGCCGCCGAGGATCTGGCCGAGCAGGTCGCCGAGGCTGCCGCCGGCCGCCGGGGCCGCGCCCGTGGGTGCGGTGCCCGACGCACCCGGTACCGCTCCCGGCGACGGGATCGGGGACTCGCCGCCGGCCGCCGTCGGGGCTCCGCCGCCGCCCTTCCGGGAGGCCGCGCGCTTGGCGAAGACCGCCAGCAGGACCGGGATCAGCAGCTCGATGACCCGGGCGACGGTGGGCGCGGGGATGCCGGTCTTCTTCGAGACGGCGTTGGCCACGGGCTTGCTCACCTTGGCGAGCACGCCGGCCATCATCCCGCCGCTGAGCATGCCACCGAGGCCGCCGCCGAGGGTGGCCACGCCTTCCAGCGGGGCCTGGGTGACCTCGGCGAAGGCCTGGCGGACCTCGTTGCCGTCGTCGTCATCGGCGTCGGCCTTCTGCTGGAGGTCGCCGGTCATCGCCCCGACCGTGGCCGCGACGGTGTCACGGGCGCCGTTCGTGTCGGTGCCGAGGAGGCCGGCGATCTCGGTCAGCCGGTCGTCGCCGAGTTCGTTCAGCACGTCGTCCTGGAAGGAAGGTTCGCTCATGTCTGAAACGCTACTTCTGTGCCGATTCAGCGGCACCTCGGGTGGCGCCCGGAACCCCCTTGGGTAATGGAAAGGCAAAGTTCCGGAATCGCGTGCAACCACGCGCAGGGGTCGCGGGTCGTATGTTGCGTCGGGACTTCCGGGGGGGATCCGGGGGGATCGGGAAGTCCGATGAGGGAGGGGTAACCGTGAGGGGGTCCGGCCGAAAGGCGGGACCCCCTTTTGGCTGCCGGCTTCCGGTTGGCCGCTCCCGGTCGGCCGCCTGTTTTTCCACAGGCCCGGCGGGCCTGTCGCACCCGGGCTGTAGCTTCGGGCCATGACGACGAACGCGGCCGTGGCGCCGGCGGTGGTCGAAGGGGTGCTGGAGCGCATCACCTACGCCAACGAGGAGAGCGGATACACGGTCGCCCGGGTGGACACCGGCCGTGGCGCAGGCGACCTGCTCACGGTCGTGGGCTCCCTCCTCGGGGCCCAGCCGGGTGAATCGCTGCGCATGGAGGGCCGTTGGGGCTCACACCCCCAGTACGGCCGCCAGTTCACCGTGGAGAACTACACGACGCTGCTGCCCGCGACCATCCAGGGCATCCGGCGCTACCTCGGCTCCGGCCTGATCAAGGGCATCGGCCCGAAGATCGCCGACCGGATCGTGGAGCACTTCGGCCTCGACACCCTCGACGTCATCGAGGAGCAGCCGAAGCGGCTGATCGAAGTGCCCGGCCTCGGCCCCAAGCGCACCAGGCTGATCGGCGCGGCCTGGGAGGAGCAGAAGGCCATCAAGGAGGTCATGGTCTTCCTCCAGGGGGTCGGCGTCTCCACCTCCATCGCGGTGCGCATCTACAAGAAGTACGCCGACGCCTCCATTTCGGTGGTCCGCAACCAGCCGTACCGGCTCGCCGCCGACGTCTGGGGCATCGGCTTCCTCACCGCCGACCGCATCGCGCAGGCCGTCGGGATCCCGCACGACAGTCCGGAGCGGGTCAAGGCCGGGCTCCAGTACGCCCTGTCCCAGTCCACCGACCAGGGGCACTGCTTCCTGCCGGAGGACCGGCTCATCGCCGACGGGGTCAAGCTGCTCCAGGTGGACACCGGGCTGGTCATCGACTGCCTGGCGGAGCTCGCCGCCGATCCGGAAGGGGTCGTACGGGAATCCGTGCCGGACCCGCAGGGCGGCCCGGACCCCCTCACCGCCGTGTACCTGGTGCCGTTCCACCGCGCCGAGCTGTCCCTGGCCGGTCAGGTACGCCGCCTCCTGAACGCGGACGAGGACCGGCTGCCCGCCTTCCGGGACGTGGACTGGGACAAGGCCCTGGGCTGGCTCGCCGGCCGCACCGGAGCCACGCTGGCCCCCGCGCAGCGGGACGCGGTCCGCCTCGCGCTCACCCGCCGGGTCGCGGTCCTCACCGGCGGGCCCGGCTGCGGGAAGTCCTTCACCGTCCGCTCGATCGTGGAGCTGGCCCGCGCAAAGAAGGCCAAGGTCGTCCTCGCCGCCCCCACCGGCCGGGCGGCGAAGCGGCTGGCCGAGCTCACCGGGGCCGAGGCCTCCACCGTGCACCGGCTCCTGGAACTCAAACCGGGCGGGGACGCGGCGTACGACCGGGAGCGTCCGCTCGACGCGGACCTGGTCGTCGTGGACGAGGCCTCGATGCTCGACCTGCTGCTGGCGAACAAGCTGGTCAAGGCGGTGGCACCCGGTGCCCACCTGCTGCTGGTCGGGGACGTGGACCAGCTGCCCTCGGTCGGCGCGGGCGAGGTGCTGCGCGATCTGCTCGCCGAGGGCGGTCCGGTCCCCGCCGTCCGGCTGACGACCATCTTCCGGCAGGCCCAGCAGTCGGGCGTGGTCACCAACGCCCACCGGATCAACACCGGCCTGCCGCCGATCACCGACGGTCTGCCCGACTTCTTCCTCTTCCCCGAGGAGGACACCGAGGAGGCCGGAAAGCTCGCCGTCGACGTCGCCGCCCGTCGCATTCCGGCCAGATTCGGCCTCGACCCGCGGAGGGACATCCAGGTCCTCGCCCCGATGCACCGCGGCCCGGCCGGCGCCGGGAACCTCAACGCCCTGCTCCAGCAGGCCGTCACCCCGGCCAGGCCGGGCCTGCCCGAGAAGCGGTTCGGCGGCCGCGTCTTCCGGGTCGGCGACAAGGTCACCCAGATCCGAAACAACTACGACAAGGGAGCCAACGGGGTCTTCAACGGCACCGTCGGCGTGGTCACCGGCCTTGACCTGGAGGAACAGCGGCTGACGGTCCGCACGGACGAAGACGAGGAAGTGGCCTACGAGTTCGCGGAGCTCGACGAGCTGGCCCACGCGTACGCCGTCACCATCCACCGCTCCCAGGGGAGCGAGTATCCGGCGGTGGTGATCCCGGTCACGACCGGCGCTTGGATGATGCTCCAGCGGAACCTGCTCTACACGGCGGTCACCCGGGCGAAGAAACTGGTCGTCCTGGTCGGGTCCCGCAAAGCCCTGGGCCAGGCGGTGCGTACCGTTTCCGCAGGCAGGAGGTACACGGCCGTCGCACCCAGGCTGTCCGGCCGTATACCGGTGGGAAACATCACCTAGATGATCGATCATTTGGGGTTCCTACAACGGTTGTGGAGGGGGCAGGATGTGCAGGCTGGCGGCACTGAGTGCCGTCAAAAACACCAAAGCTCGACCCCGAGTGCACTCACCTGCGCCAAATGGGGGAAGGTAGAGGCAGTCAGGGCACCTCGAAGAAGAGGCACTACGTCGGTGAGGGATGACGTGAGCGACAACTCTGTAGTACTGCGGTACGCGGACGGTGAATACACCTACCCGGTGGTCGAGAGCACCGTCGGTGACCAGGGCTTCGACATCTCGAAGCTCAGGGCTCAGACCGGGCTGGTCACCCTGGACAGCGGCTACGGAAACACCGCCGCCTATAAGTCCGCCATTACTTATCTCGACGGTGAGCAGGGCATCCTGCGCTACCGCGGTTACCCGATCGAGCAGCTGGCGGAGCGCTCGACCTTCATCGAGGTCGCGTACCTGCTGATCAACGGGGAGCTGCCGACCGTCGACCAGCTCGCGTCGTTCCGCAACGAGATCACCCAGCACACGCTGCTGCACGAGGACGTCAAGCGCTTCTACGACGGCTTCCCGCGCGACGCGCACCCGATGGCGATGCTGTCCTCCGTGGTCAGCGCGCTGTCGACGTTCTACCAGGACAGCCACAACCCGTTCGACGAGAAGCAGCGCAACCTCTCGACGATCCGGCTGCTGGCCAAGCTCCCGACGATCGCGGCCTACGCGTACAAGAAGTCGGTCGGCCACCCGGTGGTCTACCCGCGCAACGACCTCGGCTACGTCGAGAACTTCCTGCGCATGACCTTCTCCGTGCCGGCCCAGGAGTACGACCTGGACCCGGTCGTGGTCGCGGCGCTCGACAAGCTGCTGATCCTGCACGCGGACCACGAGCAGAACTGCTCGACCTCCACCGTGCGTCTGGTCGGCTCCTCGCAGGCGAACATGTTCGCCTCGATCTCCGCCGGCATCTCGGCCCTGTGGGGTCCGCTGCACGGTGGCGCCAACCAGTCGGTTCTGGAGATGCTCGAAGGCATCAAGAACGACGGCGGCGACGTCGACGCCTTCATCCGCAAGGTGAAGAACAAGGAAGACGGCGTCCGCCTGATGGGCTTCGGGCACCGCGTCTACAAGAGCTTCGACCCCCGGGCGAAGATCATCAAGGCGGCGGCGCACGATGTCCTCTCGGCGCTCGGCAAGGACGACGAGCTCCTCGACATCGCCCTGAAGCTGGAAGAGCACGCGCTGGCCGACGAGTACTTCGTCGAGCGCAACCTCTACCCGAACGTGGACTTCTACACCGGTCTGATCTACCGGGCCATGGGCTTCCCGACCGAGATGTTCACCGTGCTGTTCGCGATCGGCCGGCTGCCCGGCTGGATCGCCCAGTGGCACGAGATGATCAAGGAGCCCGGCTCCCGCATCGGCCGCCCGCGCCAGATCTACACCGGCGAGGTCCTGCGCGACTTCGTTCCGGTCGAGTCCCGCTGACCCGAGGGTCGAGCCGCAGTACCCGCAGGACTCGTACAGCTTGTACAGCTCGTAGAACAGGAAAAGCGCCCCGCCATCGATCCCCCCACGGGTCGAAGGTCGGGGCGCTTTCCTTACCCCGGAACGGATTCCCCCCACGGGACCCGGACCGGGTGTCTGCGTGCCGGAGAAAACGTGTAGTCGTCCCAACACGTTTCCGGCATTGACCCATTAGACCCACGGGGCTGCCCGAAGGTTACGTTGGGGTCGCTGTGATCTGCGTCTCGTGTGAAGGTGATGTGCGCGAGACGTGAAGGGTGATCACTAGCGGAAGGAGCGCAGCCGCAGGCTGTTGGTGACCACGAAGACCGAGGAGAAGGCCATCGCGGCCCCCGCGATCATCGGGTTGAGCAGTCCGGCGGCGGCCAGCGGCAGCGCCGCGACGTTGTAGCCGAAGGCCCAGAAGAGGTTGCCCTTGATGGTGGCCAGGGTCCGGCGCGAGAGCCGGATCGCGTCCGCCGCGACCCGCAAGTCGCCCCGTACGAGGGTCAGATCGCTCGCCTCGATCGCCGCGTCGGTGCCGGTGCCCATGGCCAGCCCCAGGTCGGCCTGGGCCAGTGCGGCCGCGTCGTTGACCCCGTCGCCGACCATGGCGACGGTACGGCCCTCGGCCTGAAGCCGGCGGACGACGTCGACCTTGTCCTGCGGGAGGACCTCGGCGATGACCTCCTCGATGCCCACCGCGCGGGCCACCGTCTGCGCCACTGCCTTGTTGTCGCCGGTCAGCAGGACCGGGGTCAGGCCCAGGGCCCGCAGCCGGGACACGGCCTCGGCGCTGGTCTCCTTGACCGCGTCGGCCACGGTCAGCACCCCGCGGGCCTCCCCGTCCCAGGCGACCAGGACGGCCGTGGAACCCTCCGCCTCGGCGGCGGCCTTGGCCTCGGCGAGGGCGTCGGGCAGCACGATGGACCAGTCGGCGAGCAGCTTCTCGCGACCCACCAGGACCGCGTGTCCGTCGACCAGGCCCTGCACGCCGAGGCCGCCGTGGTTCTCGAAGCCCTCCGGGACCGTCAGGCCGCCGGGGAGCTCCGCGGCGCCCGCCGCGATGGCCCGGGCGATCGGGTGCTCGGAGGCGTGCTCCAGCGAACCGGCCAGGCGCAGCAGTTCGGCCCGGTCCACGCCCTCGGCGGGGTGGGTGCCGGTCAGGGTCATCCGGCCGGTGGTCACGGTGCCGGTCTTGTCCAGGACGACGGTGTCCACGCGACGGGTGGACTCCAGCACCTCGGGGCCCTTGATCAGGATGCCGAGCTGCGCGCCCCGGCCGGTGCCGACCATCAGCGCGGTCGGGGTGGCCAGGCCCAGGGCGCACGGGCAGGCGATGATCAGGACGGCCACGGCGGCGGTGAAGGCGGCCGTCGGGTTGTCGGTGATCAGCAGCCAGGTGACCCAGGTGCCCAGCGCCAGTACGAGCACGATGGGGACGAAGACCGCGGAGATCCGGTCGGCGAGGCGCTGCACCTCGGCCTTGCCGTTCTGCGCGTCCTCGACCAGCTTGGCCATCCGGGCGAGCTGGGTGTCCGAGCCGACGCGGGTGGCCTCGACGACGAGGCGGCCCGAGGTGTTGACGGTGGCTCCGGTGACGGTGTCGCCCACGGTGACCTCGACCGGGACCGATTCACCGGTCAGCATGGCGGCGTCCACGGCGGAGCTGCCCTCGACGACCGTGCCGTCGGTGGCGATCTTCTCGCCGGGCCGGACGAGGAAGCGGTCGCCCACGGCGAGCGCGCTCACGGGGATGCGTACCTCGGTCCCGCCGCGCAGGACCGCCACGTCCTTGGCGCCGAGCCGCATCAGGGCCTTGAGGGCCGCGCCGGCCTTCCGCTTCGAGCGGGCCTCCAGGTACCGGCCGAGCAGGATGAAGCTGACGACTCCGGCCGCCACCTCCAGGTAGATCGCCGAGGAGCCGTCGGTGCGGGAGACGGTCAAGTCGAAGCCGTGCCGCATGCCGGGCATGCCGGCGTGGCCGAAGAACAGGGCCCACAGCGACCAGGCGAAGGCGGCCAGGGTGCCCACCGAGACCAGGGTGTCCATGGTGGCGGCGCCGTGCCGGGCGTTGGTCCAGGCGGCCTTGTGGAAGGGGAAGGCGCCCCAGACGACGACGGGGGCGGCGAGGGTCAGCGAGAGCCACTGCCAGTTGTCGAACTGGAGGGCCGGGACCATCGCGAGCAGGACGACGGGCAGCGACAGCGCCACGGAGACCAGGAGGCGCTGGCGCAGTGCGGCCAGTTCGGGGTCGCGGGCTTCCTGGGCCTCGGCGGCCTGCGGCTCCGGTTCGGGTTCCGGCGGCGGGGGCTCCTGTGCGGTGTAGCCGGTCTTGACCACCGTGGCGATGAGGTCGGCGACCGCTACGCCTTCGCCGTACGCGACCTTGGCCTTCTCGGTGGCGTAGTTCACCGAGGCGGTGACGCCGTCCATCCGGTTCAGCTTCTTCTCGATGCGGGCCGCGCAGGAGGCGCAGGTCATCCCGCCGATGGTCAGCTCGACCTCGGCCGTGGGCTCGGCGGCGCGGGCCGCCGCTATGGGTCCGTCGTGCACTGTGCTGCTGCTCATGATCCGGGCTCCAGGGGGTGGGCCGGGCCGTACGGAACCAGTATGAGCTGGCCGGTACGGCCCGGCGGGGCTGTGCCTAAGAGATGCGTGCCGAAGGGGGAGGGCTCAGGCCTGGCCGGCGAGCTCGTAGCCGGCCTCGTCGACGGCGGCGCGTACGGCGGCCTCGTCGAGCGGGGCGGCCGAGACGACGGTGACCTCGCCGGTCGCGGCGACGGCCTTGACCGAGGTGACGCCGGCCAGGGCGGAGAGCTCGGTGGTCACCGCACCCTCGCAGTGCCCACAGGTCATGCCGGTCACCCGGTAGACGGTGGTGGTCTGGGTGTCCGTGTCGGCGCTCATGTCGTTCTCCTCTTCAAGGGCGTTTCCGGGCGGCCGGAAGACGGCGGATCGCTCGTGGAGAGTCCACCGTTCATCCCGACACTTCGAGACTATACCCCTAGGGGGTATCAACGCGAGCATCCGGCAGGCGTTCGGCGAGATCTTTTGCGGTGGACAATCCGCGCGAACCGTATGTAAATGGCACACATGGCGCACTCGGGGACCACTCTCATCCTGATCATGTCGATCGCCGTGCTCGCGCCCCTGCTGGCGTACGGGGTCTCCCGCCGGCTCCCCGTCCCACTGGTGATCTTCGAGATCGTCCTGGGCGTCCTGGTCGGGCCCGACGTCCTCGGCTGGGCACATTCCACCGAGGTCATCGACGTACTGAGCGAGCTCGGCCTCGCCATGCTGATCTTCCTGGCCGGCTACGAGATCCAGTTCGCCCAGGTCAAGGGCGACACCCTGAAGCGGTCGGTGTGGGCCTGGGTGGCCGCCCTGGCGCTGGGGCTCGGGCTCGGCCTGCTGCTGTCGGGCGGCGGATTCGAGAAGGGCGTCTACATCGGCACCGCGCTCACCAGTACCGCCCTCGGCACGATCCTGCCGGTCCTGCGGGACTCGGGGGACCTCCAGAGCCGGTTCGGCTCGGTGATGATGGCGATGGGCGCGGTCGGCGAGTTCGGGCCGATCATCGCGATGGCCCTGCTGCTCAGCGGCCGGGCACCGGGGCAGTCGGCGGCGCTGCTGATCGGCTTCGCCGTGCTCACGGCGGCCGCCGTGTTCTGGGCGATGCGGCCAAAGCCGCCCTGGTTCGCCCGGGTCATCTCCAAGACCCTGCACAGCAGCGGGCAGTTCGCGGTGCGCCTGGTGGTGCTGATCCTCGTGGCGTTCCTGGCGCTGTCCGAGGTGCTCGGCCTCGACGTCCTCCTCGGCGCCTTCGCCGCCGGGCTGATCACCCGGCTCGTGCTGCACGGGGCCGCCCCGGAGAGCAGCGAGGCCGTGCTGTCGAAGGTGGAGGCCATGGGCTTCGGCTTCCTGGTGCCGCTCTTCTTCGTGGTCACCGGGATCGAGTTCGACCTCGACGCGCTGCTCGGGGGCGGGCGGGTGCTGCTGTTGCTGCCGGTGTTCCTGCTGCTCTTCCTCGTGGTGCGGGGGCTCCCGATGTGGCTGCTGGCCCCCCGGGACCTCGGGCGCCGGGACCGGTCGGCGCTGGTGCTGTTCGGCTCCACGGCGCTGCCGTTGGTGGTGGCGATCACCACCCTGGGCGTGCAGGACGGAAAGCTGGGGTCGGGGGAGGCCGCGGCGCTGGTCGGGGCCGGGATGGTGTCCGTACTGGTCTTCCCGCTGCTGGGGCTGCGGTTGCGGGCGGGATCCGGCGACGGGTCCGCCGACGGGTCCGCCCCGGGAGCCGGCTCCGGCGGGCCCGGGGACGTCGGGAAGATGGTCAGTGAGGAGGAGGCGTGGTGATCATCGGGTCCAGGTAGCGGAGCAGGACGGTCTTCAGCTGCGCGATGTACGCGGCCCGTTCCGCGCCCTCGCTGGCCAGGATCAGTTCGAGCGAGGTCTTCATGATCCCGAGCACCATGTGGGCGACGTGGGCGAGCTCCGTGTCGGTGGCGGGGGCGCCGGAGGCGGCCGGGGTGACGCAGGCGCGCAGCAGCCCCTCGACGCGGGTCTGCAGGCCGACGTGCAGCTCGTCGTGTTCCTGGGCGATGCCGGGGATTCCGGAGCCGTGCATGAGCGCCCAGAAGGCCGGATTCTCGCAGTTGAAGGCGATGACCGGATCCAGGACGGCGTCGAGCAGATCGGGCAGCGGACGGTCCAGGTTCTCGAGGAGGAAGGCCCGGCCGTGCGCCTCGTGGGCGCGCTGGAGGAGGTGTCCGCCCAGCTCGACGGCGATGGCCTCCTTGTTCGGGAAGAACTGGTAGAGCGTGCCCGGGGACACGCCGGCCTCGCGGGCGATGGCGTTGGTGCTGGCCGCCGCGTAACCCGTACGGCAGAACACCCCGGCGGCGGCTGTCAGGAGCTGGGCGATCCGGCGCTCGCCGCGGGCCTGTCGGCGGCGGGGGGCGGTTTCCGCTGCTGCGCTCAGCGCCGCCTCCGTGATCGATTCGCCCGCTTTGTCCGCGCTCTTGGTCCGAGAGGTCTCCCGCATGTCCAAGCCCTAGCTTCCCGTGATCCCCGTGGGTGATTGACAAACACGAGTGATCGCTCGCATTCTTGAGAAACGCGAGCGACTGCTCGTGTTTGCCAGTCTAAGCGGCTTGGCAATCGCGGTGAAGGGGACACCGAGACATGTCCGAAATCAAGAAACCGCCGTCGCCTGGGGAGGGCGGCCGGTGGACCGGGTTCGTCACCACACGGCCGAGGCTCTCGCTCCTGCTCGCCCTCGTGGTCACGGCCCTGGCCGTCTTCGCGGGCGGCGGCGTCGCCGACCGCCTCGGAAGCGGCGGCTGGGAGGATCCCGGTGCCCGCTCCGCCTATGCCACCAAGGCGCTGGAGCGCGAGTTCCCCGGCTCCCAGCCCAATCTGCTGCTGCTCGTCGACGCCGGAGCCGCCGCCGGGACGGCCGGGGTGGACGACCCCGCCGTCGCCGCCGAGGCGGAGCGGCTGACGGTGCGGCTCGCCGCCGAGCAGGGGGTGACCGGCGTGGGTTCGTACTGGCGGACCGGGCTGCCCACCCTGCGCTCCAAGGACGGCCGGCAGGCCCTGATAGCCGCCCGGGTGCTGGGCGACGAGAAGGCGGCCAATGCCGTCCTGGACCGGATCGTCCCGGGCTACCGCGGCGAGCACGGACCGGTGAAGGTCTCCCTCGGCGGTCCGGCCGCCGTCCAGCGCGAGGTGACCTCCACCATCCAGGAGGACCTGCTGCTCGCCGAGCTGATCGCCCTGCCCGTGACGCTCGTCCTGCTCGTCCTCGTCTTCGGCAGCGCCGTCGCGGCCCTGCTGCCCCTCGGTGTCGGCATCGTCGCCATCATCGGAACCAATGCCGTGCTGCGCGGGCTCACCGAGATCACCGACGTCTCCGTCTTCGCGCAGAACCTGACCACCGCCCTCGGACTCGGACTCGCCGTCGACTACGCCCTGTTCATCGTGCGGAGGTTCCGCGAGGAGCTGGCCGCCGGGCGCGACCCGGTGGCGGCCGTCGGAGTCACCCTGCGCACCGCCGGGCGGACGGTGCTGTTCTCGGCACTGACCGTGGCCGTCGCCCTCTCGGCCATGCTCTTCTTCCCGATGTACTTCCTGCGCTCCTTCGCCTACGCCGGAGTCGCGGTGGTCCTGCTCGCCGCGGCGGCCGCGCTCATCCTGCTGCCCGCGGCGCTGGTGCTGCTGGGTGAGCGGGTCAACTCCTTCGACCTGCGCCGGCTGTGGCGCCGGGCCGGGCCGGGCGGGAGCGACCCGGGCCGGGCCGGGGACGGGCGGGGCTGGGCCCGGCTGACGGACCTGGTCATGCGTCGCGCCCCGGTGTTCGCCGTGGCCACCACCGCCGGACTGCTGCTCCTCGGACTGCCCTTCCTCGGAGTGAAGTTCGGCACCGTGGACGACCGGCAGCTGCCGGCGACCGCCGAATCGCATGTCGTGCAGCAGCACATCCGCGAAGGCTTCCCCGGCAGCCCCGGCGGAGCACTGACCGTACTGACCGAGGGGGCCTCCGTCGCCGATCTCGACGCCTACGAGCGGCGGGTGGCGGCCCTGCCCGGAGTGCTGGGGGTGGAAGGTCCGGTGAGCTCGGCCACCGGCACCGGATACGCCTACTTCTCGGTGCTCACCGAAGGCGAGGAGGTGGGAGAGCAGGCCCAGGACCTGGTGGGCCTGGTCAGAGCGGTGGATGCGCCCTTCGACACCGCGGTGACCGGACAGGCCGCAGTGCTCGTCGACGCCCGCGACGCCATAGCCGAGGAACTGCCCCTGGCCCTGGCCGTCGTGGTGCTGGCCACGCTGCTCCTGGTCTTCCTGCTCACCGGGAGCCTGCTGATACCCGTTCAGGCCGTGCTGCTCAACGCGCTCAGCCTGACCGCGATGTTCGGAGCGGTGGTGTGGGTCTTCCAGGAGGGTCACCTCTCCGGACTGCTCTCCTTCACCCCCACCGGGGACATCGAGACCACCCTGCCCGTGCTGATGTTCTGCATCGCCTTCGGACTCTCCATGGACTACGGGGTGTTCCTCATATCCCGGATCAAGGAGGAGTACGACCGGACCGGAGACCACGAGGGGGCGGTGCGCACCGGGCTGACCCGCACGGGCGGACTGATCACCGCGGCGGCAGTGATCCTGGCGGTGGTGATGGTCGCCATCGGCAGCTCACGGGTGACCAACACGAAGATGCTCGGCCTGGGGATCGCGCTGGCCGTGCTGATGGACGCGATGGTCGTGCGGAGCCTGCTCGTGCCGGCGGTGATGAAGCTGACCGGGAAGGCCACCTGGTGGGCGCCGGCGCCGCTGCGCAGACTGCACGAACGCTTCGGGCTGAGCGAGGGGGAGCCGGCGCCGGCCGCCGGGCGGGCCGAGCCCGAGCCGGTGCCCGCCGGGAGCCGCTAGCGGACGGGGCCCCTGGAGGGTCCCGTCCCTGGACCGGACGCCGGGTCAGTCCTCGCGGCGTCCGCGGTTGCCCGGCCGGCGCGCCACCCAGGTGCGGATGGTGTCGGCGTACCAGTAGGGCTTGCCGCCCTCCACGTGGTCGGGTGCGGGCAGCAGCCCGTGCTTGCGGTAGGAGCGCACCGTGTCCGGCTGGACCCGGATGTGAGCGGCGATCTCCTTGTACGACCACAGCTGTCGGTCGCTCATCCTCGAACACCTCCTTGTCCACGCCGCGGGGCCGGCCGGGAGGCCGTCGGGGGAGCCGGCGCGTGGACACTGACGATCACTCAGGTTGTGCCCGGGGAACGACGCAGGGTGAGGCCAGGGGAGGGGCTGTCGTCCGGCTGTGACGGAAGACCCGCGTAATGCGGACATGCGTGACACAAGGGCGACCCCCGTGACAGGGGTGGCACACGGGGAGCAGACGGAAAACGTGGGCCGAGTGGGCCAGGTGGACCACGCGGCGCAGGTGACCCCCTCCTCCGCGGACCGGCCGAGGGGTGTGCCCCGCGGCCGGGCCGGGCGGATCAGCGGTAGAGGGCCGGGCGTTGGGCCAGTTCCACCTGGGTCCGTACGCCGCTGCGTGCCGCGGTGAGGCCCGCCTCGGACACGGCCGCCGCCGCGTAGCCGTCCCACGCGTCGGGACCGTCCACCCGGCCCAGCGCGGCGGCGGCGACCCAGCGGCGGAGCTGGCGGTCGTAGGCGTCGGCGAACCGCACCGTGAAGTCCTGGTCGATCTCCCCGCCCCACCGGCCCGCCGACTGGACGACCATCGCGTGGCCGTCGCCGATCCGGGCGGTGCCGGATTCGCCGACCGCCTCGCACTGCACCTGGTAGCCGAAGCCGCAGTTGACGAAGATCTCCACGTCGACCACGGCGCCTCCGGAGGTCTCCATGAGGACGAACCGGGGATCGAGCAGCCCCTCGGGGGCGGCCGAGGCGGGCGTCGGGGAGAGCACGGTCACCGCGGTGATCTCCTGGCCCAGCAGCCAGCGGGCCGCGTCCACCTCGTGCACCACCGAATCGCTGATCAGCATGTCGCTGGTGAAGAAGGACGGCGAGGCGGCGTTGCGGTGCCGGCAGTGCAGGAACAGCGGCCGCCCGATACCGCCCGCGTCGAGGAGCTCCTTGAGCCGCGCGTACTCGGCGTCATAGCGCCGCATGAAGCCGACCTGGACGAGCCGGCGGCCCAGCCGCGCCTCCGCCTCCATGATCCGCAGGGCGCCCGCCGGATCGGGGGTCAGCGGCTTCTCGCAGAGCACCGGCAGCCGCCGCTCCAGCGCGTGCAGGATCGCTTCCTCATGGGCGGGCCCGGGCGAGGCGATCAGTACGGCGTCCACCCCGGGCGCCGCGATCGCGGCCGCCGGATCGGTGTGCGCGCTCGCCCCCTCCAGACCGGCCGCGACCTCCTTGACCCGGTCCCCGTCCGGGTCGGCCACGGCCACCACCCGGGCCCCGCCGACCGTCCGGCCGAAACGGCGGACGTGGTCGGAGCCCATCTTCCCGGTACCGATGACGGCGATGCCGAGCGTGCTGGTCATGTCGTGTTCCTCCACGAGGGTTCGTACGGCCGGGGGATCCGGTTCAACGGGCGCCGCAGGAGCGCAGGTGGGCGCGGGTGCGGCGGGCGATCGGGAGCGGCTGGTCGGGCGGGCACGGGTACATGTCCTGCTCCACGATGGCGAACAGGTCCACGCCGAGCCGCTCGGCGGCCGCCAGCACCGGTTCCAGCGCGGGCACCCCCGCGGGCGGCTCGCACATCACCCCGCGGGCCACGGCCGGCCCGAAGGGGACCTGGTCCCGGACGACTTCGGCGAGGATCCGCGGATCGACCTGCTTGAGGTGGAGGTAGCCGATCCGCTCGCCGAAGGTCTCGATCGCCCGGACGCTGTCGCCGCCGCAGTACGCGTAGTGCCCGGTGTCCAGGCAGAGGGAGACCAGCGCCGGGTCGGTGGCGTCGAGGAAGCGCGCCACGTTCTCGGGGGTGTCGATGTGCGTGTCCGCGTGCGGGTGGACGACGATCCGCAGCCCGTACTCGTCCTGGACCCGCTTACCCAGCCGCTCGGTCTGCGTGGTCAGTTCGCGCCAGCCCTCCGGGGTGAGGGTGCGGTCCTCCAGCACCTCGCCGGTCTTGTCGTCCCGCCAGAAGGACGGGATCGAGACGAGGTGCGCCGCACCCATGGCCCGGGTGAGCTCCGCGATCCGCGACACGTGCTCCCAGGTCTCCTCCCACACGGCGGGCCCGTGATGGAGTCCGGTGAAGACGGTTCCCGCGGAGACCCGCAGGCCGCGCGCCCCGACCTCGTCGGCGAGCCGGACGGGATCGGTGGGGAGATAGCCGTAGGGGCCGAGCTCGATCCACTCGTACCCGGCTTCGGCGACCTCGTCGAGGAACCGGTCCCACGGGGTCTGCCGGGGATCGTCGGGGAACCAGACCCCCCAGGAGTCCGGAGCCGAACCGACGCGGATACGGGTCAACGCGGGTGGTGAGGACGTCATACGGCCACCTTAGGGTGCGAGGCTCTTGGGGACGGGGAGCACTCGGTCGGGAGGAATGGTGTGGTGATGGCTGCGGATCCGTTGGCGTTCGACCTGATCACAATGGGGCGGATCGGGGTGGATCTCTACCCCCTGAAGACCGGCGTACCGCTCGGCGAGGCGGACACCTTCGGGAAGTTCCTGGGCGGTTCCCCGGCCAACGTCGCCGTCGCGGCGGCCCGGCTGGGCCGGCGGACCGCGGTGATCACCCGGACCGGCGCGGACCCCTTCGGCGCGTATCTCCGGGCGGAGCTGCGCGGGTTCGGCGTGGACGACCGGTGGGCCGGGGAGGTGGCGGCCTATCCGACGCCGGTGACCTTCTGCGAGATCTTCCCGCCGGACGATTTCCCGCTGTACTTCTACCGGTACCCGAAGGCGCCCGACCTGGAGATCGCCGCGGACGAGCTCGACCTCGACGCGGTGCGGGCGGCGCGGGTGTTCTGGATGACCGGTACGGGGCTCAGCGCGGAGCCGAGCCGGACGGCCACGCTGGCGGCGCTGGAGGCGCGTGGGAGGAGCCCGTTCACGGTGTTCGACCTGGACTGGCGCCCGATGCTGTGGCCCTCCGGGGAGGGAACCGGGGCCAGGCCGGTGCCGGTGCCCGGGGGCGGGGCCGCCGTGCCGGGGGCCGAAGCCGCAGCCGGGCCGGCGTCCGACGGTCCGGCCGCCGGGCCGCAGGAGTGGTACCGCCGGGCGCTGTCCTTCGCCACGGTGGCCGTGGGCAACGCCGAGGAGTGCGCGATCGCCACCGGCGAGACCGAGCCGTACGCGGCCGCGCGGGCCCTGCTCGCGGCCGGAGTCGAACTGGCGGTGGTGAAGCGGGGCCCCGCGGGAGTGCTGGCCGTCCACCGCGACGGGACGGTGGCGGACCTCCCGCCGGTACCGGTGACGGTCGTCAACGGACTGGGCGCCGGGGATGCCTTCGGTGGGGCCCTGTGTCACGGGCTCCTCGCGGGATGGGAGTTGGAGCGGGTGATCCGGTACGCGAACGCGGCCGGGGCGATCGTGGCCTCACGGCTGGCGTGTTCGACGGCGATGCCGTTCGCCGGGGAAGTGGAGGAGGTGCTCGGCCGTGCCGGTGGTGTCTGAGTGGGCGATGGACTGGACGAGGCTGCTCGTGCTCGACCTCTCCCCGGGGGAGCCGTACGCGCACGCGTGCGGGGAGTCCGAGTGGATCGTGCTCCCCCTGGCGGGCGGCTGCGAGGTCCGCTGCGCGGAGCCGTTCCCCTCCCCGCCCCTTCCCGAAACTGGTGGCTCCGCCCCCAGACCCCCGTCCCGGGGCTCCGCCCCGGACCCGGCGGGGGCTCCGCCCCCGGACCCCCGCGCCTCAAACGCCGGCGAGGCTGGAGTTGATCCGGGCGTCTTCAACACGGGCGTGGCTGCACGCGCCCCCAGCGCAGTCGAGCCTGGGCGTGCACCCCGGGCCTCAGAGCGCGCGGAGCGCCACGCGCACGTGCCGGCTGACGTCGGCGGAAATCCAGCCCCTCCGGCGTTTGAGGAGCGGGGTCCGGGGCGGCGCCCCGGGAGCGGACCGCAGGTTTTCCGGCTACGGGGGCGACGCGGGGTGTTCGACGGCCCCACCGACTTCGCCTACCTCCCCCGGGACGGCCACGCCGAGATCGCCTCCCGCGAGGGCGGCCGCTTCGCGCTGGTCGGCGCGCGCTGCGAGCAGAGCCTCCCTGCCCGGTACGGGCCCGCCGCCGAGGTACCCGTAGAGCTGCGCGGAGCCGGACACTGCTCCCGGCAGGTCAACAACTTCGCCGCCGCCGGAGTCTTCGACTGCGACCGGCTCATCGCCGTGGAGGTGCTCACCCCCGGCGGCAACTGGTCCTCGTACCCGCCCCACAAGCACGACGAGCACCACCCCGGTGTGGAATCCCGGCTGGAGGAGATCTACTACTACGAGATCGCCCCCCACGCAGACACGCCCGGCCTCGGCTACCAGCGTGTCAGCCCCTCCCCGGCGGGGAAGACCGACATCCTCACGGAGGTGAGGACCGGTGACGCGGTCCTCATCCCGGACGGCTGGCACGGCCCCTCCATCGCCGCGCCCGGCCACGACATGTACTACCTCAACGTCATGGCGGGACCCGGCGCGACCCGGGAGTGGCTCATCCGGGACCACCCCGACCACGGGTGGATCCGTTCCACCTGGACCGGCCGGGACACCGACCCCCGGCTGCCCTTCCACCGAGCGGAGGACCCCGCGTGAGCACCTCGCAGACCGTCCGGCTCACCGTCGCGCAGGCCCTCGTCCGCTTCCTCGCCCGGCAGTACACCGAGCGCGACGGGCACCGGCAGCGGCTGATCGCCGCCACCTGGGGGATCTTCGGGCACGGGAACGTCGCCGGGATCGGCCAGGCCCTGCTGGAGGCCGGCCGCGGGGAGATGCCCTTCCTGCAGGGCCGCAACGAGCAGGCGATGGTGCACGCCGCCGTCGGGTTCGCGCGCCAGAGCGGGCGGCTGTCCGCGCACGCCGTCACCACCTCCATCGGGCCGGGCGCCACCAACCTCGTCACCGGAGCCGCCCTCGCCACCATCAACCGGATCCCGGTGCTCCTGCTGCCCGGTGACGCCTTCGCGACCCGGCCCGCCGACCCCGTCCTCCAGCAGCTGGAGGTCCCCCATGCGGGTGATGTCTCCGTCAACGACACCCTGCGCCCCGTCTCCCGCCACTTCGACCGCGTCACCCGTCCCGAAGCCCTGATCCCCGCCGCCCTGCAGGCCGTACGGGTCCTCACCGATCCCGTGAGCACCGGCGCCGTCACCCTCGCGCTGCCGCAGGACGTACAGGCCGAGGCGTACGACTGGCCGCAGGAGTTCTTCGCCGAGCGGGTGTGGGGCGTACGCCGGCCCCGCCCCGACCGGACCGAGCTGGCAGCGGCCGCACGCGCCGTACGGGGCTCCGTGCGGCCGCTGATCATCGCCGGCGGCGGGATCCGGCACAGCGCGGCGGGGGCGGCGCTGGCGGAGTTCGCCGAGGCCACGGGGATCCCCGTGGCCTTCACGCAGGCGGGCAAGGGAGCTCTGCCGTGGGACCACCCCGCCGACGTGGGCGGGATCGGGCACACCGGCACGGCCACCGCCGACGCGCTGGCCCGCGAAGCCGATCTGGTGATCGCCGCCGGGACCCGGCTCACCGATTTCACCACCGCCTCCGCGACGCTGTTCCAGGACCCCGGGGTGCGGTTCCTCGGGCTGAACCTCGACCCGTACGACGCCCACAAGCTCGCCGCCCGCCCCCTGGTCTGCGATGCGCGGGCGGGCCTGGAGGAACTCCGGGCCGAGGTCGCCGGGTACCGGGTGGACCCCTCGTACGAGGCGGCGTACAAAGAAGGGAAGAGGGCGTGGGAGCGGCTGGTCGACGGGGCCTTCGCGGCTCCCGACGAGGACTCCGTCCCGACGCAGGCACAGGTGCTGGGCCTGCTGGACGGCCTCGTCGACGGTGACGACATCCTGATCAATGCCGCCGGTTCGCTCCCCGGGGACCTGCACAAGCTGTGGCGGGCCCGCTCCGCGGACCAGTACCACGTCGAATACGGGTACTCCTGCATGGGCTACGAGATCCCCGCCGCGATCGGCACCGCGCTGGCCGCCCCCGGGCGGCCGGTGTGGGCACTGGTCGGCGACGGGACGTACCTGATGAACCCGACCGAGATCGTCACCGCCGTGCAGGAGGGGATCCCGGTCAGGCTGGTGATCCTCGACAACCACGGGTACGCCTCGATCGGCGGGCTCTCGGACGCGGTGGGCGCCGAGGGGTTCGGTACCGCCTACCGCTTCCGGGCGGTGGACGGTTCGTACAGCGGTGCGCCCCTGCCGCTGGACCTGGCGGCCAACGCGGCCTCCCTCGGGATGGCCGTCCTTCGCCCCCGCACCCTCGGTGACCTGCGCAAAGCCTTCGCCGAGGCGCGGGTGGCGGACCGTCCCACATGTGTCTACGTGCAGACCCGAACACCCGACACTGTGTCGGGCCCGCCCCCCGCACAGGCGTGGTGGGATGTCCCTGTGGCCGAGACCGCGACCCGTGCGTCGGCGGTGGAAGCCCGAGAAGAGTACGACCGGCAAGCCGCGCAGCGACGTCGCCATCTGTGAAGGAGTTAGGCATGAAGACCGTCAACCACTGGATCGGTGGCAAGACCGTCGAGGGCGCGTCGGGCAACTACGGCCCGGTCACCGACCCGGCCACCGGCGAGGTCACCACGCAGGTCGCCCTCGCGTCCGCCGACGAGGTCGACGCGGCCGTACAGGTCGCCAAGGAGGCGTTCCTGTCCTGGGGGCAGTCCTCGCTGGCCGCCCGCACCAAGGTGCTGTTCGCCTACCGCGCCCTGCTGGACGCCAACCGCGACGCGATCGCCGAGCTGATCGTCGCCGAGCACGGCAAGGTGCACTCCGACGCGCTGGGCGAGGTCGCCCGCGGCCTGGAGATCGTCGAGCTGGCCTGCGGCATCACCGTGCAGCTCAAGGGCGAGCTGTCGACGTCCGTGTCCAACCGGGTGGACGTCTCCTCGATCCGTCAGCCGATCGGCGTGGTCGCGGGCATCACCCCGTTCAACTTCCCGGCGATGGTGCCGATGTGGATGTTCCCGCTGGCCGTGGCCTGCGGCAACACCTTCATCCTCAAGCCGAGCGAGAAGGACCCCTCGGCCTCCACGCTGCTGGCGCAGCTGGCGAGCCAGGCCGGTCTGCCGGCGGGCGTGCTGAACGTGGTCCACGGTGACAAGGTCGCCGTCGACGCGCTCCTCGCGCACCCCGACATCGCGGCCGTCTCCTTCGTGGGCTCGACCCCGATCGCCCGCCACATCCACACCACCGCCTCCGCCAACGGCAAGCGCGTACAGGCCCTGGGCGGCGCCAAGAACCACATGCTGGTGCTGCCGGACGCCGACCTGGACGCCGCCGCCGACGCCGCGGTCTCGGCCGCCTACGGCTCGGCCGGCGAGCGCTGCATGGCCATCTCCGCGGTCGTGGCCGTCGGCTCCATCGCCGACACCCTCGTGGACAAGATCCGCGAGCGCGCCGAGAAGATCAAGATCGGCCCCGGCAACGACCCGACCTCCGAGATGGGCCCGCTGATCACCGCCGCCCACCGCGACAAGGTCGCCTCGTACGTGACGGGCGCGGCCGCGCAGGGCGCCGACGTGGTCCTGGACGGCACCGGCTACACGGTGGAGGGCAACGAGAACGGCCACTGGATCGGCCTCTCGCTGCTGGACAACGTCAAGACCGACTCCGACGCCTACCGCGACGAGATCTTCGGCCCGGTGCTGTGCGTGCTGCGCGTCGAGACCTACGAGGAGGGCGTGGCGCTCATGAACGCCTCGCCGTTCGGCAACGGCACCGCCATCTTCACCCGCGACGGCGGCGCCGCCCGGCGCTTCCAGCTGGAGATCGAGGCGGGCATGGTCGGCGTCAACGTGCCGATCCCGGTGCCGGTGGGCTACCACTCCTTCGGTGGCTGGAAGGACTCGCTCTTCGGCGACCACCACATCTACGGCAACGACGGCATCCACTTCTACACCCGGGGCAAGGTCGTCACGACCCGCTGGCCCGACCCGTCGGACGCCCCCGCCGGCGTGGACCTCGGGTTCCCGCGCAACCACTGACCGCCAGGCTCCGGCGGCAGCCCTCGCACGCCCCGTAGGACCGCTCGCCCCCCGCAACCCTCACCGCGGGGGGCGAGCCCGTTTCCGGCCGGCCGTCCCGACCGCGCTCAAGCATCGACCAGACGTCCGCCGCCGCCGTCCGTGACCAGACGGGGTCGCCGTGCCCGTAGCCCGGGACGACGGTGAAGCGGACCCGCCGGTGGGCGCCCGCCCGGATCAGCCGGGGGCCAGGTCGCCGGAGTAGGGGCCGGTCGTGTCCAGGGCCACCACCCGGGTCAGGCGGGGTGATCGTCGTGCGCGGCCGCGTCCAGGGCGAGCAGGGCCCCGGCGGAGTGGCCGACGTACTGGTACGGCAGCCCGAGCGCCCCGTCCAGCGCCTCCACGACCCCGGCCAGATCCCGGAGGTGCGCGGCGAGCCCCCGGTCGGGGCCGATGTCCTGCAGGGTCGCGGCGTCCTCGCGCGGGGTGACGCCGACGACGAGCAGGCCCTCGCGGCGCAGCCGGTGGGCGAGATTCAGGTGGGACGGGGTGAAGAAGCCGGAGCCGAAGTTCAGTCCGGCGCCCGGCAGGAGGTACGCGATCCCGCGCGCGGTCCGCCGGGTGTCCGCGATCACGTCCACCGTGACCGGGGCCGGACCGCCGTCGTCGAGCGGGAGCGTGAGCCGGATCCAGCCGTCGCCCGGGACGTACACCGCGGTGCCGGTGCCCAGCGTCCGCTCGACGAGGGTCAGCAGCCCGATCCCCGCGTCGGCGGGATCCGGGGGCCGACCTGCGGGGATGGTTCCGTGCGCGGGCCGGCCGGGCTCCGCTTCGCCGTGCTGTCGTGCCATGTGTGGTGCCTCCCGGCGCCTGCCCCTGACCGGGGATGGCCGAATGCCGTCCCCTGGGGACACCTTTGCCGATCAGCGCACTTCGGCCAAGTCCGGTTCGCATTCCGGCTGTTCGGCTGCGGCCCGGCGGCGCTTGCGCAGTACCCGGGCGGCGATGGCGGCGCCGGCCAGGACCAGGAGGGCGCCGAGTGCGGGCCACGGCACGGCGAGGAACTCCGTGGCGGAGGAGGAGACGAGGTCGGGGTGGGCCGAGGCGCCGGCGGTGATGCCGACGGTGACCCAGTCCGACTGGGGTGCGTCCGCCCACTCCTCGGTCAGCTCGATCCGCTGGCCCGGCAGCAGGACGAGCTTCAGCTCGCGGGCAGGCCGGTCGAGCACCCGCCGCCCGAACAGCCCCTCGGCGGAGACGGTCACCTTCGGCTCGACGACCACGTTGCCCCGGTTGACCAGGGAGTACGTGATCCTGGCGCGGGCGTCCTTTACCCAGGGCAGCAGCGGCGCCGCCCGGCTGATCTTCACGTCTTCGACGCTCAGCCCCGGGGTCACCGGCCCCGGGACCCGGAAGTACAGGCGGGCGCCGACCTGGCGCTTCACCCCGACCTGGACCTTGCCCTCCTGCTGGATGCCCTCCACGGCGGTGTTGAGGGCGACGATCCCGCCCACGTGGTCACCGGGCGTCGCGTCCGCCGGAACCTTCACGGAGAACGGGAAGTCCTTGCGGCCCTTGGGCGGCACGGTGACCGTGGTCCTGGTCTCGGGCGGCAGCGCGACCCACGTGCCGACGTCCTTGGGCTTCGTCTCCACCGGCAGCAGCGCGAAGCCGCCGCCCACCGGGGTGTTGACGGCGTCGGTGGCGAATATCTGGAACGTCAGCTCCTTGTCGGAGGAGTTCACGATCGTCGCGCTGTCGCTGATGGTGGTGCCGGCCTCGCCCTGGTGGAAGAAGTACGCGCGGTCGGTCATCGCCGCACCGGCCGCGGGCGTCGGGAAGACGCCCCAGGTGCCGTTGTCCGCGGCCGTCGCGGGGAGGGCCGGGAGCAGCAGGGCGGCGAGGCCGAGGAGCAGGCCGAGGAGGAGGGTGCGGGTGCGCATGGGGGTTCTCCAGTCGGGCCGGACGGGGAGGGCGTGAGCCGGGGGTCCCTGGTCGAGGGGTGGTGCGCGGAAGGGTGGTGCGCGGAAGGGTGGTGCGCGGAAGGGTGGTGCGGGGTCGTACGGGTCAGGCGATCGAGAAGGTGACGACCGACTGGTAGCTGTCCGCGAACATGAACGGCGGGAGCTGGATCATTCCGGCTCCGCCGATCTCGAACTCGCCACCGGTCAGGTCTTCGCCGCCCGCGGCCGCCGAGGCGACCTTCAGCGGGACGTCGGAGATCGCACCGGGCGTACCGGTGGTGCATGTGCTCGGGCTGGCCGGGTTGGTCACCTTGCAGGTCGGCTGGATGCCGATCTGCGCCGTGGCCATGGAGTGGCCGGTGACCGAGTTCAGGAACGGCGTCCGGGTCGCCGAGACGTCCCAGCCGAGGGTCCCGCCGCGGAAGTCCTGGACGGCCATCGCGGTGAACTGGCCGACGACCGACTGGGACTTGCCGTTGATGGTGACCGAACCGAAGCTGACGGCGGGGTTGCCCGCCTGCGGGCCGATGGCCAGCGGGCCGGGCAGGACCTCCACGTCGACCGGGTTCTGCACGCCGGGCTGCGGAACGATGAAGATGTAGCCCTTGTACGGGAGGACCGAGCCGTCGATCTTGATCGCGTCGGCGGGCAGGTTGACCGTGATGTTGCAGGTCGCGACGCCGGCCGCGGTGGCCGTGCCGGTACCCGTGTCACCCGTGGCCGTACCGTTCTTGAGCGCGGAACAGGTGACCGCGCCCGCCGGGAAGTTGGCGCCCGTGACGACGACCTCGGTGCCCGCCTCACCGCTGTTGGGCGTGAGCTTGGTGGTGATCGGGTCCTTGGGCAGGGCCTCCACGGCCACCGAGCCGAGCGAGGCGCTCGGGCGCGGGTTCGGGGTGCAGGTGGTGGTGAAGACCGAGCCCATGAGGCTCGCGTCCGTCACCGCCAGGTCCAGGGCCACCTGCACGGTGGCGCCCTCGGAGCCGTCCGGGATCGTGACGGTGCCGGAGAAGGCGGCGGGGTTGAGCGCCTGTCCGGCGATCACGTCGACGGTCTCGGGCGGGCTGACGACCGTCTGGAGGGTCGACCCGACCTTGAGGGTGATCTTGGAGACGTTGGTGGTCGTCACCGAGAAGCTGGGGATGACCGGGCTCGGACCCGGGTCGATGGTGATCGGCACCACGTCGCCGGCCTTGGCGCCGTCGGGCAGCGTGATCGTGTAGGGCTGGGTGCCCGAACCACCCGGCTGGGGCGCGGGCGCGACGCAGTCCATCGGGACGGGCGTCGTCTTGGTCGCGGCCTGCGCGGTGCCCGACAGACCCACCACGGCGCCCGTCAGGGCCAGGGACAGAGCGCCAGCCCCGGCCAGAACTCTTCGTCGAAACGTTGTACTCACTGGGTCGCGACTCCTTCGTCATACGAACCCTCCCCCCACCCGCTGTGTGGGGGAGGTCGAGCCGGTGCGGTGGCCGACATTGACGCGTCGCGGGATTGAGAAGTCAATGACTTGCTTTCGCCCGAAGCACACAGAAATTGATGTGCCATCAGGCCGGGTGGAGCGGAGGGGCGGATACCCGTTGGCCGGCGCGCAGCGCGGGTGGGGCGGGTGGGGTTGCGGACGGGCCCATCGGGCCGGGCCTTCGCCTGGTCCCGCCGGGGTCCGCCGGGGCGCGTGAGGCGCCGCCGGCGGAGGACCCCGTACGGGCTACGGACCGGTCGGGACGTGCAGCAACAGGTTCGGTGTCCCGGCCGGCAGGGCGGTGATCCGGTCCCGCACGGAGTCCCGTACGAGGGTTTCGGCCACCTGCGCGGGAGTCTGGCGCGGACCGCCGGCCGCCAGCCCCCGGGCCAGCACCAGCGCGGCGGCGCCCGCCACGTGCGGGGCCGCCATCGAGGTGCCGGAGGCGCGGGCGACGGCCGTGGTGGAGCCCTTCCAGGCGGAGGTGACGGCCACGCCGGGGGCGGAGAGGTCCACGCAGGCGCCGTGGTTGGAGAAGGCGGGCCGCCGGTCCGTTGCGTCCGTCGCGCCCACGGTGAGCGCCTGCGGGACGCCGCCGGGGGAGCCGGTGCAGGCGTTCTCGCCGGAGTTGCCGGCCGCCACGGCGAAGGTGATCCCGGACGCGACGGCCCGCGTCACCGCCCGGTCGAGGGCGAAGCTGTGGCCGCCGCCCAGGCTCATGTTGGCCACGGCCGGGGTGGCGGGTGACTTGAGGGCGTCCTTCACCATCCAGTCGATGCCGCGCGTGATGGCCGACAAGGTAGCGTCCCCGCGGCAGTCCGCCACCTTCACGGCGACGAGCGAAACCCCCTTGGCCACCCCGTAGGCGGCTCCGCCGACGGTCCCGGCGACGTGCGTGCCGTGGCCGTTGCAGTCCGTGGCGCCTTCCATGAACACCGCGTTGGCGCCCCAGCGGGCCCGGCCGCCGAACTCCTGGTGCAGGGTGTTGATCCCGGTGTCCACGATGTACGCGGTGATCCCCTCGGCCTTGGCCGGGTACGTGTACGAGCCGTCGAGGGGCAACTCGCTCTGGTCGAGCCGGTCCAGGGCCCACGGCGCGGGGGTCTGGACGAGGGGAGCGGCGGGGGCGACGGCGTCGCCGGGAGGGGTGTCGCCGAGGGGAGTGTCGTCGTCGATCCGGAAGACCGTGTCGGGCTCCACGGAGGCAACCCGCGGATCGGCGGCGAGTTCGGCGGCGCGGGCGGCCGTGGTACGGACGGCGAAGCCGCTCAGGGCGGTGTCGTAGACGCTCTCGACGCGGTCGCCGGCGGCCTCGGCCTCGGTGGCGAGGGCGCGGGCGGCGGCTGCCGCGGAGGCGCGGATGGCGGTGTCCTTGAGGACGACGACGTAGGCGGAGGTGGGGGCGTCGGCGGTGGCGGCCGGGGCGGTGGCGGCGTACGGCGGCAGGGCGGTGGCCGCCGCCAGCAGGGCGGCGGCCGGGAGCAGCGCGGTGAATGCGGTCATGCCGCCGATGCTCGGCGAGGCACGGGCCGCCCGCGCGGAGGGTGCGCCGACTGGCCCCACGACACGCCGCCCCGGGGGGCGCTCGGGGCTACCGGGCGAAGGGCCAGCCGAGCATCCTGAAGACGCCCTCGTCACGGGCGCCGGCCGCCCCGTACGTGGCCAGCGCGGCTTCGTTGTCGGTGTCGACGCCCACCCACATGCCGTAGCAGCCGCGCGACTCGGCTTCGGCGGCGAGCGCCTCGGTCAGGGCCCGGCCGAGGCCGCGCCGACGGTGGGCCTCGGCGACGGAGAGCTCGTAGAGGCACATCTCGGTGCCCTTGTCGGGGTGGATCATCTCGATGCCGGAGACCATGCCGACGGGTGAGCCGTCCACGTAGGCGATCAGCATCAGGTGTCCCGGGGCGGAGAGGAACCGCTCTGACCAGTCCGCGCGGGCGGGCCCGTCGAAGAGGGCTTCCGCAGCTTGGAGTTCGGCGACGGTGCGGGCGGGGCGGATGTCCATGGCGGCGACGATAGCGGTGCCGAGAGCGGCGGCGAGAGCGATAACGAGACCGGCGGCGAATGAGGCGCTCACGGCGATGACGAGCAAGGCGCCGCCGGCCGTTACGAGTGAGGCGCGCCACCGGCGGTGACGAACGGGGTGACGCCAGGGGCGACGAAGCGGAGGCGAGGACAGTGCCGGGGCGGCGGCGCTGAAGGCGGTGGCGAAGGCGGCGGTCAGGGCGAGGTGGGGTTGAGGGGCGGCGTGAAGGCGGTGGCGATAATGGCCGGATGGCCAACGGGGAGCACGATTTCGACACGGAGTGGCGCGCCGCGCCGGAGCCTCTGCGCAGGGCGCTCACCCTCGCCCACGAGTCGCTCGCGGCCGGAGGCCTGGCGGTCGGAGCCGTCCTCACGGACGCCGACGGGAACCCGGTCGCCGAGGGGCGCAACGAGGCGTACGAGGACGGCCCGGGTACGGGGCCGCTGCGCGGGACGCCGCTCGCCCACGCCGAGATGAACGCGCTGGGGGCCGCGCGCACGGGCCGGGACCTGGGCACGGCGACGCTGTGGAGCACCCAGGAGCCGTGCTCGATGTGCGCGGCGGCGGCCGACTTCACCGGCGTCGGGCGGGTGCGGTACCTGGCCCCGGACCCGTGGGCGCTGTCGAGCGACAACGGCTCCGGCGCGGGCGCCGACCCCGGCCGGACGCACTGGCTGCTGGTGGCCAACGCCATGTTCCTGCGGAGCGTGGCCGCGGCCTCGGACGGCCCCGGGGAACCACGGATCCTGACACACCACCGGGCCGTCGAACCGGAGACCGCCGCCTTCCACGACAGCCTGCCGGCGGGTCTGCCGACGGCTGCCTCACCGGAGGACTGGCTGCGCCCCCACTGGTCCCGTCTCGCGGAGCTCTCGGCGGCCCGCGAGCTGCGCACGCTCTCCGACACCCGCGGGCTCACCCGGGATCAGGGGGTCGTGGCCGACACCTGCCGGACCGGGGTGCCGCCCCGCGTACCCGCCCCTGCCCCGGGGGACGGGGTGCCGTCGGTCCAGGCGTAGACCTCCTTGCCGCGCACCGTGACCTGGTACTGGTAGCCATCGCGGCATTCGGGCCGCTCCTCGGACCCGGTGCCCGCCGGCCACCACTTGGCTTCCAGCGCCGTCCCCGCGTGCTTGCTCGGCGTGCCCGCCGAGCACTGCGGGCCGTCCAGCGGGGTCGCACCCAGGGTGAAGCGGAGCAGCCGTGCCTCACCGTCGGTGCGCGCCATTATTCGCACGTCGGTCGCGTCCTTCGGCACCCAGCGCGGCAGCACCCACGTCGCCTCCCCGCGCGCCGATTCCCCGCGCGCCGGTTCCCCAAGCGTCGGAGCGTCGGCGGCCGTCGCGAAGCGCATGCCCTTCTCCTTGAACACCCGGTCGTTGATCGTGTCGGTCAGGGGGTTGGGCGGGAGGTTGGGCAGGGCGATGGCGGCGGTGGCGAGGACTCCCACGGTGGCGGCGGCGATGACGAGAGGACGGCGGTTCATGTCTACGAGTATTCGCGTCGGCGGCCCTAGTCCGCGTCCCTCCCGAGGCTGAACCGGATCTCTGCCGGAAGAGTGACATCGGCTCATACCTGAGTACCGGTCCTGGCCACTGGTCCTGACCACCGGCAGAGATCCCCGACACCAGTGCGGGCAGAACTCGTTAGAGGATGCGTGCCCCGCCTCCCCGCCCCCGCCCTCGTCACCGGCGCCGTGGCCGCCGTACTGGCCTTCGCGCCCCCGGCGTCCGCGGCCCGGCAGGCCCCGCAGGCCCCGCAGGACAAGCCGCAGGTGCTGAACGGCTGGACGCAGCCGGGCACGGCCAGCCAGGGCGCCTGGGCCGCGGCGCGCGGGAACCGGGTCGAGTGGGAGCCGTACGGCTTCGACTGGACCACGGACTACTGCACCACGTCCCCGGACAACCCCTTCGGCTTCCCCTTCCGCACGGCCTGCGCCCGGCACGACTTCGGCTACCGCAACTACAAGGCCGCGGGCGAGTTCCCGGCGGTGAAGCCCCGGCTGGACGAGATGTTCCACTTCGACCTGAAGCGCGTCTGCGCACGCTACTCGGGCGCCCGCAAGGCCTCCTGCGACGGCACCGCGTGGACCTACTACCAGGCCGTCAGGGCCTTCGAGTAGCCCTCAGGGCCGACGGCGCCGCCGGCCGCGTCCGGTGCGGCAGTCACAGCGAGACGGGTCCGATGTCGGCGGCGGTCCGGGCCAGTGCGCGGACGGCCGGGCTGTCGGTGGTGGAGCGCCAGACCAGTGCCAAGGGGAGCTGGGGGGCGTCGTGGAGGGGCACGAAGACGATGCCGGGGTGGCTGGTGTAGCGGGCGGCGAGCACGCCCAGCGGGTGGACGCACTGTCCGGCGGCCACCAGGGCGAGGATCTCGTGGAAGGTGTGCGCAGCGGGGCCGCGGGGTATTCGGCGGCCGAGCGGTGTGCGGGTGGGGACCATGGAGGCGAGCCAGTACTCGGGTGCGTCGGGGCCGAGGTCGGCGACGTGGTGGTCGGCGAGGTCCTCCAGGGACGCGGTGCCGAGACCGGCCAGCGGATGCCCTGCCGGCACGGCCAGGACTCGCCCTCCGGTGGCCACGGTGGGGCCGACGGTGAGGTCCGGTTCGGCCACGGGCAGCCACAGCACGTTCACGTCCGTCTCCCCGGTGCGCAGGGAGGTGAACGGGTCGCTGCCCACGACTTCGGTGAACTGCACGTCGCTGCCGGGGTAGCGGCTGCGGAACGCGTCGAGGTGGGGCCGCAGTTCGTATCCGAGCATGCCGATGACGCCCAGCCGTACCCGGCCCGCGCCCCCACCGGCCGCCTCGGCGCGGGCGAGTCCTGCTTGCAGAAGGTCGTGGGCCTGCTGCAGGTCATCGCGGAGGCGCCGGCCGACCGGAGTCAGGGCCACGCGCCGGCTGGTGCGGTCGAACAGCGCCGCACCGAGGCGCCGCTCCTGTTTGCCGATGGCCTGGCTGACGCGTGCCTGGGACACGTGCGGCCGTTCGGCGGTGCGGCCGAAGTGCAGCTCCTCGGCCAACGTCAGGAAGCTCGTCGCCGCCGTGCTCCTGGTGCCCGTCGCCGCCACCCTGGCCCGGCTGGTGCGGCAGGGGCAGGGGCAGGGGCACGGCCAAGGCGCCGCGGCGGCGACGGCGTTCGCCGGCGGACTGCTGGCCGGCGGCGCGCTGGCCTCCAGCGCCGTGCTCACCTGGACCCTCGGCCGGCTTCCGCACGAGGCACCGGAGGCACTGGCTCAGGCCCTGGCAGACCTGTCCTTCCTCACCGGCGGTCTCGGATACGCCGTGTCCTTCGCCCTCCTGGCGGCAGGCACCTGCCTGGCAGCCCGCGGCAGCGGGCTCCTGCCGCGCGCCTGTGTGACCACCGGTCTGGTCGTCGCCGCCGCCGGACTGGCCGCCACCCTCACGCTCCTCGTCTTCGTCTTCAGCTACCTGCTGCCCGTCGTCCGCTTCGGTGGCACGGCATGGCTGGTGTGGGCAGCGTTCGCACTGGCCCGCTCGCGCCCGGCTGCGTGAAACGCCGGAACCGGCCCCGGCGGAGATCGCCGGGGCCGGTCCTGGAGGGGCATGGGTGGGATGCTGGCTGCGCGGGCCACGCTGGCTACGCCTGCGGGGACCGCAGTTCCAGCAGGGTGATGTCCGCCGGGGCGCCGACCCGAACCGGTGGGCCGAAGAAGCCCGCCCCGTTCGTCACGTACACCTTGGTGTCGTCCACCTTGCCGAGCCCGGAGTTGACCGGATTGGCCAGCTTCGTGATCGCGGTGAGGGGAAACATCTGGCCGCCGTGCGTGTGTCCGGACAACTGGAGGTCCACCCCGTGCCGGGCGGCTTCGTCGGCGAACACCGGCTGGTGGGCCAGCAGTACGACGGGACGCGACAGATCCCGTCCGCCCAGGGCCTTCCCGAGGTCGGGCCCCCGGCCGTAGTCCTGCCCGGCGAGGTCCTCGACCCCGGCCAGGTCGAGGTAGGCCCCGTTGTGCCGGATCTCCACGCGTTCGTTCACCAGAGGGCGGACGCCGACGTTGCGCATCTCGTCCAGCCAGTCCTCGACGCCGTCGTAGAGGTACTCGTGGTTGCCGGTGACGAAGAAGGCGCCGTACCGCGATTCGAGCCCCTTCAGCGGCCGGGCCGCAGGCCCCAGCTGGGACGCCGTTCCGTCGGCGAGGTCGCCGACGATGGTCACCACGTCGGCCTGCAGCCCGTTGATCATCCGGACGATCCGCTCGGTGTGGGAGCGCCCGAGGAGCGGTCCCAGGTGGATGTCGCTGACGACGGCGATCCGCAGACCGGCCAGGCGCGGGTTCACCTTCGAGAGGGTGACCGGTACGCGCTTGATCAGCGGGTCACCGAGCGCCGAGGACATGCCGTAGCCCACAGTGCCGAGGGCGGTGGCCCCGGCCAGGGTGCCCACCGCCCGGCCGAGGAAGAGCCGGCGGCCGACCAGACGGTCCTCCGCCTTCGCCTCAGCTTCAGCCTCCACCTCCGCCGGTGCGGGTGCGGCCGCCGGTGCCGACGCCGCCGGTCCCGCCGCCGACACCGAAGCCGCCGCCGGCACGGGGACCCGTACCGCAGTCGCATCCGCCCGCTGCCCGGCGCGCCGCCACCTGCGCAGCGCGAGCGCCCGCGGCAGTTCGAGTATCACGAGCGTCGGCAGCAGGTAGAGCAGCACTCCGATCAACACGTAGCCGGGCCACGCCAGGAACCGGCCGCCACCTCCGTCCGAGGGATCGAACAGCGGGGTGAGGATCCGGGTCCCGGGAGCGAGCAGCGCCGACAGGACCACCCCCCACGTGGCCAGCCGCCGCACGGACGTCCCCGGCCTGGTCGTGTCACGGACCAGGCGGATCCACAGGTAGTAGTGGACGGCGGCGGAGCCCACCAGCATGAGCGCCGTCACTCCGAATCCCAGCATGTCTCTCTCCCTCGCGCCGGATGGATCAGGCGCGGTCGGCGCGGACGCCGACCCCTGCCGTGTCGGGCTGCCCGGAGGCAGCGGCAGTGGCAGCGGCACCGGCGGCGGGTGCGGCCGGGGCCGACGACTCGGAGATGCCGAACCGGTCGTGGAACGCGCGCAGGGGCGCCGGGGCCCACCAGTTGGCCTTGCCGGCGAGCCGCATGGAGACCGGTACGAGGACCGCGCGGATCAGCGTGGCGTCGACCAGGATGACCACGACCATGCCGATGCCGAGCATCTTGAGGAAGACGATCTCGGACGAGGCGTACGTGGCGAACGAGGCCGCGAGGATGACCGCCGCCGAGGTGATCAGCGGGCCGCTGCGCTCCAGGCCTGCGGCCACCGCGCCCGCGTTGTCGCCGGTGAGGTCGTACTCCTCCTTGATCCGCGACAGCATGAAGACCTCGTAGTCCATGGAGAGGCCGAAGGCCACGCAGAACATCAGGATCGGGATGCTGGGCTCGATCGAGCCGCTCGGGGTGAAGCCGAACAGGTCGGCCAGGTTGCCCTCCTGGAAGATCCACACGAGGACGCCGAACATCACGCCCATGCTCAGCGTGTTCAGGAGCATGGCCTTGGCCGGGAGGAGCAGGCTGCCGGTCATCAGGAACAGCACGAGGAACGTGGTCACCAGGATCAGCCCGAAGACCAGCGGCAGCCGGTCGACCAGCTCGGAGCGGAACTCGCTCAGTTCGGCGGGGTAGCCGCCGATCTTCACCGAGCCGGGCTCGGCGCCCTTGGCGGCGACGGAACGGATCTCCGAGTGGGCCCGGTCGATGTCCTGGGCGACGGTGCGGTGCGTGGCGACCACCGAGTACCAGGTGCTGCGCTCGCTCGCGAACCGGCGGGAGGACTCACCGGGTTCGGCGATCTTCTGGCCCTTCGCGTACGAACCGGTGAGGGCGTCGACCTGGTGGATGCCGGCGACCTGGGACAGCTCGGTGGCCGTGGCCTCGATCGAGGACCGGTTGGCGTCGGTACCGGCCTGGCCGGTACGCAGGACCTTGATCGCGCTCGTTTCCTCGGCGGCGAAGTTGTCGAGGATCTGCTGCTGGACCACCCGGCTGGACACGTCACTGGGCAGCACCTGCGCACCCGGCACGCCGAAGGTGAGACCCAGCGCCGGAGAGGCCAGCCCCAGCAGCACCACCAGCGCCGGGATCCCGTACAGCAGCGGGCGGCGCATCATGCGCAGCGCGGTGTGGTGCCACCAGCCCTGCTCGGGGCGGGTGTTCTCGTTCTTGCGGGCGACCTTGTGGCCGAGGCGGGCCAGCGAGGCGGGCAGGATCACCAGGGCTGCGAAGACCGAGGTGAGGACCGTGGCGATGCCGGCGTACGCGAACGAGCGCAGGAAGGGGAACGGGAAGAGCAGCAGGGCGGCCAGCGAGAGGATCACGGTGAGACCGCTGAAGGCGACAGTGCGGCCGGCGTTCGCGACGGAGTGCTCGACGGCCTCGGCGACGGACCGGCCGGCCCGCAGCTCCTCGCGGAAGCGGTTGATGACGAAGAGGCTGTAGTCGACGCCGAGCCCGATGCCCATCACCAGGGCCAGGTTGGCGGCGAAGGTGGAGACGTCGGTGATGTACGTGACACCGCGCATCAGCGCCAGAGTCGTGATCACCGAGAACAGGCCCATGCCGAGGGTGAGGAAGGCGGCCGAGAACCGGCGGTAGATGGCGAACAGCAGGAGCAGCACCAGGGGGAGGACGATCATCTCGGCCCGCAGGAAGTCCTTGCGGGACTGCTCGGCGGCCTGCCGGAACACCTCGTCACCGCCACCGACCTGGACCTTCACCTGCGGGCTGTCCCGGGTGAAGGCCGGTGAGATGTCCGCCAGCCTGGTGCGGGCCTCGGTCACCGTGCCCGACATCCGGGCGATGATCAGGGCCTGCTTGCCGTCCGTGCCCCGCATGGTGGGGGAGTTGCCCCGCGACCAGTACGAGAAGACCTCGGCCACTCCGGCCTGCCCGGCGAGCTCCCGCTCCAGGGCACGGCCCTCGGAAGCGACGGCGGCCTCGTCCACGCCGCCCTGCTTGGCGGTGACCATCAGCAGCACGCTGGGCGTGCCCGCCTTGAACTCCTTCTCCAGGACGGCGCGGGTGGTGACCGACTCGGATCCGGGGGTCTCGAAGCGGCTGAGGACCAGGCGGTTCATGGTGCCGGCGGCCAGGACCAGGCCCAGTACGGCCAGGGCGATGCCGACCCAGACCACGAGCCGGGACCGGGCGACGGTCACCCGCCCCCAGCGCTGCAGTGCGGGGGGATGCTCCACGGGGTTGGTGCGAGGGGACTGCTGTGTTCTCGGTGTGCTCGGTGTGCTCGGCATTTTCTGCTCTCTGGATGAAGGGGGATCTGTGGGGGGCAGGGGCGAGGAACGGACCGGGGTCACAGACCGCGGGCGTCGAGCCAGGTGTCGATCCGGTCGAAGGTGGCGGGCGCCGAGCGGGCCATCGTGGCGTAGTGCCCGGCTCCCGGGATGGTGACGAGCTCGCTCTGGGCGCCGGTGAACAGCCGCTGGTGGGCGGCGCCTCCGGTGACGCGGGCGTCCTCGTCCCCGTAGACGAGGAGGACCGGGACCTTGACCGAGGCCAGGTGCTTCAGGTCCGTGAAGACGGAGTCGAGCTGTGAGCTCATGTCGCCGCAGGGGTGTCGGTTCTGGTGCGGGGCCGCGGCGTCCATGACGCGCTCCTCCGTGTCGTGGAAGTTGCCCCGGCGGAACTGGTCGGGCCCCAGGTCGTAGTAGACGTAGCCGCTCGGGTCCGAGGGGTCGCGGCTGGGCTGTCCGCCGGCCATGCAGCTCTGGAGGGCGCTGAAGAAGCGGGTGTTGGCCTCGGGGGTCAGGCCCCGGTCGGTCCAGTCCATGATCATCAGGCCGTCGACGTCACCGAACGAGTAGGCCTCGATCTGGGCGACCTGCCCGCCGTTGGACTGCCCGGCCAGGGTGACCGTCTCGAAGCCCTGCGCCGTCGCGGGGCCCTCGGCGGGCTTGCCTTCGAGGGCGTACGTCCCTGCGCGCAGCTGCTGCACGATCTGGTGCGCGATGTCGGCCTCGGCGCCGATGCAGGTGTCGAAGCCGTCGGGGCGGTCGCTCGCCCCGTAGCCGAGGCGGTCGATGGTGACGGAGGCGTGCCCGCGCTTGGCGAGCTCCTCGGCGTAGTGGTAGCCGGGCACGTCGAGGCGCCAGTACCACTCGCCCGCCGCGATCCCGTGCTGGTAGAGCGTGACCGCCCGCTTCCCGCCGGAGAGTACGGAGGCGGGCGCGGTCAGGTGGCCGCTGATCCGGTGGGTTCCGCCGCTGGTGCGGCAACCGGTCTTGCTGCCGTTGGTGTTGCGCACGGTGAAGGAGACCGGCACGTCCACGATGTGCTGAGCCGCGAGCCGCGCGGCGGTCTCCTTCGCGGCCGCCTCGGCCTCGGCGGGGGACGGCGCGGCGGATACCTTCACCGATGCGCCGGCGGCGGCCGCGGCCGGGGTGTCGGCGGCGGTCATGGCCGCCAGCACCGGACTCGCCAGCAGTGCTGCGGCCGCGCCCAGTACGGCGACCCGCTTGATGATGCTCATGAACTCCTCGCCTCTCGTACCGGCGCCGCAGTGGCGGCCGGCAGTTCTCCTCGTACGCGGAGCCAGGCGGCCTGGTCCGTGACGGTCTGTTCCAACGGGCGGAAACTCGCACCGAGTTCGCGGACGGCGCGGGCGGAGGAAACCCTCCGGTGGTGTCCTTCGAGCAGCGTCCGCATGCCGGTCCGGGTGGCGATGGGCGCTGCCCCGCGCGCCTTCGCCTGCCACTCCAGGACCGAGGCGATCGTCATCGCGGCCGGCGGGGGCAGCTTGCGCGGCACCGTCCCGGTGCCGGTCGCCCGCACCACGGCGGCGCAGATCTCGTGCAGCGGATACCAGCTGCCGCCCGCGATGTAGCGCCGGCCGCCGGTTCCGAGCGCGGCCGCCGAGACACAGACGGCTGCCACGTCGCGGGCGTCCACCACGTGGTTGCCCGCCGTGGGCAGCGCCTTGATCTCACCGCGCGCCACCGCCAGGAAGAGCCGCCCCGCCGAGGTGGGTCCGGAGTCACCGGGGCCCCACATCCAGCCGGGCAGTACGAGCGGCACGCGCAGCCCGTACTTCTCGCCGAAGCCGTCGATCATCCGCTCCGCGCGGATCTTGCTCGCGCGGTAGTGGTTTCCCCGGTCGGGGTCCCCGTTCGGGGTCTGCTCGTCAGCGGGCGAGCGGACGTCGCCGCCGCCCAGCACGGCGATGGAGCTCGTCTGCACCACCGTGGGCACCTCGGCGTCGACCGCCGCCTTCAGCAGCTCCTCCACCGCGTCCACGTTGGTGCGGTGCAGCAGATCCAGGTCGTGGCCCGGCTGGTAGTACTCGCGGAAGTACGCGGCCGTGTGGATCACCGCGTCCATCCCGTGCAGGGCGCCGGCGTAGCTGTCGATGTCGGTGACGTCCCCGACGACCAGCCGCAGCGCGGGATCCCCCGGCAGCAGCGACGTGGCGCGCTCCAGGTCCCGAACCACCGCGGTCACCTCGCACCCGGCGGCGAGCAGCCGGGCGACGACGGCGTGGCCGAGCAGCCCGGTGGCTCCGGTGACCAGCACGGCGCCCAGCGCCGGGTACTGCGGGGCCGGCTCAGAGGGCGGCGGGTGCGCGGTCATGCGGGGTCCTTTCAGGGCCGTCCGGTGACGCCGGGGATGCGGGAGATGCCGCTGATTCCGGTGATGCCGCTGATTCCGGGGCGAGCGGCTCGGGCTCCTCGCGCAGCCCGAGGCGGCGGTGGATCCGGCGCAGCGGGGCGGGTGCCCACCAGGCGCGACGGCCCAGCAGCGCCAGCACCGCCGGGACCAGCAGGGTCCGTACGACGAGGGCGTCCACCAGCACGGCCAGGGCGACACCGAGGCCGAGCATCTTGGTGTTGGTGATCCGCGACAGGCCGATGGACACGAACACCACGCTGAGGACCACGGCGGCCGCGGTGATCAGCCCGCCGGTGGTGCGCATGCCGTGCATCACCGACTCCCGGTGGTCGCCGGTCCGGTCGAAGTGCTCCTTGATCCGGGCGACGAGGAAGACCCCGTAGTCCATGGACAGGCCGAAGGCCACGCAGAACATCAGGACCGGAAGGGTCGCCTCCACGTCCCCGGTCGCGGTGAAGCCCAGCAGCCCGGACAGGCCGCCCTCCTGGAACACCCACACCACCGCGCCGAACATGGCGGTCAGGCTGAGGCCGTTGAGCGCGATCGTCAGCAGCGGCAGCGCCAGGCTCCCGGTCATCAGGAAGACCAGCACCAGAGTGCCGACCAGGATGAAGGCGAGGGCGGGGACCAGGCCCCGGCCGATGGCCGCCTTGCTGTCCACCACCTCGGCCGCCGGACCGCCCACGGAGGCACCGTCGGATCCGGCCGCCTCGCGCAGCTGCCCCACGAGCTCCTGATGGGCGGCCGAGGTCGCGGCCGTGTCGTCCTCGGCCACCACCGTCAGCAGGTCGTAACCCGCCGTCCTGCGGCCGGAGTCGGCGGGCGAGGGGACCTCCGAGCGGACGCCGTCGCGGTAGGTGCCGGCCGAGGACTCGACCCGGGTCACCCCGGCGAGCGCGGACAGCTTCCCGGCGATCCGTTCCGTGGTGGCCCGCGCATCGGAGGAGGTGGTGGTGGAGGAGGAGGAGGAGGAGGAGGAGGTCGCTCCGCCCGTACGCAGCAGGACCGGGATCGAACCCTCGGGCAGGTCGTCGAAGTCCTCGCGCAGGGTCTCCTGGGCGATCCGCGATTCGCTCGCGGCAGGCAGCTGACGGTGGTCGGCGGTGCCGAACCGGGCGCCCAGGAACGGCAGTCCCAGCACCAGCAGGATGCCCGTCACCGCCACCGTGACCAGCGGCGCACGGCGCATCACCAGCTCCGTCACCCGCCCCTTGGGCGGCGGCGCGTCCGCGCGGCCCCGGCGGCGCACCGTCAGCGCGTCCACCCGGCGTCCCAGCAGCGCCAGGACCGCGGGCAGCACGGTCAGCGCGGTGAGGGCCGAGACCAGCACCACCGTGATCCCCGCGTAGGCGAGGGAGCGCAGGAAGTAGAGCGGGAAGACCAGCATCGCCGCCAGGGCGACCGCCACGGTCATCGCCGAGAACAGGACGGTCCGGCCGGCCGTGCGCACGGTGCGCAGCACGGCCTCCCCGGGGAGCAGCCCGGCGTCCAGTTCCTCGCGGAACCTGCGCACGATCAGCAGCGCGTAGTCGATGGCGAGGCCGAGCCCCAGCGCCGTGGTGAGGTTCTGTGCGAAGACCGACACGTCGGTGAAGCCGGTGATGATCCGCAGCACCGCGCCCGTGGCGAGGACGGTGACCAGGCCCACCAGGACCGGCAGCGCAGCGGCGAGCACTCCGCCGAAGACCCAGACCAGGACGATCAGGGTGAGCGGCAGGGCGATCAGCTCGGAGCGGGCCAGGTCCTCGGCCACGGTGCTCTGGATCTCGTTCTGCACGGCGAGCTGGCCGGTGATCCGTACGGTGAGTCCGCCCTTCTCACCCCTCTCACCCCTCTCACCCTTCTCACCCGTCTCGCCCTGCTCACCGCGGAACCGGGGCGCCAGTTCCTCCAGCGCCGCGCGGGCCTGCTTCTCGTCGCCCTCGATGCGGGCGGCGACCACCGCCTGCCGGCCGTCGTGGGAGCGCAGCTCGGCGAGCCCGGTCTGCCAGTACGAGACGACACCGACGACCGGCTTCTCGAAGGCCAGCCGCTCGGCCAGCGCGGCGCCCTGCGCGGCGAACGCGCGGTCGTCGACCTGCGCGCCCTCCGGCACGGACACCAGCAGGACGAGATTGGGCTGCTGCTCCGGGTAGTGCGCCTCCAGTACGCGCTGCACGCGTGCCGATTCCGAACCGGGGTCCGTGGTGCCGCCGTTGCCGAGCCGGTCGGGGAGGTCCGCCCCGAGCAGGAGGGCGTCCAGGACCAGCACGAGGGCCGCCACCAGGAACAGCCATGGCCGGCGCACGATGTGCGCGCCGAGGAGCCTCAGCATCACGCCACGCTTTCCACGGCGGCGCCGAGTACGGACACCCCGGCCGCCAGCAGCGTCAGATCGGGGTGCGAGGACCACGCGCCGACCGCGCCGTCAGGGCGTACGTAGATGACCAGGGGGCGCTGTTCGGCTTCGGCCAGTGCGGTCAGCTTCCGACCGACGTCCACGGCCCGGGCGTACGGGGCCGAGGCGTCCCACCCGCCCCGGGGCCGGTGGTCGGTGAGCAGCACGACGTCCGTCTGAGACCCCACCGGCGAGCGGGCCGCCAGCTCGGCGGCCTCCCGGGCGGTGGCGTCGGCGAGGTCGGCGCTGCCCCCCTGAACGACGAGCAGGGCGTGCCGGCCGGCCGCGAGGAACTCGTGCAGCGACGGCGCCCCGGTGCCGTGCAGCGGCTGCCACGGGGTGTCGGGCAACCGCACCCCGGGCCGCAGCAGTCGCGGACGCCTGGCGTTCTTGGTGCCCGTGGCGTTCGTCGTGCTCGTGGTGCCCCGAGGGTCCGTCTTCGGCAGCGCGCCCGGGACCGCCGGGCTCGATTCCAGACCGGGATCGAGCTGGGCGAGTTCGGGAACGATCTTGCGGTCCAGCGCACCGGTGGCCGTGGCCACCTTCAGCAGGGTGTCGCGCAGCACCCGCTTGGGGCCGCTGCGCAGCATCCACAGCCGGGTCTGGCGGTCGGAGTTGCGCAGCGCCCGCAGGGCGGCGGGCCGCCGCTCCGCCTCGTAGCTGTCCAGCAGTGCCGGATCCGCGCCGTGGATCACCGCGGCCAGCTTCCAGCCCAGGTTGAAACCGTCCTGCACCCCGGTGTTGAGGCCCTGCCCACCGGCCGGGCTGTGGCAGTGGGCGGCGTCCCCGGCGAGGAAGACCGGACCGGCGCGGAACGTCCCGGCCACCTTGGTGTGGACCCGGAAGGTGCTGCGCCACCAGGTGGAGTCGACCCTCCAGCCCTTCGGGCCGCGGGCCGTCAGCAGCTTCTGGAGGTCCTCGTCGGACGGCGGCCGCACCTCGCCCGTGGCGTCGCGGTCGAAGAAGACGCGGTGCCCGCCGCCGGGCAGCGGTACGACGACCAGCACCCCCTCGGGGGTGAGGTGGTACTGGGCCTCGCCCTCGGGCAGGCCACCGCTGAACTCGCCGTCGCCCAGCAGGAAGTCACGTGCGTACGTACTTCCCTCGAAGGAGATCCCGGCGGCCTCGCGCACCTTGCTGTGCGTGCCGTCGGCACCCACCAGCCAGTGCGGCGAGAAGGGGGCGGGGGAGCCCGTACCGGGAACCGAGAGCGTGACCGAGACGTTGGAGGAGGCGAGTCCGCCGTCGCCGCGCGCGGACGAGGCGGGGTCGGTGATCTGGACCTCGGCGAGCTCGGTGTCCCACTCGACGTCACCGCCGAGCCTGAGCAGCCGGTCGTACAGCACGCCCTCGGTCACCGACTGCGGTACGCACAGCGGGTGGGGGAACGCCGTGTCGGCCAGCGCGCCGAAGCGGACCCCTCCGGTGCGCCGGCCGTTGGACCAGTACGACGCGCCGGACAGGGGCAGCGAGCGCTTCTCCAGTGCGTCGGCGACATCGATGCGCCGAAGCACCTCCAGCGCGCCGCTCCACAGGATCAGGGCCTTGGGCTCGCTGGCCGGGCCCTTCCTGCGGTCGATCACCCGGCAGTCCACTCCGTGCTGGAGCAGCGTGCAGGCCGTGGTGAGGCCGGTGGGCCCGGCCCCCACGATCAGAACGGTGTCGGTCTGCGTCATACGAGGCTCCTGGCATAGGAGCCGCCGCGAGAACGCAGCAGGTCCACGATCTGGTCGATGGCCTCGTCGGTGCTGGTGAAGTGGACCGCGAGCATGCCGAGGTCCGAGGCGGCCTGGCAGTTCTCGTCGAGGTCGTCGAGGAACAGGCACTCGTGCGCCGCCGCGGGCAGCCGCTCCAGCAGCCGCCGGTAGATCAGCGGATCGGGCTTGCGCACCCCTTCGGCCGACGAGTCGACGACGGCGTCGAAGAGCTCGTCCACCGGAAGCTGGGCGCGCCAGCGCGGGCCCCATTCCACGACGTTGTTGGTGAGCAGGGCGGTTCGGTAGCCGTTCCCGCGCAGTTCGCGCAGGAACCGCACCAGCCGCTCGTTGACGGTCCGGGCGCGGAACCACACCTCGCCGAACTCCTGCCCGCCGAGCAGCTCCGCGTACGTCCTGTTGCCGGGCAGCTCGACGAGTACCCGCTCGACCATCTCGCGCTCGGTGCACGAAGCGGTCTCCAGGTCCGCCATCGGGCTGCGGCCGTGGCGCTGTGCCGCCCGCGCGAAGGCCCCCTGGAGCTCGGGGAGCGGCACGTTCACGGCCTCGGCGAAGGCCGCGAAGGTGTCCTGCAGCGGATTGGTCAGGACGCCGCCGTAGTCGACCACGACGGTGCTGATGTGGCGCGAGGTCACTGCGCCACCTCCAGGCGGAACGAGGCGACGACACGGCCCTGCTGGAGGATGTCCACCACGACCGGGACGACCAGCCTGCCCAGCGACTCGTTCAACCGGAACTGCTCCACGCGGGCCACGGCCCGGGTCTGGAGGTCGAGTTCCGCGAACTCCTGGAACTGCGCGTCCATCGAGGTCACCTGGAGACCGTGCGCCGAGATGGCGTGCAGCGAGGACACGGAGGCCGCGGCCAGCTGTCGGGCGGCCTCCAGCAGGAGGTTGCCGGGAACGTGGTCGAGCTGGTGGTCGAAGAGGTGGGGGTGCGTCGTGTCGGAGAGCACGGTGGCGGCGAACGCACTCTCCCCGGCGGCGATGGGCTGGGTGATCACCACGTTGTACGGGTCGCGACGTCCCACCGAGGCGGGGGCGGCGGCCACATGGGTGGGGAGGACGCCGATGGTGTCTGCCAGCGTGGTGCGGCGGCGCTCGCGCAGCGCGTGGTAGACGCCGCGGGTGAAGAAGGCCAGGCCGCCGCTGCACTGGAGCGCGTCCCTGTCCTCGATGGCCAGCGAGCCGGAGAAGTCGATGGCCTGCACCCGGCCGTTGCGCTTGCGCTGCGGGAGGACGGTGAGGGTGGCGACCGCACGGGCCGGCCGGTCACCGGTACGCAGGGCCGACTGGTCCCGCACCTCGGTCTGCAGGTGGCGGAAGATGAAGGACTCGTCGAGGGGGACGTCCTCGTAGGTGTGGGCGAGGAACACCCCGGCCTGCCGCAGCATTTCGATCAGCAGGAGGAAGTCGTGCGTGCCGGACTGCTCGCCCATGATGTGGGCGCGGGGCAGCTGGGCCGCCACCTCGTACGTATCGGTTTGATCCGGCACCCGGCGGGAATCGGTCAAAAAGACCTCGGCGATCGCGGCGCGGTGGACCATGGCACGGGGGACGGTGCTGTCGTATCTGAGAGCGGAACGGAGCTCGTCCTGCTGCGCTGGACCGGTCATCGATTTCTCCAAAGAGCGAGAGCGGGGACCGGTCCACCTTGGAGGACGGGGTTTGACCAGCCGCTGGAGTAATCGCTGACCGTCCATGGGAGGGCCTTTGGGCGACGTCCGCCCGAGCTCGGGACGACCCTGGGTGCGCCGTCGTTACGGACGTCCTCCCTCCGCGATTCTCAAATATCGGACGCCGTCAAGACGTCAGGTGATGTGAGCTCCCTCTCATCCGAATTTCGGGTGGTGAGAACCAGCCGGTAATACCTAGCCTTACGAAGGTTTTACTTGGGGGAGTAGAAATGTCTGGTGTATTGCTGCGCGAGCGCGGCTTCAGAGGAGGCGACGGAGGGTCGTCGCGACTGCGGTTCCGTCTCCTCGGACCTTTACAGACCAACCGGGGAACGAAGGTGCTGGAGCTCGGTCCGCCCAAACAACGGGCCCTGCTGGCAGTGCTGTTGCTCAGACCAGGGCTGGAGACCGGTGTCGACCAGCTGATCGAGGCCCTCTGGGGGGAGGATTATCCGGCCTACGCGAAGAACCTGATCCAGAAATCCGTCTCGGGCCTGCGGGGCCTCCTGTCGACCAACGGGAGCGACGGCGGGGGAGTCTTCCTGGAGTGGTCGTCCGGTGGCTACCGGATGGACATCGGCGACTCCGAAGTGGACCTGTACGACTACGAACAGCTGGCGGCCGCCGGCATCGCCGCCGCGCGCAAGGGCGAGATCCTGCAGGCGGTCGGGCTGCTGGAGAAGGCGCGCACGATGTCCACGGGGCCGCTGGTGGAAGGGCTCGAGGGGCCCATGCTCGACCGCGAACGGCTCTACCGCCAGGAGCGTTTCCTGGCGGACATGGAGGTGCGGGCCGAGCTGGAACTGGAGCTGGGCAGGCACCGCAACGCGGTGCCGTACCTGTACTACGCGGTGGACAAGTACCCGCTGCGGGAACGCTTCCTGTGGCTGCTGATGCTCGCGCTCTACCGCTCGGACCGCGGCAACGAGGCGCTGACGGTGTACGCCGTCCAGCGCGCCCGTGTGATCCAGGAGCTCGGCGTGGAGCCGGGCTCGGCCCTGCGGGCACTGCACGCGCGACTGCTGCTCCAGGACCCGCAGCTGATGGTGATGTCGGCCCTGCGTCAGGACAGTGGGGCGGCGGAGGACGATTTCGTCCCGACCCCGCGCCTCCCGCTGGCCCGCCGCGGCCCGTTCGGCTGACCTTCGGCCGACCGGCCGGCGCCCCGGACTCCCTCAGGGAGCTCCGGGGCTTACGCCACCTCTACCGCGTCGGCGCTAAAGTGCCCTGACCTGCACGAAAGCCCTCCGCGGGGGAGGGCTTCGGGGTGGGACGGGAAAAGTGCCCCCGGCAGGACTCGAACCTGCGGCCAAGTGCTTAGAAGGCACCTGCTCTATCCACTGAGCTACGGGGGCCGGAAGGTGGCCGTGGTGGCCTGGAGCCCCTGGATGGGGGTGGGGCTTTGGTCCGTGCCGGGTCAAGGATAGGGCTCCGGTTGCCTTGTCCCGGTTGCTTCACTCGCGTGCCACGATGTGGAGGTTCGGTGAAGCGGTCCCGATAATCGCAGGCAGGTGCGATTCTCGCACCGCTTTTGCGCCGTGGCGCCCTGGGTGTTGTGCACTCGTTATGCCTGCGCCCCACTCGTCCGCTGTGTCCGGGATGTGCCGCCGGAGTAGCGCTCGGCGCGCAGAGGACGTATAAGCTTCAAAAATGCTCCTAAATTGGGCATTCTTCGCATGTGGTGACCTTGGATGTTCGGCCTCAGCTGCTCGATGCCCTGTCCGCCCTGCGCGACCGGGTCGCGTCCGTGCGTCTGCCGCTGCCCCTGCCCGGCGCCCCCCGCGCCCGCCAGACCAGAGCCGAGCTGCTCGCGCAGCTCGACGACTATCTCGTACCCCGGCTGAAGGCGCCGGAGGCACCGCTGCTCGCCGTCGTCGGCGGGTCCACCGGGGCCGGTAAGTCCACCCTCGTCAACTCCCTCGTGGGGCGCCAAGTGAGTGAAGCCGGGGTACTCCGGCCCACGACGCGCACCCCCGTCCTCGTCTGCCATCCGGATGACCACCACTGGTTCGCCGGGGTGCGGGTGCTGCCCGATCTGATGCGGGTCTGGGCCCCCCAGGACGACGAGGACACCCCCTTGTCCGCCCGGAAGCCCCACCGGCCGGGCGGCAACCACGGGCACGGGTACCCGCCCGCCACCCGCGAGGTGCGGATCGAGACCGTCTCCACCCTGCCCCGCGGCCTCGCCATCCTCGACGCCCCCGACATCGACTCCCTCGTCGTCGACAACCGGACGCTCGCAGCCCAGCTCATCTGCGCCGCGGACGTCTGGGTGATGGTCACCACCGCCTCGCGGTACGCCGACGCCGTGCCCTGGCACCTCCTGCGCACCGCCAAGCAGTACAAGGCCACCCTCGTCACCGTCCTCGACCGGGTCCCGCACCAGGTGCTCGCCGAAGTCTCCCGGCAGTACGGAGCCCTGCTCACGCGGGCCGGGCTGGGCGAGGTGCCCCGCTTCACGGTTCCCGAACTGCCCGAATCGGCCGGCGGGGGCGGGCTGCTGCCCGCCAGCGCCGTGGCCCCGCTGTTCGCCTGGCTCGCCCACCACGCGCAGGACCCGGCCGCCCGCCAGTACGCCGTCGGGCGCACCGCGCTCGGCGCGCTCGACTCCCTCGGGCGCCGGATGCCGGAGCTCGCCTCGGCCGTCGCGGCCCAGCACGCCGCCGCCGTACGGCTGACCTTCGCCGTCGAGGACGCCTACAAGCGGGAGGGCAAGCGGGTCCGCGGCCGCCTGGACCGGGGCGCCGTACTCGCCGGGGACGCGCTGACCCGCTGGCGCGGCTACCCGCTCGACACCAGCGCCGACGAACTGCTCGACTCCCTCGCGGAGTCCCTCGCGGCGCTGCTCCAGTGCGCCGTCGCGGCCGCCGACGAACGCATCGCGGAGGCCTGGCGGCGCGAGCCCGCCGCGGGCGCCGTGTCCCTGCCCGCCCCCGACCGGGAGGCGGCGGAACGTATCGGCATGGCCGTACGGCGCTGGCGGCGCGTGCTGGAGGAACTCGCCGAGGAAGAGGTCGCGGCGCTCGACAAGCAGCCCGCGCCCGACCCCGACGGGGTCGCCGCCCTGCTGGTCGCGGCCCTCCTCGGCGGCAAGCGGGCCCGGCCGGCCGGAGAGAAGCTCGCCGAACGGATCGGAGTGCAGGCCGCCGTACGCCTGCGAGACCGCGGCGGCGAGCTCGTCGCCGAGCACCTCGACCAGGTGCTGCGCGCCGAACGCGACCGCCGCCTCGCCCCGATCGAAGCGCTCGAAGTGAGTCCCGAACCCCAGGCCGAGCTGATCGCCGCGCTGTCCGTACTGCAGAAGGAGAGGTGACGCGGTGACCGCCCTGACCGACCGCACCGACGACCGCTGGGACGACGGACTGATCGCCCGCTCGCGCCCCCGGACCAGCGAGGACGACTGGCCCTCGAGCGGTGACGAGGAGGGCGACGAAGCACTCGTACGGGCGGTTTCCGGCGCCGGAAGCGACGGTGGCAAGGCCCCCGCGCCCCCGCTCAGCCCCGAGGCGCAGGCCCTGCGCGTCCGCCTCGACGCGCTGCGCCAGCTCATCGGGCTGTCCCGGACCAGGATCCTCGACGGAAAGACCCTCGCCGAAGCCGGCCGCGTGCTCGACGAGGCGGCCGCGCGCCGCGGGCTGTCGGCGCAGCACACCGTCGTCGCCATCGCCGGAGCGACCGGAAGCGGCAAGTCCACTCTCTTCAACTCACTCGCCGGAGTGCAGATCTCCGAGACCGGACTGCGCAGGCCGACGACCGCCGCACCCATCGCGTGCAGCTGGTCCGACGGCGCCGCGGGACTGCTGGACCGCCTCGAGATCCCCGGACGGCTGCGCCGCCGCCCCCGCGAGACCTCGGAGGCCGAAGTGCTGCGCGGCATGGTCCTCGTCGACCTGCCCGACCTGGACTCGGCCGTCGGAGCCCACCGCGACCACGTGGACCGGGTACTGGCCCTGGTCGACGCGGTGGTGTGGGTGGTGGACCCGGAGAAGTACGCGGACGCCGTCCTGCACGAGCGGTACCTGCGCCCGCTGGCCGGGCACGCCGAAGTCACCTTCGTCGTACTGAACCAGGTGGACCGGCTGCCCGGGGAATCCGCCGATCTCGTACTGGACGACCTGCGCCGGCTCCTCGACGACGACGGCATCGCGCTCGGCGAACACGGCGAGCCCGGAGCCACCGTCATCGGACTTTCCGCCCTTACGGGTGAAGGCGTCGGGGAACTGCGCGAGATGCTCGGACAGTTCACCCAGGAGAAGGGCGCCGCGACCCGCCGCATCTGCGCCGATGTCGACAAGGCCGCGGCCCGGCTGCGGCCGCTCTACGTGGCCGACGGCCACGCCGGCCCGGAGATCGGGGAGACCGCGCGCGCCGAGTTCGAGGACCGGCTCGCCGAAGCGGTCGGGGCGTACGCGGCCGGTCTCGCCGCCGAGCGGGCCTGGCGGCGCAACGCCGGAAAGGCCTGCGGCACCCCGTGGCTGCGCCTGTGGCGGTGGTACGAGAGCCGGCGCTCCCCGCGCTCGCTGGCCGGTCTCGCCGCCCTGGCGGCGATCGGGCGTTCCCCGACGGCCTCGGAGCCGCCGGTCGAGGAAGAGGTGACGGCCCGCCAGCGGGTGGAACAGGCCGTACGGACCGTCGCCGACGAGGCGGTCCGGGGCCTGCCCGACCCCTGGGCGCAGGCCGTACGGGAGACCGCGGTCCGCGGCGCCGAGGGGCTGCCCCAGGCGCTGGACGAGATCGCGGTGACCCTCGGGCCGGCGGTCGCGGTGCCCAGCGCCCGTCCGCCGCGCCCCTCGTGGTGGCCGGCGGCGGTGCTGGCACAGGCGGCCATGACCCTGCTCCAGATCTTCGGCGGGCTGTGGCTGGCCGGGCAGATCGTCGGGGTCCTCGAGCCGAGCCTGATGCCGCCGGTCCTGCTGATGGTGGCCGGGATCATCGGCGGACCGCTGGTGGAGTGGGCCTGTTCGATCGGGGCCCGGGGTCCGGCGCGGCGCTACGGGCAGGACGCGGAGCGGCGGCTGCGGCAGGCCGCGGCCGGCTGCGGGCGGGCCCGGGTACTGGAGCCGGTGGCGGCCGAGCTGCTGCGCTACCGGGAGGTGCGCGAGCAGTACGCGACGGTGGCGAAGTTGTCCACAAGCCGTCAGTAGTCCACAGGCTCCAGCGGGTTCCGGCGGACCGGGCCAGCATGGTCGTACCTCGTGCGGATGGTCCGGGCGGGTACGGAACGCGGGTCGGGCGGCGCGTGGTCGAGCGCGCCGCCGGGCCCCGGAAGGACGGCCGGGATGAACGACACCCAGGTGACGCTGGTGGGCTACGTGGCCACGCAGATCGACTACAAGGACACGGCGAGCGGCCCGGCGGCCCGGTTCCGCTTCGCGGTCACCCCGAGGTACTACGACCGCAAGAAGGAGACCTGGGCGGACGCGCCCACCAGCTTCTACACGGTGTGGGCCCGGCGCGGCCTCGCCGTGAACCTCGCCGGATCCGTTTCCGTCGGTGAACCGCTGGTCGTCCACGGAAGGCTGCGGGTGCGGGAGGACCCGCCCGACGGGGAGGGCAACCGGTGGTTCTCGGCGAACATCGACGCGACCGCCATCGGGCACGACCTGAACCGCGGCACGGCCGCCTTCCGGCGAGTCGTCAGGACGGACGTACCGCTGATGGGTACTCAGAAGGCGGCGGTGGTCTGAGTGTTCGAGGGAGCTAGGATTCCCCGGTACTCACGGGCACCTGGGCCTTCGGCCCGAAGGGGAAGACTGTGTCGATTGCCGTTCCCGCACCCTCCACTCCTGCCGCCGCCACCGGCGCTGCTCCTGCCGGCGCTCCGGGCGGTGTTCCGGTTCCCGCTGCCGCCGCGCGGCCCTGCGACGCACCGGCGACGCGCACCACGGTCGCCGCGGCCATACGGGGCTCCGTGCGGCGGCCGATCGCGCTGGCCCTGCTCGCCGCCGCGCTGGCCGGGGCCCCGGGTGCGGTGGCGGCCGCCGACGCCGGTCCGGCCGCACCCCGGACGCCGGAGGGAGCGAGCGCCGTCCTGGACGGGCTGAAGACCTACGGGCAGGCCGTCCTGCACGGCACGGACGGAACCGTGCGGCAGATCCCGGCAGGGCTCTACGAGATGCGGGTCGACGGTGGCGGCATGCTCCAGACGTACGGAGTCGGCGTCACGGGCGACGCGCAGCCCCAGGCCCGGTTCACGGAGATCGGGTGGAGCGGCACGCCGCTCGCCGAGAAGGGCGATGCGGGCCGGATCCGCTGGGTGCTGGAGCACTCCTACCCCCAGCTGAACGACCTGGCCGGGCTCGCCAAGGCGGCCGGAGCGGCGGCGCTCACAGCGGAGAGCGCCGCGGCCGGGACCCAGGTGGCCATCTGGAGGCTGGCCGAGGGCGTTGCCGTGGAGGCCGTCGACCCGGCGGCCGAGAAGCTCGCCGACTACCTCCAGCGGGAGGCGCGGCGGCTGCCCGAACCGCCGGCGTCACTCGCGGTGGATCCCGGCGAGGTGTCGGGGCCGCTGGGCACCCGGATCGGGCCGGTCACCGTGCGGACGGGCGCGCAGAGCGTGAGCGTGACCCCGGACGCGGCGGCCGTGGCCATGGGGGTGCGGGTGGTGGACGCCCGGGGCCTGCCGGTCAGCTCCGCCGTCAACGGCGCGAAGCTCTTCTTCGAGGTGCCGCAGGGGACGCCGGACGGCAGCGCCGAGGTCACCCTCCGCGGCTCCACCCGGGTACCGGTCGGCCGGGTCTTCACCAGCGGGGTCCCGGCGCAGGTCCAGATCGTGGCCGGCTCCAGCGAGTCCGCCACCGTGGCCACGGCGACGGCGAAGTGGCGGCTCCCCGCCGCCCAGCCGGCCGACGGCGCGACGCCGGGCGGGGCGATGGCCGCGCTGGGCGCGGCGGGCGCGGCGGGCGAGCAGGGGGCGCAGGGCGCGGCGGGCGCGCAGGGCCCGATGGGTGGCCTGGGCACCCCGGGCGCCCGGTCGGAATCTTCCCCGGCCGGGGATCCGGACACCTCGCACACACGGCTGGCCGCCAGCGGCAGCTCGGCGGCCACCCCGGTGATCGCCTCCCTGGCGGTGGGCCTGGTCGTCCTGGGCGGCCTGGTCGTCCTCCTCCTGCGCAAGCGCCCCCTGGAAGACGGCCCCGGCCCGGAACGGCCGGCGGAACCGGAGTAGGACGCACACGGGATCCGGGGCTCCCGCCCTGGGGCCCTGGTTCGGATGCGGGGGTTCGGGTAGGGGCAAGGGATGGCTGATCAAGAGCTGACCTGGCGGGGCACGGTCGCACGAGGGGACCGGTGGCTGTTCGACGTGGTGGCCCGGCGGCATTGGCCGGGGGCCGACCGGGTGCTGCCGCGGCTCGGGCGGGCCGCGAACCACGGGCTGCTGTGGGGCGGGGCCGCCGCCGGGATCGCCGTCCTCGGCTCGGCCGGGGCCCGCAAGGCGGCCGTGCGCGGTGCCGCGTCGCTGGCACTGGCCTCCGCGACCATCAACACCGTCGGCAAATGGTCCGTGCGAAGGCCGCGCCCGGTGCTGGACGGGGTTCCCGCCGTGCGGCAGCTCGCCACGCAGCCGCGGACCACCTCCTTCCCCTCCGGGCACGCCGCGTCCGCGTTCGCCTTCACCGCCGGAGTGGCGCTGCAATCACCGCTTTGGGGCGCCGCGCTGGCCCCGGTCGCCGCCTCCGTCGCCTTCTCCCGCGTGTACACCGGGGTCCACTACCCCTCGGACGTGCTCGCGGGCGCCGCGCTCGGGGTCGCGGCAGGATTCGTCGTGCGCCGCCTCACCCGGGACGCCGTGGAGGCCCGGATCGTGCCGGGCGACGAGCGGGCCGCCGCGGGGGCACCCGCGCTGCCCGACGGGGCCGGGCTCACGGTGGTGGTCAACACCGGGTCCGGCACGGCCGCCACGGCGGGCCTCGACGTACTGCGGGAACGGCTGCCGAAGGCCGAGCTCATCCTGTGCGAGGGCCCGGAGCTCGCCGCCGAACTGGCCTCGGCCGCCGAGCGGGCCACCGTGCTCGGCGTGTGCGGCGGCGACGGCACGGTCAACGCCGCCGCCACCGCCGCGCTGCGCGCCGGGATCCCCCTGGCGGTGTTCCCCGGAGGCACGCTCAACCACTTCGCGCTCGACCTCGGCCTCGCGGGCTGCGAGGACACCTGCCGGGCCGTGGCGGCCGGCCACGCCGTCCACATCGGCGTCGGCCGCTTCACCCCGGGCCCCGGCCCGGACCCCGAGGACACCAGGGCCGGGTACTTCCTGAACAACTTCAGCATCGGGGCCTACCCCGAGCTGCTCGGCCACCGGCTCCGCTGGGCCCCCCGGATCGGCGGCGGCCCCGCCGCCCTCCTGGCGGCCTGGCGGGTGCTGCGCGCCGAGCGCCCGGTACGGCTCAAGCTCGCCGGGAAGCCGCGCAGCGTCTGGCTGCTCTTCGCGGGCAACGGCACCTACCAGGGCACGGGCCCGGCGCCCCGCTACCGCAAGAGCCTGGGCGAGGGCCTGCTCGACGTCCGGCTCGTCCACGGCGGCGGCCGCCCCGGCCCCCGCCTGCTCGCCGCCGCCTTCGCGGGCCCGCTGACCCGCTCCCCGGTCCACGTGGCCACCCGGCTGCGCAGCCTGCGCCTCGGCGACATCCCCGCCGGCACCCCCCTCGCCTACGACGGCGAATACGCCCAGGCCCCCACCGCCCTGGTCCTGGACGACCTCCCGGACGCCCTCACGGTCTACCGCCCCCGCTGAGCCTCACGGGCACCCGGGTTCGGCCCGGCCTCGGACCCGCCGCGGCACCGGCCTGGCCGCCAGGCCCCGATCCGCGCACCCGGCCCTGTCCGGGCCCGGGTCCTGCCCGGGCCCCGGCCCCGCCCGCGCTCACACCATGCCGAGATCTGCCCGCATGGTGCCCCGCATGACCTCAGAGCGCTCCGTGAGTCCGAGCAGCTCGGCATGGATCTCCTCGAAGGAGCAGTTCGGCCCGGGAGCGCCCTCGGCCAGCCGCATCGTGCGGGCGTAGGCCCCCGCCATGGCCCGGGTCATCGAGTCCAGCTCCGCGAGGACGGTGGCGGAGGCGATCATCTGCGCCTCCGCGAAGGCGGCGTGATGCCCACCACGGGCCTCCTCCAGCGCCGCCCGTGCGGTCGCGGGCGGCTCCGCCGGATCGGCCTGCGCGTTGTGGACGACCCAGAGGAAGGACATGAGCGCGATCCGGTAGCGCCGGTATGCGGCGTTCGTCGCCGCGTAGCACTCCCGCCTGCGGTCGAGCTCGGCCAGCTGCTGTTCCCGGGCCCACCCCACCTGCGCGACCCGCTGCTCCCGCTCGAACTGCGCCGCCTGCACCCGCGCCAGCATCCGCTGCGAAAGCACCGTCGCCAGCAAAGTTCCGGCCACGCCGACCACGGCAGCGCCGAGCGCGATCAGTCCGCTGTCCATACGTCCCCCCACCTCGGCCGCAGCCCCCCGGCCGCGCCCTCGTCGATGGCATCCTGCCGTGCGCCACAAGGCCTCGGGGGGCTTTCGGGGACGCCAGTCCGGCTGCCTCGGGGCCGAACGGGTTTCCCCCCGGGGATGGACGTCAGGCAAGATGGGGTGTATCTGCCCACCCATCGATCTGCCGGACGGTTTCTCTTGGCTGAGTTCATCTACACCATGCGCAAGACGCGCAAGGCGCACGGCGACAAGGTGATTCTTGATGACGTCACCCTGAACTTCCTGCCCGGCGCGAAGATCGGTGTGGTCGGCCCCAACGGCGCCGGTAAGTCCACCGTCCTCAAGATCATGGCGGGGCTGGAGCAGCCGTCCAACGGCGAGGCGTACCTGTCTCCCGGCTTCACCGTCGGCATCCTCATGCAGGAGCCGAAGCTCGACGAGTCCAAGACGGTCCTGGAGAACGTCCAGGACGGCGCGGCCGACATCATGGCCAAGCTGAAGCGCTTCAACGAGGTCGCCGAGGAAATGGCGACCGACTACACCGACGCGCTGCTGGACGAGATGGGCAAGCTGCAGGAAGTCCTGGACCACGCCAACGCCTGGGACCTCGACGCCCAGCTGGAGCAGGCCATGGACGCCCTGGGCTGCCCGCCCGGCGACTGGCCCGTCACCAACCTCTCCGGTGGCGAGAAGCGCCGCGTCGCGCTCTGCAAGCTGCTGATCGAGGCCCCGGACCTGCTCCTCCTCGACGAGCCCACCAACCACCTCGACGCCGAGTCGGTGAACTGGCTGGAGCAGCACCTTTCGCAGTACAAGGGCGCCGTCGTGGCCGTCACCCACGACCGGTACTTCCTGAACAACGTCGCCGAGTGGATCCTCGAGCTCGACCGCGGCCGCGCCCACCCGTACGAGGGCAACTACTCCACCTACCTGGAGAAGAAGGCCACCCGTCTCAAGGTCGAGGGCCGCAAGGACGAGAAGCGCCAGAAGCGCCTCAAGGAAGAGCTCGAGTGGGTGCGGTCCAACGCCAAGGGGCGTCAGACCAAGTCCAAGGCCCGCCTCGCCCGCTACGAGGAGATGGCCGCCGAGGCGGACAAGATGCGGAAGCTGGACTTCGAGGAGATCCAGATCCCGCCGGGCCCGCGTCTGGGCTCGATCGTGGTCGAGGTCAACAACCTCAACAAGGCGTTCGGTGACAAGGTCCTGGTCGACGACCTGTCCTTCACCCTGCCGCGCAACGGCATCGTGGGCATCATCGGCCCGAACGGCGCCGGCAAGACCACGCTCTTCAAGATGCTCCTGGGTCTGGAGGCGCCGGACTCCGGCTCCGTCAAGGTCGGCGAGACCGTCAAGATCTCGTACGTCGACCAGAGCCGCGCCAACATCGACCCCAAGAAGTCCCTGTGGGCCGTCGTGTCGGACGAGCTGGACTACATCAACGTCGGCCAGGTCGAGATGCCGTCGCGCGCGTACGTCAGCGCCTTCGGCTTCAAGGGTCCGGACCAGCAGAAGGCCGCCGGCATCCTGTCCGGTGGTGAGCGCAACCGCCTCAACCTGGCGCTGACGCTCAAGGAGGGCGGCAACCTGCTGCTCCTCGACGAGCCCACCAACGACCTCGACGTCGAGACCCTGTCCTCGCTCGAGAACGCGCTCCTGGAGTTCCCGGGTGCGGCCGTGGTCATCTCCCACGACCGCTGGTTCCTGGACCGCGTCGCCACGCACATCCTGGCGTACGAGGGCGAGTCCAAGTGGTACTGGTTCGAGGGCAACTTCGAGTCGTACGAGAAGAACAAGGTCGAGCGGCTCGGCGCGGACGCGACCCGTCCGCACCGTGCCACCTACAAGAAGCTCACCCGAGGCTGAGGGCCGAGGAAACGGGCCATGGCCAGACACCACTACCGATGCCCCCTCCGCTGGGCGGACATGGATGCCTTCGGGCACGTCAACAACGTCGTCTTCCTCCGCTATCTGGAGGAGGCGCGGATCGACTTCATGTTCCGCCTCGCGCCGGGGGAGGGCAGTGAGTCCTTCACGGGCGGTTCCGTCGTGGCCCGTCACGAGATCGACTACAAGCTGCCCCTCGTGCACCGTCACGAGCCGGTCCTCATCGAGTCCTGGGTGACCCGGATAGGCGCCGCGTCCCTGACCATCCGCTACGAGGTCAAGGACGAGGCGACCGAGGACGCGCCCGAGACGGTCTACGTGCGCGCCGAGACCGTGGTCGTGCCCTACAACCTCGCCGAGGGGCGGCCCCGCCGCATCACGGCCGAGGAGAAGCTCTTCCTCGAGGAGTACCTCGACGAGCCGAAGGCACAGCCCAAGACCGGCGCCGGTGCTCCTGCCGGGGGCATCGCGGCATGAACGAGCAGCTGCACTTCGCCGACTCCGGGGAGGCGGCGGACCTCGCCGCCTTCCTGGGCCGGCTGGTGCACTACGACCGCGCCGCCGCCGTCCGCCTGCAGGCGCAGGCCGGCGGCGGCGCGCTCGCCGTTTTCGGGCGGCCGCCGTCCTTCGACGTGCTGGCCGTCCGTACGGTGCGGCTCGCCGCACACCTCTCCGCTCCGCTCGACCTGACCGTCTCGGCCGGGGAGCTGCTGGAGTCCGTGGACGAGGGCGAGCGGGCCGGCGCCGTCGTCCCCGCGGCCGTCACCGGACCGCCCTGGGCGGGCGTGCTCCCGCCCCGTGGCGGCTGGACCCCGGTCCCGGGGCTGCCCGGTCCCGAGGCGATGGCCAAGGCCCTGGCGGCCGCCGTCGCCGAGTTCCGGGCCCGCGACGAGGCCCTGCCCCCGCAGCACCGGACCCGCTCCGAGCGCGACCGCATCGGCCGCGAGATCTGGTCCCGCACGCTGGGGGACACCGAACTTCCGCTGCGCGCCGTGCACGCCGCGCAGTCCCTGGGCTTCCTGCGGCCGGTACGGTCCACCGTGCCCCCCGCGCCCACCCCGGCCGGCGCCTTCGCACCGGTGGCCCTGTTCGCCTCCGGGGGCTGGCTGCGGCTGCGCACCCCGTACGGGTCCGTGGCCACGCGCCGCCCCGGCGGCCTCGGCACCCTGCTCGTCCGGCCGGTCTAGGGCATGTTTTAGAACTGGGGTCCGTGTCTCGCCTCGCGCCGCGATGATCTGGGTGTGGGGCGAGGGGATCTTTCAGATGACCAGTGGGCGGTGCTGGGGCCGTTGTTGCCGGTCGCGGGGTTGGGCAGGCCGTCGGTGTGCCGGCGGCGGTTGATCGACGGAATCCGCTGGCGGGTGCGGACCGGCGCTCCGTGGCGTGATCTGCCCACGGAATACGGTCCGTGGCAGACGGTCTATGGGCTGTTCCGGCGCTGGCAGCGCAGTGGCGTCTGGTCGTCGGTGCTGACCGGGTTGCAGGCCCGGGCGGATGCCGTCGGGCTGATCACCTGGGACGTGAACGTCGACTCCACGATCTGCCGGGCCCATCAACACGCGGCCGGCGCCCGTCGGGACGGTCAAGCCCAGAAGGAGCCGCCGGGCGGCCACCGGTCCGAACCCGGTGATCACGGTTTGGGTCGGTCCCGCGGGGGCTGGACCACGAAGATTCACCTAGCCTGTGAGCAAGGCCAGCGGCCGTTATCGCTGCTGGTGACAGCCGGTCAGCGGGGAGATAGCCCGCAGTTCACGGCGGTGCTGGAAGCTATCCGGGTCCCTCGTCTCGGCCTGGGCCGGCCCCGGTCCGCCCGTTGCGGGTGCGGGCCGACAAGGCCTACTCATCGCGTGCGAACCGTGCCTATCTCCGGCGGCGCGGGATCCGTTGCACCATTCCGGAACCTGCCGATCAGGCCGGTCACCGTAAGCGCCGGGGGATGTCGGGCGGGAGGCCTCCGGCCTTCGACCGTGAGGACTACAAGGCCCGGCATGCGGTCGAGTGCGGCATCAACCGGCTGAAGCGGAACCGGGCGGTGGCCACCCGGTTCGACAAGCTCTCTGTCCGCTTCGAAGCCACGGTCCTCATCGCCGCGATCAACGAATGGCTGTGACCTCCCCGGACGACCCACCTGTCCTGTGCCGACTGACCTTGCATAGGTCGGGTTGGCCTTTGGCCTGGGGCTGCACAAGCCAGCGGCCTTCACTGGGAGCGGACAGGTGCAACCGGACAGCGGCATGGCGCGTCTGGAGGGGAATGAGACGAAGATCGGGACTGTGGGGGGCGGTGCTGGCGCTGGCGCTGGCGTCGACTGGATGCGAGGAGCCGACACCGCCGCTCCAGCCCTTGGACCCGGAGTTCGTGCGCACGATGCAGCCAGTGATCCAGGAGTCTCTGGCCGCGACTCTGAACAGTCGAGCTTCCCTTCCGAAGCACTACGGCGAGCATCCGGGGTGGGAGCTCCGCTATTTCTGCGACGTGCGGATCATCGAGGTCACCCCGATGCCGGCGAAGGGCGTGTCGAGCGTCGGGGTGCTCGCCCACTGCACGACGTTTGAGCGCGTGGGTATGGAACTGGTGGAGGCGTTCGGTCAGGTGGGTCAGTGGCTCATCGAGCTGGACGGCCCCCGGGTCCGCGCGAGCGAAGAGTACCCGGATGGCCCCGAACCGGAGGCCTGGAAGAAGCGCTGGTCGAAGCAGGCCAGGGAAGAGGTGTACCGCCTGATAGGCACCAAGTGGGCGGATCCCGCCGTCGCCGCCCGCCGGCACTTCGGCCTCCCCGCGGACGCGCCCCTGCGATGACGGCTGCGGATTCATAGAGCGGGATACGGTGCGCGACGGGACGCGGCCGCCGAAAATGCAAGGTGGGTCTGCACGATCTCCGCGTCGGTCGACCAGGTGAACCTTGCACCTCGCTGGTCACGATCGCCGAAAGGTGCAGCCTCCAGCCGCACAGGACACCAGCCAGCACACCAGCAACTTCTAAAACAGGCCCTAGCCGCCCGCGCCGTACGGGACCCCGCGAGGGCCCTCGTACGGGCTAGCCCGCGGTGTTGATCATCGACGCGGCGGCGTACGTCAGGTACCGCCACAGCTGTGCCTCGTGCTCCGGCGCGAGGGCGAGCTCGTCCACCGCCACCCGCATGTGGGCCAGCCACGCGTCGTGCGCGGCGGCGTCCACCTGGAAGGGCGCGTGCCGCATGCGCAGGCGCGGGTGGCCGCGGTTCTCGCTGTAGGTGTTCGGGCCGCCCCAGTACTGCATCAGGAACAGCGCGAACCGCTCCTCGGCGGGACCGAGGTCCCCCTCCGGGTACATCGGGCGCAGCAGCGGGTCCTCGGCGACCCCCTGGTAGAAGCGGTGGACCAGACGGCGGAAGGTGTCCTCGCCGCCCACCAGTTCGTAGAAGGTCTGCTCCTGGACCGTGCCCCGCGGAATCTCATTCACCCGACCATCGTCTCAGACGCCCGGACGGAGGACGCCGGTCCTAGGACCGGCCCTTCACGGCCGCAGCGCACTCGGAGCGCGGTCGCACCCGGGCGGTGTCCGCAGGACAGTGGAGACATGGGCGCACACCCCGAGGTACGCGACGTGCGGGAGACCGCGCACGCCGCCCAGATACGGGAGCTGACCGCCGCCGGGGCGCTGGAGGATCCGCGCTGGCGGGCGGCCTTTGCCGCCGTGCCCCGGCATGTGTTCGTCCCGTACTTCTACACGGGCCGCGGCGCCGGACACGAGCGGGTCTGGGGCGAGGACCCCGACCCCGAACAGCGGGCCCGCTGGCTGCGCGGGGTCTACACCGACACCCCGCTCGCCACCCGGCTGCGCGACGGCGAGCTGGTCTCCTCCAGCAGCCAGCCCTCGCTGATGGCGAAGATGCTGGAGGCCCTGGAGGTGCGCGACGGGGACAACGTGCTGGAGATCGGCGCGGGCACCGGCTACAACGCCGCCCTGCTGTGCCACCGGCTCGGCGACGGGCTGGTCACCACCGTGGACCTGGACGAGGAGATCACCGAGTCGGCGCGCGCGCACCTGGCCGAGCTCGGCTACCACCCGGTGGTGGTCACCGGCGACGGGGCGCGGGGCTGCCCCGCCCGCGCCCCCTTCGACCGGATCCTGGTGACCTGCACGATTCCGCTGATCCCGCCCGCCTGGCTGGGCCAGTGCAGGCCCGGGGCCCGGATCCTGGCCCCGCTGTCGACCGGGCTGATCGCGCTCACGGTGCGGGACGCCGGCTTCGCCGAGGGCCGCTTCCTGCACACCTCGGCCTACTTCGTGCCGCTGCGCGGGGCCACGGCCGCGCCGCCGGGCACGTACGGGATGCCGCAGGGGCTCCCGTACGAGCTGGTGGAGAACGAGCGCTTCCAGTTCATGCTGCTGCTCACCTCGGGCGCGCTCCACCCGAGGGAGGCACTGGACTTGTGGCGGCGCGAGGACCGGCCTGGGCGCGAGCGCTTCGGGGTGACGGTCGGCGAGGCGGGGCAGTGGTCCTGGCTGGACGATCCGCAGGGGCCCTACGTGTGGCCCCTGGGGGAGACGGAGGGGGAGTCATAGGTCGGCCATCGGCATATGCCGGTTGCCGAGCTATGGTCGGGGTGTGAATGATCAAGCTCTCCGCGAGCCGACCCTGCTGATCCTCACGGCGATCGCCGATGCCCCACGGCACGGTTACGCGATCGCCCAGGAGGTCGAGAAGATTTCGGAAGGCCGCACCAAGATGCGCACCGGCACGCTGTACGGGGCCCTGGAGCGGCTCCTGGAACAAGAACTCATCGCCGTCCACGAGGAAGAGGTGGTCGACGGGCGCAGGCGGCGCAGTTACGCGCTCGCCCCGCGCGGGCGGGAGACCCTGGCCGCCGAGGCGGCCCGGCTCGCGCGCACCGCGCAGGAGGCCACCCGGCGGCTGGGGCTCGGCGGCGCCGCGGCCTCCCCCGGCGCCTCCTTCAGCGCCTCCTTCTCCGGCGGCGGCGCGGTGGTGGGCTCGTGACCGCGCTGGTGAGGCTGTATCCCGCCGCCTACCGGCGGGAGTTCGGCGACGAGATCTCCGAAGCGTTCCGGGAGGCCACCCGGGAGGCCGGGACGCCGGCCCGGGTGCGCGAGGGCGCCGATGTCCTCGGGCACGCCCTGCGCATGCGGCTCGGGCTCGGCTCGGGCGGGCGCGCCGGACGGCTGCTGGCCGCGCTGGCGCCGTTCGCCCTGATCGCGGTCGGGGCGAGCGCGCTGAGCTGGGCCGGAGTGATGCGCTCCGCCCTGTTCTCCGCAGAGCCGGGCGAGGTCGGCCCGGCCTTCGCCGCGCTGGTGGCGGCGTACCTCGTCACCGTGCTCGGTGCGTTCCTCGGACTGGCCGGACGCTGGTCGGCGGGCAGCTGGATCGCGCTGGCGGGCGTGGTCGCGCAGCTCGCGGCCGGCGCGCCCCGGATGGGTGTCGGCGGCATGGTGCTCTTCGCCGGTCCGATGCTCGTCCTCGCCCTGGTGGCGGTGGCGTGCCCGCCCGACGTGCGACCGGCTGCGCGCATCCGCACGGGAACCGGGGTGGTCGCCGCCATGACGTGGGCGGTGGTGCTGATGGGCACGGTGATGGTGGTTCCGCTGTCGTACCCGCTCACGCAGCTGCGCTTCGTCGTGCCGGTGGCCGCCGGGCTGCTGCTGACCGGGCGGCAGGGGTTCGCCCGACTGCGCACCGCGCCGGCCGTCCTGCTGGCAGGGCTGCCGTTCCTGTTCCTCGGGGGGTGGCCCGGGACGGTCGAGCCGCTCGTGCTCGCCGGCCTGCTCGTGCTGCTGCTGGCCGCCGCAGCGACGGTGGGCGTACGGCGACGGCGGGGTGCGCGGGACCCGCTGGTCGGGAGCTAGGCCGCCGTACCTGGCGCGAAAAGACGAGGACCTCCGGTGCGGTGGGCTGCTGAGCAGCCCACCGAGCCGGAGGTCCTCGGCGTGTTCGGACCCGCTCCGTGGCGGGTCAGCCGTGCAGGGTCAGCCGTGCCGGACGGTGATCGTGGTCCAGGCACCGACGTGGACGCGGTCGCCGTCGGCGAGCGGCACCGGAACGTAGGGCTGGATCGAGTCCTCGCCGTCGTTGATCGTGGTGCCGTTGGTGGAGTTCTGGTCCACCACGGCCCAGCTGCCGTCGGGCTGCTGGACGAGCACCGCGTGCTGGTGCGAGACGCCCGGGTCCTCCGGGGGCACCGACAGGTCGATGTCGGGGGACTCGCCCGTCGAGGCGCGGCGGCGGCCGATGGTGATCTGGCCGCCGGAGAGCGGGAGGTGCTGCTCGGGGGAGTAGGCGGGCAGGTCGAGCCCGGCCGCCTCGGGGCCGCTGCGCCGCATCATCGCCATGAAGTACGTGCGGTCCGGACCGATGGTCGCGGACCAGGAGCCGCCGCCCTGGGGCTGGTAGGGCTGCTGCTGGTACGACTGCTGGGGCGGAGGCGCCTGCTGCTGGTGGTGCGGGGGCGGCTGGTACTGCCCGGTCCGCGAAGGCTGCTGCTGCGGGTACCCCGGCGGGGCCTGCTGCGCCTGCTGCTGCTGCGCCTGCTGCTGCTGCGGGGGCGGCGGCTGCTGCTGGTACGGGGGCTGCTGGTAGTCCTGGCGCCCCGGGGGCGGCAGCATCCAGTCGTCCTCGCGCTGCAGCGGCTCGGCCGGGCGGTTGACCCGGGAGGGCCGCGAGCCCTGGTAGTCGAAGTGGTCCTGGGAGTACGCCTGCGGAGCCGCGGGCATGCCCGGCGGCGGGGGCGGCTGGGGCAGGTCCGGGGAGAGAGGGGTGTACGAGGTCGCCGTACGGGTCAGGAAGTTGTACCGGCACTCCTCGCAGAACGGGGCCATGGCCTCGCGCGGGGTCCGGCACTGCGGGCAGAGCTCGGCCTGTGCGGTCGGCTCGCCGGTGGGAGGGTAGCCGTAGCCGTAGGAGGGCGCCCCGGGGGTGCCCGTAGGGGCGGCCATGCGGTGGCCGCAGACCTCGCACCAGTCGTCGGAGGCGGACTGGTGCCCGTTCGGGCAGGTCGGCATCGCGGCGCTTCCTCCTTCTTCCTGCGTCTACGAGGCAGGGTCTTCTTCTTCGCGTCTGATTCGCGTCTGATCAGAGCGTCAAGCTTTACGTCAAGATTTTCGCACTCGAACGGTTTGAGTGGAACGCGTTTCTAGTGTCATCTCGTCCGCGTCGGCGACCTTTGCCTTCAGCCGCACAGTACCCGCCGCCGCATCGACGACATCCACCACCTTCGCGAGCAGCTTGGCGGTGTCGGCGTTGCCCGAGGAACTCGCCAGCTGCACGGCCCGGCCGAGCTTGGCCGTGGCCCCGCCGACATCCCCCAGTTTGCGGGCCTCCAGGCCCTGCTGGATGGCCTGCGCGAGCTCCGCCTGCCCGGTGTAGTGGGCCACCTGCGGGTTGATGGCGGTGGACGCGGCGAGATCGTCCGTCCAGACGGCGCGGACCAGGCCCTGGGCGAGTACGGCCGGGTCCTCACCGGGCGCCCCCGGCATGAGCAGGGCGGCGCGGGCGGCGAGCATCTCCTGGCCGACGGAGGCGCCGGGGACCCGTACGCACACGTGGTACTCGCGGGACTCGTCGCCCCAGGAACCCGTCGGATAGTCCCCGGCGCGCGGGGACGCCTCCGTGCGGCGGCCGGTCAGGTCCTGCACGGCGGGAGCGACCTGCTTGACGTACAGGACCTCCGCGCCCACCGGGGTCCACAGACGCAGTGAGACGTCCGCCACTTCCTTGCCCATGACCTTCTCCATCATGTGCGTGAAGTCCTCGGTCAGCCGGGCCGGATCGGCCACGATGTCGGCAGTGCCGAGCAGCGCGCTCGCGATGCCGGTGACCTCCTTGACCTCCCAGTCGGTTCCCACGCCCCGGGCGTCACAGGTGAAACGGCCCGCGCAGGCGTCGAGCGTCGCGCGGAGCACGGCCGGGTCCTCGTGTTCGTTGCGGCCGTCGGTGAGCAGGATCCCGTGCCGGATCGCCGCGGTGGACCCGTGCAGCAGGCCGTCGGCGAGGCGCAGCCAGGTGCCGATGGCGGTGCCGCCGCCGGAGGTGAGGCCGCGCAGGGCCTCCTTGGCCTGGGCGCGGGTGGCCGCGTCGGCGATGGCGAGGCGGCCCTGGCGGGGGTACACCTCCCTGGCCACGTGGGTACCGGCGATCACGGCGAAGGCGGTGCCGTCGCGGAGGGTGTCGACGGCGGCGGCCGTCGCCTCGCGGGCGCCGCGCATCTTGTCGGGCGGGTACTCCATGGAGCCGGAGCAGTCGACCATGATCACCACGGCGGCGCCGCCGGGGGCGACGGACGTCCGGGTGGCCGTGGCACCGCCGGTGGAGGTGACCGTGACGATGGCGTGGACGTCGCGGGCGCCCTCGGCGAGGAACTCGTTCTGGTACACCTCCACGCTGAAGCGCGGGGCGCTCGGCTTGGCGAAGTTCGCCATCGGTCGCTACTCCTCGGGGACGGGGATCAGGCCTGGGCCTGCGGGGCGGCGGGGCCGGGGCCTTCCGGGCCTGCGGACGGGGGCGGCGGGGTCTGGGCGGTCGGCGGGGTCGCGGCGAAGGGGACGACGGCCACGGTCACGTTGTCGTGCCCGCCGCCGTCCAGGGCGTGCCCCACCAGGACCTGCGCACTGTGCAGGGGCCGGACGGCGGCGTCGTACGGGAGCACCTGGGCCATGTCGCGCGCGGACTCGGCGTAGTTCCACAGGCCGTCGGTGCAGACCACGACCACGCCGTCGTGGTCGGGCTTGAAGGTGGCGGTGTGCGGTTCCAGGTCGTAGGCGTCGGCCCCGAGCCAGCCGGTGATGGCGTGCGCGCGGACGTCGGCGTAGGCCTCGGCCTCCCCCATCAGGCCCGCCGCGACCATCTGGGCGGCCCAGGAGTCGTCCTCGGTGAGGCGGCGGGGCAGGGCGGCGCGGTCGTCGGGGACCCAGTACGCACGGCTGTCGCCGACCCAGCCGATGGTCAGCAGGCCGCGGCTGACCACGGCGCCGACCAGGGTGCAGGCGGGGGCGTTCTGGGCGCCGGGCACCTCGGGGGCGAGGGCGTTCACCGCGGCGGCGGCGGCCAGGATCGCCTCGTGCATGGCCTCCTGGGGGTGGGCGCCACGGGGGAGGGCGTCGAGCAGCGCCTCGTTGGCGGCTCCGGCGGCGGCCGCGGAGGCCTCGTCGGGGCGGCTGGCGGAGGAGACGCCGTCGCAGACGATCGCCACGGTGGCGGCGGAGCCGTCGGGCAGCGCGGTGGCCGCCACGGCGAAGGAGTCCTCGTTGCGGTGGTGGCGCAGCCCGCGGTCGCTGACGGCGGCGACGCTCCCGAGCTCCTCTTCGAGGTGGTCCCGCTCCCGGGGCTGCGCGTGGCCGCAGTGCTCGCAGTACCCGTCGGTGTCCACCCGCCCGGCGCGGCAGGCCACACAGGTCTTCCCGCCGGCCTCCCCCTGCGGGACGTGGGGGGCTTCGCCCCCGGGGACGCGGCCCTGGCCTGCGGCGCCGTCGCCGTACGGGGCTTCGCCGCCGTGGTGCCCGGCCTGCGGGGCGGGGCGGCCGCCGTACGGGGCTTCGGGGCCCGGGCCCGGTCCCTGGGAGCCGGGTGCCTGCGGGCCGGTGTCGCGCCGGCCGGGGTCGTGCCCGCCTGTCGGGTTGCCGTACGGGGCTTCGCCGCCGGGGTGTTGTCCCTGCCGGGCGGCGTGGTGGTACGGGGAGGCGTGTTCCCCCGGGCTCGGTGTGCCGTACGCGTCGTGGCCGTCGTGGCCGGATCCGCCCGCGGGACCCGTGCCCTGTGCGCTCGCGCCGTAGGGGGAGGTGTCCGCCGGGTGCCAGCCCTGAGAGGGTGCGGCGTACGGGCCCTCGGGGGCCGGAGGCGTGCCGTGGGGGGCGACCGGGGAGGCGGGGTCGGACCAGCCCGTGGGGCCCGACACCAGGGTGGGCGCGGCGGTGGAGACGCTGCCCCAGCCGGGCGCGGCCTCGCCGGCGTACCCGGGGGCCGCCGGTTCGGCGTAGCCGCCGGAGTGCCGGGGCGCGAGGGCTTCGTCGGGCGACGGGCGCCCGCGCGTGGCCGGGACCCCGCCCGCAGGGGTGGCCCGGCCGGCGGCGCCCGCGTGAGCAGCAGCCGTCGCCGGGATGATCGGCGCAGCCGGATCCGCCCCGGCCGGAGCGGGCGGTGCTGCTGGCGCCGGGGTCACCGGCACAGCCGGCAGCGCCGCGCCCGGGCCCGCAGAGCCGAGCCCCGCCGAGCCCCGCCCCGGTGCAGCCGGCTGCGCCGCGCCCGGGCCTGCCGAGCCCAGCCCCGGCGCAGCCGGACCCGCCGCGCCCGCGCCCGCCGAGCCCAGCCCCGGCGCAGCCGGACCTGCCGGGCCCGGGCCTGCCGAGCCCCGCCCCGGCGCAGCCGGATCCATCGAGGCCGGACCCTGCGCGCCCACACCCGCCGCGCCCGCCGGGATCGCGGGCGGTGTGCTCATCGGGGGCGCCGGAGGCGCCGGGGGTGCGGGGGGCGTCGTTCGTTGCGGGGGTCGGGGCTCCGTGGGGGCGGCGGTGGTGAGGGCGTAGCCGCAGAGGCCGCAGAAACGATCACCCTCTTCCAGCGGTTCCGCGCAGCTGGGGCAGCCCGACAGCCGATGCATCGACATCAATCACACCCACGTCCGGGGACGGAAACGGTTTGCCCGCTCCACCAGTTCGATCCTCTCCTCGCCCCGCTGCGCCAGCCGTGCCAGCACGCGGAACGAGCGCTCCAGGCCGAAGCGCAGCCCCCGCTCGTCCAGTTGGCAGCCGAGCAGCGAGGTACGGCCGGGGTCGGAACCCCGGCTGCCCGACAGTACCCAGTCCAGCGCCGAGCCCAGAACTTCCGCCCTGAGCCGCTCGTGGCGCACCGAGTCCAGGCCGAACCGCCCCAGCGCCTCCACCTGGGCCGCGGCCGCCGACAGATCGGCCAGCAGCGCCTCCTCGGGAGACCGGTCGCGCAGGCGTGCCCGTACGGCCGCCACCCGCGCGGCGGTGTGGTGGATCGAGGCCTCCGGTACGGATTCCAGCGTGCGCACGGCTCCGGCCCGGTCCCCGGCGGCCAGCTGCACCCGGGCCAGCCCGAACGCCGCCCCGACGAACCCGGGGTCCGTGGCCCACACCAGCCGGTAGTACTCGGCGGCGTTGTCCAACTGCCCCAGCACCTCCGCGCACAGCCCCAGCGCCAGCTTCGGCGCCGGCTCGCCCGGGAAGGCGTCGTAGACGGCGTCGAAGGACAGGGCGGCCGTCTCGTCCTCCCCGACGGCCAGCGAGGCGATGCCCCGGGCCCACACCACGCGCCAGTCGTCGGGGTGCCGCGCCTCCAGCCGGGTCAGTGCCTCGGCGACGAGCGGCGCGTCGGTACCGCCCAGTTCGATCCGGGCCCGCAGCTCCCGCAGCCGCAGCTCCGCGGATTCGGCCGGCGCCGAGCCCAGCGCGGCCAGCAGGTCGGCCGGCGCGGAGGCCAGCAGGCCCGCCAGGAAACCGGCGTTGGGGTCCGCGGCGTCGACCAGCGGCACGGGCAGCGCCAGCGCCGCCTCACGGGTGTCCAGCGTGGACAGCTCCGGCCGCCGTGAGGCGGTGATCCCCACGGGTGGCAGGGGCGCGGCCGCCGGGGCCCGGCGCGGGGCCGGCACGCCGGGACCGGCGGCCCGGTGCGTCGCCGTGGTGACCAGCCCGGTCGTGCCGTACCCCGTGATCGGCGAAGCCGAAGGAGGAGCGGCGGGAGCCCCCGCCCCCGCCCCCGCCGCCGCGGAGGCCGCATCAGGAGCCGGGGCCGGTCCGGGGACGGCGGCCGGGACCCGCGCCGGGGCCGGACCCCGGCCCGCCCGCCACCGCTTCACGGGCCGCTCGCCCAGCCGGGACACGTGCCCGCCCGACGTGTCGTCGGTGAACAGCCGGTCGTCCGGAACCCGCAGCTCGGGCCCGAAGAGGGTGGAGACCTGGGGCCTCGGCTGGCCCGTCTGGAGCGCGACGACCTCCCGCAGCACCCCCGTCAGCTGGTCCGCCATCTCCTGCGCGGACGCGAACCGCCGTCCCGGATCCGGGTCGGTGGCCCGTACCAGCAGCCGGTAGAAGGACTCGTACCGCCCGAAGACCTCGATGTGCTCCGGGTCGGGCAGCGAGTCCACGAACACGTTCGTGTAGCCCTGGAAGTCGAAGGTCAGCACGGCCAGCGTGCGCGCCACCGTGTACAGGTCGGAGGCGACCGACGGGCCGAGCTCCGCGACCTCCGGCGCCTGGTAGCCGACGGTGCCGTAGATGGCCGACTCCTCGTCGTCCATCCGCCGGACCGCGCCCATGTCGATCAGCTTCAGCTGGTCGGCCTGCTGGATGGCGTTGTCGACCTTGAAGTCGCAGTACAGGAGGTTCCTGCTGTGCAGGTGGCCGAGCGCCTCCAGCGCCTCGATGCCGTACGCGCACGCCTGCTCCACGGGCAGCGGGTCGCGGCGGCCGTCCAGCCGGCGCCGCTCGTTGGCGATCTCCTTGAGCGATTTGCCGCCCACGTACTCCATGACGATGTACCCGTCCAGCGAACCGGTCCGCTGGTCCAGGTGCTCCACGAAGTTGTAGATCCGCACGATGTTGGAGTGCTCGATCTCCGCGAGGAAGCGCCGCTCGGAGATCGCGGCCGCCATCGCGTCCTGGTCCCCGGTGTCCAGCAGGCCCTTGAGCACCACCCACCGGTCCGACACGGCCCGGTCCACCGCGAGGTAGACCCAGCCCAGCCCGCCGTGTGCGAGACAGCCCGCGACCTCGTACTGGCCGTGGACGAGGTCGCCCGCGCGCAGCTTGGGCACGAAGGAGTACGGGTGCCCGCACTTGGTGCAGAAACCTTCTGTCCGCCCCGGCCGCTCGCCTCGGGCCCGGCCCACGGGCGCCCCGCAGTCCGAGCGCGAGCAGAACCGCTTGCGCTCCGGGACCTCCGGGTTCTCCAGTACCGCCGCGGAGGGATCCGGACGAGGCACCTCCGGTACGTTGACCAGCCCGGCTCCCAGCCGGCTGCGGCCCGACACCGAGGCGGCCGACCCCGAACTGCGCACCGACACCGACCGGGTGGACGCGGCTCCCGAGAGCGCGCGCGAGAGCCGGCCGGACACGGAGCGCCGGGAGGAAGACGACCGCGACGAGCGCGAGGCCCGTGAGGAGGACGAGGAGGAGGACCGCCCGGACCCGTGCGAGCCCTGGGATCCGTTCGACCCCTGCGAGTCCCCGTGGCGGGCCGCGCTCGTCATCGCCGTCGGTACGGACACCAGCTCCTCGGCGCCCGCCGCGACGGCGCCGGCCGGCGCCAGCCCGCAGGTGTCGCAGTAGACCTCGCCGCCGCCCATGTCCTCGTACGTCCCCGGGCAGCCGGGGCGCATGCACGCCGTTCCGATCAGACTCACGCGTCCCCCTCCCTAGGCCCGTCGGGCCACTCACGCACCGGTCGGTGCCCCTGCTGATCCCGCTGATCCCACTGATCCCGCTGGTCCTGCTGCTGCGCCGGCAGCGCCTCGGCCGTCGCCCACTGGTAGCGCAGCACCGCCTGCTCGGCGGCCCGCAGATCGCAGGGCGCGCTCCACAGCATCCGCCGGGCCGTGTCGTACCGCTCCGTCAGCAGCGGATCCTCCGCCATGCCCAGCCGGGCCACCTTCGCCTTGTAGGCGTCGAGCCGTCCGCGCAGCTCCGCCCGTACCGCCAGCGGCGCCGTCACCGCGGTCAACGATTCGCGGGCCCGTCGCAGTTCCTCCTCGGCCCGCTCTTCCAAGGACTCCAGCAGGGGCGACAGCCGGTGCCACTGGGCCCGGCGCCGGTACTCCGCCGCCGCGGAGAGCTGCTCCTGCAGCGCCGTCGGCGGACCGCTCACCGCCGGCACCTCGGACGCCGCGATCTTCGCCAGCACCTCGCCGCGGGCCACCCGGGCCTCCGCGAGGGTCCGGTCGGCCCGCGAGAGCACGTCGCGCAGGCCGATCAGCCGCTGCTCGGCGTCCTGCCGGACGGCGAGCACCGCTTCGACCTCCCGGCGCACGTCCTCCAGCGCGAGCGCGGCCCGGTCGTAGCGCCCGGTGTCCGGACGGCCGCCGCCCGGCGCCGAGCTCCCGGCCACCGCGGACCAGAACGCCAGCGGGTCCTCGATCACCCGGGCCCGCAGGTCCGCCAGCTCGGCCGTGATGGCCTCCAGGTCGTCCCCCGAGGGGTGTTCCCCCGGCCGGACACCCACCGAGTGGGCGAGGGCGCGGGTGCGGTGCAGTTCGGCGGAGAGGAGGTCGATCCGGGCGGGCAGCGCCGACCAGACGGAGTCTGCGGCGACCACCACGTCCAGGGAGCCCGCGTAGAGCTCGTTCATGCGGGACACCAGCTCGGCGAGGGAGAACCGCTCCGCGAGCGGGACGCCCTCCACCGCGGCGCCGGAGATCAGCACCCCGGGCCCGCGCAGCCGGTCGGTCAGCTCGACCAGGTCCTCGCGGCTCGGCCAGCGACGCCGCTCGCGGATCTCCCGGGCGGCGCCCAGCGCCCCGCTGTAGGCGTCGAAGTACCGCCACAGCCGGGTGATGGCCGCATCGGCCTCGGCCCACCGCTCCTTGGTGAGCCCGGTCAGCCCGGCGCCCTCCAGGAGCCGCCGGCCCGCGTGGTCCTGGAGCGCGAGCAACGAGGTCTCGACGGCCTCGTGCTCCGCGCCCAGCCGGGCCAGCGCACGGTCCACACCGTCCCGGTCCATCACAGCAGGCTGCGCCCCCCAAGGATGTGCCTCCACCGATCCCGCCTCCGGTCTCGTGACATCGGGCTCAGAGTCCGCCACCGGCCTCAGTCCCGGTACTTGGGAACGGGCGGGCCGCCCACGCCGGGCAGCACGGGCTCCAGATGGGCCTTGTAGGCCTTCATCCAGGGGCTGTCGCCGCCGCCCGCGCGGTAGTCCTCCAGCACCTTGTTGACCCGGCGCACCAGGTCGCCGGCGTCCTTGTTCATGGCCACCCCGTAGAACTCCTTGGTGAACGGGGAGCCCACCAGTGCGACCGAGGGGTCCTGCGCGGCCTGGCCGGCGGCGAGGGCGTTGTCGGTGATGATGCCGTCCACCTCGCCCAACTGCAGCCGGACCAGGCAGTCGAGCTGGTTGGGCACGCTGACCGGGACGGCGCCGTAGGACTGGGCGGCCAGCGCGGCCTCCGCCGTGGAGCCGGCCGCCGTGCAGATGCGGCGGCCCTTCAGCGACGCGTCGTAGCCGGTGATCGCCGAGCCCTTGGGGGCCAGCACCTGCTGCCCGGCCTCGAAGTACGCCGTCGAGAAGGCGACCTCCTCAAGCCGCTTGCAGTTGACGGTCATCGTGCGCACGACGATGTCGACGGTGCCGTCCTTGAGCGCGGGGATGCGCTGGCTGGTGGGGATGGCCCGGTAGATGACCTTGCCGTCCTCACCGAATATGTCCTTCGCTATGGCCTTGACCAGGGCGATGTCGAAGCCGTCGAGCTCCCCGGCCGGGTTGCGGTAGCCCCATTTGAAGCTGTTCTGGTCCACGCCCGCGACGAGGTGGCCCGCGGCGCGGATCCGCTGGATGGCGGAGCCGTCCAGCCCGTTGGGGCGCAGGCTCGCCTCAGGGTTCTCGCAGGTGTCCCCGGGGGCCTGCGGAGCGACGGCCATCCTGGCCGGCTCGCGCACCAGCGAGGAGGGTCCCGGGCCGCCCGGGGCCGCCTGGGCCAGGGGCAGCAGCACGGCCGCCGCCGTCAGCGCGCAGGCCACGGCCATCGCCCCGACCCCGCCCCAGCCGCGCAGCCGGCCCGTCAGCCGCCGCAGGCCGCGTACCTCCTGAACCTCCACGGCGCCCTCGGAGGCCGCATCGGGAGCCAGGGCCCCCTCGCACACGCCGCCCGCGCGCTTCACCCGTCCCGGCATCGCTCTCACCTGTACTCCGAAAGCCTGCGCCCGATGCCGAGCAGGGCGGCCACCGCGCCGACGACCGCCAGGGCCGCCGTGCCTGTCACCAAACCGTCGAGCGCCCTGAGCCCGTCCCGCGCCGCCCGGGTGAACTCACGCTGCTCGTGGGCCACGGCCTCTTCCAGCGAGGCGTCCACCGTGTCGAAGGCGGTTCCCGTGGGCTTCTTGTGGTTCTCGTCCCCGATGACCTGCCCGACGGCGCCCTGGTAGTCGCCCTTCAAGTCGGTCTCCCGGGCCGCCGCGTGGAGTTCCTTCCACTGCTTCACGCCTTCCGCGGCGCGGGACACGGGGTCGCGGCCGGCCGTGTCGTCGGCCAGCTTCGCCGCCGTCGCCAGGCCCGCGTCCAGGGCCTTCATGTCGTTCGAGTAGTCGACGTCGTACTTGTCGGACTTCTTGTCCTCGGCCAGTACGGCGCCGCGCGAGACCAGGGTCAGGTTCTCGTTGGCCCGCGCCTGGAGCGAGGCGATCCGCGCGTCGTTGAGCACCTTGAGCGACTCCTGCCCGTCCGTGCGGGCCTCGCTCAGCCCCGACCGGGCGACCGTGTGCCCCGCGGCCAGCCACAGCAGCAGCACCAGCGAGGCGGTGGTCGCGGCGACGAGCCCGTGGTTCAAGACGCGGTTCGTACGCCGGTAGTTGCGCCGCTGGGCCCAGAACAGGGCGGCGAGTGCGAGCAGACCCGCCCCGAGCGAGGCCAGGGGCAGCGCACGGGCCTCGTCGTAGTCGTTGTAGAGCCGGCCCGTCTCCGCCTCGTAGAGCCGCTGCGCGGCGGGCAGCAGCTGGGTGCTCATCTGCTCGTTCGCGTACCGGAGATAGGCGCCGCCGAGCGGCAGGCCCTGCTTGTTGGTGGCCCTGGCCTGCTCGATCAGGCCGGCGTAGCGGGGGAGCTGCTCGCTCAGCAGGGTGATCTGCTTGCGGGAGTCCTCGCCGGCCGTGGTGCTGGCGGCCGCGTTCACCAGCAGCCGGGACGCGTTGGCGATGTCCTTCTCGTACCGGCTGCGGACCTCGCGGGGCTCTTGGCCGCCCGCGAGGAAACCGCTGGAGGAGGCGGTGTCGGCGTCCGCGAGGGAGCGGTAGATGCTCGCCGCGTCGGCGCTCAGCGGCTGGCTGCGGCCCACGACGTCGTCGGCCGCGGTGACCCGGCCGGAGATCTCCCAGACGGCCACCGCGCCGAACAGCAGGACCAGCGCGGCCAGGGCAGCGCCGACGATCCGCAGCCGGCCGGGCTCGGTGGTGGCGGCCGCGCGCAGCCGCTCCACGCCCTCGGCCCAGGCGGTGCCCCGCCGGGGCAGCCCGTCGGGCGGCGGCGCCGGCGGCCCGGAGGGCGCCGAGACGCCGCCGGGCGCGGGTGCGCGTGATGTGATGGCCACCCTGACCTCCCCCTCGGTCCTTCGTGCTTCGCAGCAGTATGGCCTTAGTGGCGGTCGTCCACAGCACCCGGTCCGGGATCGGGCACGATCCGCCCCGATCCGTCCCCCGGTCCTACTACGCCCCGCGAGCCGAGATGGTTCCGGCGCGGGCGCGGTTCACCCGAAATGGGCACGCAACTTCCCGTAGGCCTCGGGCCCCGCCCCCAGCGCGTCCAGACCCAGCAGGCCGGCGCCCAGCACCGGCGGGGCCGTCACCACCGAGACCCGGGCGTGCGGGGCCCGTTCGGCGAGCAGGGCCTCCACCCGGCCGTTCAACTGCGGGTGCCGGGCGGCCAGGACGCTGCCGCCCAGCAGGACGGGCGCCTCCTCGGCCAGCAGCCCGAGCCGCTCCAGCGCCACCGAGGCCAGTGCCACGACCTCCTCGGCCTGCCGCTCGAGGAGGGCCGCTGCGACCGGATCACCGGCCGCGGCCACCGCGAACAGCACCGGCACCAGCTCGTGCATCCGTACGGGCTCGACGGCGCCCAGGTGCACCGCCTCGATCAGCGCGTACATGGAGTCCAGCCCGAAGTGCCCCGGCAAGGCACCCGCGAGCTCCGTGGGGCCGCCGCGCCCGTCCTCGGCGCGGGCCGCCCACCACATGGCCTCGGCGGCCAGTCCGCCGCCGCCGCCCCAGTCGCCGGAGATCTGTCCGAGCGCCGGGAACCGGGCCGTGCGCCCGTCGGGCAGCATGCCCACGCAGTTGATGCCCGCCCCGCACACCACCGCGACCCCGCGCGGCCCGCCGGCGTCCTCGCCGAGCCCGGCCCGCAGGATCGCGAAGGTGTCGTTGCGGACCTCGGTGGCCGTGCCCCAGCCGCGCGCGCCGATGGCCTGCGCGAGCCGGAGCTCCTCCACCGGGAGGTCCGCGTTGGCCAGACAGGCCGAGACCCGGTCGGCGTACGGGGCCCCGGCCGCGGGTTCCGGCAGCCCGGCGGCCGCGGCCGCCTCGGCGACGGCCAGCCCGAGGACGTCCAGCGCCGCCTCGACCCCGACGCGCGGGGGCTGGAAGCCGCCCGAGCGTCCGGTGGCGAGGACGCGGCCGTCCGCGGCGATCAGCGCCACGTCCGTCTTGCTGTTGCCCGCGTCGACGGCGAGGACGGCTGCCTTCGGGGGCCGGCTCACGCCCATGCCAGGTGCTCCTTGTTGTGCGCGAGCAGCCGGTCCGTCAGCCCCTCGGCGAGGTCGAACTGGCCCACCAGCGGGTGTGCCAGCAGCGCCTTGAAGACCCGCTCCCGGCCGCCCCGCAGCGCGGCGTCCAGCGCGAGGTCCTCGTAGGCCGTCACGTGGGAGATGAGCCCCGCGTACAGCGGGTCCAGCCGGGGCACGGCCAGCGGCGAGGCCCCGGAGCGGTCTACCCGCGCCTGCACCTCGACGACCGCGTCGTCCGGGAGGAACGGCAGGGTGCCGTTGTTGAGCGTGTTGACCACCTGCACGGCGCTCCCGCCGTCGCCGAGCAGGGCCGCGGCCAGGTCCACGGCGGCCTCCGAGTAGAAGGCGCCGCCCCGCTTGGCGAGCAGTTCCGGCTTCTCGTCCAGCGCGGGATCCCCGTACAGGCCGAGCAGTTCCTTCTCCATCGCGGCGACCTCGGCGGCCCGCGAGGGCTTGGTGCCGAGCTCCCGGACCACCTCGTCGTGCGCGTAGAAGTAGCGCAGGTAATACGAGGGGACCACCCCGAGCCGGTCCAGCACCGCGCGCGGCAGGTGCAGGTCCGCGGCGATGGCCTCGCCGTGCCGGGCGAGGAGCTGCGGCAGCAGGTTCTCGCCCTCCGGGCCGCCCTTGCGCACCCCCAGCTCCCAGGTGAGGTGGTTGAGACCGACGTGGTCGAGGTGGATGTCGGCCGGCGTCAGGTCCAGCATCGCGGCGAACCTGCGCTGGAAGCCGATGGCCACGTTGCACAGCCCGACCGCCTTGTGCCCGGCCTGGAGCAGGGCGCGGGTGACGATCCCGACCGGGTTGGTGAAGTCGATGATCCACGCGTCCGGGTTGGAGCGCCGGACCCGCTCGGCGATGTCGAGGACCACCGGGACCGTGCGCAGCGCCTTGGCGAGGCCGCCGGCTCCGGTGGTCTCCTGGCCGACGCAGCCGCACTCCAGCGGCCAGGTCTCGTCCTGGAGCCGGGCCGCCTGCCCGCCGATGCGCAGCTGCAGCAGGACCGCGTCCGCGCCGGCGACGCCCGCGTCGAGGTCGGAGGTGGTGGTGATGAGACCGGGGTGCCCCTGCTTGGCGAAGATCCGCCGGGCCAGGCCGCCGATCAGCTCCAGCCGGTCGGCGGCCGGGTCGATCAGCACCAGCTCGCTGATGGGCAGGGTGTCGCGCAGCCGGGCGAACCCGTCGATCAGCTCGGGGGTATAGGTGGAACCGCCGCCCACCACTGCGAGTTTCATGATGACTAGCCTTTCACTCCAGTTAGGGTGACGCCTTCGACGAACGCCTTCTGGGCGAAGAAGAAGAGGACGATCACCGGGGCCATGACCAGCACGGTTGCCGCCATGGTCAGGTTCCAGTTGGTGTGGTGGGCGCCCTTGAAGGACTCCAGTCCGTAACTGAGAGTCCAGGCGGCCGGGTTGTCCGAGGCGTAGATCTGCGGGCCGAAGTAGTCGTTCCAGGCGTAGAAGAACTGGAACAGCGCCACGGCCGCGATCCCGGGCTTCGCCATCGGCAGCACCACCCGCAGCAGGGTGCGCAGGTCGCCGCAGCCGTCGACCTTCGCCGCGTCCAGGTACTCGTCGGGGATCGTCAGCAGGAACTGGCGCAGCAGGAAGATGGAGAAGGCGTCGCCGAAGGCCATCGGGATGATCAGCGGCCACAGGGTGCCGGACAGGTCCAGCTGCTTGGCCCAGAAGAGGTACATCGGGATGACGACCACCTGGGGCGGCAGCATCATCATGGCGATGACCAGCATCAGCGACAGCCGCCGGCCGCGGAAGCGGAACTTGGCGAGCGCGTAGGCGACGGGCACCGAGGAGACCACGCTCAGCAGGGTGCCGAGGCCCGCGTACATCAGGGTGTTGCGCCACCAGGTCAGGAAGCCGGGGGTGTCCCACACCTTCGCGTAGTTGCCCCACCCCCAGCTGTGCGGCCACAGGTCGCGGGTCAGCGCCTGCTGGTCGCTCATCACCGAGGTCAGGAAGAGGAAGACGAAGGGGAGGAGGAAGAAGAGCGCCGCCGCGACGCCGAGGGAGTGCACGGCGACCCAGTGCAGGGCGGCCCTGCGGCGCGCGGTGCGCAGGGCCCGCGCGGAGTCCGCCGTACCGGACGGGGCGGGGCGCGGAGCGCGCTCGGCGCCGCGGGTGATGGTCTGGCTCATGGTCCTCAGTCACCTGCCTCGATCAGCCCGCCGCGCCGCCGCATGAGCAGCGCGGTGAAGGCCATGGAGAGCGCGAACAGCACCAGGGCGACCGCGCAGGCGGTGCCGTAGTCGAAGCGCTGGAAGCCGACGTTGTAGATGACCTGGGGCAGGGTCAGCGTGGACTTGTCGGGGTATCCGGGCTCGAACTGCTGCCCCGAGCCGCCGATCACGCCGGAGGCCACCTTCCCCGCCACCAGGGGCTGTGTGTAGAACTGCATGGCCTGGATGACCCCGGTGACCACCGCGAACAGGATGATCGGGGAGATGTTCGGCAGGGTGATGTGGCGGAACCGCGCCAGCGGCCCGGCTCCGTCCAGCTCGGCGGCCTCGTACTGCTCGCGCGGTACGTCGAGCAGCGCGGCCATGAAGATCACCATCAGGTCCCCGATCCCCCACACCGCGAGCGCGGTCAGCGCGGGCTTGGACCACGAGGCGTCCGTGAACCAGCCGGGCGTGGGCAGTCCGACCGCGTCCAGCAGGGTGTTCACCGGGCCGGTGCCCGGGTTGAGCAGGAAGACGAAGGCCAGGGTCGCCGCCACCGGAGGGGCCAGGTAGGGCAGGTAGAACAGGGTGCGGAAGACGCCCGTCCCCAGCTTGATCTTCGTGATGAGCAGGCCGATGCCCAGGCCGAAGGCGACCCGGCAGGCGACCATGACCACGACCAGCCACAGGGTGTTGCGCATGGCCGGCCAGAACATCGGGAGGTCGGAGAAGACGTAGGTCCAGTTGTCCAGACCGTTGAAGACGGGCGGGCGGAAGCCGTCGTACTTGGTGAAGGAGAAGTAGACGGTGGAGGCGAGCGGGTAGGCGAAGAAGACGCCGAACCCGATCAGCCAGGGCGACATGAACGCCGCCGTGCGCAGCGCCGACCTGCGGCGCTTGGCGCGCAGTTCGGGGGAGAGTCCGGGGGAGAGGGTGCCGTCCATCGGGCTACTTGGCCTTCGCGATGTCCGTGTCGATCTGCTGGTCGGTCTTGGCGAGACCGGCCGGGATGTCCGCGACCTCGCCCTTCTCGACCGCGTACGCGAAGTCCGTGAAGGTCAGCTGGTAGGTGCCGCCGTCGATCTGCGCCGGGGTGGTGGTCGACTTCGGGTGCCTGGCGATGTCGATGAACGTCTTGAACTCCGGGCTGACCTGGAGCTTCGGCGACTCCAGGGCGGCCAGCGTGGAGGGCACGTTGTGGATGGCGTTGGCGAACTCCACGACGGCGTCGGTGTCGGTCGTCATGTACTTCGTCAGCTCCCAGGCGGCGTTCTGCTTCTTGCTGCCCGAGGCGATGCCCATGATCGTGCCGGAGAGGTAGCCCTTGCCGTAGTCGGCGGCCTGGTCGTCGGGGACGGGCATCGGCGCGGTCCCGATCTCGAACTTCACCCCGGCCTCCTTCGCCATGTTCGCCCGCCACTCGCCGTCGATCTGCATGGCGACCAGGCCCAGGTGGAAGGGGTGCTCGGCGCTCCACTCGTCACCGAAGGTGGTGCGGAACTTCTCCAGCTTCTCGTACCCGCCGAGCTTGGCGACCAGGTCCTTCTGCGCGGTCAGCATCTTCGCGAAGGCGGGGTCCTTGGCCAGGTTGGACTTGCCGTCGGCGTCGAAGTACGTCGGGCTCCACATGGCGGCCAGGCGCTGGGGGGCGGTCTCGTAGCCGTGGTAGGTGGGCATGATGCCGAGCTGCTGGTACGAATCGCCCTTGGCAATCGTCAGCTTCTGCGCGGCGGCCTCGAACTGGCTCCAGGTCTTGGGCGGTTCGGTGATCCCGGCGGCGGCGAAGGCGGTCTTGTTGTAGACGAGGCCGTACGCGTCGTTCAGCAGGGGCAGCGTGCACTGGTTGCCGTTGAACTGGGTGTACTGCATCAGGGTCTTGGGGAAGACCTTGTCCTTCTCGATCCCGGACTTCGCCAGGAAGGGGTTCAGGTCCGTGAAGGCGCCGGTGTTGCAGAACTTGCCGACGCTGTCGGTGGTGAAGGAGGCGACCACGTCGGGGGCCTTGTCCCCGCCGGCGCGCAGCGCCTGGTTGATCTTGTCGTCCGTCATGTTGCCCGTGACGTTGACCTTGATGTTCGGGTGCGCCTTCCGGAACCGCGCGATGTTGTCCTCGATGGCCTTGATCTCGCTGGGGGCGGACCAGCCGTGCCAGAAGTTGAGGGTGACGTCCTTGTTCGGGTCGTCGGTGGCCGTGTTGGAGGCGGAGCCCGCACACGCGGTGGCGAGTACGGATATCGCGGCGACGGCGGTGGCGGCGGCGGTCAGGCGGCTGATTCTGGGCATGGCGGAGTCACTCTCTGCGCGGGGGGACTTCCTGGAGGGGTGGGGGAGGAGCCGTGGTGCGGTGTGGGCTCACGCGGGGGAGGTGCGGGGCAGGTGGTGCGGGTGTTCTGTACGGGGCTGCGTGCGCCCGGGGCTTGCGCGGGTGATGCGGTGCGGGCTCGTGCGGGAGGTGCGGGTGGTGCGGTTCAGTGGCGGGAGGTGCCGGTGGTGCGGTTCAGTGGCGGGAGGTGCCCGTGGTGCGGTTCAGCGGCGGGAGGTGTCGAAGACCTCGTCGCGGGTCGCGGCGAGGGCGCTCTCCAGTGCCCCGCGCAGTACGGGCCGTTCCCGTACCTCGCCGGTCACCAGCCGGGGCCGGGACGGGGCGAGGTCGGCGAGCTCGGCTTCGAGGAGTTCGCGCAGCGGCTCTCCGCCCGCGATGGTCAGCGCGCCGGAGAGGATCACGATCTCGGGGTCCAGTACGGCGACCAGCGAGGCGAGGCCGGTGGCCAGCGCGGTGGCGTACTCCCGCAGGAGTTCCAGGTGGGCCCCCTCGGGCGCGGCGGCGGCCTGGGCCAGCAGCGCGGCCGCCGCTTCGACCATGGCCCCGGACTCGGCCCCGTGCACGGCTCCGTGCACCGAACCGGCCCCGGCCGCGGCGGCCGGCGGTGCGTCGACGCCGAGCCGGGCCGCCATCGCGGGCAGCACCTGCGCGCCGGCCAGCTCCTGGTAGCCGCCGGAGTTGACCCGGGTGACCTGGCGCACCAGGGGGTGTCCGGCGACCGGCAGGAAGCCGATCTCCCCGGCGCCGCCGGTCCAGCCGCGGTGCAGCCGGCCGCCGAGCACGAGGGCGGCCCCGAGGCCCTCCTCGTTCCACAGCAGGACGAAGTCCTCGTGGCCGCGGGCGGCGCCGAGCCGCTGTTCGGCGACGGCGGCGAGGTTCACGTCGTTCTCGTACTCGACCGGCATCGGCAGGGCCGCGGCGAGCTCGTCGAGGAGCGTGGGGGACTGCCAGCCCGCCAGGTGGTCGGCGTAGCGCAGCACCCCGGTGCGGGGGTCGAAGGAGCCGGGGGTCGCGATGACCACCCGGTGGATGTCGGCGAGGTGCAGCCCGGCGTCCTTGACGGCCTCGCCGAGGGCGCGGGTGACCTGCTCGACCGGCCCGGTGCCCTCCGCGTACGGGAGCTCGTGGCTGCCGATCACCTCGCCGGTCAGGTCGGCCACGGAGGCGAGGATCCGGCCCGGGGTGACGTCGAGCCCCGCGACGTGGGCGGCCCGCGCGTTGACGGCGTAGAGCTGCGCGTTGGGGCCGGGGCGGCCGGTGGCGGTGCCGGTGGCGACGACGAGCCCGGCGGCCTCCAGGCGGGCCAGCAGCTGGGAGGCGGTGGGCTTCGAGAGGCCGGTGAGGTGCCCGATCCGGGTCCGGGACAGCGGACCGTGTGTCAGCAGGAGCTCGAGCGCGGCCCGGTCGTTCAGGGCGCGCAACAGGCTGGGCGTACCGGGGGTGGCGGGCATGGGGTGACTTCTCTCTCACCGGGGTGAACTGTTAGGTAAGTTTCCTATTGGTGGGTCGCTCGTGTCAATGGCACTGCGTACACCACTGCCCCCGCAGGTTGGACCTACGGGGGCAGCGGCGTACGGGTGCGGGTTCGCGCGTGGCGGGCGCTACTTCGTGATGCGCGGGCCGGAGGCCGAGCCGCCCGCGGCCGGCTGCGGGATCTCCGCGGTGGCCAGGGACTGCGGGGACGTCGGGTTCGCCAGCGCCGACGGCGGGGCGACGGACGCCGAGGGGTCGGCCGGGGCCGCTTCCTCCTCGGGCGCCGGCAGGCCCCCGACGATCCCGATGCCCGCGGCGTCGAAGGCGTCCTTGATCCGCCAGCGCAGCTCGCGCTCCACGGAGAACTGCTGGCCCGGCATCGTCTTCGCCGACACCGACACCGACATGGAGGCCAGCAGCACCTCGTCCAGTCCCAGCACCTCCACCGGACCCCACAGCCGCTCGTCCCACGGGGACTCCTTGGCCATGGTGTCGGCGATCCCCTTGATCACCTCGCGGATGTGGGAGAGGCTCTCGGTCGGCTTGACCTGCACCGCCACGTTCGCCGTGGCCCAGCCCTGGCTGAGGTTGCCGATCCGCTTGATCTCGCCGTTGCGGACGTACCAGATCTCGCCGTTGTCGCCGCGCAGCTTGGTGACGCGCAGGCCCACCTCGACGACCTCGCCGGAGGCCACACCGGCGTCGATCTTGTCGCCGACGCCGTACTGGTCCTCAAGGATCATGAACACGCCGGAGAGGAAGTCCGTGACCAGGTTCCGGGCGCCGAAACCGATCGCCACACCCGCCACACCGGCGCTCGCCAGCAGCGGTCCCAGATTGATGTCGAGCGCGCCGAGCACCATCAGTCCCGCCGTGCCGAGGATCAGGAACGAGGCCACCGAGCGCAGCACGGAACCGATGGCCTCGGACCGCTGCCGGCGTCGTTCGGCGTTGACCAGCAGCCCGCTCAGGGCCGTGCCCTCGACGGCATCGGCGCCGCGGTTCATCCGGGTGATCAGCTTGGTCAGCGATTTGCGGACCACCGAGCGCAGGGCGAAGGCGATGACCAGGATGAGGAGGATCCGCAGGCCCAGGTACAGCCATCCGGCCCAGTTCTCCTCTATGAAACTGGCGGCGTTCGTGACGCTCTCGTGGGTTTCTCTGATCGTTTGGGACGCGTCCGGGTTGTCGGCTGCGAGCGGGAGCAGTGCGGCAGGCCTGGGCACGGCGGGAACCTCCAGATATAGCGTCCTGCCCGCGGAAGGGGTGGGGCGGGCAGACCATCCACCCTAACGGGGCACTCGGCCTGACTTGTTGCCGTGTTCGAGGGAGAGACCAGACTCACGCGGGGATGAAACGGGTGTGGTCGAAAACACCCCGGACCCGTTACGGGCGCGTGGTGGCGCTTCGACCAGCCGTAAGGGGAGACTGGAAAACAGATCGTCCCGGCGCGAGCCACGCGCCGCCGGCGTTATAGGAGGCAGTCCGTGCCGCACGTCCTGGTCCTCAACGCGTCGTACGAGCCCCTCGGCGTCGTACCGCTCCGTCGCGCGCTCGTCCTCGTCCTGGAGAACAAAGCCGTCTCCCTGGAAGAATCCGGCGCCTTTCTGCACAGCGCGACAAGGGCCGTCCCCGCGCCCAGCGTGGTTCGGCTCAAGCGCTTCGTGCGGGTCCCCTACCGGGGGCCCGTTCCACTCACCCGCCGCGCGCTGTTCGCCCGGGACGGCGGCCGCTGCATGTACTGCGGGGCCGTCGCCACCAGTGTCGACCATGTCGTCCCGCGCAGCCGGGGCGGGCAGCACGCCTGGGACAACGTCGTCGCCGCGTGCCGTCGCTGCAACCACGTCAAGGCCGACCGGCACCTCGTCGACCTCGGCTGGCGGCTGCGGCACCAGCCGGCTCCGCCGTCCGGGCTGGCCTGGCGGATCATCGGGACGGGGCACCGGGATCCGTGCTGGATGCCGTATCTCCAGCCGTACGGGGCGGAGGATGCGCTGGATCGCATCGGGGTCCCGGTCGCTGCCGCGGCGGTCGCGTCGTAGCCCCCTGAGCGGGGCTCCGCCTTCGAACGTGCCGCTGCGCGGGGCGAAGTCCCCTCCCCGCCCTTCGCCCGTTCCCCGGGCTGCGCCCGGACCCCCTGGGGCTCCGCCCCGGACCCCGCGCCTCAAACGCCGGCGAGGCTGGATGTGGCTGACGCCGGCGAAAATCCAGCCCCTCCGGCGTTTGAGGAGCGGGGTCCGGGGCGGAGCCCCGGGGAACGGGGGAAGGGTGGGTAGGGGACCAGCCCCGCAGGGTTACTGAGGGGCCACCGCGAAGGCTTCGGCTCCGAGCAGGCTGCAGCCGTAGCGGGTGGCGCGGGTCTCGCAGGTGACCCGGACGAAGCGGGCCGGGGCGGCCACCGGGTCCAAGTGGACGGAGTCCACCCCGCCGCGGGACGCGACCGTCGCCGACGGATGCCAGGTGACACCGTCCGCCGAGGTCTCCACCCGGAACCGGGACGGGTACGCCTCCTGCCAGCGCAGCCGCAGCAGCCCGATCCGCGCCGGAGCCGGCAGCTCCGCCTGCCACCAGGCCCCGTCGGCCGCGGGCGAGGACCAGCGGGTGGCCGGGGAATCGTCCAGCGCCCCCGACGCGGGGAACGCCGGGGTCTCGTCGGCCGAGGAAGAGGCCACCGCGGAGCGCAGCAGGTTCGGGCCGGCCGTGCGCGGATGGGCACGGACCTTCAGCGTGTGCGTCTCGGAGCCGAAGGTGACCGGAACCTCGTAGGTGCCCGGCGCCGTGCCCGCGGCGACCGTGACCTCCACCGGGACGGTCGCCGTCGTACCGCGCGCGGCCGCGGCAGTCTCCGGCAGACGTACCGAGATCCCCGGCGGCGGCGTCGCCGACAGGGGCCCGCGGACCTCGCCGGGACGCAGCGCGGACAGTTCCGCCGGGATCCGCTGCGGGGCCCCGCCGATCTCCGCGTCCACGCTCTGCGCCAGCTCGAAGCGGGCCTCCGGGCCGTCCGCCGTCCACGGGACCACGCTGTGCACGGCCGGAGCCGGGCCCGACCAGACGAGCCGGACCGCGTCGGCCCGTAGGCCGCCCACGTCCGCCTGGGTCCAGCCCGACGCCGCCGCGTCCGCGACCTTGCGCCAGCCCTCTCCCGGTACGTGGGCCTCGATCACGGCGCCCCGGCTGCCGGGCGGCAGCGGGTCGGTCATCACGGTCACCACCGACACCGGCCGGGCACCGGACAGCTCGACCGTCCACGCGTCGGTCTGCCGGGTCACCGTGCCCGGCGCGCGGGCCGCGCCCGTCCACGCGTCGGCCTCGGCCGCGGCCCGCGCCAGGAAGGGGTCCAGCACCGCCTTGTCGACCCGGGCGGCTTCCGGCCCGTCCGCCCCGGACAGCGCCGCGCGGGCGGCGGTGAAGGCCTGCGAGGCCCGCCAGGCCGCCGCCCCGTCCCCGCGGGCCTGCGCCTGGAGGACGTCGAGCGCCAGTTCTCCGGCGGCCCCGTAGCGCGCGAGCCGCGACAGCCAGGGCCCCGCCTCCCCGGCGAGTGCGGGCAACTGGTCCGGGGCGCCCCGCAGCACGCGGAAGGCGGCGCGCAGCCGCTCGCCCGCGGCCGGGTCGCCGGAGCTCCGGGCCCGCCAGAACCCCTCCATGAGGGGGACCAGGTAGGCGGATTCGGGCTGGGCGAGGCCGGAGGAGGCGTTGTTGGCGGCCAGCGCGGCCAAGGCCTCCCTGGCCTGGGGGTCGGGTCCGGCGAGCGAGGCCACGGCCGCCGCCCAGGAGTCGGCGGCCCGGTAGCCGCGCGGGTTCCACGTGAAGTCCGCCGCGGTGAACAGCGGGATGCGCGACAGCGTGCCCTGGGGCATCGCGTTGGCCAGTACGGCCGCCGAACCGCCCGCGACCACCGGGTCCCGTCCCGCGTACGGGCCGAGGAAGATCCGGCCCGGATCCCAGTCGTTGACCGGGTAGTTGTCCATGGTGACCAGCGGGTGCTGCCCGAGCGCCGACCGCGCCCCGTTCATCTCGTTGCCGGTGATCGTGCGCGGCAGCACGCCGACGCCCGTCCAGGCCACCTCCACCCGGTCGTCCAGGGCCGCGGCCAGCGCCGTCCGGTAGGGCGTCGCGCCCTCCTGGTAGTACTCCGTCGGCAGCAGCGACAGCGCGGGAGCCCCCGGATAGCGCCGGGCCAGGTGCGCGGCCAGCTCGCCCGCGACCTCCGCGTGCGCCTTCGCTGCCGCCGCCGGGCCCTTGCCGTAGCGCTCCCGGTCGGCGCGGCAGCCCCACTCGGTGTAGCTGACGTCCTGGAACTGCACCTGGAACGCCCGGAATCCGAGGTCCCACATGGCGTCCAGCTTGCGGGCGAGCGCCGCCCGGTCGGCCGAGGAGGCCAGGCACATCGACTGCCCGGGCGCCACCGCCCAGGCGAGCACCACCTTGTTGGCCCGCGCCCGGTCGGCCAGCTCCCGCAGTTCCGCCGCCCCGGGCGCCGGGTAGTCGCTGCGCCACTGCGTGGTCCGGTACGGGTCGTCACCGGGCGCGAGCAGCAGCCGGTTCAGCTTGGTGCGGCCCATGAACTCCACCTGCTCGAGCCGCTGGGCGGCCGTCCACGGAGTGCCGTAGAACCCCTCCGTGATCCCGCGCACCGGGGCGGACGGCCAGTCCCGTACGAGGACGCCGGGCACCTTCCCGCCGCCCTGGGTAAGTAGTTGACGCAGCGTCTGCGCCGCGTGGAACAGCCCGTCCTCGCCCACGCCCGCCAGCGCGACCGTGTCCCGCCCCTCGGTGCGGCCCACCGCCAGCCGGTAGCCGCCGGCCGGCAGGTCGCCGGCCGCGTCCGCGCCCAGGGCCCGCAGCGCCCGCTCCGTGTTCCCGTCGTGCTGCCCCTGGAGCCGTACGACGGGTCCCGCACCGGGCAGCGGTTCCCCGTCGGCCCGCTCGTGCAGGGTCCGTACGCCCGCCCCGCGCAGGGCGTCGCGCACCAGCTGGGCGGCGTACGGGTCCACGCCGGCGGGCAGCACCAGTACGGCCTCGGTGCCCAGCGGCACCGCGCGCGCCGGGTCGAAGACCGTCGACTGCGGCCGGGGATACACCGCGGGCCCCGCGGCGGCGGCGCGCGCCGGATCGGAGCCGGGGGCGAGCACGGGGGCGGATACGGGGGCTGGGTCGCGCAGCGCCGCGGGAGCCGCGGCAGCGTCCGGCGCGGGGGCGTCCGGTGTGTTCGGTGCGTCCGGCGAGGTGGGCGCGGTGAAGGCGGTGGGGGGACCCACCGCCGCCGAGCCGCTCAGCAGTGCACCGATGGCGGCGACCGCCGCGGCGGTGGCCGTGGCCCGCTTGCTGCCCCTGATCTGCACGGAGCCACCCCGTCCCGAGTCGTCCCCCGCTCGTACGAACGAGCCAGAGCCCACCATCCGTACGGCCAGGGTGTCAACGGCGGCGGGTGATCTGACCGGGATCGGCCAGGAATGCGGTGCCGCCGACTGGGTATGGCTGGGATGTTCTCCGGGCGGCGCGCCGGAGGGTGTTCCCGACGATCCCGCACGCCGGGGCGATCCCTCCCCACGTGCGGTGATCGGCGCGGAGCCCCGCAACCCCTCCCGCGCACGGCCCGAACGCAGGCATTTATGACGGATTCACGGACCACACAGGAGGATTTCCGCTGTCGGTGGTGCGCGAACGGCGCACGGACCGACACAGTGGGAGCCGTCCACGGGTCCTGATCGATCCTCACGTACGAAGGAGTGCCTGCCGATGAACACCAAGGCCGTGAAAACCGAGAACACCACCGTCGCCGCCATCCCCACGACCGTCATATCCGCGGTGTCCACCCCGAAACGGCGTCCGCCGCTCGCCCACCTGCCGGCGCAGTCCGGACCAGACGAACGGCCCCTCACCAGCGAGCCGTCGCTCGCCGACGCCGCGCACGCGCCGTTGACCAGTGAGCCCCCGCTCGCCTGCGAGGCCCCGCTGACCAGCGAGCCGACCACCCAAGCCGCGGCCGCCGCCGCGGGTGACTAGACGACAAGGAAAAGGAACCTGATGGACGACCTCGCCCGGCTCGCGGCCCTGTACGGAGTCGCCACCACCTACCAGCCCGCCGAGGACGTCACCCTGCGGGTCCCGGAGGCCACCGTCGCCGCCGTACTGCGGCAGCTGGGGGTGAACACGGACACCCCGGAGTCCGTACGGGCGGACCTGGCCGCAGCCGAACACGACGCGGCGCACCGGCTGTTGCCGCGCGTGCTGGTGTGGTGGGCCGGGTCCCGGCCGCCCGTGGAGCTGGGCACGCTCCCGCCGGGGACCCGGACCCTGCTGGAGGCGGAGGAGGGCGGCCTGCCGCAGGGGGAGGGCCACGGCCTGCCGCAGGGGGAGGACCACGGCCTGCCGAGGGCGGAGGACCACGGCCTGCCGCAGGCGGAGGACCACGGCCCGCCGCAGGCGGCGGGACGCACGGCCCCCCAGGAGCCGCCGGTGGCCTGGAGCGCGGCCGGCGCGGGCGAGCCGCCGCTCGGCGTGCACCGGATCCACGCGCAGGCCCCCGACGGCCGCACCGCCACCGCCACCCTGATCGTGGCCCCCGACCGGGCCCCGGCGGCGCCCGAGCGCACGCACGGGCTGCTCGTCCAGCTCTACTCGGTGCTCTCCGAACGCTCCTGGGGCATGGGCGACCTGGGCGACCTGGCGGAGCTGGCGCGCTGGGCGGGCCGCGTCCACGGAGCCGGCTTCGTCCAGGTCAACCCGCTGCACGCGGCCGTCCCCGGCACCCCGACCGACCCCTCCCCCTACCGGCCGTCCTCGCGCCGCTTCCCCGACCCGGTGCACCTGCGGATCGAGGACGTCCCCGAGTACGCCGACTGCCCGGACCGGGCCGCCCTCGCGGAACTGGCCGACCGGGGAGCGCAGTTGCGGCGCGAGGTGCTGGAGAAGGGGGCGCTGATCGACCGGGACGCCGTCTGGTCCCTCAAGCAGGCCGCCCTGGAGCTGCTGTACGCCGTCCCGCGCAGCCCCGAACGGGAGGCGGCCTACCGGGAGTTCCGCGCCGCGCAGGGTGAGGAGCTGGACCGGCACGCCGTCTGGTGCGCCGGGCACGCCGGGGAGGACCCGAAGGTGCGGGCCGACTTCCACCGCTGGCTGGTCTGGCTCACCGACGCCCAGCTCGCCGCCGCCCAGCGGGCCGCCAAGGAGGCCGGGATGGCGGTCGGCATCGTGCACGACCTGGCCGTCGGGGTGCATCCGGAGGGCTCGGACGCCACCGGAGCCCCCTTCGGAGCCGTCCCCCACTACGCCCGCGGCGTCTGCGTCGGCGCCCCGCCGGACGCCTTCAACGCACGCGGCCAGGACTGGGGGCTGCCCCCGTGGCGGCCGGACCGGCTGGCCGCCACCGGGTACGCGCCGCTGCGGGCCCTGCTGCGGGGGGTGTTCCGGTACGCCGGCGCCCTGCGCATCGACCACGTCATGGGACTGTTCCGGCTCTGGTGGATCCCGGAAGGGGCCCCGCCCGCCGAAGGCGCGTACGTCTCGTACGACGGGGAGGCGATGCTCGCCCTGCTGGTCCTGGAGGCCCACCGGGCGGGGGCCCTGGTCATCGGCGAGGACCTCGGCACCGTGCAGCCGGGGGTCCGTCAGGCGCTGGCCCGGCGCGGGGTGCTGGGCACCTCGGTGCTCTGGTTCGAGCGGGACTGGGGCGGGGACGGGGAGCCGCTGGAGGCGGAGCGCTGGCGGGCCGACTGCCTGGCCACCGTGACCACCCACGATCTGCCCCCCACGGCCGCCAAACTGGCCGGCTCCCACGTGGAACTGCGCGACCGGCTGGGCCTGCTGACCCGCCCGGCGGAGCGGGAGCGCGCCGAGGACGCCGCCGACACCGCGCGCTGGCTGGACGTACTGGAGGACCTCGGGCTCGACACCAAGGGCGAGGAGGCCGCCGTACGGTCCCTGTACGGGTTCCTGCTGCGCACTCCGGCCCGGCTGGTCGGGGTCTGGCTGCCCGACGCGGTGGGGGACCGGCGGCCGCAGAACCTGCCCGGCACCTGGGACCAGTACCCCAACTGGCGGCTCCCGGTCGCCGACGCGGAGGGCCGGCCGCTGACCCTGGAGGCACTGGCCGCCTCACCGCGGGCGAACGCCCTGCTGGGGGCGGTGCGGGGGGCGGTGGGAACCCGTACGGCACCCCCGGGCGCGCGCGGCGTTTAGGTGTTCGCTACGTTTGCACCGTGGACAAGAAGAACGCTCTGCGCGCCGGCGCCGTCACGGCCGGAACGACGCTGATGATGCTGCTGATGACGTCTCCCGCTCTCGCGCTCACCCGTGACGACGGCGACGACCCGGGTCCGGGCCTGAGCGTGGCGGAGACGCTCGGCCTCTACGTGGCCGCGCCGATCGTGCTGTTCCTGGTCATCGCCGGTCTGGTGATGGTCGGCGACAAGTCGCGCAAGACGCAGTCCGAAGGCTGAACGAGCCTGAACTGGCCTGAACGGGCTTGAGCGGGCCTGACCCCTTCCGGGGTCTTGCCCGATCCGATTCTTCCGGGGCGCCGGGGGTCCTTGCGGACCCCCGGCGCCTCGTCGTACCCCGGCCCGGCTACGGGGCCCCTGCCATCACCTTGCGCAGCAGGCCGGTGAGCGCCGCGATCTCCGACCCGTCGAGCCCGGTGAGCGCTTCGCGCTGCATCTCCAGTCCCACCTCGACCGCCTCGTCGATGAGCGCGAGGCCGCGGTCGGTGATGGTCACCCGCAGACCCCGCCGGTCGTCCGGATCGGGGCTGCGCCGCAGCAGCCCGGCCTTCTCCAGCTTGTCCAGCCGTCCCGTCATCCCGCCCGTGGTGAGCATCAGCGTGGACGAGAGCTGGCGGGGCGAGAGGGTGTACGGGCTTCCGCTCCGGCGCAGCGTGGCCACGACGTCGAACTCCCCGCGCGAGATTCCGTAGCGCCCGTAGGCCTTCTCCATGGCGTCGCCCATGGCTTTGGAGATCCGGTAGATCCGGCCGAAGACGGCCATGGGCGTGGTGTCCAGGTCGGGGCGCACCGCGAACCACTGGTCCGCGATCGCGTCGACGGGGTCCTTGTCGGTCATAGGCGCAGTATCCGGCTTCCACTTATTCGTTGGCAAGAAAGTTGCTTGCGGGAAAGTAGCTTAGTGTTAAGCTACTTCTAAGTGAGCTACTCGTCCCTGCCGGAGGAGCACCGCCGTGAACCGCGCCACCACCGTCGTCCTGACCGCCCTCGCCCCCATCTCCTGGGGCTCCACCTACTTCGTGGCCTCCGAGCTGCTGCCGCCCGACCGGCCGCTGTTCACCGGGGTGATGCGGGCCCTGCCCGCCGGGCTGCTGCTCACCGCCCTCGCGCGGAAGCTGCCCACGGGGGTGTGGTGGTGGAAGGCGGCCGTCCTGGGCGGCCTCAACATCGGAGCCTTCTTCCCGCTCCTGTTCCTCTCCGCCTACCGCCTGCCCGGCGGGGTCGCGGCCGTACTGGGCTCCTTGGGGCCGCTGTTCGTCGTGGGGCTCGCCGCCCTCCTCCTGGGCGAGCGGGCCCGGCTGCGGACCGTGCTCGCCGCGGTCGTGGCGGCCTTCGGCGTCGGCATGGTGGTGCTGACCGCGCAGGCGCAGCTCGACCCGGTCGGGGTGGTGGCCGGCGTCGTCTCCTCCGCCTCGATGGGCGCGGGCATCGTCATGACCAAGCGGTGGGGGCGCCCGGAGGGCGTCGGCCCGCTGGCCATGACCGGCTGGCAGCTCACCGCGGGCGGCCTGGTCATCATCCCGGTCGCCGCGCTGGTGGAAGGGGCGCCGCCGGCCCTCGACGGCAAGGCCTTCCTCGGCTACGGCTACATGATGCTGATCAACACCGGCATCGCGTACTGGCTCTGGATCCGCGGCATCGGGCAGCTCACCGCCACCTCGGTCACCCTCCTCGGCCCGCTCTCGCCGCTCACCGCCGCAGTCATCGGCTGGGCCGCCCTGGGGCAGTCCCTGTCGCCGGTGCAGGTGCTGGGCATGACGATCGCCTTCGGCGCCACCGTCGCGGGGCAGCTCGCGGCGGGCGCCCCGAAGCCGAAGGTCGAACCGTTCAGTTCTACTGAAGGAACCAATCGAAATGTTTCGATGGACCTGACGGGTGGCCCGGTGCGACGGTAGAGCAACGAACCGACACTCCGAACCCCGAGGGGGAGACACACAGTGGCCGTCACGGACCGCGTCCGCACCATCCCGACCGTCCCGCAGCAAGCACTGCCCGGCAAGGCGAAGAAGGGGGCCGCCGGTCTCGGCATCCTCCTCGCCCTGCTCGCGACGGTCGTCTGGTCCGGCAGCTTCGTCGCCACCCGGGGCATGGCCGACAGCATCCCGCCCGTCCAGGCCGTCTTCTGGCGCTGGGTGATCGCCACCGTCGCCGTCGCCCCCTTCGCCGCCCGGCAGGCCTGGCAGCAGCGGGCCCTGATCCGCAAGCACTTCGGCTACATCGCCCTGGCCACCCTCTTCGGCGTCGCCCTCTACAACACCCTCGTGCACCAGGCCGGACTGACCACCTCCGCCTCCAACATGGGCATGATCATGGCCGCCTCGCCGGTCATCATGGCCCTGTACGCCCGCCTCGGCGGCGAACGGCTCGGCACCCGGCGCACCTTCGGCCTGGCCCTCGCGGCCCTCGGCGTGCTCCTCCTGGTCGGCAAGGGATCGATCCGCTTCGACTTCGCCGCCGGCGACCTGTGGATGTTCGGCGCCGCCCTGTCCTTCGCCACGTACAGCGCGCTCCTCAAGCGCAAGCCCGCCGAACTGGGCGGCCTCGCCTTCCTGCTCACCACCTTCGTCCTCGGCGCCCTGATGCTCGCCCCCGTCTACGCCGTGTCCGTCGGAGTCCAGGGCGGCTTCCAGGTCACCCCCTCCACCGCCGGAATGCTCCTGTACGTCGGCGTCTTCTCCTCCGCCGTCGCCTTCTTCGCCTGGAACAAGGCCGTCGCGATGATCGGCGCCGCCCGCGCCGGAGTCGTCTACTACCTCCAGCCGGTCTGCGTCGCGGGCCTCGGCCTGCTGCTCCTCGGCGAGACGACCGGACCGGCGCAGCTCCTGTGCATGGCGCTGATCCTGGGCGGCGTGGGTCTGGGTGCCCGGCGGTAAGTTCGGTCCCATGATCGAGTGGGACATCAAGAAGCTGCGGATCCTGCGGACCCTCGCAGAACAGGGGACCGTGACCGCGACGGCCGAGGCGCTGCACATGACGCCCTCGGCCGTTTCGCAGCAGCTGACCAACCTGGCCAGGATGCTGGGGGTCCCGCTGCTGGAGGCGCAGGGCCGCCGGGTCCGCCTCACCGACGCCGCCCACCTCGTACTGCGGCACGCGGAGGCCGTGTTCGCGCAGCTGGAGCGGGCCGACGCGGAGCTCACCGGATACCTCGCGGGGGAAGTGGGGGAGGTCCGGATCGGAGCCTTCTCCACCGCCGTACCGGTCCTCGTGGTCCCGGCGGTCGCCGCCCTGAGGCGCTCGCACCCCGGCGTGGAGGTCCGCGTACGGGAGACCGAGGCGGCCGAGTCCTACGAGCTGCTGTCCGCCGGGGTCGTCGACCTCGCGCTGTCCCTCGCGGCCCACGCCCCGACCGCCCGGGATCCCCGCTTCACCCGCAGGACCCTGCTGGAGGACCCCCTCGACGTGGCCCTGCCCCCGGAGCACCCGCTCGCCGGCGCCGCGGAGCTGCGGCTCGCGGACCTGTCCGGGGACCCGTGGATCTACGGCGGCTCCGGCCCCTGGTCGGAGATCACCCGCACTGCGTGCGAGGCGGCCGGGTTCGTGCCCGAGCAGGCGCACTCCGCGTCCGGCTGGACCGCGATCCTCGCCATGGTCGAGGCGGGCATGGGGGTGGCCCTGGTCCCCCGCATGGTGGCGAGCCGCGCCTCGGGCGTCGCCGTCCGGGGCCTGCCCCACGACCGGCCCACCCGGCACGTCATCGCCGCCCTGCGGCGGGGCTCGGAGTCGGCCCCGGCCGTGGCGCACGTCCTGGCGGCCCTGCGGGCCGTCGCCACCGCCCGCCCGTAGCCGTCGCCGCGGGTGGTCGGCCCTGCGGGGCGCAGTCCCCTACCCGCCCTTCGCCCGTTCCCCGGGCGCTGCCCGGACCCGCGCCTCAAACGCCGGCGGGGCTGAAATGGCGCTGTGCGCCATTCAGGCCCCGCGCCCGGCGGGCTGGGTTGCCGCGCAGCGGCAACTCCAGCCTCGCCGGCGTTTGAGGCGCGGGGTTGGGGCGGAGCCCCAGCAGCGGGCGCGAGCCCGTCAGGCCCGGGCGTCGGCGGCCTGGGCCGTCAGCGCGCGCTCGACGCCCGCGCGGGACTCCGAGACCAGGCGGCGCAGGGCCGCGTTCGGCTCGGCCGAGGCCAGCCAGGCGTCCGTCGCCGCGAGGGTCTCCGCGGAGACCTGGAGGGACGGGTAGAGCCCCACCGCGATCTGCTGGGCGATCTCGTGGCTCCGGGTCTCCCAGACCTCCTTGACCGCCGCGAAGTACTTCGCCGTGTACGGGGCGAGGAGCTCGCGCTGGTCGGTCTGGACGAAGCCCCCGATCACCGCCTCCTGCACCGCGTTCGGGAGCGAGTCGCCCTCGACGACCGAAGCCCACGCCTCGGCCTTGGCCTCCGCCGTCGGACGCGCCGCGCGGGCGGTCGCCGCGTGCCGCTCGCCCGCCGCGGTCTTGTCCCGCTCCAGCTCGGCCGCGACGGCCGCCTCGTCGGCGACCCCGGTGGCGACCAGGCGCTCCAGGAACGCCCAGCGCAGCTCGGTGTCCACGGCCAGGCCCTTGACCTCCGCCGAGCCGTCCAGCAGCGCCGACAGGTAGGTCAGCTGCTCCTCGGTACGGGCCGTCGCCGCGAAGGCGCGGGCCCACGCCAGCTGGTGGTCGCTGCCCGGCTCGGCCGCGCGCAGGTGCTCCAGCGCGGCGTCCGTCCAGATGGCCAGGCCCTGGTCGCGCCACGCCGGGTCGGCGTACAGGTCGACGGCCAGCTTGACCTGGCGGTGCAGCGACTGCACGACGCCGATGTCCGACTCCTTGCCGATGCCCGACAGGACGAGGGCGAGGTAGTCGCGGGTGGCCAGTTCGCCGTCGCGGGTCATGTCCCAGGCCGAGGCCCAGCACAGTGCGCGCGGCAGCGACTCGGTGAAGTCGCCCAGGTGCGCGGTGACGTTGGCGAGGGACACCTCGTCGAGGCGGACCTTGGCGTACGACAGGTCGTCGTCGTTCAGCAGGACCACGGCCGGACGGGTCCGGCCGATCAGCTCCGGCACGGCGGTGAGGGCGCCGTCGATGTCCAGCTCGATCCGCTCGCCGCGCACCAGCTTGCCGTCGGCCAGGTCGTACAGGCCGACCGCGATGCGGTGCGGGCGGAGCACCGGCTCGCCCTTGGCGCCGGCGGGCAGTGCCGGGGCTTCCTGGCGGACGGCGAAGGCGGTGATGGAGCCGTTCTCGTCAGTCTCGATCTCGGGGCGCAGGATGTTGATCCCGGCCGTCTCCAGCCACGCCTTCGACCAGGCCGTCAGGTCGCGGCCGGAGGTCTCCTCCAGCGCGCCCAGCAGGTCCGACAGGCGCGTGTTCCCGAAGGCGTGCGCCTTGAAATAAGCCTGCACGCCCTTGAAGAAGGCGTCCTGGCCGACGTAGGCCACGAGCTGCTTGAGGACCGAGGCGCCCTTGGCGTAGGTGATGCCGTCGAAGTTGACCAGGACGTCGTCCAGGTCACGGATGTCGGCCATGATCGGGTGCGTGGAGGGCAGCTGGTCCTGCCGGTACGCCCAGGTCTTCATGGAGTTGGCGAAGGAGGTCCAGGCGTGCGGCCACTTCGAGCCCTCCGCGTACGCCTGGCAGGCGATGGAGGTGTAGGTGGCGAACGACTCGTTCAGCCACAGGTCGTTCCACCACTCCATGGTGACGAGGTCGCCGAACCACATGTGCGCGAGCTCGTGCAGGATCGTCTCGGCGCGCGTCTCGTACGCCGCGTCCGTCACCTTCGAGCGGAAGACGTACTGGTCGCGGATGGTGACCGCGCCCGCGTTCTCCATCGCGCCCGCGTTGAACTCCGGCACGAAGAGCTGGTCGTACTTCGCGAAGGGGTAGTCGTACGCGAACTTCTCCTGGAACCAGGTGAAGCCCTGCCGGGTCACGTCGAAGATCGCGTCGGCGTCGAGGAACTCGGCGAGCGAGGGACGGCAGTAGATGCCGAGCGGGACGGACTGCCCGTCCGTGCCCTCGTAGGAGCTGTGCACCGCGTGGTACGGGCCGACGATCAGGGCCGTGATGTACGTGGAGATGCGCGGGGTCGGCTCGAAGCGCCAGACGTTGTCGGCGGGGGCCGCCGCCCCCTGCGGAATGTCGCGTGGGGAGTTCGAGATGACCGTCCAGCCCGCCGGAGCCGTCACGGTGAACCGGAACGTCGCCTTCAGGTCGGGCTGCTCGAAGCTCGCGAACACGCGGCGCGCGTCCGGGACCTCGAACTGGGTGTACAGGTACGCCTGCTCGTCGACCGGGTCGACGAAGCGGTGCAGACCCTCACCGGTGTTGGTGTAGGCGCAGTCGGCGACGACGCGGAGCTCGTTGGCCCCGGCGGCGAGGTGCGCGAGCGCGATCCGGGAATCCCGGAAGACGGCGGCGACGTCGAGGGACTTGCCGTTGAGCACGACCTCGTGCACGGCCGGAGCGACCAGGTCGATGAAGGTCTCGGCGCCGGCCTCGGCGGACTGGAAGCGCACGGTGGTCACGGAGGGGTAGGTGCCGCCCTCCTGCGCGCCGCTGAGATCGAGCTCGATCTCGTACGAGTCGACACTGAGCAGCTTTGCGCGCTGCTGAGCCTCTTCACGGGTCAGATTCGTGCCTGGCACGCGGTCATCTCCTTCGATGGTGACGTTCCGGCCCATCCTTTCACGGCCGCCCGGGCCCCCGCCGGGCGATACTTTGAGCTACAGGTGCCTACGATGAGCCATGAGGATCAGCCTGGACCTGCCCGCCGCGGACATCGAGTTCCTTGACCAGTACGCAGCACGGCACGGTGTTCCGTCCCGCTCCGCGGTGCTTGGGATCGCCGTCGGCCTGTTGCGCGAACGCGAGGTCGGAAACCTGCCGGACAGCGGCGTGCGGCGGCGCGAGGGTGGTGGGCATGACCATCAAGTACCGGGCGAGGCCCATCGAGGAGGCGGCGCTCAAGGAGCTCCGCGTACGTGACGACGCGGGGCGGGAGTGCGCCCCGTACGCCGACCGCGAGGGCGGTGCGCCACTCAGGTGCTGCCTGCGGCCGAGCGAGACCGGGGAGCGCATCGCGCTCGTCTCCTACGCGCCCCTGCGGCGCTGGGCAGCCGCCGCGGGCGCCGATCCGGGGGCGTACGACGAGCAGGGGCCCGTGTTCGTCCACGCCGAGGACTGTGGCGGGCCGTCCGAGGACCGGGGGTACCCCTTCGCCCGGGCGGGTGTACGGCGCACCGCGCGGCGGTACAGCGCCCGCGGGCAGATCCTCGGCGGGCGGGTGCTCGACCTCGGTGAGGATCCCGACGGTGTGGTCGAGCGTGCCCTCGACGAGGCGTTCGCGGACCCCGAGGTGGCCCTCGTGCACGTCCGGGCCGCCGAGTACGGCTGCTTCCAGTACGAGGTGCGGCGGCCCTGGCACGCCGAAGGGGCGGCACCGTAGCGGTACCGCCCCCACACGTGCGCGCGACCGGCGTCAGCCCTGGCGCAGTTCCTCCGCGACCAGCTCCGCGATCTGGACCGCGTTCAGCGCGGCGCCCTTGCGGAGGTTGTCGTTCGAGAGGAACAGTGCGAGGCCGTTCTCGGTGGTCTCGTCGACGCGGATGCGGCCCACGTACGAGGCGTCCTTGCCGGCGGCCTGCAGCGGGGTCGGGATCTCCGAGAGCTCGACGCCCGGGGCGTCCTTCAGCAGCTCGTAGGCGCGCTCGACGCTCAGCGGACGGTCGAAGCGGACGTTGACCTGGAGGGAGTGGCCGGCGAAGACCGGCACGCGCACGCAGGTGCCCGAGACCTTGAGCTCCGGGATCTCCAGGATCTTGCGGGACTCGTTGCGGAGCTTCTGCTCCTCGTCGGTCTCGAAGGAGCCGTCGTCGACGATCGAGCCCGCGAGCGGGATCACGTTGTAGGCGATCGGCCGCTTGTAGACGGCGGGCGCCGGGAACTCCACCGCGTCGCCGTCGAAGGTCAGCTGGTCGGCGGCCTCGGAGACCGCGCAGGCCTGGCCCTTGAGCTCGGCGACGCCCGCCAGGCCCGAGCCGGACACGGCCTGGTAGGTGGTGGCGATCAGCGCGGTCAGACCGGCCTCGTCGTGCAGCGGGCGCAGCACCGGCATCGCGGCCATCGTGGTGCAGTTCGGGTTCGCGATGATGCCCTTGGGGCGGTTCCGGATCGCGTGCGGGTTGACCTCGGAGACGACGAGGGGGACCTCGGGGTCGCGGCGCCAGGCGGAGGAGTTGTCGATCACGACGGCGCCCTGCGAGGCGACCTTCTCGGCGAGGGCCTTGGAGGTGGCGCCGCCCGCGGAGAAGAGCACGATGTCCAGGCCGGAGTAGTCGGCCGTGGAGGCGTCCTCGATGGTGATCTCCCGGCCCTCCCACTCGAGGGTGGAGCCGGCCGAACGGGCCGAGGCGAACAGCCGCAGCTCGTCCACCGGGAACTTGCGCTCGGCCAGGATGCCGCGCATGACTCCGCCGACCTGTCCGGTGGCTCCGACGATTCCGACCCTCACGGTGACTCCTCTTGGTACGTACGACGCGGGCGCGCGTGAGGCCATCATGCGTTCGACCCCACGAGCCTTGTCCAATCCATTGTCCGCACTACGGACGATCTGCGGCACGGAACGGGTCCCCGGGCCGGTCAGTCGCGGATCCGAAGGCTCCATTTCCCCGAGGCGCGGACGGAGACGGGGCCGGGCGGCAGGTCGTGGGCGCCCTGTTCCGTACACAGCCGCTCCCCGGGGAGCAGGTACGGGCCGAGGGAGAACAGCGGGGTGATGAACCTGTCGTGCCGGACGTCCACCGTCGCCCCCTTCCCGCGCACCAGTACCACCTGCGCACCCCGGCCGGAGAGCTTCCGCTCCAGCACCGGGGCGGTGTGCAGGGGCATCGGCTCGAGCTTCCACGAGACGGTCTCGGAGGTCTCCACCAGAACGTGGCACCAGCCCCCGGGGCCCACGGCGAGCGGGCCGGTCACGGGGTGGTGGGAGTCCGCGTTCGCGACGACGTGGCAGCCGCCGTCCGCCTGGAGGGTGAACACCTCCATCGAGGCGCTCTTGTCGCGCCCGCGCTCGACCCTGAGCAGGGCGGGCGGGCCGTCGTACCGCAGGACCGTGGTGCCCCGCCCCGAGGCGCCCGTCCCGAGGGCCTGGGCCGTCCCGGCCGGGCGCAGCCGCAGGCGCCAGCGGCAGTTCGCTTCGATGCGCAGCCGGAACTCGCGGCCGCCCATGGCGAACGCCAGCAGCTGCCCGCGCAGGCCGTGGCTGCCCCGGTGGAACACCAGGAGCGGCTCGTCGCGTCCGTCGATCCGGTCCGCCGTGAGCCAGGTGTCGCGGTCCGTCGGGCCGAGCGCCTCGTACTCGAGGATCGCCGCGTGGCCGGGCTCCGGGTTCACCACGGTGACCTCCCCGTCGCCGTCCCCCTCGTGCACCACGTCGGCCCGGGGCGGGCCCCCGGCCCGCCCCGGGTCCCGCCGGGGTGCGGGGAGCGGCTCCGCGGCCGCCGGGGCCGGTGTCCGCGCGGTGACCGGCGCGGGCACCCCGTCCCTCTTGTCGACCTCGGTCATCGCGGGACCGGCCACCGGGGCGGCCGGGAGTGCCTGCGGCCGTATGCCGTAGTCGGCGGCGAGGGCGTCCGGTCCGCTGGTGTAGCCCTGGCCCACCGCGCGGAACCGCCAGGCGCCGCTGCGCCGGTAGCACTCGCCGAGCACCAGCGCGGTGTCCATCTCCGCGTCCGTCACCTCGTACCGCGCCACCGGCGCACCGTCGCCGGCCGCGACCTCCACGGACAGCCCGTCGACCGCGCCGAAGGTCCCGCCGGCCGTGAGGGCGGCGATCAGGATCCGCCGCACGGAAGGTTCCACGTCGTCCGGGTCCACCTCCAGCCGCTGGACGAGCAGCCCGCCCTCCTGCGCCCCACCGAGGTGGCGCACCGCGCCGGACGGGTGCCGGGGTCCGGCGGCCAGGACCACGTCGGCGTCGTCCCGGACCCGGCCGACGGCGTCCAGCAGGATCGCCGCGCAGGCCACCGCCGGGGTACCGGGCCGGGCGGTGCGCGCCACGGTGATGCGGAACGGGCCAGTGGCCAGAGGGGCGTTGGCCCCTCTTTCTATGATCGGCATACCGGCATCCTGTCATCGGGCCGCCCCGGGCAGCGCGAAGGGGCCGGCGCCCTCGGGCGCCGGCCCCTCCGTCATGCGGTCAGCAGGTCCCCGTTACGGCAGGACCTTCTCGATCTGCACGCTGCCGGTGCCGGCGGCGGTGCCGCGGGCGTTGAGCAGCTTGACCTCGCCGAAGAACTGGCGGCCTTCCGGAGCGGCGCTGGTGACCAGCACGTTCGCGGAGACGGCCGCCGAGGCGCCGTTGGCGAGGTTGACCGCGGCGGCCTCGTCGACCTGGACGGTGCCCAGGGCGGCCGAGTAGAAGACGTCGCGGTAGTCGTACGCGGTGGAGCCGGACGGGATCGCGTAGCCGAACACCTCGATGGTGTAGGTGCCCGCGGCCGGGTTGACGAGGCTCACGGCCTCCTCGGAGTCGCCGTCGGCGGAGGAGCCGACCTTGACGCCGTCCTTGTACACGTCCAGGTCGAGGTCGGCGGCGGTGTCGGACACCTTGCCGATCGCGATGTCGAGGCGGGAGACGCCCTCGCCGATCGTGACCTCGGTGGTGTGGGTCTCACCGGCGGCGATGGTCGGCTTGGCGACCTTCGCGGAGCCGAGGGCCCCACCCTGGAGCTTGCCGCCGGAGATGGCGGCCCCGTCGTTCTTCACGGTCCACTGGACCGGCGCCGGGGTGCCCTGCTTGACCTCGGGCAGGACCTGGACCGCGGGGTCGAAGGCCGCGCCGAGCACGGAGACGTCCAGCTTGTACGGGTTGTCGAGCAGCGGCGACGTACGGCGCGACTCGACCTCGATCTCCCAGACGCCCGGCTGCGGGTTCGGGTACGAACGCAGGTCGGGGCGGCACAGGTTGGCCGGGTTGTCGTAGTTCGGGTAGCACTGGGTCGTCGCGCTGTCCTCGACGCCCACGCCGTACGGGTGGATCGAGATGAAGCGCGTCTGGCTGCCCGCGTTCAGACCGCCGAGGGCGACCTCGAGGGTCTTCGCGCCCGCCGGGACGGTCACGAAGTACGACTTGTGGCTGTTGCGCTGCACGGAGGAGGTGTCCGAGTAGCTGTACGAGGGCTTCGCCAGCGGGGCCGAGACGACGACCGTGGAGAGGATCTGCTTGTCGATGCCCTCGGTGGAGGGGTCGTCGAGCTGCAGGATGCCGCTGTGGACGCCGGCCGTCTTGGCCTTGGCCTCGACCTTGATGGTGACCGGCTTGTTCAGGGGCAGCGTGACGTAGTCGTAGCCGCCGATGACCTTGAACGTGCCGTCGTTGTTGCGCCAGCTCAGCTCGTGCGGTGTGCCGTACTTGACGCCCGTGGTGCGGGTGACGACGACGTCGTAGACCTTCTTCTGGCCGACCTTCAGGCCGCCCTCACGGTCGTAGACGCCGGTGCCGAAGCCCGGGGTCTTCAGGAACTGGTCGATCGCGGTGTCGACCGGCGCCTTGACGGTGAACTCGTTGGCCTTCGCGCCGCGCTGGATGGACTCCCACGCGCCGGGGATGTTGATGAGGCCCGCGCCCTGGGCGTGCGCCGGAACGTCCTCGATCTTCTTCGCGCTGCTGGTGAGCGCGATGCGCAGGTTCGCCGGGGTGAGGGCGATCTTCTGCTGCTTGGCGGCCGAGATCAGCAGGGCGCTGGCGCCCGCCGCCTGCGGCGAGGACATCGAGGTGCCCTGGAGCATCGCGTAGCCGGCCGGCAGGGTGTAGCCGGCCTCCTTCACCGGTGCGCCCGGGATCCAGGTCTGCGCGGTGTTGATGGCGGCACCGGGGGCCGTGATGGTCGGCGTGAAGCCGCCGTCCTCACGCGGACCGCGGGAGGAGAAGGGGAACATGTTGTACTTCTTGGCCACACCGGCGCCGTAGTTGGCCGCCCAGGTCTCCTTGGAGACCGACGCACCCACGGAGATGACCTTGTCCGCGAGACCGGGGTCGCCGATGGTGTTGATGCCGGGGCCCTCGTTGCCCGCCGAGATGACGAGCTGGACACCGTAGGTGTCGATGAGGTTCTTGTAGAGCTCGGTGCGCGCGTTGTTGCCGTCGTTCAGGGCCGGCAGGCCGCCGATCGACATGTTGACGATGTCCACGCCGCGGTTGACGACGAGGTCGATCATGCCCTCGGTCAGCGCGATGTTGGTGCAGCCGCCGGACCAGGAGCAGGCGCGCGAGGAGACGAGCTTGGCGCCGGGCGCCTCGCCGTTCATCGCGCCGCCGAACAGGCCGTTGGCGGCGGTGATGCCCGCGACGTGCGTGCCGTGCGTGCCCTCGATGATGCCGATGTTGACGAAGTCGGCCTTCTTGCCGACCCAGTCACCGCCCCACGGGTCCAGGGGGACGTCCTTGCGGATCTCGATCACGAACGGGATGCGCTCGGCGACCTCGGTCGCCGGGTTGTCCGTGCCGAAGTAGCCGATCTGGTAGCCGTCCTTGTACGGCTTCATCGGCTCGTTGTTCGTGAAGTCGTTGTCCTGGTCGGTGTCGACGCGGACGGTCCCGGCGACCGGGTCGTAGAGCATGCCGAACCGGTCGGTGATGTCCCCGTCCCGGTTGACGTCACCCTTCATGTCACCGTTCTTGGTGATCTCCTCGGTGAAGCGGCTCCACTGGAAGCTGCCCTCCGGGGCCTTCCACGTCGCACCGGCGGCGGTGAAGGTGCCACCGGCGACCGGGGTGATCTGCGCCCGCCACGTGGCGTCGGCGTCGGTGACCGGGTCGGTCGCGGTGACCCAGTCGACGATCTTGCGCTCGCCGGTGGTGGTCTTCTGGAGCGCCGGGTGGCCGAGGTCGACACCCGAGTCCATGATGCCGATGGTCACGCCGCGGCCGTCGGCCTTCGGGTTCTTCTTGAGGAAGTCCAGCGCACCGGTCTCGAAGGACGGGTTGTACGGGTTCTTCGCCGGGGTGTTCTTGTCCGGCCCGGGGTAGGTCTCGGCGGCGGTCCGCTTCACCGTCCCCGTCTCGCGGTCCGCGTCCGGACGGGGGTCCGGGAGCTGGATCTCGTGCCGCAGGTCGATCCCGTGCACGGAGGACAGCTTGGCGGCCGCCTTCAGCGCGGCCTCCGCCTTGTCGGTCGGCAGGGTGGCGCGCACGTAGCCGAGCTTGTCGTACGTCTGGCCCACCGAGGCGCCCTGGACGTCGTCGAGCTGCTTGGCCACCTGCTGGGTCTCGCCGGGTGCCGTCGCGACCATGACCGTGACGGTCTTCTCGCCCTTGGTCTTGGCTTCCTGGAGCAGCTCGGCGTCGGCGGAGCCGAGCTTCTGGTCAGCCGACTTGACCGCGGGGTTGGCGGCGGGGGTATCGGTGCCGGTCGCCGCGAAGACGGGCATGGCGCCGGTGGCCACGAGGGCGGCCACCAGGCCGGCCGCGGCCGCGACGCGTGAGACGCGCCGGGTCGCGGGTATGCCGCCTTGAATTGAACGAGCGGGGGAGTCGAGGGTCATCAGCATCCCTGGCTAAGTGAAAGGTACGGTCCGGATTTCGGTGCCGGATGACCGGTCAGCCTCGCCTAAGTGACAGCTCTTTGGGGAGAGTTGTCACGGACCGATACCTGCCGTGGCGGACTCCCGCCAGCACGGGGGATACGCCAGAAGGCCCGTACCGGGGTCAACAGGTACGAACCTTCGGATTCAAAGATGGATTTGTAGACTTCCCGACCGTGCGGCAGGGGCGCGACACCACTCCGTCTCAGATCGGGTGTGACAACTTCTGCGTGTTCAGCGCTCGCGCGTGCGCGCGTTGAGGGAGGCGCCTTCCCGCCGGTCCGCTGTCCTCGCCCCACCCCGGCGTACCGGGGTGAGGCGGGGACGGCGGGCGGGACGGGTCAGGGTGCGAGGCCGATGGCCAGTCCGCCCCCCACCGCGACGGCGAGTCCGGCGAGCATCGCCGCGCTACTGCCCTGCCGTACGAAGCGCTGCACCAGCGTCGCCAGGGCCGCCCCGGCCAGACCGGAGGTCAGCAGGGGAAGGGCGCTGTCCACGACCGTGGCCTCGGGGTGCACGAGCACCTTGACCGTGAGCCCGAGGATCAGGGAGATGCCGACGAGGCCGGCGAAGCGGCCGGTGAGCTCGGCCTTGAGGTTCTCCTGGGCCGAACCGGTGACCGGTGAGTTCCGCTCGCGGAGTGCCGCCACGAACGTGGCGCCCGAGGACAACAGCAGGATCGTCGCGCAGATCGCGAAGACGGTGATGGTGATCGGTGTCATGGCGACTCCTCCGCCGTCAGCAGTTGTTGCGGATCATGGAGTAGCCCAGGATCTCGGCGGCCAGGCCGACGAGGGCGTTGCCGCCGATCGCGAGCCGCTCGGACCAGGTGGAGGCGCGGAGCATCAGGCCTGCCGCCTTCTTGATGCCGCCGAGCGCGCTGATGTACTGCTTGATCTTGATGAGCTTGGAGGCGACCACCAGGTTGCTGCCGATGAAGGTGGCGATGGCCGCCGCGCACTTGGCGGTCTCCCACCATCCGTTCGGTACCGGCTGGGTCACTTCCTTGCCCTTGCCGGTGTACGCGACGACGCCTTCCAGGATCAGGTAGGCGCGGGTGGCGTCGTCGCCGGCCTGAAGGACGCTGTCCGGGATCGACTCGATGATGGAGAACTGCGCTTCGAGCTGCTGGACTTCCTGCTCGGACAGGTTGATCTCGGGGTCCCCGGCGATGGCGGTGGCGGTCGACGCCGTTGCCGTCGAAACGGCCGTGGACTCGGCTGCCTGGGCGAGACCGGCGGTGGAGAAGATGGAGACCGCCGTGATTCCGGCCACCATGATGGCCATGCGCTGGACACGGGGGCGAGAGGTCGTAATGCTCTTGGGCACGTGAAGTTCCTCGACGTTGGAATGGATCGTTCCAACGCGCTGCCATGGCCCAACGGCTGCAATCGTCTTGCCGTGGCGGCGCGTTCGTCGAGCAGCTTGTCGTGCAATTGCCCCTAGTAGTAAGGCAGTTGAGCAAGATCTGAGAGTCTTGATCGATTGCGGCTCAAATCCCCTCACCTGGCTGATAGTTGTCACATCCGACAGGGTGGCAAGGTAGGCAGTCGGCTCCGCTTGGGGCATACGCCAGAAGGCTCGTACCGGAGTGAACCGGTCCGAGCCTTCCGGGCGTTCAGGGGTCAGTGCTCGCGCGTGCGCGCGTAGTGGCGGGAGGCTTTCGCCCGGTTTCCGCAGGCCGACATCGAGCACCAGCGGCGGGTGCCGTTGCGCGAGGTGTCGTGGAAGTGCAGCACGCAGGTCTCGGAGGCGCACTTGCGGATCCGGGCGGGGTCGGAGCCCAGCAGTTCCAGATAGTCGCGGGCGGCCGTCCAGGCCGGGCCCCAGGTCGGATCGTCGAACTCGGTCCGCTCGCCGGGCCCTTCGGCGGTCAGGGTGGCCCGGATCCTTCCGTGCTCCAGGACCGCGTCGACCAGGGTGCGGGCGCTCTCGTCGGCCGGGTCCGCGACGGCGCGCGCCAGGGCCTCGCGGGCGGTGAGCAGGTGGACCAGGGTCGCGGCGTCGGCGCGGAAGCGGCCGGCCAGCCCCGTGCTCTCCAGCCAGAGCGCGAGCCCTTCGACGCGGGTGAGGCCGAAGGCCCCCGCGAAGAGGTCGACGGGTTCGCCGTCCTGGACCCACCGGGTGTTCAGCAGGTCCAGGGCCACCGGTTCCCCGGTCAGGGGTCGTGGGTCCGCCGTCGTCATGTCCGCCTCCTCGTGGCACTAACCCCTCAAGAGTACGTGAGTGGTTGACTCCTCCGGCTCTAACCCTTAATCTCGATTTAGAAGGTTAGGGATTTTCGTAGTTCTGGGGAAGGAACCGTTGTGACGACCGTCATCAGCAAGCTGCGCACCGGCCACGTGGGCCTGAACGTCACGGACCTCGCCCGGTCGCTCGTCTTCTACCGCGACGGCCTCGGCTTCGAGCTGCTCGGCGAGGGCAAGGAGGAGGACCGGCGCTTCGCATTCCTCGGCCAGGACGGCGAGCTCGTGCTCACCTTGTGGCAGCAGGCCGAGGGGGCCTACGCACCCGGCGCGGCCGGACTGCACCACCTCGCGCTCTCCGCGGACGCCATCGAGGAGGTCAGGGAGTACGAGGAGCGGCTGCGCGGCCTGGGCGTCGATTTCGCCTACGAAGGGGTCGTCGCCCACGGCGAGGGGGTCGCCTCCGGCGGGATCTTCTTCCACGACCCCGACGGGACCCGCCTGGAGATCTCCGTGCCGAGCGGCGCCGAAGGCGCCGAGGCTCCCACCACAGGGGCCCCGACCTGCGGGTTCTTCTAATGGCCGGGTACCACTGGGGCTCGCTGGCCGTTCAGGAACGGGTCGGTGTCCGCGAGCACGCCGTGCACGTCGGCCAGTCCGTGACCCCGCACATCAAGAACGTGGCGGCGGCCTTCCTGGGGCTGCAGCCGCACCTGGTCGTCGGCGCGGCCGATCCCGGAGGCCGGCTGTGGGCCTCACTGCTGACCGGCGCCCCCGGTTTCGTACGGGCCACCGGCCCGGACCGGATCGCGGTCAAGGGCGGGATTCCCGACGGCGATCCGCTCGCCGAGGCGCTGGCCACCGCCGGCACCCGGGTCGGGACCATCTCCCTCGACCCGCGCACCCGGCGCCGGATGCGGCTGGGCGGAACCCTGGAGGTGACCGCCGGCGGGTTCGCGCTGGCGGCCGAACGGGTCTTCGCCAACTGTCCCAAGTACCTCCAGAAGCGGCAGCCTGTCCAGCTCGCCGCCGAAGGAGCCGGTGTCGTGTGGCGCGGGGACGCGCTCAGCCCCGACCAGGAACGGGCCGTCCGCGCCGCCGACACCTTCTTCGTCGCCACCGCCGCGGGGGCGGACGGGGCCGACGCGAGCCACCGGGGCGGAATGCCGGGCTTCGTCGAGGTGCTGTCCCCGACCGAACTGGCCTGGCCGGACTACGCGGGCAACGCGATGTTCCTGACGCTGGGGAACCTGCTGGCGGACCCGCGGGCCGGGCTGCTGTTCCCCGACTGGGAGAGCGGGGCGCTGCTCCAGCTCAGCGGGACGGCGGAGCCCGAGTTCGGGGCGGACGGGGAGCGGCGGGTCCGCTTCCGGGTCGAGTCGGTGGTTCAGAGCGTGCACCCGGGGCGGCTTCAGTGGAGCGCCCCGGAGTACTCGCCGGCCAATCCGGCGCTCTAGGGCCCTCACCTGGGCAGGACGACGAGGTAGGCGGCGGGCTCGCGGTCGGCGGACGCCGTCAGGGCGGTCCGTACGACCGCCGCCTGCTGCTCGGGCCAGTCGCGGAGCTTGCGCGGGGTGATGTGCAGGACGGTCACCCCGCACCGCTCCAGGGTCTCCCGCTTGCGGACGGACTCCGTCCACTGCTCGTCCTCGCCCTGGCGCGGGGCCCGCGTGTCGATCTCCACGGCCACCGCCTGCTCCGGCCAGTACGCGTCGACCCCGCCCAGGTGCGGGCCGCCGGGCAGCCGCAGGTCCACGTTCCAGACGGGCTCGGGGAGCTCGTAGCCCCGTACGAGCTGGTACAGCCGGTCCTCGGCGATGGCCCGGCCCTCGGCGAGCAGCGATTCGACGGCGTCCACCACGTGCGGGCGGTTCAGCAGCCGGGCCACCGTCAGCTCCCGCACCACGGCGGCCGGTTCGCAGTGCCCGCCGCGGACGGCTTCGCTGAGCAGACGGCGCACCGTACCGGCGTCGGAGAGGTGGGCGACGGCGTCGGCGACGGCGCGGGCCACGGGGGCCACGGGCAGCCCGGTGACCTCCGCCGGCCGGGGCGGGGTGTGCGTGCGGACGATGCGGACCTGTCCGGCGGAGCGCAGCCGGCGGGTGTTGGGGACGAGCACGTCGATCTGGGGGAGGGCGAGCAGGGCGGGGGCGGAGGAGAACCGGTACAGCGCGAGGGCGGCCAGCCCGGTGATCATGACCTCGTCCCCGCGGCGCCCCGCGTAGAGCAGCGCGGCGTGCAGCCGCTCCTCGCTGGTCGCGGGACCGGCGTGGAGCAGGAACACCCCGGGCAGGATCTGCTGCCAGGACCGCTCGGCGGCGTCGGAGGCGGTGACCCCGTGCTCGCGGAGCTGGGCCAGCGACAGCACGCGGGGGCGGTTGTCGGTGAGGTGGGCGAGGGGGAGGGGTGCGTTGTGGTTCATGACGCTGAGATTCCCTCAGGCCATGGCCTCGCTAACCCCTGTTACACATCCGTCGGCAAATCGGGACAAGCCGGGGCTAAAGTACGGACGTTCGACTGCCGATGGGCTGCGCTGACGACCGGGCCGGGCGCCGCCTCCTGGGGCTCCGCCCCAGCCCCCGCGCCTCAAACGCCGGCGGGGCTGGATTTCCAGCCCCCCGGCGTTCAGGCGCGGACCGACCCCGGCCAAATCCAGCCTCGCCGGCGTTTGAGGCGCGGGTCTGGGCGGAGCCCAGGGAACGGGGGAAGGGCGGGTAGGGGACAGCCCCGCAGGGCTAGCCCGCCGCCGCGTCGCAGGCCTGCGCGCGCAGCGCACGGGCCAGGTCGTCCCGCGCCTCAAGGACCAGCCGCCGCAGCGCGGGCGCCGCATCCGCATGCTCCGCCAGCCACGCGTCAGTGGCGTCCAGCGTCGCCTGGGAGTCCTGGAGCGACGGGTACAGCCCCCGCACCACGTCCATGCCGATCTGGATCGACCGGTCGGCCCAGATCCGCGCGATGACGTCGAAGTAGCGGCCGGTGTACGGCGCGAGCAACCCCCGCTGCGAAGACTGCTGCATCCCCGCGATCGTCGCCTCGACCAGCGCGTTCGACAGCGTGTCCGACTCCACCACCGCGACCCACGCCTGGTCCTTGACCGCCTCCGACGGCCGCGCCGCCAGGCACCGCACCTGGTGCCGCTTGCCCGACGCCGTGTCGTCCCGCGCCAGTTCGGCCGCGAGGACCTCCTCGCCGATCGCCCCGTGCGCGGCCAGCGGCAGCAGGAAGTCCCAGCGCAGCTCCTGGTCGATCTCCAGCCCGTCGATCCGCGCCGACCCCTCCAGCAGCCCCAGCAGCAGCTGGAAGTCGCCTTCGGTCGCCGCGCCCGCCGCGAAGAAGCGGGCCCAGGTGAGCTGGTGCTCCGACCCCGGCTCCGCGAACCGCAGTTCCTGCAGCGCACACGCCGCCAGCACCTTGCCGCCCTGCTCCCGCCAGTCGGGCGCCGCGTAGTGGGTGACCGCGGTCAGCGCCTGCGCGTGCAGCATCTGCAGGACGCCGACGTCCGTCTCCCGGCCGGCGTGGGCCAGTAGGAGCGAGACGAAGTCCCGCGCCGGCATCAGCCCGTCGCGCGTCAGGTTCCACAGCGCCGACCAGCACAGCGCGCGGCTCAGCGGGTCCGCCACCGAGCCCAGGTGCGAGCGCAGCGCGGCCAGCGATGCCTCGTCGAAGCGGATCTTGCAGTACGTCAGGTCCTCGTCGTTGACGAGCACCAGTGCGGGCTTCTCCTGCCCCGCCAGCTCGCCGACGACCGTCCGGGCCCCCGCGACGTCCGCCTCGGCCCGCGCGTAGCGCACCAGCGCGCCGTCCGGGTCCAGCCGGTACAGGCCCACCGCGACCCGGTGCGGGCGCAGCTCGTCGCCGTCCTGGACCACCGCCAGCTCGGTCACCCGGCCGCCCGCGTCGCAGGTCACCACCGGGGTCAGCGCGTTCACGCCGGCCGTCTGGAGCCAGGCCCGAGACCACTCGGCCATGTCCCGCCCGGACACCTCCGCGAGCACCGACAGCAGGTCGTCCAGGGTGGTGTTCCCGTAGGCGTTCGCCTTGAAGTAGCGCCGCGCGCCCTCCAGGAAGGCGTCCCGTCCGACGTACGCCACGAGCTGCTTGAGCACCGCCGCGCCCTTGGCGTAGGTGATGCCGTCGAAGTTCAGCTTCGCGTCCTCCAGGTCACGGATGTCGGCCGTGACCGGGTGCGTGGACGGCAGCTGGTCGGCCCGGTAGGCCCACGCCTTGCGGCTGTTGGCGAAGGTGACCCACGCCTGGTCGAAGCGGGTGGCCTCGACCAGCGCGAAGGAGCCCATGAAGTCCGCGAAGGACTCCTTCAGCCACAGGTCGTCCCACCACTTCATGGTGACCAGGTCACCGAACCACATGTGCGCCATCTCGTGCAGGATCGTGTTCGAGCGCCGCTCGTACGAGGCCTGCGTGACCTTCCCGCGGAAGATGTACTCCTCCCGGAAGGTCACCATCCCCGGGTTCTCCATCGCACCCAGGTTGTACTCCGGCACGAAGGCCTGGTCGTACTTCCCGAAGGGGTACGGGTAGTCGAAGATCTCGTTGAAGAGGTCGAAGCCCTGCTTCGTCGTGAGGAAGATCTCGTCCGCGTCGAAGTGCTTCGCGAGCCCCTTGCGGCACATCGCGCCGAGCGGGATCGTCAGGTCCCCGCGCGTGTAGGAGTCCGTGACGTAGTGGTACGGCCCCGCCACCACGCAGGTGATGTACGTGGAGATGGGCGCGGTCTCGGCGAAGCGCCGGGTCTGCCCCTCGCGGGACTCCTCCGCTCCGTTGCTCCAGACCTGCCACCCCTCGGGCGCGGTCACCTCGAAGCGGTACGGGGCCTTGAGGTCGGGCTGCTCGAAGTTCGCGTACACCCGCCGGGCGTCGGCCGGCTCGTACTGGGTGTAGAGGTAGACCTCGCCGTCCTCCGGGTCCACGAAGCGGTGCATGCCCTCGCCGGTCCGGCTGTACGCGCAGTCGGCGTCGACCACGAGCACGTTCTCGGAGGCCAGCCCGTCCAGGGCGATCCGCGCACCGTCGAAGACGACGGCCGGGTCCAGCTCGCGCCCGTTGAGGGTCACGCTGTTCACCGAGGGCGCGATGAGGTCCGCGAAGCTCGCGGCTCCCGGTGCGGCGGCGCGGAAGCGGACGGTGGTCACCGAGCGGAAGGTCCTTGGGCCTTCGGCCGGTTCGGCCTCGTCCACCGCGGACCTCAAGTCGAGGACCACCTCGTACCCGTCGACGGACAGCAGCTCGGCCCGCTCGCGGGCCTCGTCACGGGACAGATTCTCTCCGGGCACGTGCACTCCTTCGTGCGTGATCGCGATACCTGACCGAATCCTCCCACGGGGGAATGCGTGTGCGGTCGGAGCGGTTGGGCAGGGAGGAACGTTCCGATCTGAGGAGAGACATGGCTGATACCCAGGTGCGCGAGAAGACCGCTGTCGACTTCTGGTTCGACCCGCTCTGCCCCTGGGCCTGGATGACGTCCCGCTGGATGCTGGAGGTCGAGAAGGTCCGTGACGTGGAGGTCCGCTGGCACGTGATGAGCCTCGCGGTCCTGAACGAGAACAAGCTCGACGAACTGCCCGAGCGCTACCGCGAACTGCTCGGCCCCAAGGGCTGGGCCCCCGTGCGCGTGGTCGTCGCCGCCCAGCAGAAGTTCGGCGACGAGGTCACCGGCAAGCTCTACACCGCCCTCGGCACCCGCTTCCACAACGAGGACCAGGGCCCGACCCGCGAGGCGATCGCCGACGCCCTGAACGAGGTGGGCCTGCCCGCCGAGCTGATCCACTACGCGGACTCCGACGAGTACGACGAGGTCCTGCGCGACTCCCACAACGACGGCATCAACCGTGTCGGCCAGGAGGTCGGCACCCCGGTCATCTCCGTGCCCGGCGCCGACGGCGAAGAGGTCGCCTTCTTCGGTCCGGTCGTCACCCCCGCCCCGCGCGGCGAGGCCGCGGCCCGCCTCTGGGACGGCACCCTGCTCGTCGCCTCCACCCCCGGCTTCTACGAGATCAAGCGCACCCGCACGCAGGGTCCGATCTTCGACTAGCAGGGGTCCGTTTCCCCCTTGACGTCCCCCTGTGGGGACGCAGAAGGCCCCCGCGAGTCATGTCCTCGCGGGGGCCTTCTGGTGGACACGCCCGCGAGTGAAGGTTGAGAAGACGATCACGAGGCGGACGGGCTTGGGTGGCGCCGATCAGCCCTTGGCGGGGATCAGCAGCGGGGTGTTCGCCTTGGCGTCGGCGTAGCGCTTGGCCACGTCCTGCCAGTTGACGACGTTCCACATCGCCTCGATGAAGTCCACCTTCTGGTTCTTGTACTGAAGGTAGAAGGCGTGCTCCCAGGCGTCGAACACGAGGACCGGGGTGCTGGCCACGCCGACGTTGCCCTGGTGGTCGTAGATCTGCTCGACGATCAGACGGCCGCTGACGGGCTCGTACGCGAGCACGCCCCAGCCGGAGCCCTGGGTCGCGGACGACGCGAAGGTCAGCTGCTTCTTGAACTTCGCGAAGGAGCCGAAGGACTCGGTGATCGCGTCGGCGAGGTCGCCCAGGCCGTCGGCCGCCGTGGGCTCGCCGCCGCCCTCGCCGGTCTTCGGGCTGGCCATGTTGTGCCAGTAGATGCTGTGCAGGATGTGGCCGGAGAGGTGGAACGCGAGGTTCTTCTCCAGGCCGTTCAGCGCGCCCCAGTTCTCCTTGTCGCGCGCCTCCTCCAGCTGCTCCAGCGTGTTGTTGGCGCCCGTGACGTAGGCCGCGTGGTGCTTGTCGTGGTGCAGCTCGATGATCTGCGGGTTGATCACCGGCTCGAGAGCCGCGTAGTCGTAAGGAAGCTCAGGAAGCGTGTAAATGGCCATGCGTGTATCCGGTCCCCTCGGCGTGCCAACTGCTTATTGCAATCAATGCGCAACTGCACGCTAGCAGTATCTATTCCTCGACTCTCATAAGGGTCACCTCACTTGGGCGGACCTCGGGAACGCCGAAGACCGGGCCCATGCGATCGCATGAGTCCGGCCTTCGGCGCCTCAGTTCGGCGCAGTGCTACGCGGCTTCGCGCGCCGCCGCCCGGCGCTGGAGGACGTAACCGGTGGCGGCCAGGGCCACCGTCAGGCCGCCGGTGAAGACGAGCTGGATCCGGGTGTCCTCGCCCATCGCCATCAGGACCAGGACCCCGGCGAGTCCGGCGAGCGCGACCCAGGTCAGATACGGGAAGCCCCACATCTTCACGACCAGCTTCTCGGGGGCCTCGCGCTCCGTGCGGCGCCGCAGCACGAACTGCGAGACGGCGATGAAGCCCCAGACGACGAGGATGACCCCGCCGACCATGTTCAGCAGCCAGGCGAAGAGGGTGTCCGGGTACCAGTACGACAGCAGCACGGTGACGAAACCGAAGCCGGAGGAGGCGAGCACCGCCCGGCGCGGCACCCGGCCGGTGACCTTGCCCAGCGCCTTGGGGCCCTGGCCGCGGGAGACCAGGGAGTAGGCCATGCGGGAGGAGCCGTAGATGTTCGCGTTCATCGCGGACAGCAGGGCGATCAGGATGACCACGTTCATGACCTGGCCGGCGTGCGGGATGCCCAGGTGGTCCAGGGTGGCCGCGTACGGGCCCTCGGTGGTGACCGCCGGGTCGTTCCACGGCAGCAGCGTGACGATGACCAGCATCGAGCCGACGTAGACGATTGCGATACGCCACATGGTGGTCTTCACGGCCTTGGCGACGCCCCGGACCGGGTTGTCGGACTCGGCGGCCGCGATGGTCACCGTCTCCAGCCCGCCGTACGCGACCACGGAGGCGAGCAGGCCGACCAGCAGCCCGTCCACGCCGTTCGGCAGGAAGCCGCCGTCGTGGAGCAGGTTGGCGGTGCCGGGGGAGGACGTGCCGGGCAGCACGCCCAGGACGGCCAGCACGCCCAGGCCCAGGAAGAGGCCGATCGCACCGATCTTCAGGGCGGCGAACCAGAACTCGAACTCGCCGAAGTGGGAGACGGCGGCCAGGTTGGAGCCGCAGAACATCGCCATGAAGACCAGCACCCACATCCACGAGGGGTTGCGAACTGCTCGCAGGGGAGTGCGAGCAGGTGCGCGTTAGCTCGATTGGGTGGTTGTCGGGTTAGCGGCTTGCGGTGGGTGGTGTTCGGCCGGGTAGCGTCGCTGGTGCGATCTGGGACGCCGGGTGCGGTGCCAGCGTGCGGGGCCCCTGCTCCACCGGAGTGATGGTTCAGGGCCTCCCCGCCGCCTTTGGCCGTGTCCACTTGGCCAGGTCGTGAGGGAACCGGACCTCCCGGAACGGACCACGCACATGATGCGTGTCGCCGACCGGGCCGCGAAAGCCGGAACCCAGTGCGCCCAAGACCGTTCGGGACGTGCCAGTGAGTCAGGGCTCATGCCTGCTCACTGATCAGGAACGGTGCCCGGGAACCAGCCCGACGGCCTGGCACCCGAACAAATGGAGCAGGCCCGGGGTGAAGGTCCCGGGCCTGCTCTACATGCGGGTCAGGGCCGGACGGCCCGCTTCTCCCGGAGCTCCCGGATCCACGCCACCACCAGCACGGCGGCCGCGGCCCCCGTGGACCACAGCAGCTGCGGCCGCGCCGAATCGTCGAACAGCATCAGGACCAGCACCGTGGCCATCATGATCAGCGCCGCCCACGTCGCGTACGGGAACAGCCACATCGGCAGCATCAGCCGCTCCGGCATGTCCCGCTCGATCTTCGCGCGCAACTTCAGCTGCGAGACCGCGATCAGGGCCCACACGAAGATCAGCACCGCGCCGACCGCGTTGAGCATGTAGAGGAAGATGGTGTCCGGCCACAGCAGGTTCAGCACCACCGAGACGAACCCGAAGGCCACCGACGCGAAGACCGCCCGGCGCGGCACCCCGCCGCCCGACACCTGCAGCAGGGACTTCGGCGCCTCGCCCCGCTCCGCCAGCGAGAACACCATGCGCGAGGACCCGTACAGGTTCGCGTTGAGTGCCGACAGCAGGGCCACGAAGATGACGACGTCCATGATCTGGCCGGCGTGCGCGATGCCGATCGAGTCGAGGACGGCCACGTACGGACTCTGGCCCGGCGTCAGCGAGTCCCACGGCAGCAGGGTCACGATGACCAGCATCGAGCCGACGTAGAAGAAGAGGATGCGCCACACGGCGCTGCGCACCGCGCGGGACACGGACCTGGCCGGGTCGTCCGACTCGGCGGCCGCGATGGTGACGACCTCCAGGCCGCCGAAGGCGAAGACGACGGCCAGCATGCCGGCGACCACGCCGCTCGCACCGTTCGGGAAGAAGCCGCCCTGGCCGGTCAGGTTGGCCATGCCGACCGGGTTCGTATCGGGGAGCAGGCCGAAGACGGCGAGCGTGCCGAGGATCAGGAACAGCACGATCGCGCCGACCTTGAGGGCGGCGAACCAGAACTCGAACTCGCCGAAGTTCCGCACGGCCGCCAGGTTGCTCACGGTGAAGACCACCATGAAGAGGAGCACCCAGACCCACTGGTCCACCGAGGGCAGCCAGTCGTTCGCGATCTTCGCCGCGGCGGTCGCCTCCACGGCCAGCACCACGACCAGCAGGAACCAGTACAGCCAGCCGGCCGAGAAGCCGGCCCAGCGGCCGAGCGCCTTCTCCGCGTAGACGGAGAAGGAGCCGGAGGCGGGCATCGCCGCCGACATCTCGCCGAGCGCCCGCATCACCAGCATCGCGAGGATGCCCGCGAGCAGGTACGAGCAGATGATCGCGGGACCGGCGATGGTGATGCCGGCGCCGGAGCCGACGAACAGCCCGGCGCCGATCACGCCGCCGAGGCCCAGCATGGTCAGGTGGCGCTGTTTGAGGCTGTGGCTCAGGGGCTCCGGTGGGAACTCGTCCGTGGTGCCGGGAGGGGCGGACGGCAGGTCGCGCATGAGGGGTGCTCGTACTCTCTGATGGCCTGGCGGGCGATGGGGGTTCCGCGGCAGTTGGAGGGACCCTACAGTCTCTCCGGAGAGCGCCCATCCGCGCAAAACGGACGTGTCATCGTTCATTGCCCGTGATGCGGATCACTGCAACTCGGGCGCCGAGCGGGGTCTTTGTGCAGTCCCCACCAAACCGGGGAGTACGGCTTTGTCCCGGGCCACCCTGATGCGGCCCCGGAGCCGGGACTAACGTCGGTGATCGTCCCTGCTTCCCCCACCTCCCGCGGAGTCCCCGATGAGCACTGCTTCCGTCTCCTTCCGGCCCGGCGCCGTCCTCGCCGACCTGCTGCCCGCGAGCCGCGTCCGCGACATCGCGCTCGTGGCCGGCGGAGCCGCGCTCACCGGCCTGGCCGCGCAGATCGCCGTGCACGTCGACGGCCTGGCCGCCCCGATCACCGGGCAGACCTTCGCCGCGCTGCTCGTGGGCACCGCGCTGGGCGCCGGCCGCGGCTTCCTCTCCCTGGCCCTCTACACCCTGGTCGGCATGGCCGGCGTGCCGTGGTTCGCGGGCGGCTCCTCCGGCGCGGGCGGCGCGACCTTCGGCTACGTCCTCGGCATGCTCCTGGCCTCCACCGTCGTGGGCGCCCTCGCGCGGCGCGGCGCCGACCGCTCGGTCCTTCGTACGGCGGGCACGATGGTGCTGGGCTCCGCGGTCGTCTACGCCGTCGGCGTCCCCTACCTCGCGCTGGCCACCGGGATGTCCTTCGGCGCGGCCGTCGCGGGCGGTCTGACCCCGTTCCTGATCGGCGACGCGCTCAAGGCGGCGCTGGCGATGGGCCTGCTGCCGGCCGCCTGGAAGCTCCTCGGCCGCGCGTGAGCGCTCGTACTCCAGACGGAAGCCCCGGACCGCGACTGGCGGTCCGGGGCTTCCGTGGTCTTGGAGGTACTACGCGGAGGCGTTCAGGGTGGCCTTGCGGCGGAGCTGGCGTGCCACGCCGATCGCGATCACCACGGCCGCGACCAGCAGCGACAGCAGGACGATCTCGCGGTTGTCCTTGTCGTAGACCATGTAGCCGAGGACGAAGGTGATCATCGCGGCGGTGGCCCAGGTCAGGTACGGGAAGAACCACATCTTCACGGTCACCTTCTCCGGGGCCTCGCGCATGAGGATCCCGCGCATCCGCAGCTGGGTCAGGCAGATGACCAGCCACACGAACAGCGCGATCGCGCCGGAGGCGTTCAGCAGGAAGCTGAAGACCGTGTCCTTGAAGGCGTAGTTGAAGTAGACGGCGAGGAAGCCGAAGACGACCGAGCCGAGGATGGCGGCCGTCGGCACGCCCCGCTTGTTCACCTTGGCGAAGGCCTTCGGGGCGTCACCGCGCTCGCCCAGCGAGAAGGCCATGCGGGAGGCGGTGTACAGGCCCGAGTTCAGGCAGGACAGCACGGCCGTCAGGACGATCACGTTCATGATCTGGCCGGCGTGCGCGATGCCGATCGAGTCCAGGGCGGCGACGTACGAGCCCTTGTCCACGATCGACGCGTCGTTCCACGGCAGCAGAGTCAGCACGATGAAGATCGAGCCCAAGTAGAAGACGCCGATGCGCCAGATCACCGAGTTGGTGGCCTTGGTGACCGCGCGCCGCGGGTCCTCGGACTCGCCGGCGGCCAGCGTGACGATCTCACTGCCCATGAAGGAGAAGACGACCATCAGCACACCGGTGAGGACCGAGCCCCAGCCGTTCGGCATGAAGCCGCCCGTGTCGGTGAGGTGGGCGAAGCCCGCGCCCGGGTTGTCCGAGCCCGGCAGCACGCCGAAGACGGCCAGCATGCCGATGATCACGAAGCCGCTGATGGCGACCACCTTGATGCCGGCGAACCAGAACTCGAACTCGCCGTACGAGGCGACCGAGCCGAGGTTGGTGACCGTCAGCACGGCCATCACGATCAGCGCCCAGGCCCACTGCGGGACGGCCGGGACCCAGCTTTCGAGGATGACGGCGCCGGCGGTGGCCTCCACGGCCAGGACGACGACCCAGAAGAACCAGTACAGCCAGCCGATGGAGAAACCGGCCCAGCGGCCGAGCGCCCGGTCGGCGTACGCGGAGAAGGAGCCGGAGTTCGGGCTGGCGGCGGCCATCTCGCCCAGCATCCGCATGACGAAGACGACCATCGCGCCGACCAGCGCGTAGGACAGCAGGATGGCGGGACCGGTCTTGGCGATACCGCCGCCGGAGCCGACGAAGAGCCCGGCGCCGATGACGCCACCGATGGCGATCATGGACAGATGGCGGTTCTTGAGACCGGCCTTCAGGCCGTCGGAGGGCTGACCGTCACCGGGATTGCCGGTGGGGGCGCCTTCCTTCTGAAGGGTCGTCGTGGAACTCATGAACGGATCCTTAGGTTCTCGGGTGGCGAGCCCCGGCATTCAAACCTGAGATGAACGCAGGGCGGAAGACCCCAATCCGGATCGTTGCTTCGGGGCGAACGTCCAGGACCTTGGTCCCGCGGTGTCCCATCTGCGTTCTTTGGGTTTACTTGAGCTTTAGAAGTGACTTACGCGACACCCCGCGGCGGGTCCCCGGCCCGGCTCGTGCCACACTCGGACCATGCGCGTGTACCTCGGATCCGACCATGCCGGCTTTGAGCTCAAGAACCACCTGGTGGACTGGCTCAAGAACAACGGCCACGAGCCCGTCGACTGCGGGCCCCACATCTACGACGCGGTGGACGACTACCCGCCGTTCTGCCTGCGCGCCGCGGAGCAGACCGCCGCGGACGCCGGCTCCCTCGGCATCGTGATCGGTGGCTCCGGCAACGGCGAGCAGATCGCCGCGAACAAGGTCAAGGGCATCCGCGCCATCCTCGCGTGGAGCGTCCAGACCGCGGAGCTCGGCCGTGAGCACAACAACGCCAACGTCATCTCCGTCGGCGGCCGGATGCACACCCAGGACGAGGTCGTCAGCTTCATCGACGCGTTCCTGAAGACCCCGTACTCCGACGAGGAGCGCCACACCCGCCGGATCGACATGCTCTCCGCCTACGAGACCACCGGCGAGCTCCCCCCGATCCCGGCCCACCACCCGCAGGGCTGATCCCGCTTCCGGCCGCGGCGCCCTCCGGGGCGGCGCGGCCGGTTTTTCATGTCCCGTCTGCTGTCCCGTCCCCCCTCCCGTCCGCTGTCCCGTCCGCTTTTCGAGGAGTGCCGCCGTGCCCGAGGGGCATACGATCCACCGCCTCGCCGAGGACCACACCGAGCGCTTCGCCGCCCGGCCGGTCCGGGTGAGCAGTCCGCAGGGCCGGTTCGCCGAGAGCGCGGCCCTGCTCGACGGCCGCGAGCTGGAATCCGCCGAGGCACACGGCAAGCACCTGTTCCTCGAACTCGGCGACGCCTGGATCCACATCCACCTCGGCCTCTTCGGGAAGCTCGGCTTCGGCCCCGCCCCGGCCCCGCCCGCCACGGAGACGGTCCGGCTCCGGCTGCTCAACGAGGACCACTACGCCGACCTGCGCGGCCCCACCGCGTGCGCGCTCATCGGCGAGGGCGAGAAGAAGGCGATACACGACCGGCTCGGCCCGGACCCGCTGCGCCCCACCGACGACCCCGACCGGGCCTGGGCCCGGATCTCCCGCTCCCGCACCACCGTCGCCGCCCTGCTCATGGACCAGAAGATCGTCTCGGGCGTCGGCAACGTCTACCGCGCCGAGGTCCTCTTCCGGCACGGCATCGACCCGTACCGGCTCGGCAAGGACCTGACCCGCGGCGAGTGGAACGCGATCTGGGCCGACCTGGTCCTCCTCATGCGCGAGGGCGTGCGCAACAACCGCATCGACACCGTCCGCGACGAGCACCTGCCCGAGGCGATGGGCCGCCCGCCGAGGGTGGACGACCACGGCGGCGAGGTGTACGTCTACCGCAGGGCCCACATGCCCTGCCACATCTGCGGGGGCGAGATCCGCACCGCCGGTCTCGCCGCCCGCAACCTCTTCTGGTGCCCGGGATGCCAGCAGCGCTAGGCCGCCAGGCTTCGAGGCCGTAGGCATGAGAGGGCGTACCGGAATTCCGCTACGACGCCCAAGTCCCGTAAGGGATAGGGCGAGAAGACGCCCTGTGGGAGTCAACCGCACCGTGCCTGTCCCCGGCTTGCCGGTACGGATCACGCGGCAGTACAGCGTCTGCGTTGTGCCTCTGCTCCCCGAATGCCGGACCAGCGCCCTGAGCGACCCCGGATGAGCCGCCCTCGGGTGACCACGCCGGACAGCCCGGGAACCGCCCCGGCTGCAGTCCGTCATCCCTGCGGGAATAACGGATCAAGTCTTAGAACCCGTGCGGCAGCCACGGGGCCACGTCGCCGGCGAAGGTGCGCGAGAGCGGGGCCAGCGTTCCCGCGCGGACCTCGCGCACCAGGCCGGCCGCGGCCAGCGAGTTCAGGGTGACCCCGCCCAGGTACGCCGCGCCCAGCTCCCGTACCGCCAGCTCCAGGTCGGCCGGGTCCTCCGTCCGGGTACAGACCGCGGCCCCGTCCGCGCCGACGGCCAGCCGCCAGCGCCCCGCGTTCCACGGACAGAAGGCGTCCTCCACCTCCAGCACCACGTCCAGCGGAGCCCCGTAGGCCCGCGCGGCCAGCGCCGCCGGCAGGTCCACGAGCCGTACGTGCATCGAGTCGCGCAGAGCCACCCGCGTCCGGCGGACATCGGTGACCAGGTGCAGCAGCGCATCGTCCGCCGGCCGTTTGACGGCCCGTACGGTCCAGGTCAGGTCGATGGAGCACACGTACCGCCACAGCGCCGCGTACGCCGCAGGATCGAGCGCGTCGAGGTCCGCCACCTCCACCCGGCCGTCCGAGCCGGTCAGGTCCCACTCGGGCTTGACCCGGTAGCGGGCGTACCCGACCACCTCGCCGTCCGCCCGTTCCGCGACCACGCACTTCAGCGGCGACCCGCCGCCCCGCGAAGACTCCGGGTCGAGCAGCGCCTGCAGCTCCCAGCCCGGCTGCCGGGCCGGCATCCCGGGACGGCCCGCGACCAGCGCCGCGTAGACCCGCTCGCAGTCGGCGAGCGCCTTCTGCGCATCGACCAGCCGCAGCCGTACGTCGTCGGTCCCCGGCGGCACGGAGAGCCGTACGCGGGTCTTGTCGATCTCCACGGACATCGAGTACGCGGCGGTGCCGTAGCCGAAGCGCCCGTAGATCGCCGGGTCCGAGGCCGTCAGCACGGCGATCGGTTCACCACCCGCCCGGACCTCGTCCAACTGGCGGCGCATCAGCGAGGTCAGCACACCCCGCCTGCGGTGCGTGGGGGAGACCCCCACCATCGTGACCCCGGCGGCGGGGACGAGTGCTCCGCCCGGCACCGAGAGCCGGAAGGAGAAGGCCCCCGCCGTACCGACGCAGGTCCCGCCGTCCCAGACGCCGAGGGACCGCTCCGTCTCCGTCAGCGACCGGTAGAGCTCCCGCTCCTCGACGGATTCGGGCACTCCGCCGAACGCCAGTTCCAGCTGGTCGTACCAGACGTCCCACTCGGAGGCCTGCAACACGCGCGTCTCAAGAGCCATACGGCCATCCCTATCAAGGCAATCCGTCCCGGTCGATCTCTTTTCGGTTGCCGATGGGCCCATCTCAGGGGGTACCCCTGCGCGCGCACAGCCAGGATGGATAGGGTCCCGAAGCAATGGCCGGAGCACACGTGGAGTCCCTCCTGGCCCGGACCCGCATGATCTGGCACCGGGCGCGCACAGCGCTGCGCAAATCCGCCGTCGACTACTTCCGCGGGGACGCCTCCGACTGGCTGGCCTTCGGCTGCCTGATCCTGACCATCCCGGCCATCGCCTGCGGCACCCTGATGCTGCCCGTGTGGTTCTCGCCCGCCGCGCTCGTCCTGCCGATCGTGGCGGGAGGCCTCCTCCTTCGCCCCGCCAGCTTGCTCGCCCTGTACGCGGCCTCCGCGGCCGCGCTCATCGTCGAGGCCCTCGTCCTCGGCCCGTACACCCAGGGCCCGGCACGGGTCACCCCCGGCACCGTCCTCGTCGTCGCGGCCTGCGGGTTCTTCGGCCTGGTCATCGCCCAGTTCCGCAGCCGCGTCGGCGTGCCCTGGCGGCGCGGCGGCACCATGCTCTTCGACCTGCGCGAACGCATCCGCGTCCAGAGCAAACTGCCCGCCCTGCCGCGCGGCTGGCACCGGGAGATGGCCCTGCGCCCCGCCGGCGGCCAGTCCTTCTCCGGCGACTTCGTCGTCGCCGCCCGCACCAACGGCGGCCGCACCCTGGAGATCGTCCTCACCGACGTCTCCGGCAAGGGCATGGAAGCGGGCTCCCGAGCCCTCCTCCTCTCAGGCGCCTTCGGCGGCCTCCTCGGAGCGCTCCCCCCGCACGGCTTCCTGCCCGCCGCCAACGGCTACCTGCTCCGCCAGGACTGGGACGAGGGCTTCGCCACCTCCATCCACCTCGTCCTGGACCTGGAGACCGGCGACTACGAACTCCTCTCCGCCGGCCACCTGCCCGCCCTCCAGCTCTCCGCCGGCACCGGCCGCTGGCAGGAGATGACCGGCGAGGGCCCGCTCCTCGGCGTCTACGACGGCGCCGAGTTCACCCCCGCCCGCGGCAACCTCCGCCCCGGCGACGTCCTGATGCTCTTCACCGACGGCCTCGTCGAAACCGCCGACCGGGACATCAGCGAGGGCATCGACCGCCTCACCGGCGAGGCCGACCGCTACGTCGCCGCCGGCTGGGAGGGCGCGACCTGGCACCTCATCGAAAAGGTCGCCAAGGACGTCAACGACGACAGGGCCCTCCTCCTCATCCGCCGCCATTCCTTCTAACACGCACCTACCCAACACACCGCTCCGCCGGGCACCTTTCGACGCACCCCTAGCACCGCTGCGCGCGCTTCGCGCCGCTGCACCGGGCACCTTCCCGACGCGCCCCTCGCACCGCTGCGCGGGCTTCGTGCCGCTGCGCCGGGCACCTTTTCGACGCGCCCCTCGCACCGCTGCGCGGGCTTCGTGCCGCTGCGCCGGGCACCTTTTCGACGCGCCGCTCGCACCGCTGCGCGGGCTTCGTGCCGCTGCGCCGGGCACCTTTTCGACGCGCCCCTCGCACCGCTGCGCGGGCTTCGTGCCGCTGCGCCGGACTCCGTCCGGCGGTGGCTGGTCGGTGCTGCTGCCACGGCCGCCTGGGGCGGGGGCCGGTGGGCGGGTGCGGCTTGTCTGCCCTGCGGGGCTGGGTCCCCTACCCGCCCTTCGCCCGTTCCCCGGGGCTGCGCCCCGGACCCGTTGCCGGGGGCCGGCCCCCGGGCCCCCGCTCCTCAAACGCCGGAGGGACTGGATTTGCCATCGCTCGGCGGGTACGTGCGGGCTGACGTCGGCCGAAATCAGCCTCGCCGGCGTTTGAGGCGCGGGGTCTGGGGCGGAGCCCCAGGGGGTCCGGGCGCAGCCAGGTACCCCTTCCCAGCCCCGCCGGCGTCTGCGGCGCGGGTCCGGGCGGAGCCCGGGGAACGGGGGAAGGGCGGGTAGGGGACAGGCCCCGCAGGGCAACGGCCGAAGCCGCAGCCGGCTCCTCCCAGATGCCCGCGCCGGCACGTGCCCGTGCCCGCCTCGGCCCGGGCCCGGGCCGGCTCTCGCCCGGGCCGGCTCCCGCCCGTGTCCGCGCCGGCTCCCGCCCGCGCCCGCGTCGGCAACTGCCCGTGCCTGTGCCCGGGCTGGTGCCACCCCTGTGCCCGGGCCGGCAGGCCCCGCCCGCCCCCCGGCCGGTGGTCGGGTTACCCCCACCACCGGTCCGCCAGCTCCCGTCATGGTCCCGACCACCGCACCCTCCGTAGCGTCGGAGACACGATCACCACCGGGTGGTCGACCGGCACGGAAGGCGGCACACCATGAGGCTCCGGCGCAGCAAGCGGCAGGCCGAGCAGCAGGCGGGGCAGGCGCAGCAGCCGCAGCAGGCCACGCACCCGGAGCACCCGGCACAGCCCGGACACCCGGGCCGGACCGTCCAGGCCGAGGCGTCGCACGACGCCACCGCCACCGCCACCGCCACCACCGCCACCGCCGCCGTCGAGCTCCGCTCCGTCCGCCGCCAGTACGGCCGCGGCGCCACCGCCGTACACGCCCTGCGCGGCATCGACCTCGCCCTCCCCCGCGGCAGCTTCACCGCGGTGATGGGCCCCTCCGGCTCCGGAAAGTCCACCTTCCTCCAGTGCGCCGCCGGGCTGGACCTCCCCACCGAGGGCTCCGTCCGCCTCGGCGGCACCGAGATCACCGGCATGAACGAGAACGAGCTCACCGAACTGCGCCGCAGCCGCCTCGGCTTCGTCTTCCAGGCCTTCAACCTCCTCCCCTCCCTCACCGTCGAGCAGAACGTCCTGCTCCCCATGCGCCTGGCCGGCGGCCGCACCACCTCCCAGGGCCAGGCCCGCGCAGCCGACCTGCTCGCCCGCGTCGGCCTGGAGGGCAAGGGCCGCCGCCGCCCCGCCGAACTCTCCGGCGGCCAGCAGCAGCGCGTGGCCATCGCCCGAGCCCTGGTCACCCGACCCGACGTGGTCTTCGCCGACGAGCCCACCGGCGCCCTCGACACCACCACCGCCACCGAGGTCCTCGGCCTGCTCCGCAGCGCCGTGGACACCCTCGGCGCCACCGTCGTCATGGTCACCCACGACCCGGCCGCCGCCGCCCACGCCGACCAGGTGCTCTTCCTCGCCGACGGCCTCATCGCCGACCGCCTCCCGCGCAGTTCCGCCGCCACGATCGCCGCCCGCATGACGGCCCTGACCGCGCCCGCGCCCGCGCCCGCGCCCGGGCCCGCGTCCGCCGCGTCCCCCTCACCCGCCGCTCCCCGGTACGCAGGAGCAGTCGCCTGATGTCGCTCCGCCCCCGCTCCAACGGCCTGGCCCGCGCCGTGATCCGGTTCCGGCCCGCCGCCTTCGCCGGCACCTTCGTCGCCCTGTTCATGGCCGTCGCCATCGTCTCCGCCTGCGGGATCCTCCTGGAGACCGGGGCCCGCGCGAGCACCCCGCCGACGCGGTACGCCGAAGCCCCCGTCGTCGTCGCCGCCGATCAGCAGGCCCGCCTGCGGATGGGCCGCGGCGACGGCGCCTACGAGGTCGCAGCCCCGCTCCCGGACCGGGCCCGGGTCGACGCCGCCCTGCTGGAGCAACTGGCTCCGCTGGGGCGGGCGGTGCCCGACGTGGTGTTCCCCGTACGGGACGGAGCGGGCCGCACGCTCGACGCCTCCGGCTGGGGCTCCACCGCCTTCAGCCCTACGGAGCTCCGCGCGGGCCGTGCCCCGGCCGCCCCGGGCGAAGTCGTCCTGGGCGGGGCCGACGGCCCGGACCGGGTCACGCTCGACACCCCCGCCGGACCCCGGGAGTTCCGCGTCGTGGGCCGCGCGGACCGGCCGGGAGCCTGGTTCGCCGACACCGAGGCCCGGACCCTGTCCGGACACCCCGACGCGCTCGACGCCATCGTGCTGTTCGGGGCCGACGCGGCGCAGGCCCGGGCGGCCGTCGACGGCCGCGCCCAGGTGCTGACCGGAGACGCCCGCGCCCTCGACGCGCGGCTCGCGGGGGCCAAGGAGGTGCTGACCGGCCTCGGCGGCTCCTTCGGCGGGATCGCCACGCTCGTCGCCGTCTTCACCGCCGCGGGCACCGTCGCCCTCTCCGTCGGGCAGCGCTCCCGCGAGTTCGCCCTGCTGCGCGCCGTCGGAGCCACCCCGCGCCAGATCCGCCGTACGGTCGCCACCGAAGCCCTGCTCGTCGCCCCGGTCGCGGGCGCGCTGGGCTGCGTACCCGGCATCGCCCTCGCCTCCTGGTGGTTCGGGCAGCTCAAGGCGAAGGGCGCCGTCCCGGCCGGGATCGACCTCGCCGTCTCCTGGATCGCCCTGGTCAGCGCCACCGGCCTCGCCCTGGCCGCCGCCCTGATCGCCGGCTGGGCCGCATCCCGCCGCCCCGCCCGCATCCGCCCCGGCCTGGCCCTCGCCGCGGCCGCCGTGGAACGGCTGCGGCCCGGGTGGATCCGTACCCCGCTCGGCCTCGCCGCCCTGGCCGGCGGCGCCGCCTGCACGACCCTGGCCGCCACCAGCAGCGGCCCGGACGCCGCCAACGCCGCCCTCGGCGTCGTCATGCTCTTCATGCTCGCCGTCGCCCTGCTCGGCCCGCTGATCGCCCGCGCCTGCGCCGCCCTCTTCGGGCTCCCGCTGCGCGCGGGCGGCGCACCCGGCGAGCTGGCCGCCGCCAACTCCCGTACCCACGCGCGCCGTCTCGCCTCCGCCATCACCCCGATCGTGCTCGCCATGGCCTTCTCCTCCACCCTGGTCTTCCTCCACACCAGCGAGGACCGGGCGGTACGGCAGCAGCAGGAGGCCGGACTGCTGGCCGACCACGTTGTGCCCATCGGCGGGGCCGCCCCGCACGGCGGCACGGACCGGCCGACCGCCGACCGGCCTGCCGTCGACCGGGCGACGATCGACCGGGCCGTCGCGGCAGGGGCCGTCGCCCTCACCCGTACCTCCGTCCTCACCGTCGTCGGCTCCGGCGGCGACCGCACCTTCCACACCGCCTCCGCACAGGGCGTCACCGGGGACCTCACCAAGGTCCAGGACCTGGGAGTCCGTACGGGGGACCTCTCCCGCCTGACCCCCGGCACGGTCGCCGTCGACCGCACCCTGGCCGAGGCCACCCGCACCGGGACGGGCGACCGCATCGACCTGCGCCTGCCCGACGGAACCCGTGCCACCCCCGAGATCGTGGCCGTCTACACCCGCGGCCTCGGCCTCGGCGAGGTCACCCTCCCCGCCACCGACCTGGCCGGCCACACCACCGCCGGCCGCCCCACGGAACTCCTGGTCCGGGGCCCGGCCCCCGAAGGCCTCGGCCCCGTCCTGTCCGCCGCCGCCTGGACCTCCGAGCAGAGCGTGGACCGCCGGCTCAACGCCTGGGCCAACACCACCATGGCGGCCGTCCTCGGCGGCTTCGCGGCCGTCGCCGCCGCCAACACCCTGGTCATGACCGTCCTGGACCGCCGGCGCGAACTCCACCTGCTCCGCCTGATCGGCTCCACCCGCCGCCAGATCCTGCGGATGCTCTGCTGGGAAGCCCTCCTGGTCAGCGGCGCGGGCATCGCCCTTGGCTCGTCGATAGCCCTGGCCACCCTGTTCCCCCTGACGAAAGCGATGACGGGCACCACCCCGTACGTCCCGCCCCTCGTCTACGGCTCCTTCGCGGCGGCCGCCATCACCCTGACCCTGGCGGCCACAACCCTCCCGGCCCGCCGATCCCTACGCCTCAGCCGAACCTGATGCGCAGCCCACCGACCAGCCCGCGCCGTCGTTGTCCGGCGCCAACGCCGGCCCGGCGGAGACGGTAACCCGCTCGGCCACCCCGATCCGGTAGATGTGCCCCCGCTCTGCGAACTCCGGCGCCCGCAGCGCTTCCAGCCCCCCGTCCAGCCGCGCCGCGGCGAAGCGCGCCCGTAAGGGCTGACGCCGGCCAAATCCAGCCTCGCCGGCGTTTGAGGCGCGGGTCCGGGCGGAGCCCGGGGAACGGCGGAAGGGCGGGTAGGGGACGAGCGCCCCGCAGGGCCGCCCACACGCGCAACGACGCCGTGTACCTCCTCCGGCCCGCGAGGCGTCACCGCGTTCCCGCCCAGCCCCAGGCTGCGGCCCGGCCCGGCCCGGCCGGCCCGGCCCTGCCCGGCCCGGCCGGGCCCTGCCCTGCCCGGCCCGGGCAGCGGCACCCTGCAGCCAGCCCCACCCGCGCAGCGGCCCGGCAGCGACACCAGCCACTCACCCCGGGGCCACTCACCCCCGGGCCACTCACCCCCGATTGGCCGGTCCGCCGACGCCCGGCCCCCCCCTACCGTGCCCCCATGGACCGCACCCTCGCCGCCGACCTGGCCCGCCTCCCCGAGCTCCTCGACGCCACCCGCGACGCCGCCGCCGCGACCCTCGCAGCGCTGGACGCGCGTCCCGTCGTATCCGTACCGCCGCCACACCCGGCGGCCGAGCCGGCCCCGCCGCTCCCCGAGCACGGCGCCGGCACGGAGGCCGCCCTCGCGGCCTTCGCGGAGCGCTGGGCGCCGAGGCTCTCGGCCTCCGCCGGCCCCCGCTACCTCGGCTTCGTCACCGGCGGCGCCACCCCCGCCGCCCTCGCGGGCGACTGGCTCACCGCGGCCCACGACCAGAACTCCAATTCCGCCTTGGACGGCGGAGGCCAGGACCTCGAACGCGAAACCGTCACCTGGCTCCGCGACCTCTTCCACCTCTCCGCCGCCCACACCGGCACCTTCGTCAGCGGCGCCACGATGTCCAACACCACCGGCCTGGCCATCGCCCGCGAATGGCTCGGCGAACGCCTCGGCGTCTCCCCGGCCGAGGACGGCGCGGCCGCCCTCGGCCCGGTCCGCGTCCTTTCCGGCGCCCCGCACTCCTCCATCGCCAAGGCCCTCTCCGTCCTCGGCCTGGGCCGCGCCTCCCTGGTACCCGTACCGACCCTGCCCGGCCGCGAGGCCGTCGACCCGGCCGCCCTGGACCGCGCCCTCGCCGATGCGCCCGGCCGCCCCGCCGTGGTCGTCGCCAACGCCGGCACCGTCAACACCGTGGACTTCGACGACCTCCGCGCCATCACCGCACTCCGCGAACGCCACGACTTCTGGCTGCACACGGACGCCGCCTTCGGCGCGTTCGCGGCCCTCTCTCCAGCCCACGCCCACCTCACCGACGGCCTCGACGCGTCCGACTCCGTCTGCGTCGACCTGCACAAGTGGCTGAACGTCCCCTACGACAGCGCCGTCCAGTTCACCCGCCGCCGCGACCTCCAGGCCCGCGTCTTCCAGAACGCCGCCACCTACCTCGGCCCCCTGTCCGACGACCCCGACCTGGTGCACCTCACCCCGGAGAACTCCCACCGGCTGCGCGCCCTCGCCGCCTGGTTCACGCTGCGCGCCTACGGCCGCGAGGGCCACCGCGAGATCGTGGAACGGGACATCGCCTGCGCCCGCTCCCTCGGCGAATTCCTCACGCAGGACCCGTACTTCACGGCCCTCGCCCCGGTCCGCCTGAACGTCGTCTGCTTCACCCTCACCCGTTCCCCCACCCCGGCCCGCCTCACGGCCTTGCGTGAAGCGGCCGGACCCGAGGTGTTCGTCACCCCCACGACGTACGCGGGAACCCCCGCCCTGCGCGCGGCGTTCTCCAACTGGCGCACCACACAAGCGGATGTCCGGCGGATCGCGCAGGCCCTCCACACGGCGGCGAAGGAGCTCGGATGACCAGCGGCCCACTCACCCTCATCGAGGTCGAGGCCCTCGCCCGCACCGCGCACGAGGGCCAGACCGACAAGGCCGGCCGGCCGTACGCGGAACACCTCGCCGCAGTCGCCGAGGGCGTCCGCGCCCGCGGCGGCACCGCCGAACAGCAGGCGGCGGCCTGGCTCCACGACGCGATCGAGGACGAAGCCCTCACCCCGGCCTGGCTGGAATCGGCCGGACTCCCGCAATCCGTCAAGGACATGGTCCTGGCCGTCACCAAACGCCCCGGAGAACCGGTCGAGGCGTACACGGCCCGGATCCTCGACACCCCCGGCGCCCTCCTGGTCAAGGAAGCCGACCTGGCCCACAACGCGGACCCCGCCCGCCTCGCGGTCCTCGACGCCCCCACCCGCGACAGACTGTCCGGAAAGTACACATACATCCGCTCCCTCCTGGGTCTCACCACCCCCTGACGCAAAAGCGTCACCGTCACTTCGTCACGAGACGGATAGCCGGGGCGCGTTGGTGGGAGGATGGACCATGTGGGGGTGCGCAGTGCCGTGCCCCGGGCCGACCAGGGGACGACCGAAGGTGTGATCAGAAGTGGCCATTTCGCTGTCAGTGGTAGTCCTGTTGGCGATCATCCTCGTGGTGCTCATCCGCGGAGGCCACCTCAAGGCCGGCCCCGCGATCGTCGCGGTCCTCTTCGGCTTCTTCCTCGCGTCCAGCTCCATCGCCCCGGACGTCAACCGCTTCCTGAACTCCCTCGCGGACACGATCGCGGGCATCAAACTCTGAGGGACGCGAGCGCACCGAGGCTCCGATATCGGGCTGCGGCGCAGCCCTCTTCACTGCCGCGTTGCGGGCGTGAGCCTCATGTCGAAGACGACGCTCGTAGTCCGCGATCTGACGCGCCACGGGCACGCTGGTAGCGGTTCGGATCAGCCGACCGTTCTCACGATCCACCAGGAAGGGCCCGTTGCCTCCAAGCCGAGGTCGCTGCCCACTCCACCCGTCACCGACCGCTCCCCAGAAGAAGAGCCACCCGAACGAGAGCTGCTGGACCTGGCGAATCCCGAGCTCGTACGCGATGCCGTCCCGCACGCGCGCGATCTCGGCGAGCACCAGCCGACGGGCTTCCTCCTCGGTCAACATCGCTCGATGGTGCCACGCGCCACCGCCCGCGGAACCCGGTGACCGCAGCCCCCGGGAACGACGAAGGGCCAGGTCGAGGAAACATCCTCTGACCTGGCCCTTTCGGTCTCTGAGCGGGTGACGGGAATCGAACCCGCGTAGCTAGTTTGGAAGACTAGTGCTCTACCATTGAGCTACACCCGCAGCACGTGCGACGCAGGTCCGGGGACCGCGGCACGAACAGCATCCTAGCGGGTTCCGGCGGGGGATCGCACACGTCTATTTCGCGCCCGCGGACAGTGGCGGCCGCACCCGGGTGCGTCTTTCGCCGAAACTCCGCACGGCGGAGGGTCTTCGGGCATGTACCCTACGTGTCGCACCGACGGGGTGTGGCGCAGCTTGGTAGCGCGTCCGCTTTGGGAGCGGAAGGTCGTCGGTTCGAATCCGGCCACCCCGACCAGCAGGAGTAGCGCGCGGCGCCTCGCAGAGACCGCGTCGATGATCGCGTTGTGGGCTGATTGCCGCTTGCGGCTACTATGCAAGCTGCGTGCCCGTGTGTCTGATGTACCGGGCCCGATCCGCTGAGAACCGCTAGACCGCGGCGATGAGCAGAGACCCCCAGCAGTCAGCCACAAGGAGACCGAACCGTGAAGAGCGCCGTGGAGACCCTGAACCCGACTCGGGTTCGGCTCACTGTTGAGGTGCCCTTCGAGGAGCTCAAGGACAGCCTCGACGCGGCCTACAAGAAGATCAACCAGCAGGTCACGGTGAAGGGCTTCCGCAAGGGCAAGATCCCGGCCCGCGTCATCGACCAGCGCTTCGGCCGCGGTGCGGTGCTGGAGGAGGCCGTCAACGACGCCCTCCCGAAGTTCTACACCGAGGCCGTCAACGAGGCCGACCTGAACCCGCTGGGCCAGCCCGACGTCGACATCACGGAGCTGAAGGACGGCGAGCTGCTGGCCTTCACCGCCGAGGTCGACATCCGTCCCGCGATCGAGATCCCGGACTACTCCGGCATCGAGGTCACCGTGGACGCCGTCGAGGTCTCGGACGAGGACGTCGAGAAGTCGGTCGAGCAGCTGCGCGGCCGCTTCGCGTCCACGAAGGACGTCGAGCGCGCGGCTGAGGACGGCGACGTCGTCACCATCGACCTCGAGGCCAAGGTCGACGGCGAGGTGCTGGAGGACGGTGTCGCCCAGGACGTCTCCTACACCATCGGCTCGGGTGAGCTTCTCGAAGGCATCGACGAGGCCGTCAAGGGCCTGGAGGCCGGTGGCGAGGCCACCTTCACCTCCCAGCTGAAGGGCGGCTCCGCCGAGGGCAAGGACGCCGAGGTCACCGTCAAGGTCACCAAGGTCTCCGCCCGTGAGCTGCCGGAGCTGGACGACGAGTTCGCCGGCATGGCGAGCGAGTTCGACACCCTCGAAGAGCTGAAGGCCGACAGCCGCAAGCGCCTCGAGAACATGAAGCAGTACGACCAGGCCACGCAGGCCCAGGAGCGCGTCCTGGAGAAGCTGCTGGAGCTCGTCGAGGTCCCGATCCCCGAGAAGCTCCTCGCGGACGAGGTCCAGACCCGCAAGCACAACCTCGAGCACCACCAGCTCGGCCAGATGGGCCTCACCATCGAGAAGTACCTGGAGATCCAGGGCAAGACGGTCGAGGAGTTCGACGCCGAGACCGCCGAGCAGGCGATCAAGGGCATCAAGACCCAGTTCGTCCTCGACGAGCTGGTCAACAAGGAGAAGCTGAACGTGAACCAGGAGGAGCTCACCGAGCACCTCATGCGTCGCGCCGCCTCCTCCGGCATGTCCCCCGACCAGTTCGCCCAGGCCGTCGTCGAGGGTGGCCAGGTTCCGATGCTCGTCGGCGAGGTCGCCCGCGGCAAGGCCCTCGCGGCCGTCGTCGAGGCCGCCAAGGTCACCGACACCAACGGTGAGGTCGTCGACCTCTCCGACGACGAGGACGAGCTCGAGACGGCCGCCGAGACCGTCGAGAACGTCGTCCAGGCCGACGGCGAGATCGCGGCCGACGAAGCCAAGTAACACCCGGGGTCACCCCCACCCAGCAGTACCAGAGCACGGCCCGGAGGGCCCGTACGCCATCGCGTCCGGGCCCTTCGGCCTTCCCGCGGAACCCCCTCCGGGAGGCCCTCCGGGAAGGGCATGTGACCTTGCGCTCCGAGCGAACAGTTCGGGAAGCGGGATGGCGTTGTCCTAGCTGCGCGTTAGGGTCCATGAATACGAGGGCACGGGAGTACCCGACGCCGGTGGACATCGTCCGCACGGCAGGTCCGCGCCCCAGAACGAGACGCTGAGACGGCACATGGCCGTCGGAGACGAGCAGGTGGATACGTGACGAATCTGAAGCCTTACGCCGCGGGTGAGCCGTCCATCGGTGGCGGCCTCGGCGACCATGTCTACAACCGGCTGCTCGGCGAGCGCATCATCTTCCTCGGCCAGCAGGTCGACGACGACATCGCCAACAAGATCACCGCGCAGCTCCTGCTCCTGGCCGCCGAGCCGGAGAAGGACATCTACCTGTACATCAACAGCCCCGGTGGCTCGGTGACGGCGGGCATGGCGGTCTACGACACCATGCAGTACATCCCGAACGACGTCGTCACCATCGGTATGGGCATGGCGGCCTCGATGGGCCAGTTCCTGCTCACCGGCGGCACCGCGGGCAAGCGCTTCGCGCTCCCGAACACCGACATCCTGATGCACCAGGGCTCCGCCGGTATCGGCGGCACCGCCTCGGACATCAAGATCCAGGCCCAGTACCTGCTGCGCACGAAGCAGCGCATGGCTGAGATCACCGCGCACCACTCCGGCCAGACCGTGGAGACGATCATCCGCGACGGCGACCGCGACCGCTGGTACACGGCGGAAGAGGCCAAGGCCTACGGCCTCATCGACGAGATCATCTCCGCCGCGTCGCTGGTCCCGGGCGGCGGCGGCACCGGGGCCTGATCCCGGCCCCGGCATAGGGGGTCCCGTACGGGGACCCCTGCGCCCGCCCGCACCAGGCAAGCCTCAGCCCGCAGAACGCCACCAGGATGGTGAACACCCACATGCACATGAACAACCTTTCTCCCGCGAGCGGCCTCTACACCGGCGCGCCGGTGGACAACCGCTACGTCGTGCCGCGCTTCGTGGAGCGCACCTCGCAGGGCGTCCGCGAGTACGACCCGTACGCGAAGCTCTTCGAGGAGCGCATCATCTTCCTCGGCGTGCAGATCGACGACGCCTCCGCCAACGACGTCATGGCGCAGCTGCTGTGCCTGGAGTCGATGGACCCGGACCGCGACATCTACCTGTACATCAACAGCCCCGGCGGCTCCTTCACCGCGCTGACGGCGATCTACGACACGATGCAGTTCGTGAAGCCGGACATCTCGACGGTCTGCATGGGCCAGGCGGCCTCCGCCGCCGCGGTCCTGCTCGCCGCCGGCGCCCCCGGCAAGCGCATGGCGCTGCCGAACGCCCGCGTGCTGATCCACCAGCCCTCGGGCGGCACCGGCCGTGAGCAGCTTTCCGACCTGGAGATCGCGGCCAACGAGATCCTGCGCATGCGCGACCAGCTGGAGAACATGCTGGCCACGCACTCCTCGACGCCGATCGAGAAGATCCGCGACGACATCGAGCGCGACAAGATCCTGACGGCCCAGGACGCGCTGGCGTACGGCCTGATCGACCAGGTCGTCGCGACCCGCAAGACTTCGAACTGATCCTTGCCGCCAGTTGGCGCGGGCACGTCGCCGGATTGGGCGATGTGAACCACGTCAAGGGGGCCCCGTACGGGGCCCCCGGCAAGGTACCGTCGGATATGAGGCACCAGGAGCGCTGAACCAGGCGTCTCCCAGGCGAAGGGGAAGCACCTCGTGGCACGCATCGGTGACGGCGGCGACCTGCTCAAGTGCTCGTTCTGCGGAAAGAGCCAGAAGCAGGTGAAGAAGCTCATCGCGGGACCCGGTGTGTACATCTGCGACGAGTGCATCGACCTCTGCAACGAGATCATCGAAGAGGAACTCGCGGAGACCTCCGAGGTCCGCTGGGAAGAACTTCCCAAGCCCCGTGAGATCTACGAGTTCCTGGAGAGCTACGTCGTCGGCCAGGAGCCGGCGAAGAAGGCGCTCTCCGTCGCGGTGTACAACCACTACAAGCGCGTCCAGGCCGGCGAGAACGGCGGCGGGACGGGCCGTGACGACGCGATCGAGCTCGCGAAGTCCAACATCCTCCTGCTCGGCCCCACGGGCTCGGGCAAGACGCTGCTGGCCCAGACGCTGGCCCGGATGCTCAACGTCCCGTTCGCCATCGCGGACGCGACGGCGCTCACGGAGGCCGGGTACGTCGGCGAGGACGTCGAGAACATCCTGCTCAAGCTGATCCAGGCGGCCGACTATGACGTCAAGAAGGCCGAAACCGGGATCATCTACATCGACGAGATCGACAAGGTCGCCCGCAAGAGCGAGAACCCGTCGATCACGCGCGACGTGAGCGGCGAGGGCGTGCAGCAGGCCCTCCTGAAGATCCTGGAAGGCACGACCGCTTCCGTACCGCCGCAGGGCGGCCGCAAGCACCCGCACCAGGAATTCATCCAGATCGACACGACGAACGTGCTGTTCATCGTGGGCGGCGCCTTCTCCGGCCTGGAGCGGATCATCGAATCCCGCGCCGGCGCCAAGGGCATTGGCTTCGGGGCGACCATCCGCTCGAAGCGCGAGATCGAGGCGAGCAACCAGTTCCAGGAGGTCATGCCGGAGGACCTGGTGAAGTTCGGGATGATCCCCGAGTTCATCGGCCGTCTGCCCGTCATCACCTCCGTGCACAACCTGGACCGCGAGGCCCTGCTCCAGATCCTCATCGAGCCGCGCAACGCGCTGGTCAAGCAGTACCAGCGACTGTTCGAACTCGACGGCGTCGAGCTGGACTTCGAGCGCGAGGCCCTCGAAGCCATCGCCGACCAGGCGATCCTGCGCCAGACCGGCGCGCGCGGCCTGCGCGCCATCATGGAAGAGGTCCTGATGTCGGTGATGTACGAGGTCCCGTCCCGCAAGGACGTGGCCCGCGTGGTCATCACCTCGGACGTGGTCCGCTCCAACGTCAACCCGACGCTGGTCCCGCGGATCGTCCCGAAGGAACAGGGCCCGCACGAGAAGTCGGCCTAGCCGCAGGCAACTACGCGTAAGCAGAAGGGGCGCCCCCGACCGGGGGCGCCCCTTCTGCGGTCGGCCTACCTTGCGCTGTAATCAGACATAAGTTCGCCATGGCCTGGCGTGACGCGGATTTCCTTGATCGGATTTGCCTCGAACCGTTTTCGATCGAGAGGTAAGAGCGTGAAGTTGAACCGTGTCATGGGAGCCCTGGCGGTAACTGTCGCCGCCACCGTGCTGCCGATGGTGGCGGCTACGCCGGCGTCGGCTGATCAGGGTGATTGCCAGTATTACCTGCACACGGTGCGCTATGTGATAGGCCCGAAGGTGGAGTCTGCCTGCAAGGCGGGTAGCGCCAACCCCTTTTTCAACCCAGGACGCTGGGGTCAGTGCTACTACGGGTTGACAGGCATTGGAGTCAGGCAGGAACACGCCGTCACGGCGTGCAACCGCGCGGGCTGGTAGCCCGTCTGGCCGCGGCCGGCCTGCACGGAAACGAGTGCTCGTGCAGGCCGCTGGCGATCAGGCCTTAGAGCGGGCCGTGTTGTAGAGCTTCGCGGTGTAGCCCGCCGTCTGTTCGAGGGTGAAGCTCTGGGTGCCGCCCATGAGGGAGGCGAAGTCCACCATGCTTACGACGGACAGGGTGCTGTAGTCACCCCAGATGCAGACCGGGATGGTGAAGGGCTTCGTGAGCGGGCTCGTCTCCGACTTCTTCGGAGTGATCTTGAGCTCCTGGCACTTCATCACCGCACCCTTGAAGCCGGCCGGGTTCATCACCTTGGGGGAGCCGACCAGTTCCGCCTGCCCGTCGTCCTCGCTCTTCATCGAATCGGCCTTGGCCATGGCGAAGTAGGCGTCCACGGCCTTCTCCGGGTCGGCGATCTCGCCGTACACGCCCTCGAAGTTGAGAGCCTTGGCGGCCAGCGGGTTCTTCGGGTCACCGGACTGGTAGGCCTGAGCAACCTGGGTCGGGTTCTTCACGCCGACCGCCTCCGCCTCCTTGCGGTCCTTGTCGGTGAACTCCTCAGGCTTGCTCTTCGGGTCCTTCTTGAAGTCGTCCACCGCCGCCGGTGCCACCAGCTTGTAGCCCTTGGTGTCCGCGGAGATCGAGGCCGAGGCACCGCTGCCCATCGTGAAGTACCAGCCGGCGCCCGCGATCACGGCGACCGCCACGACCACGCCGATGATCACGCCCGCCTTGGACTTCTTCGGGGGCGTCCCGCCGTACGGAGGCTGCTGCTGGTAGCCGCCGTACGGGGGCTGCTGCTGGGGGAAGCCCGGCTGCTGCTGCGGGTAGCCCTGCTGGGGGACTCCCTGGGGGGCCTGCTGCGGGTATCCGTAGCCGGGCTGCGCGCCGGGCTGCTGGCCGTAGGGGCCGGGCTGCTGGCCGTACGGGTTCGGCTGCTGCGGCTGCTGTCCGTAAGGCCCCGGCTGCTGCGGCTGCTGGCCCCCGTACGGTCCCGGCTGGTTGTAGCTCATCCCGCGTCCCCCCATGAGGTTGTTTATGCGTCCCACACATCCTGGCGGAAGCCGGGGCGGCGAAAGGCCCCGGGCCCCCGGAAACCCGGTTTCATGACCGGACCGTTACGGCCCTAAACTGTGGCTCGTGACCGAGAACACGCAGACACCCAGCAGCCCCTACTCCGAACTGCCGACTTCGTACGCGCCGGCCGATGTAGAGGGGAAGCTCTACGAGCGCTGGGTAGAGCGTGGGTACTTCGAGGCGGACGAGAAGAGCGACAAGCCTCCCTTCGCCATCGTCATCCCGCCGCCGAACGTCACCGGAAGCCTCCACCTGGGGCACGCCTTCGAGCACACGCTCATCGACGCCATCACCCGCCGCAAGCGCATGCAGGGCTACGAGACCCTGTGGCAGCCCGGCATGGACCACGCCGGCATCGCCACCCAGAACGTCGTCGAGCGCGAGCTCGCCAAGGAGGGCAAGTCCCGCCACGACCTGGGCCGCGAGGCCTTCGTCGAGCGCGTCTGGCAGTGGAAGGGCGAGTCCGGCGGGCAGATCTCCGGCCAGATGCGCCGCCTCGGCGACGGCGTCGACTGGTCGCGCGAGCGCTTCACCATGGACGAGGGCCTGTCCGAGGCCGTCCAGACCATCTTCAAGAAGCTCTACGACGACGAGCTGATCTACCGCGCCGAGCGCATCATCAACTGGTGCCCCCGCTGCCTCACCGCGATCTCCGACATCGAGGTCGAGTACCAGGACGACGAGGGCGAGCTCGTCTCCATCCGGTACGGCGAGGGCGACGCCTCCATCGTCGTGGCCACCACCCGCGCCGAAACGATGCTGGGTGACACGGCCGTCGCCGTCCACCCCGAGGACGAGCGCTACAAGCACCTCGTCGGCACCGAGATCGAGCTGCCGCTCACCGGCCGCCGCATCCCGGTCGTCGCCGACGAGCACGTCGACCCCGAGTTCGGCACCGGCGCCGTCAAGGTGACCCCGGCGCACGACCCCAACGACTTCGAGATCGGTCAGCGCCACGGCCTGCCCAACCTCGCCGTCATGGACGAGCACGCCGTCATCACCGTCCACGGCCCCTTCCTGGGCCTGGACCGGCTGGAGGCCCGTTCCACCATCGTCGCCGCGCTGCGCGCCGAGGGCCGGATCGTCGCCGAGAAGCGCCCGTACACGCACTCCGTCGGCCACTGCTCGCGCTGCAAGACCACCATCGAGCCCCGCCTCTCGCTCCAGTGGTGGGTCAAGGTCGGCCCGCTCGCCAAGGCCGCCGGTGACGCGGTCCGCGACGGCCAGGTCAAGATCCACCCGCAGGAGATGGAGAAGCGCTACTTCGACTGGGTCGACAACCTCCACGACTGGTGCATCTCGCGCCAGCTCTGGTGGGGCCACCGCATCCCCGTCTGGTACGGCCCGAACGGCGAGATCGTCTGCGTCGGCCCCGACGAGCAGCCGCCGAGCGGCGAGGGCTGGACCCAGGACACGGATGTCCTGGACACCTGGTTCTCCTCCGGCCTGTGGCCGTTCTCCACGCTCGGCTGGCCGCAGCAGACCGACAGCCTGGCGAAGTTCTACCCGAACGCCGTCCTGGTCACCGGCTACGACATCCTCTTCTTCTGGGTCGCCCGGATGATGATGTTCGGCCTGTACGCGATGGACGGCACCCCGCCGTTCCACACCATCGCCCTGCACGGCATGGTCCGCGACGAGCGCGGCAAGAAGATGTCGAAGTCCTTCGGCAACGCGGTCAACCCGCTGGACTGGATGGACAAGTACGGCTCCGACGCGGTCCGCTTCACCCTGGCGCGCGGCGCCAACCCGGGTGTCGACGTCCCGATCGGCGAGGACTGGGTCCAGGCCTCCAGCAAGTTCGCCAACAAGATCTGGAACGCCACCCGCTTCGCGATGATGAACGGCGCCACGATCGAGGGCGAACTGCCCTCGGCCGAGGAGATGTCGGCGACCGACCGCTGGATCCTGTCCCGGCTGAACGAGACGGTCGCGCAGGCCGACGCCTTCTACGAGGACTACCAGTTCTCGAAGCTCAGCGAGGCGCTCTACCACTTCGCGTGGGACGAGGTCTTCGACTGGTACGTCGAGCTGTCGAAGACGACGTTCTTCGCGGGCGGCGAGCCGGCCAAGGTCTCCGCCCGGGTCCTCGGCGAGGTCCTCGACGTCATGCTGCGCCTCCTGCACCCGGTCGTCCCCTTCGTCACCGAGACCCTGTGGACCACGCTGACCGGCGGCGAGTCCCTCGTGATCGCCGACTGGCCGAAGGCTGTGTCCGTTCCTGGGGCTGACGCCCCGGGCGGCTTCCGCGACGCGGCCGCCGAGGCCGAGATCGAGGGCGTCCAGGCCCTGGTCCGTGAGGTCCGCCGGTTCCGCAAGGAGCAGGGCCTCGACGACAAGCAGAAGGTCCCGGCCCGCTTGGACCTGTCCGCCACCACGCTGGCCGCCCACGAGGCCGCCATCCGCCAGGTGCTGCGCCTCCAGCCGGAGGGCGACGCCTTCAGCGCCACCGCGACCCTGCCCGTCGGCGGTGCCACGGTCGCGCTCGACCTGTCGGGGACCATCGACATCCCTGCGGAGCGCAAGCGGCTGAGCAAGGACCTGGCCGCCGCCGAGAAGGAGAAGCAGCAGGCCGAGGCGAAGCTCGGGAACGAGGCGTTCATCGCCAAGGCCCCCGACAACGTCGTGGACAAGATCAAGGGCCGGCTCACCAAGGCGGAGGACGACATCGTCCGCCTCAAGACCCAGCTGGACGCCCTGCCCGCGGGCTGACCGCCCGCAGGCAGCACCCGTAGAGCGCAAGCGAAGGCCCCCACGCCGTCGGTCGACGTGGGGGCCTTCGCGGTATCTGTTCCCCGGAGGGGGCCCGGCGTCACAGCAGCCGGGTGCCGAACTTCGTCAGGATGAGCGCCGCGACCACCCCGTACGCGGCCAGCGGCACCAGCCAGTGCGGGATCGCCCGCAGCCGGGAGCCGGCCGGGGCCAGGTGGCGGGTGACGTACCAGAACAGCGGGATCATCACCGCCCAGACGACCATGCACCACGGGCACAGCGCCCCGATCACGTACAGGCACTGGCTGATCAGCCACACCGTGAAGGCGAACCCGGCCGCGATCCCGGCCCACAGCCCCCGCCACAGCCACTGGGGGAACAGTGCCCCGGCGACCAGGGCCGTGCCCAGCCCGGCGAGGGCCGCGAAGCCGGCGATGCCGAGCAGCATGTTGGGGAAGCCCAGCAGGTTGCCCTGCCAGGTGGTCATCACGTCGCCGCAGCTCAGCACCGCGTTGACGTTGCAGCCCGGGGTGAAGAGCGGGTCCTCCAGGGTGCGGATGCGGTCGTAGGTGAGGACGCCGGAGGCCAGGGTGCCGATGAGGCCGCCGATCAGCAGGAGCAGGGCGGTGCCCCGAGGGGTGGTGGTGCCCCGATGGGTGGTGGTTCCCCGGTGGGTGGTCATTCTCCCGACGCTACGAGCGTCCGGGCGGCCCCGGGTAGAGCGGAAGGCCTCCGGTCCGGGGGACCTCCGGCCTGTCCGAAGTGCCCTAAATCACGCGTTCTCGGGTCCTGGCGGCCCGGATCCGAGGGCGGCGACCACGGATGATGGAGGGCATGCACGTCACGCCCGCCCCCTCGGCGCCCCACCGGCTCCTGGCCTTCGGCCGCCGGCTCGCGCAGGGCTGGGCCGGTTCGCCGCGCGCGATGGACCTGCTCGCGGCTCTCAGCTGCCTGGGCCTGATGGCGCTCGACCTGCCGGGCCTGGCGGCCGCCGACAACTCCCTGAGCGGGCCCGCCGCGGCGGTCGTCCTGGCGCTCGGCTGCGCCACCCTGCTGGTGCGGCGCCGGCTGCCCTGGGTCTCGTACCTCGCCGCGCTGCTCTTCATCGGCTGGCTGCACGAGCTGACCCTGATCCAGTTCGCGCTGTACTCGGTGGGCCGCTTCCGCGGGCGCCGGGCCGGGGTCCTCGCCACCCTCGGCTACCTCGTCTTCGTGGTGTGCCTGTTCTTCTGCGTGCCGGGCTGGCCGCTGTCCCGGGCCGAGACCCTCAGCTCCTTCCTCAGCATCGTCGTGCCCATCGGGGTCCTCGCCTCGGCCGTGGGCATCGCCGCCTACCGCCACGACCTCGTGCGCGAGCTCGACACCCGGCGCGCCGAATCCGCAGTGCTGCAGGCCGTCCAGCAGGAGCGGACCTCCGTCGCCCGCGACGTCCACGACTTCGTCGGGCGCGAGCTGACCCTGCTGACGGTCCGCTCCGAGGTGCTGTCGATGCGCTCGCGCGAGACGGCGTACGGATCAGACTTCGAGGAGCTCGCCGACACCGCCCGCCGGGCCCACCTGGTGCTCAACGAGATCATCGTGCATCGCGGGGAGCGGACGGTCACCCCGGGCGTGGAAGGGCTCGCGGCGCTCGCGGAGGAGAGCGGGCGCGCGGGTTCGCCCGTACGGCTCGCCCTGGATCCGGACGTGCACGGGCTGTCGCCGCTGCGCCAGGCGGCGGTCTACCGGGTGGTGCAGGAATGCCTGACCAACGCCGCCAAGCACGCGCGCGGCGAGACCATCGAGGTGTCCATCGCGGCGGACGGCCCGCAGCTGCGGATCGCCGTCCGCAACGGGCTGGCGCAGCGCAATCCGGCGAGGGCCCCCGTCTCGGCGGGCTCGGGCACGGCGAGCATGTCCGAGCGCGTGCGCAGCCTGGGCGGCACCCTGATGGCCACGCGCACGCAGGACGCGTACGAGGTCCTCGCGACCCTCCCGAAGGGCTGACCCCGCCCCGGCCCTTCCCCCTAAGCCCGCGCCGGCGCCAGCAGGCTGCCGAGCGCGTCCATGTCCTCCACGCAGCGGCCCGAGCCCAGGGCCACGCAGTCCAGCGGGTCGTCCGCGACGAAGACCGGGATCCCCGTCGAGGAGGCCATCCGCAGGTCCAGGCCGGGCAGCAGCGCGCCGCCGCCGGTCAGGACGATGCCGTGCTCCATGACGTCGCCGGACAGTTCGGGCGGGCACTCCTCCAGGGTGGTGCGGACCGCCGCGATGATCGACTCGATCGGCTCGTCGAGGGCGGCCCGTACGTCGCGCGCGTCGAGCCGGAGCGTCTGGGGCATGCCGCCGACCTTCTCGCGGCCCCGCACCGTGAAGGTGGCGGTCTCGAGCTCCGGCCGGTCCGGCACCGGCCACGCCGAGCCGATGGCGATCTTGACGTCCTCGGCGGTGCGGTCGCCGATGAGCAGGGAGTGTTCCTTGCGGACCCAGTCGGTGATCGCGGCGTCCAGCCGGTCGCCGCCGACCCGCAGCGACTGGGAGGTGACGATGCCGCCCAGTGAGATGACCGCGACCTCGGAGGTCCCGCCGCCGATGTCGACGACCATCGAGCCGCGCGGTTCGGACACCGGGAGCCCGGCGCCGATCGCCGCGGCCATGGGTTCCTCGATCAGGTGCACGGTCTTGGCGCCGGCCCGGGTGGAGGCGTGGATGATGGCCCGCCGCTCCACCGGGGTGACCCCGGACGGTACGCAGATCACCATGCGGGTGCGGACCCGGCGGCCGGGTACGGCCTTGCGGACGAAGTGCCGGATCATCTCCTCGGCGGCCTCGTAGTCGCAGATCACACCGTCCTTGAGGGGGCGGATCGCGGTGATGGAGCCGGGGGTGCGGCCGATGGTCTCCTTGGCCTCGGTCCCCACGGCCAGTGCCGTGGTGGTGCCCGCCTTGACGGCCACCACGGACGGCTCATTGAGGACGATGCCGTGCCCCCGTGCGTAGACGAGGGTGTTGGCGGTTCCCAGGTCTATCCCTATGTCGCGGCTGGAAGCTGTCTTGTTCGTGCTGGCCTGCGGCATTTGTTCCCCAATCTCCTGCCCGCAAGGCTTGCATAACGATCCGGTCGCCCCCGCAGCCGAAGGTCCCGATGCGACCGGGCCGAAAGTCCTCCCGGTGCTCGTCCGTAGACTGGGTCCCGTGAGTGAGCAGCAGCCCGAGAGCCACGATGACAGCTTCGACGCCTTCGACAAGATCGTGGCGGAAGAGTCCGACCGCGACCCCGACCTGGCGGTGATCGAGGCGGGCAGCCGCACCCTGCGCACGCAGGCCGGTCCGCTCCAGGGCGACCCGGTACCCGAAGAGCCCGCCGACCCCGAGGTGGCCAAGGCGCTGCGGGAGGTGGAGCAGGAGCTGGCCGGCCGCTGGGGCGAGACCAAGATGGAGCCGTCCGTCACGCGCATCGCCGCGCTGATGGACGTCCTGGGCGAGCCGCAGCGCGCGTACCCCGCCATCCACGTCACCGGTACCAACGGCAAGACGAGCACGTCCCGCATGATCGAGGCGCTGCTGAACGCCTTCGAGCTGCGCACCGGGCGCTACACCAGCCCGCACGTGCAGTCGATCACCGAGCGGATCAGCCTGGACGGGACTCCGATCAGCGCCGAGCGGTTCATCGAGGCCTACGAAGACATCAAGCCGTACGTGGACATGGTGGACGCGGCCGAGGAGATCCGGCTGTCGTTCTTCGAGGTCCTCACCGGCATGGCCTACGCGGCCTTCGCGGACGCGCCCGTGGACGCGGCCGTGATCGAGGTGGGCATGGGCGGCACCTGGGACGCCACCAACGTCATCGACGGCGCGGTCGCCGTGGTCACCCCGATCAGCCTGGACCACACGGACCGGCTCGGCTCCACCACAGGCGAGATCGCGCAGGAGAAGGGCGGCATCATCAAGCAGGGCGCCACCGTGATCCTGGCGCAGCAGCCGGTGGACGCGGCGCAGGTGCTGCTGAAGAGGGCCGTGGAGGTCGACGCGACCGTCGCCCGCGCGGGCATGGAGTTCGGCGTCGTCACCCGCGAGGTCGCGGTGGGCGGGCAGCAGCTGACGCTGCGCGGCCTGGGCGGTGAGTACGACGGCATCTTCCTGCCGCTGTACGGCGCGCACATGGCGCAGAACGCGGCGGTGGCGCTGGCGGCGGTCGAGGCCTTCTTCGGGGTCGGCGCCGACCACGCGCGGGCCCTGGACGTGGAGACCGTGCGCAAGGCCTTCGCCTCGGTGACCTCGCCCGGCCGCATGGAGGTCGTGCGGCGCAGCCCGACGGTGGTCCTGGACGCGGCGCACAACCCGGCCGGGGCGCAGGTCACGGCGGAGGCGGTGACCGAGGCCTTCGGCTTCAGCCGGCTGGTCGGGGTCGTGGGCGCGAGCGAGGGCAAGGACGCGCGCGGGGTCTTCGAGGCCTTCGAGCCGATCTTCGCGGAGGTCGTGATCACCGAGAACACCAGCCACCGGGCGATGTCCGCCGACGATCTGGCGGCCATCGCGGTCGAGGTCTTCGGCGCCGACCGGGTGCAGGTGGAGCCGCGGCTGGACGACGCCATCGAGGCGGCGATCACGCTGGCGGAGGAAGAGGCGGAGTACGGAGGGGCCGGGGTCCTGGTGACCGGGTCCGTGATCACGGTGGGCGAGGCCCGCATGCTGCTGAAGAGGGGCTGAGGGATGCGCACGCTGTGTGCTTCGACGCTGATCGCCGAGTTCTTCGTGATCGGCTTCGCCGGGCTGGTCGCGATGAAGGGCGATCTGAGCCAGGCCACCGTCTGGACGGTCTGCGGGATCGCGATGCTGGTGTCGGTCCTGCTGTGCGGGATGCTCTCGCGCCCCGGGGCCGTCCAGATCGGCTGGGCCCTGCAGATCGGGCTCGTGCTGAGCGGCTTCGTCGTGCCGATGATGTTCATCCTGGGCGTGGTGTTCGCCGGTCTGTGGTGGTGTTCGATCCGCTACGGCCGCCGCATCGACGTGATCAAGGCCCGCTGGGCCGCCCAGGCGGAGGCCCAGGCCGCCGGCCCCACCGAGGCGTAGCCCGCCGGGGAGCCGGAGCCGGAGCCGGAGCCGGAGCCGGAGCCGGAGCCGGAGCCGGAGCCGGGCCCCGGGCCGGGCCAGGGAAGGCCCCGTACGGCGGGGGCCCGGGCCCCTGTAGCCTCGTCGGACCGCACCCGTATGCCGCAAGGAGTTACCCACATGACCCAGCGCACGCTCGTCCTCCTCAAGCCCGACGCCGTCCGTCGCGGCCTGATCGGCGAGATCGTCGGCCGCATCGAGCGGAAGGCCGGCTGGACCATTCCCGCGCTGGAGCTGCGCACGCTGGACCAGGAGACCCTGGAAGCGCACTACGGCGAGCACAAGGGGAAGGTGTTCTACGAGCCCCTCATGGGCTTCATGGCCAGTGGCCCGGTCGTGGCCCTGGTCGTCGAAGGGGAGCGCGTGATCGAGGGTGTCCGCCAGTTGGCCGGACCCACTGACCCGATTGCCGCCGCGCCCGGCTCCATCCGGGGTGACTTCGGTACCGTCACCCGGGAGAACCTGATCCACGCGTCGGACTCCGAGGAGTCCGCGGAGCGGGAGCTGAAGCTGTTCTTCCCGGCGCTGTGATCACTCTTTTCTGACGCAACATCAGCCGAATAGCGCTCATGACCTGGGGCGACCGAAGTAATTTCGGTCGCCCTCCGGTATTACCGGGCACATTCGGGAACGCATGGACAGGACACGACGTCACCACTATGGGGGCGGGTATCCGTTCCGGCGGGCTTGCCGGAGTCCCGTCGCGCGGTGCCCGTACTTGCGGCACTACGATGGGGCCTCCACCCACACACCCACCTCGCCGACCTGACAGCAGCCGCTATCAACTGGAAGGCCAGACGCTCCTCATGGGGAACAAGGGGAACAACATGTCGTTCATCGGCCGTGACATGGCGATCGACCTCGGGACCGCCAACACGCTGGTGTACGTGAGGGGCCGGGGAATCGTCCTGAACGAGCCGTCCGTGGTCGCCATCAACACGAACACCGGTGGCATCCTGGCGGTCGGCTCCGAAGCCAAGAAGATGATCGGGCGCACGCCCGGCAACATCGTCGCCGTGCGGCCCCTCAAGGACGGCGTCATCGCCGACTTCGAGATCACCGAGCGGATGCTCCGGTACTTCATCCTCAAGATCCACAAGCGCCGTTACCTGGCCCGCCCGCGCGTCGTGGTCTGCGTGCCCTCCGGCATCACGGGAGTGGAGCGCCGCGCCGTCATCGAGGCGTCCACGCAGGCCGGTGCCCGCCAGGTGCACATCATCGAAGAGCCGATGGCCGCCGCCATCGGTGCGGGCCTGCCCGTCCACGAGGCCACCGGCAACATGGTCGTGGACATCGGTGGCGGCACCACCGAGGTGGCCGTCATCTCCCTCGGCGGAATCGTCACGGCACAGTCCATCCGGGTGGCCGGCGACGAGCTCGACAACGCGATCATCCAGCACATCAAGAAGGAGTACTCGCTCCTCCTCGGTGAGCGCACCGCCGAGCAGATCAAGATCACCATCGGGTCGGCCTACGACCTCGACAAGGACGAGCACACCGAGATCCGCGGCCGCGACCTGGTCTCGGGCCTGCCCAAGACCGTCGTGATCTCGGCTGCCGAGGTCCGCAAGGCGATCGAGGAGCCGGTCAACGCCATCGTCGACGCCGTCAAGACCACCCTCGACAAGTGCCCGCCGGAGCTCTCCGGCGACATCATGGACCGCGGCATCGTCCTGACCGGAGGCGGCGCCCTGCTCCGCGGCCTCGACGAGCGGCTGCGCCGCGAGACGGGCATGCCGATCCACATCGCCGAGGACCCGCTCGACTCCGTCGCGCTCGGATCCGGCAAGTGCGTAGAGGAGTTCGAGGCGCTCCAGCAGGTCCTGGACGCCCAGCCGCGACGCTGATCCGGCCCGCCGCGCGGCGGTGGAACACAAATGATCCGCCGTACGGGTGCTACCGGGCCCGTGCGGCGGATCGTTGATATACAGGCAAGGTCCGGTGCGAGCCCCGGCTCCACCGGAGCGGCTTCGCCGCACGGGTAACTATGAGGAAGGCACGGCCGCCGCACGTGAGGGACACACGAGAAAGCCGGCTGCTCCTGGTACTTCTGATCGCCATCGCGTTCGCTTTGATCACGGTGGACATCAGGACGGGTGAGGAGTCTCCGGTCGACGGTGCCCGACAGGCCGCCGCAGCGGTCTTCGGACCGGTCGAGAAGGGCGTGGCGAAAGGGGTCGACCCGGTCGCCAACGCCATAGGGGCGGTACGGGACTCCGGCGAGCGGCACAACCGCATCGCGACGCTCGAGCGCGAGAACACGGCGCTCAAGGCCAAGCTGGGCAGCGACGACCAGACCCGCAGCAGGATCCGCGAGCTCGACGAGATGCTCAAGCGGGCGGGCGCGGGCCAGTACGGCATCAAGGGCGCCGAGGTCATCGCCATAGGAGCGGCCCAGGGCTTCTCCTGGACCGTCACCATCGACGCGGGCAGCAAGGACGGCATCGAGCGCGACATGACCGTCCTCAACGGGGACGGACTCGTCGGCCGCGTGGCCACCGTCGGCCCCGACACCGCCACCGTGGTGCTCGCCAACGACCCCGACTTCACCGTCGGCACCCGCCTGGAGAAGACCGGCGAACTCGGCTTCGCCACCGGTCAGGGCGACCGGGAGCTCTCCGTGCAGATGCTCAACGGCAAGGCCAAGATCAACACCGGCGACCGGCTCGTCACCTTCGGCTCGCGCGGCAACAAGCCCTTCGTGCCCGGCGTTCCGATCGGCGAGGTGATCAAGGTCGACCCCTCGCGCGGCGACCTGACCCGGACCATCTGGGTCCGCCCCTTCGTCGGCTTCTCCCGCCTGGACATCGTCGGCGTCGTCGTGATGCCCCCGCGCGTGGACCCGCGCGACGCGGTCCTGCCGCCCAAGCCCGAAGCGCCCAAGCCCACCCCGACGGTCACCGTCACGGTCACCCCGTCGCCCGGCGCGTCCGCGTCCGGCAAGCCGGCCGAGGACTAGGAGCCGATCATCATGCGTTTCAACCGGATCCTGCTCTCGGGCACGCTCGTCGTGGTCGCCCTGGTCGTCCAGGTCTCCATCCTGGGCCGCCTCCAACTCCCCGGAGCCGTCCCCGACCTGGTCCTGCTCACCGTCGTCGCCCTCGCACTCGTGTACGGGTGCGTCAGCGGCGCCCTCATCGGCTTCGCCGCCGGACTCCTCACCGACCTGGCCCCGCCCGCGGACCACGCCGCCGGCCGCTACGCGCTCGTGCTGTGCGTCATCGGCTACGTCGCCGGCCTGGTCCGCCCCGACACCGGGCGGTTCCGCTCCGCCTGGGGCCCGATGCTCACCGTCGTCGGCGCCGCCTTCGTCTCCACCCTGCTCTACGCGGGCGTCGGCGCCCTGGTCGGCGACACCGCCGCCCGCCACGTGGGGCTGACCGGACTGGTGTTCACCGCGGTCCTCTACGACTTGCTGCTCGCCCCCTTCACCGTGCCGTTCATCATGGCCCTGGCCCGCCGCGCGGAGAACGACCCGATGGCCGTCGAGGCCAACGGCGGCCCGCCCGCGGGCAAGGACATCGCCTCCGGCTGGCTGGCCGGCGGCACCGGGCTGCGGATCGGCAGCCAGCGCGGCGGACTGCGGATGAAGACGGCCCGCAGCCGGGCCAACCGGGCCGGCCGGATAAAGGGCGTCAAGGGAATCAAGGGTGTGAAGAGCGTCAAGAAGCTGTGAGGGAGGAGTCCACGTGACCAACATTCCGGAGACCGGCCGTACCTCCCGGGTGCAGATCCGGCTCGTGATCATCCAGGTTCTCGTCTGCTCGATGTTCCTCACCCTCGGCGGCCGGCTCTGGTACCTCCAGATCCGCAACGGCGCGGAGTACTACCACGAGGCGAAGAGCAACCACGTCCAGCGGGTCGTCCAGCCCGCCGTGCGCGGGACGGTCCTCGACGCCCGCGGCGTCGCCCTCGCCGACAACGAAACCCGCCTGGTCGTCTCCACCAGCCGCACGGCGCTGATGAAGATGAAGGACCGCGGCAAGGCCGTCATGACCCGCCTCGCCGGCGTCCTGGACATGACCCCCAAGGAGGTCATGGACAAGGTCCGCCTCTGCGACTCCCAGACCCCCGCGCCCTGCTGGAACGGCTCCCCGTACCAGCCGATCCCGATCACCCTCGACGCCACTACGCAGCAGGCGCTGCAGCTGCGCGAACGCCCCGAGGAGTTCCCCGGCATCACCGCCGAGCCCGTCGCCGTCCGCCGCTACCCGGCCCCCGGCGGTGCCCGTACCTCCCAGGTGCTCGGCTACCTCTCGCCCGTCACCGACGACGAGATCCAGAAGGCCAAGGACACCGACTCGCCGCACCTGCGCTCCGACCAGGTCGGCCGCTCCGGGATCGAGCGCACCTACGACAAGTACCTGCGCGGCAAGGCGATGGTGACCTCCTACGAGGTGGACAACCTCGGCCGGGTCATGCACCAGACCGAGTCCGACCCGGGCGTGCCCGGATCCACCCTCGTCACCAGCATCGACGCCCGGGTCCAGTCCGTCGCCGAGTACGAGCTCCAGCAGGCGATGAAGACGGTCCGCCAGGAGACCGACAAGATCACCGGCCGCAAGTACGAGGCCGACTCGGGCGCCGTCGTCGTCATGGAGGGCAAGACCGGCCGGGTCGTCGCGATGGCCTCCCAGCCCGACTACGACCCCAACGCCTGGGTCGGCGGCATCGCCGCCAAGGACTACGCCCGTCTCACCAGCGATGCCTCCAACTACCCGCTGCTCAACCGGGCCATCCAGGGGCAAGCCCCCGCGGGCTCCATCTTCAAGGTGGTGTCGGCCAGCGCGGCCGTCCGGGCCGGATACGCCTTCGACGACAAGTACAACTGCAGCGCCTCCTACAGCATGGGCAACCGGAGCTTCGCGAACTTCGAGTCCAAGGGACACGGTCCCATCACCCTCGGCGAGGCCCTCAAGTTCTCCTGCAACACCGTCTTCTACGCCCTCGGGCACAAGGAATGGAACCGCGACGGCGGCCTCAAGCCCAAGAAGGACGCCCACGACTGGTTCTACCGCACCGCCCGCGAGTTCGGCCTCGGCTCCGAGACCGGGATCGACCTGCCCAACGAGGTCACCGGCCGCATCCCCGACCGGGGGTGGAAGAAGGGCTTCTGGGCGGCCAACAAGGACTCCTGGTGCAAGCAGGGCAAGAAGGGCGGCACCTACGTCGAGCAGATCGCCTACGAGAGCTGCCTCGAAGGCAACCAGCTCAAGGCGTTCGACAGCATCAACTTCGCCATCGGCCAGGGCGACGTCCTCGTCACCCCCATCCAGATGGCCACCGCCTACTCCGCCATCAGCAACGGCGGCACCCTCTTCAACCCCACGGTCGGCAAAGCCGTGATCAGCGCCGACGGCAAGCACATCGAGTGGATCAAGCCCACGTCGCACGGCAGGCTCCCGATCGACGCCAAGACCGTCAAGGACCTCGACAAGGGCCTGCGCATGGTCGTCGAGCCCGGCGGCACCGCCGCCTGGCGCTTCGGCGGCTGGCCGCTGGACAAGATCCCCATGCGGGCCAAGACCGGCACCGCCCAGGTCTACGGCAAGCAGACCACCTCGTGGCTGGCGACCTACACCGACGACTTCACCATCGTCATGACCATCTCCCAGGGCGGTACCGGCTCCGGAGCCTCCGGCCCCGCCGTCCGCAACATCTACAACGCCATCTACGGCCTCGACATGGCGGGCAACCAGGACCCGAAGAAGGCGCTCCTGCTGGGTCCGGAGAAGAAGCTGCCCAAGATCCGCCCCGACGGGGGCATCGATTCCCCCGAGATCCGGCCGTACGTACCGCCGTCCCCGGAAGAACTGGCGCCGCCCGCGCTGGCCGGCCCGCAAGCCCAGCGCCCCGCGCAGCACGACTGAGTACCGAGGACCGACATGCAGACCGCCAACAAATTCTCCGTAGCCCGGTACGCGCCGGAGCAGCGGGGAGCGATGGCCAGACTCACCGCCCGCGACTCCGTGGTGCGCCGGCTCGACTGGCCGATACTCCTCTCGGCGCTCGCCCTCTCCCTCATCGGCGCCCTGCTGGTGTGGTCGGCGACCCGCAACCGGACCTCGCTGAACAACGGGGACCCGTACTACTTCCTCTTCCGGCACGCCATGAACACCGGCATCGGCCTCGTGCTGATGATCGGCACCATCTGGCTCGGCCACCGCACCCTGCGCGGCGCCGTACCGATCCTCTACGGGCTCTCCCTCGTGCTGATCATCGCCGTGCTCACCCCGCTCGGCGCCACCATCAACGGAGCCCACGCCTGGATCGTCGTCGGCGGCGGCTTCTCGCTGCAGCCCTCCGAGTTCGTGAAGATCACGATCATCCTGGTGATGGCGATGCTGCTGGCCACCCGGGTGGACGCGGGCGACCTGGCCCACCCCGACCACCGCACGGTCGTCAAGGCGCTCTGCCTGGCCGCCGCCCCGATGGGCATCATCATGCTGATGCCCGACCTCGGCTCCGTCATGGTCATGGTCGTCATCGTGCTCGGCGTCCTGCTCGCCTCCGGCGCCTCCAACCGCTGGGTGCTGGGCCTGCTCGGCTCGGGCGTCGGCGGGGCCATCCTGATCTGGCAGCTCGGCATCCTCGACGAGTACCAGATCAACCGCTTCGCGGCCTTCGCCAACCCCGAGCTCGACCCGGCCGGCGTCGGCTACAACACCAACCAGGCGCGCATCGCCATCGGCTCCGGCGGCCTGACCGGCTCCGGCCTCTTCAAGGGCTCGCAGACCACCGGCCAGTTCGTGCCGGAGCAGCAGACCGACTTCGTCTTCACGGTGGCGGGGGAGGAACTGGGCTTCGTCGGAGCCGGGCTGATCCTCGTGCTGCTCGGGGTCATCCTGTGGCGCGCCTGCATGATCGCCCGCGAGACGACCGAGCTGTACGGCACGATCGTGTGCGCCGGGATCATCGCCTGGTTCGCCTTCCAGTCCTTCGAGAACATCGGCATGACCCTCGGGATCATGCCCGTGGCCGGCCTCCCGCTGCCCTTCGTGTCCTACGGAGGATCCTCGATGTTCGCCGTGTGGGTGGCCATCGGGCTGCTCCAGTCGATCAGGGTGCAGCGGCCGATGTCGGCCTGATCCGTCGGTTCCCGGGCCGGTTTTCCGCCGCACCCCCCGTTTCCCTTCCCGCCGTCCTCCGTTCAGGACTACGTTCGATTCATGGCGGACACGAAGCGCGAGATCGAGCGCAAATTCGAGTTCAGTACCACCAAGGCCGGACGGCGCGGGGTACCCGACCTGACGGGCACGGCCGCCATCGCGGCCGTGACCGACCAGGGCACGGCCGAGCTCGACGCCGTCTACTACGACACCCCCGACCAGCGGCTGGCCGCCGACGGGCTCACCCTGCGCCGCCGCACCGGCGGCAAGGACGCCGGCTGGCACCTCAAACTGCCCGTCGCCCCCGGCGTGCGCGACGAGATCACCGCCCCCCTCGGCGACACCCTCCCGGACGCGCTGACCGCACTGCTGCGCTCCCGCGTCCGCGACACGCCGCTGGAACCACAGGTCAGGCTCCTGTCCTCGCGCAAGCTCAGCCACCTCCTCGACGCCGACGGCGCCCTCCTCGCGGAGCTGTCCACGGACGCGGTGCGCGCCGAGCGCGCCGGCGCCACCGCCGCCTGGACCGAGGTGGAGGTCGAGCTCGCCGACGGCGCCGACCCGGCGCTGCTCGACGCCGTGGAGAAGACCTTCCGCAAAGCCGGACTCCGGGTCAGCGACGCCCCCTCCAAGCTCGCCCGGGCGCTGGCCGAGACCGGCGGGGAACCTCCGGCCCGGGCGGCCGGCGCCGGCCCCGGCCTCGCCGAGGACACGGTGGGCGCGCACGTGCTCGCGTACCTGCGCGAACAGCGGGACACCCTCATCGCCCAGGACCCCGCCGTACGCCGGGGCCTGCCCGACTCCGTCCACCAGATGCGGGTGGCCACCCGGCGGCTGCGCAGCGCCTTCAAGACCTACCGCCGGGTCCTGGACACCGCCGAGACCGGCCCGGTCGGCGAGGAGCTCCGCTGGCTCGCCGCAGAGCTCGGCGTCGACCGCGACCAGGAAGTGCTGCTGGAGCGCCTCCAGACCCGGCTCGACGAACTCCCGCGCACCCTGGTGCTCGGCCCGGTGCGCGGCCGCCTCAAGATCTGGAACGTCGCCCGCCGCACCGGTTCGCGCCGCGCCGCGCTGGCCGCTCTCGACAGCAGGCGCTACGTGGTCCTGCTGGGCGCCCTCGACGCCCTGCTGGCCGACCCGCCGCTGCTGAAGGCCGCCGCCCGGCCCGCCGAGTCGGCCCTGCCCGCGGCGGTCCTCGCGGACTACGAACGCCTCACCGGCCGGATCGAGAGCGCCCTGTCCATGGACCCCGGCGAAGGCCGCGACCTGGCCCTGCACGAGGCCCGCAAGGCCGCCAAGCGCACCCGGTACGCGGCCGAGGCGGCCGCCCCCGCCCTCGGCAAACCCGCGCGCAAGCTGGCCAAAGCGGTGAAGGCGGTCCAGAGCCTGCTCGGCGACCACCAGGACGGGGTCGTCGCCCGGGAAGCCCTGCGCGGACTCGCGATCCAGGCGGCGGGCGCGGGGGAGTCGGCCTTCACCTGGGGCCTGCTCTACGGCCGCGAGGAGGCCCTGGCCGAGCGCCGCGAGCGGGAGCTGCCGCAGGTGTGGGCGGCCACCGCGCGCCCGGCCGCGGTGGTGCGCGGCTGATCGTGCGGGCGGGGGCGCGCCGGGCCCCGGGGTACGCTTGAGAGTCGCCCCCTGCCCGCTTCACGAAAGTCGCGTGATGACCGAGTCGGTCTTCCCTCAGCTTGAGGCCCTGCTTCCGCACGTCCAGAAGCCGATCCAGTACGTCGGCGGTGAGCTCAACTCCACGGTCAAGCCGTGGGAGAGCGCCGACGTCCGCTGGGCGCTGATGTACCCGGACGCGTACGAGGTCGGGCTCCCCAACCAGGGCGTCATGATCCTGTACGAGGTGCTCAACGAGCGCGAGGGCGTCCTCGCGGAGCGCACGTACAGCGTGTGGCCGGACCTCGAAGAGCTGATGCGCGAGCACAAGGTGCCGCAGTTCACCGTGGACAGCCACCGCCCCGTCTCGGCCTTCGACGTCTTCGGGCTCTCCTTCTCCACCGAGCTCGGCTACACCAACATGCTGACGGCGCTGGACCTCGCGGGCATCCCGCTGGAGGCGAAGAACCGTACGGTCGACCACCCCATCGTGCTCGCGGGCGGCCACGCGGCCTTCAACCCCGAGCCGATCGCGGAGTTCATCGACTGCGCGATCATCGGCGACGGCGAGCAGGCCGTCCTCGACATGACCGAGATCATCCGCGCGTGGAAGGCCGAGGGCCGCCCGGGCGGGCGCGAGGAGGTCCTCCTGCGCCTCGCGAAGACCGGCGGCGTCTACGTGCCGGGCTTCTACGACGTCGAGTACCTGCCGGACGGCCGCATCGGCCGCGTCGTCCCGAACCGCTCCGGCGTTCCGTGGCGCGTGTCCAAGCACACCGTCATGGACCTCGACGAGTGGCCGTACCCCAAGCAGCCCCTGGTCCCGCTCGCCGAGACCGTCCACGAGCGGATGTCCGTGGAGATCTTCCGCGGCTGCACCCGCGGCTGCCGCTTCTGCCAGGCCGGCATGATCACGCGCCCCGTGCGGGAGCGAAGCATCACCGGCATCGGCGAGATGGTGGAGCGCGGCCTCAAGGCGACGGGCTTCGAGGAGGTCGGCCTCCTCTCGCTGTCCTCAGCGGACCACACGGAGATCGCGGACATCGCCAAGGGCCTGGCCGACCGCTACACGGACGACAAGGTGGGCCTGTCCCTGCCGTCGACCCGCGTGGACGCGTTCAACGTGGACCTGGCCAACGAGCTGACCCGCAACGGCCGCCGCTCCGGTCTGACCTTCGCCCCCGAGGGCGGCTCCGAGCGCATGCGCAAGGTCATCAACAAGATGGTCTCGGAAGAGGACCTGATCCGTACGGTCGCCACGGCGTACGGCAACGGCTGGCGCCAGGTGAAGCTGTACTTCATGGTCGGCCTGCCGACCGAGACCGACGAGGACGTGCTCCAGATCGGCGACATGGCGGTCAACGTCATTGCCAAGGGCCGCGAGGTCTCCGGCCAGAACGACATCCGCTGCACCGTCTCGATCGGCGGCTTCGTCCCCAAGCCGCACACCCCCTTCCAGTGGGCCCCGCAGCTGTCGGCCGAGGAGACGGACGCCCGCCTGGGCAAGCTCCGCGACAAGCTCCGCGGCGACAAGAAGTACGGCCGCTCCATCGGCTTCCGCTACCACGACGGCAAGCCCGGCATCGTCGAGGGCCTGCTGTCCCGCGGCGACCGCCGCATCGGCGACGTCATCCGCGCCGTGTACGAGTCGGGCGGCCGCTTCGACGGCTGGCGCGAGCACTTCTCGTACGACCGCTGGATGCAGGCGGCGGAGAAGACCCTCCCCGCCCACGGCGTCGACGTGGCCTGGTACACGACCCGCGAGCGCACCTACGAGGAGGTCCTCCCCTGGGACCACCTCGACTCCGGCCTGGACAAGGACTGGCTCTGGGAGGACTGGCAGGACGCCCTCGACGAGACCGAGGTCGAGGACTGCCGCTGGACGCCTTGCTTCGACTGCGGCGTGTGTCCTCAGCTCTCGACGGAGATCCAGATCGGCCCGACGGGCAAGAAGCTGCTTCCCCTGTCGGTCGTGAAGTGACCTGCGGCTGAGGCCGGCCCGTCTATGCCCCCCACCGGGAACGGTGGGGGGCATATTCATTCGATCGCCGGATTATCGTTCCTGCGGTTGACGCCTGCGGATATCCTTGAAGGGTGCTCGGAGGAATACTCCGTGCTTGCTGCCAGGAGGTGGCCGGTATGGCCAAGACCGTGATCGACATCAACGAGGAAGCCCTCGCGCTCGCGATGGAAGCCCTCGGGACCACCACGAAGAAGGACACGGTCAACGCGGCGCTGGAGGAAATAGGAGCACGGCTCCGCAGGCAGCGAGCTCTGGAAGCCCTCATCAAGCTCGACGAAGAGGGCGCCTTCGACAAGGGGCGAGAGCCCGGATTCAAGGCGGAGGTGCGTGGGCCGTGGGGGAGCTGACCGAGGGCGACTTCCTGATCGACACCTCCGCCGCGCACCGGATCACCCTCCCGGGGCCGTTCTCCACATGGCGGCCGGCACTGGCCGCCGGACGCATCGGCATGTGCGCGGTGACCGAGGCCGAGGCCCTGTACTCCGCCCGCTCGGCGGCCCAGTACGCGCAGATGCGGCAGGCGTTCACGGACCTGTACGTGTGGCACGAGATCCCGGACGACGTCTGGGCCAGGGTCGGCGCCGCGCAGAGCGTCCTGGCCGAAGCCGGGTGTGTGCGCTCCGCGGGAGTCGTCGACCTGGTCGTGGCGGTCACCGCCGCGCGGCACCGCCTGACGGTGCTGCACTACGACCGGGACTTCGAGACGCTCGCCAAGCACATCGAGCTGCGCACCCGCTGGCTCGCGGAGCCGGGCTCCATCGACTGAAGGCAGGCCCTTTGGCGCAACGGTCCCGGGCCGTGGTGTGTCCTTAGCGGTATGGAACTGGAGAAGGCGCTGCCGGCGCCGCAGGGGGACGGCTGCCTGGTGGGGGTCGTACGGATTCCCGTCAGGATCGTGGCGGTGCTGGTCGTGCTGCCCCTGCGGGTGGTCTGGGACCTGCTCGTCGCCTTCGCGCGGATGCTGAACCGGACCGTCCTCGGGCCGCTGGGACAAGGATTGATCTGGCTGTACGAGCGGGCCGTGCTGCCGGTGCTGCGGGGGGCCGGGTGGGTGATCTCGGCCCTGTTCAAGCTGGTCTTCTACTGGCCCTGGGTGGGTCTGTGGCGGTACGTCATGCTCCCGGTGGGGCAGGCCGTCTACGCGTATCTGCTGAGGCCGGCGGGCCTGGGGCTCTGGCGGTACCTGCTGGTCCCGGTCTGGGAGTACGGGCTGCTGCCCGCCGGGCGGGGCATCGCCTGGGTGCTCGTGGGCGCGGTCCGCTACCTGCTCGTGCTGCCGGGCGGCGCGCTGTACCGGTACGTCCTCGCCCCTGTCGGGCACGCACTGCGATGGCTGGCCCGGGGGTTCGCGGCCGGCGTGGCCTGGCTGGCGAAGGCCCTGTTCGTCTGGCCGTGGGTGGCGCTGTGGCGGTATCTCGTACGCCCCGTGGTGGTGGGGTTGTGGACCTACCTGCTGGCGCCGGTCGGGCGGGGGGTGTGGGCGTACCTGCTCGTGCCGCTCTGGGGGCTGCTCGTCGGGGCGTGGCACCTCGCGGGGCGGGTGAGCCGGGCGCTGGGGCGCGGGCTGGTGTGGCTGTGGCGGTGGGCCGTCGTGCGGCCCACCGGATGGCTGCGCCGGCACGTGGTCACCCCCGTCGGGAACGTGCTGCGCGCCGGGTGGGCCGTCGGCCGTCGGGTGGCCCGGTCGGTGCACCGGCAGGCGATCGCTCCCGTCGGCCGCGCGGTCGGCGAGGTGTGGCGGACCTCCCGCCTCGCGGTGCGCGAGGCGCGGGCCGACGTACGGCGGGCATTGTTCGGGGGGCCGCCCCGGGAACCGGCGAGGTCACAGGCGCGTACTCTGGGTAGTAACAGAGCCGCAGGCGACACACCCGCCCCCGAGATCTCCCTGCGTAAGTAGCAGGGGTGAGCCGGAGGGCAGGCGAGGCCCGCAGGCCCCACAGACCTCAGGGCGACGCGCGAGCCGCGGAGCCCCGCACAAGGAGATGAACCACTGGGCAAGCGACAGCCCGAAGGCCCGCCTCCCGCACCGGTAGTGCAGCGCATCCGCCTGCGCTACACCAAGCGCGGCCGCCTCCGGTTCACCAGCCACCGGGACTTCCAGCGCGCCTTCGAGCGGGCCCTGCGCCGCTCCGAGGTGCCCATGGCGTACTCGGCGGGCTTCACCCCGCACCCGCGCGTCTCGTACGCGAACGCCGCCCCGACCGGGACCGGCAGCGAGGCCGAGTACCTGGAGATCGCCCTCGCCGAGCCCCGCGACCCCGCGGTGCTGCGCGAGCTGCTCGACGAGTCGATGCCCGTCGGCCTCGACATCATCGACGCAGTCGAGGCGCACACCTCCGGTCTCGCCGACCGGCTGACGGCCTCCGTGTGGGAGCTGCGCCTCGAAGGCGTGGAGCCCGGCGACGCGGAGAAGGCGGTGGAGGCCTTCCTCGCGGCCGAGGCCGTGGAGGTCCAGCGCCGTACCAAGAACGGCATGCGGACCTTCGACACGCGCGGCGCCGTGGTCAGCCTGGAAGTGGTTCCCGTTACGGCCACCACAGAGGCTGATAGGCCGCTGGACAATGCTTGTGCGATACTGCGGCTGGTTGTTCGGCATCTGACACCTGCCGTGCGACCCGACGACGTCCTGTCCGGTCTCCGAGCTGTGGCCGACCTAACGCCGCCGGTCCCCGCTGCGGTGACCAGGCTGGCGCAGGGGCTCTTCGACGAGGAGTCCGGCACGGTGACCGACCCGCTCGCGCCCGACCGCGAGGCTGTCACGACCGCCCCACCCACGGCGGCCGTAACCGCCGACGCGAAGGCGCCGGAAGGTCCCGCCGCGTAGGGATCGTCGTCGTCGCGCAGCCCTGGGACTCGGGAGCCACCTGGGTCGGGCCGCGCACAGACCTGAAGACTTGAAGACTTCCGCCAGGCCGTACGGACCACACGTACGGAACCGGCGGCCATTGAACTGAGCTCCCGTGTGGCGAACGCGCCCCGGAGGCCGGCTCCGCGCTCATTACGCGGAGCCGTGCCGGACCGGAAGTCAGCCGCGGCGCCCGGGAGCGTGACGGGAGAAACCCCGCATGCTCAACAACGAAAACGACAACATCAACGCCGCCGACAGTGGCAGCCCGAGCGACAACCTGCCGCCGCGCAGGCGCCGGCGCGCCGCGTCGCGGCCGGCCGGCCCGCCCGGCGGTGCCGTAGCCGCCGCCGAAGCCGCTCCCGCGCCCGTGGTGGCCGCTGCGCCCGCCGAGGAGGCCGCCCCGGCCGCCGCCCCGGCCCGTACCCGCCGCCGTGCGACCCGCGCCGTGGCCGCCCCCGAGGCGTCCGCCGTCGAGGCTCCCGTGGCGGCCCCCGTCGCCGAGGCCGTCGAGGAGTCCGCTGCTCCGGCGCCGCGTGCCCGTCGCCGTGCGACCCGCGCCGTGACCGCCCCCGAGGCGCCCGTCGTAGAGGCTCCGGTTGCCGCTCCGGCTGCCGAGGCCGCCCCGGTCGTCGAGGAGTCCGCTGCTCCGGCGCCGCGTGCCCGTCGCCGTGCGACCCGCGCCGTGACCGCCCCCGAGGCCCCGGTCGTCGAGGCCCCCGTGGCCGCTCCGGTCGCCGAGGCCGCCCCTGCCGTCGAGGAGTCCGCTGCTCCCGCGCCGCGTGCCCGTCGCCGTGCCACTCGCGCCGTGACCGCCCCCGAGGCGCCCGTCGCCGAGGCCCCGGCCGCCCAGGCCCCCGTCGCCGAGGCCGCCCCCGTCGCCGAGGCCGCCCCGGTCGTCGAGGAGTCCGCTGCTCCGGCCCCGCGTGCCCGTCGCCGTGCGACCCGCGCCGTGACCGCCCCCGAGGCGCCCGCCGCCGAGGCTCCGGCCGCGGCCGCCAAGGCCACCGTCACCGTCGCCGACGCCGTGGACTCCCCGAAGCGCGGCGGCCGCCGCCGCGCCACCCGTTCCACCACCGCTCCGGCCGCCGCCGCGCAGCCCGTGGCTCCGGCCGCCGAGGCGCCCGCCGCCGAGGCTCCGGCCCGCGGCCGCCGCGCCGGGCGTCCCGCCGTCGCCGTGTTCCAGGCCCCGGTGTTCGCCGAGCCGATGTTCCAGACCCCGGAGACCGCGGCCATGATGGCCGCGGCCGCCGCTGCCGCCGCCCCGGCCGAGGAGGTCGAGGAGGAGGAGCTCGACCTCGTCGAGGCCGAGGCCGAGGTCGAGGCCGCTCCGGCCCCGCAGCCGGCCGGCCGTCGCCGCCGCCGTGGCCGCGGCGCCGCCGCCGAGACCGCCGCACCCGTGGCTCCGGCTCCGGCCGCCGCCGCGCCGTCCGGCCCGGTCACGCTGGCCGACGTAGAGCTGGTCGAGGAAGAGGCCGAGACCGAGGCCTACGAGGACGAGACCGACGAGTCGGGCGACCGCCCGTCGCGCCGTCGCCGCCGTGGTGGCCGTCGCCGCCGTCGCGGTGAGGCCGCTGACCTCGACGAGTCCGCCGAGGAAGAGGCCGAGGCCGAATCCGCCGAGGAGGCCGACGAGGAAGAGGCCGAGGACGACGAGGAGAACGGGGCCCTCGGCTCCAGCTCCAGCCGTCGTCGCCGGCGTCGTCGCCGTCGCAGCGGTGACGGTGGTACGGACGCCGACGCGGCCGAGGACGACGGTGTGCGCACGGTCGTCAAGGTCCGCGAGCCGCGCCCGGCGCGCGAGCGCTCGGAGTTCGTCGCCGGCTCCACCTCCTCCGACGAGGTCCAGTCCATCAAGGGCTCGACCCGCCTGGAGGCCAAGAAGCAGCGCCGCCGCGAGGGCCGCGAGCAGGGCCGCCGCCGCGTCCCGATCATCACCGAGGCCGAGTTCCTGGCCCGCCGCGAGGCCGTCGAGCGCGTCATGGTCGTCCGCCAGTCCGGCGAGCGCACCCAGATCGGCGTCCTCGAGGACAACGTGCTCGTCGAGCACTACGTCAACAAGGAAGAAGCCACCTCGTACGTCGGCAACGTCTACCTGGGCAAGGTCCAGAACGTGCTGCCGTCCATGGAGGCCGCCTTCATCGACATCGGCAAGGGCCGCAACGCCGTCCTGTACGCCGGTGAGGTCAACTTCGAGGCGCTCGGCATGGCCAACGGGCCGCGCCGCATCGAGTCCGCCCTGAAGTCCGGCCAGTCCGTGCTGGTCCAGGTCACCAAGGACCCGATCGGCCACAAGGGCGCCCGCCTGACCAGCCAGGTCTCGCTGCCCGGCCGCTACCTGGTCTACGTGCCCGAGGGCTCGATGACCGGCATCAGCCGCAAGCTGCCCGACACCGAGCGCGCGCGCCTGAAGACCATCCTCAAGAAGATCGTCCCCGAGGACGCGGGCGTCATCGTGCGCACCGCCGCCGAGGGTGCGAGCGAGGACGAGCTGCGCCGCGACGTCGAACGTCTGCAGGCCCAGTGGGAGGACATCCAGAAGAAGTCGAAGCAGATCTCGACCTCTTCGCCGAGCCTCCTGTACGGCGAGCCGGACATGACCGTCCGTGTCGTGCGCGACATCTTCAACGAGGACTTCTCGAAGGTCATCGTCAGCGGTGACAGCGCCTGGGAGACCATCCACGGCTACGTGAACCACGTGGCCCCGGACCTGGCCGACCGGCTGAAGCGCTGGACCTCCGAGGTCGACGTCTTCGCGACGTACCGGATCGACGAGCAGCTCGCCAAGGCGCTCGACCGCAAGGTCTGGCTGCCCTCGGGCGGTTCGCTCGTGATCGACAAGACCGAAGCGATGATCGTCATCGACGTCAACACCGGCAAGTTCACCGGTCAGGGCGGCAACCTCGAAGAGACCGTCACCAGGAACAACCTGGAGGCGGCCGAGGAGATCGTGCGTCAGCTGCGGCTGCGCGACCTCGGCGGCATCGTGGTCATCGACTTCATCGACATGGTCCTGGAGTCCAACCGCGACCTGGTCCTGCGGCGCATGCTGGAGTGCCTGGGCCGTGACCGCACCAAGCACCAGGTCGCCGAGGTGACCTCGCTGGGTCTGGTCCAGATGACCCGCAAGCGGGTGGGCCAGGGTCTGCTGGAGTCCTTCTCCGAGACCTGCGTCCACTGCAACGGCCGCGGCGTCATCGTGCACATGGAGACCCCGACCGTGGTCGGCGGCGGTGGCAACGGCAAGCGCTCCAAGCGCCGCGGTGGCCAGGCCGGACACGAGCACGACCACGAGATCGAGGCCGTGGACACAGCCGAGGGCGATGTCTACGAGATCGAGTCCGAGGCGGAGGTGGCTGCCGAGGCCGCCGCCCCCGTGGCGCTGCCCGAGCCCCCCTTCGTCGCCGACGAGGAGCTCTACAGCAGCCCGGCCGAGGCCGAAGCCGCTGCCGGAGTGAGCGGGCGCCGCAACCGCCGTCGCGCCACCCGCAAGGCGACCGCTCCGGCGGGCGCCCCGCGCGGTGCGGCGACGGACCGTGCCCCGGCGGCCGCGGCCCCCGTGGCCGAGCCGGAGCCGGTGGTCGAGGAGGAGCTCGTCGAGGTCGCCCCGGCGGCAGAGCCCGAGGCCGTCGTCGAGGTCGTCGAGGCTGTCGTCGCGGAGCCGGTCGTGGAGGAGGCCCCCAAGGGCCGCACCCGCCGTCGTGCCACCCGCAAGGCGACCGCTCCGGCGGGCGCCCCGGCCGAGGCCGTCCAGGCACCGGAGCCGGTTGCCGAGGCCCCCGTGGCCGAGCCGGAGCCGGAGCCCGAGATCGCCGTCGAGACCGTCGAGGTCGCCGAGCCGGTCGTCGTGGAGACCCCGGCCGAGCCCGTGGCCGAGGCCGCGCCGGCCCGTCCGCGTCGCCGTGCCACCCGTAAGGCCACGGCTCCGGCCGGTTCCCCGGCGGGCGCTGAGGCGGCCGTACTGGTCGTCGAGACGCCGGTGGAGACCCCGGCCGAGGCCGAGACGGTCGTGGAGGAGGCCGCCCCGGCGGCTCCCGCCAAGAAGGCGGTCCGCAAGACGGCCGCCAAGAAGGCGACCACGACCGCGGTGAAGAAGGCCCCGGCCAAGAAGGCGGCGGCCGTGAAGAAGACCGCGGCCAAGAAGACGACGACGGCCAAGACGGCCGCGAAGAAGACGGTCACGAAGCGGGCGACGAAGAAGACCGCGGCGGCCGAGCAGCAGACGCTGCCCTCCGTCTCGGCTCCGACCGAAGCCTGATCCGCGGATCCCGCTCCACCCGGCCCCGCCCGGCACCGCATTCGGTGCCGGGCGGGGCCTTTTCCGCAGGATGACTGAGACATGGCACATACGCCCACGGCGGCTGCACGCCGCCACAAGGGCCCGGAGCCTCCCCGGTGCGGAACGGGGCCGACGCAGGGCCACGGCACGACGACGTACGCGTACACGGCCGTCGGGCGGCCTCGAACGGGTCACAGACCAGGCGGGCAACGTGCGGCCGGCCCCGGCACAGAGCCCACGGGCGGTGCCGCGGAAGGGCGGGCGGGCTCGGCGGGGCGCCGCTCCGGACCCCGGTTTGACCCCTCCGACCGGGCCCCGTAACCTAGGTCGCTGGCGTGTCTATGCGCACGCCAATCCACTGAGCACCTCACCTCCCGGACCGCCTCGCGGCTCGGGGGAGGCCGGCCTGCGGTTCCGCGGGGCCGGCTGGCTTCAGGGGTTCCCGAACTCGAGTGAGAGAGAGATCCGCGTGTACGCCATCGTGCGCAGCGGTGGTCGCCAGCACAAGGTTGCTGTCGGCGACATCGTTGAAGTTGACAAGATTCCCACTGCCAAGGTTGGCGACACGGTCGAGCTCTCGACCCTGCTCGTTGTCGACGGCGAAGCCGTGACCAGCGACCCGTGGGTCCTGGCCGGCATCAAGGTCCAGGCCGAGATCGTGGACCACCACAAGGGTGCCAAGATCGACATCCTTCGGTACAAGAACAAGACCGGCTACCGCCGTCGCCAGGGTCACCGCCAGCAGTACACGGCGATCAAGGTCACCGGTATCCCCGCGGCTGCGAAGTAAGAGGGACTGAGACATGGCACACAAGAAGGGCGCATCGTCCACCCGGAACGGGCGCGATTCCAACGCTCAGCGGCTCGGCGTGAAGCGCTTCGGCGGTCAGGTCGTTTCCGCTGGTGAGATCCTCGTCCGCCAGCGCGGCACCCACTTCCACCCGGGTTCGGGTGTCGGTCGTGGTGGCGACGACACGCTGTTCGCGCTGCAGGCCGGTTCGGTCGAGTTCGGCACGCACCGTGGCCGCAAGGTCGTCAACATCGTTCCGGCTGCCTGATTTCAGCTCCTGCTGAATCAGTAGTCCGAAGCATCCCGAGGGCGGATCTCAACTCTTCCCGGCGCGAGCCGGGAAGAGAGGTCCGCCCTCGGCGCGTTGTCACATAGACACGTTTAATGGGTAGCAAGGCCTACCCCCCGGGCTTTCCGGGATATTCCCGCTGTATCTGGAGGAACAACCATGACCACCTTCGTGGACCGCGTCGAGCTGCACGTCGCCGCGGGTAACGGGGGCCACGGCTGCGCCTCCGTTCACCGGGAGAAGTTCAAGCCGCTCGGCGGCCCCGACGGCGGAAACGGCGGCCGCGGCGGCGACGTCATCCTGGTGGTGGAGCAGTCGATCACCACTCTGCTGGAGTACCACCACAGCCCCCACCGCAAGGCCACCAACGGCAAGCCCGGCGCGGGCGACAACCGTTCCGGCAAGGACGGCGAGGACATGATCCTGCCGGTGCCGGACGGCACCGTCGTCCTCGACAAGGAGGGCAACGTCCTCGCCGACCTCGTCGGCCAGGGCACCACCTACGTGGCCGCCGAGGGCGGCCGCGGCGGCCTCGGCAACGCGGCGCTCTCCTCCGCCCGCCGCAAGGCGCCCGGCTTCGCGCTCCTCGGCGTCCCCGGCACCGGCGGCGACGTCATCCTGGAGCTCAAGACCGTCGCCGACGTGGCACTGGTCGGCTTCCCGAGCGCCGGCAAGTCCTCGCTGATCTCGGTGCTCTCCGCGGCCAAGCCGAAGATCGCCGACTACCCCTTCACCACCCTCGTCCCGAACCTGGGCGTCGTCACCGCCGGCTCGACGGTCTACACGATCGCCGACGTCCCGGGCCTCATCCCCGGCGCCAGCCAGGGCAAGGGCCTCGGCCTGGAGTTCCTGCGCCACGTCGAGCGCTGCTCGATCCTCGTGCACGTCCTGGACACCGCCACCCTGGAGTCCGACCGCGACCCGCTCGCCGACCTCGACGCCATCGAGGAGGAGCTGAAGCTCTACGGCGGCGGCCTGGAGAAGCGTCCGCGCCTCGTCGTCCTCAACAAGGTCGACATCCCCGACGGCAAGGACCTCGCCGACATCGTCCGCCCGGACCTGGAGGCACGCGGCTACAAGGTCTTCGAGGTCTCCGCGGTCGACCGTACGGGCCTGAAGGAGCTGTCCTACTTCCTCGCCGAGGTCATCGCGAAGTTCCGCGCCCGTGCGCCGAAGCAGGAGGCGACCCGCATCGTCATCCGTCCGAAGGCCGTGGACGACTCGGGCTTCACCATCACCTACGACGAGGCCGAGGACGTGTACCGCGTGCGCGGCGAGAAGCCGGAGCGCTGGGTCCGCCAGACCGACTTCAACATCGACGAGGCCGTCGGCTACCTCGCCGACCGGCTCAACCGCCTCGGTGTCGAGGCGGCGCTGAAGAAGGCCGGTGCCCGTGCGGGTGACGGCGTCGCCATCGGTTCCGACGAGGACGCGGTCGTCTTCGACTGGGAGCCGACCATGATGGCCGGCGCCGAGATGCTGGGCCGCCGCGGTGAGGACCACCGTCTGGAGGCGCCGCGTCCGGCGACCACGCGCCGCAAGGAGAAGGAAGCCGAGCGGGATTCCGCCCAGAAGGAGTACGACGAGTTCCGTCCCTTCTGACCGGACCGCCGCCAAGGGCGACGGCCGGGTCTCCGGCCGTCGTCACAGGCGGGTCACAGGTTCCGTTTATCCCCCGTCAGGGTGACGCGTCTTAAGGTCACGTTTACCCGGGTGGCCTAGGATCCATGGGTGACGAGCACCCAAACCCCCACTGTTGCCGTCGTCGTGATCGCGTACAACGATGCCGAGCTCGTCGGGCAGGCCGTTTCCTCGGCTCTCGCCCAGGGTCCGGTCGTCGCCGAGGTCATCGCGGTCAACGACGCGTCCAGCGACGGCACCGCCCAGGTGCTCGACGAGCTGGCGGCCCGCCACCCCCGCGTGAAGGTCGTGCACCGCACGGAGAACAGCGGGGGCTGTGGCACCCCCCGCAACGACGGGATCGCGGCCGCCACCGCCCCGTACGTCATGTTCCTGGACAGCGACGACGTCCTGCCCGCCGGGGCGATCGACGCCCTGGTGCGCGCGGCCGGGGAACACCGCTCGCCGGTCACGGTCGGCTCCTGTGTCCGCCGTGAACTGCCCGAGAGCCGCGACGTGCCCTGGGTGCCCGGCCTGTACACGCCGGGCGAGGTCATCGACCGCCCGGCGGACCGGCCGGAACTGGTCCGCGACACCCTCTGCGTCAACAAGCTGTACGAGCGGGCCTTCCTGGACATGCACGGGATCCGCTTCCCGGACGGCCGGTTCATCTACGAGGACTTCGTGTTCACCGCCCGCGTGCTGGCGGCCCGCCCCCGCATCGCGGTGATCGGCGAGCTCGTCTACGTGTGGCACGTGCGCCGCAACGCCGCCCAGGTGTCCATCTCCCTGGACCGCAAGGACGTCGGCAACTGGAGGGCCCGCGTGGAGGCCCACCGCGTGGCCTCCCGCCTCATGACCGTCTCCTCGGCCGAGCTGGGCCGGGCCTGCCAGGTCAAGTTCCTGGAGTACGACCTGCGCATGTACCTGCGCGAGATCGGCCAGGACCCCGGCTACCAGGCCGCCTGGTGGACGCTGACCCGTGACTACATCGCCGGGTTCTCCGACGCCGACATCGAGGCTGCGGGGGCGCACGCCCGCTGGATCGTCCGGGTGCTGCTCGCCACCGAGGCGCCGCCTGCCTCCGCCGACCTGCGGCGGCTGACCCGCTTCGCCGCCGACCCGCCCCGCCTGCTGCCCCCGTACGCGACCGGCCCCTCCGGAGTGCCGGTCTGGAGCGACACGCTGCCGGTTGAGCTGGACGGGCTGGACCAGCTGGAGACGGCCGAGCTGCCCATCACCGTCGACGCCGAACCGAACGGCTACGCAGGGCTCCGGATCCAGGTGCACGACCTGTACGGGCGCCTCGCCGCGGCCGGCCCGCGCACCGTGCAGCTGCGCTTCCAGCCCCGGGGCGACCAGGGCGAGCCGCTGGTCTCCGAACCGGTGGAGCTCAGCCCCGCCGGGGACGGCGACCGGTGGACCGCGGAGCTGCCCTTCCGGCTCACCACACTGGCGGGCATCGGGCGGGGCGAGGGCCGGCGCGGCTTGCAGGCGTGGGACGTGAAGCTGAGCGTGGAGTGCGCCGACGGGAGCTCCGTACTCACCTCCCCGCGCCCCCTCCGCCGTCTGCTCCACCGGCGGGTGCTGCCCAGCAGCCGGTACGGTGTGCTGTTGGCGCAGCCTTACCGCACGACCGGCGGATCGCTGGCGCTGAGGCTCGCGCCCGGCGCCACGGGCGTCATGAGCCTGGCCCGCCACCGGTTCAACCGGGCCCGCATAGTCCGCGGTTAGAGCGGGACCCGGCCGCCCCGGCGGCCGGGACGAGAAGGCGGACGAGAAGGCGGACGGGAAGCCGGACGAGAGCCGGCCAAGAGCCGGCCAGGAGCCGGACGAGAAGCACGAACGGGACTGAGGAGACACGCATGACGTTTCTGATCACTGGTGGTGCCGGTTACATCGGGGCGCACGTCGTCCGCGCGATGCTGCTTGCGGGTGAGGAGGTCGTGGTTCTGGACGACCTCTCCACCGGCAACGCCGACCGCGTTCCGAAGGGTGTCCCGCTGGTGGTCGGTTCCGTGCTCGACCGGCAGGTCCTGGACGAGACCTTCGCCCGGCACCGGATCACCGGCGTGGTCCACCTCGCGGGCAAGAAGCAGGTCGGCGAGTCCGTCGAGAAGCCGCTGCACTACTACGAGGAGAACGTGGGCGGCCTCACCGTCCTGCTCCAGGCCGTGGCCGCCGCGGGCGTGCGCACCTTCCTCTTCTCCTCCTCCGCCTCCGTGTACGGGATGCCGGACGTGGACCTCGTCACCGAGGACACCCCGTGCCTGCCGCTGAGCCCGTACGGCGAGACGAAGCTGGCCGGCGAATGGCTGGTCCGCGGCGCGGGCAAGGCCCACGGCATCTCCACCGCCTGCCTGCGCTACTTCAACGTGGCGGGCGCCGCGACCCCGGAGCTCGCCGACACCGGGGTCTTCAACCTGGTCCCGATGATCTTCGAGCGGTTCGGCAAGGGTGAGGGCGCCCGGATCTTCGGCGACGACTACGAGACCCCGGACGGCACCTGCATCCGCGACTACATCCACGTCGCCGACCTCGCGGAGGCCCACGTGGTGGCCGCCCGCAAGCTCGTCGAATGGGGCGCGCAGGGCGAGTACAAGGACCTCACCGTCAACATCGGCCGCGGCGAGGGCGTCTCCGTCCGCGAGATGGTCGAGCTGGTGAACGAGGCCACCGGGCACACCGATGCCGCCTACGCGCCCGCGGTCTCCCCGCGCCGCGCCGGCGACCCGGCGAAGGTCGTCGCCTCCGCCGACCGGATCTCGGCGGAGCTGGGCTGGAAGGCCCGCCACGACGTGCGCGAGATGATCACCTCGGCCTGGGAGGGCTGGGAGGCCCACCGCAAGGCCTGAGCCGGAGCCGGTACACCGTACGAAGAAGCCGCCCGCCCCGATCGATTCCGGGGCGGGCGGCTTCTTCGTACGGTGTACCGGGCTCAGCGCTCCAGGAAGGAGAACAGCTCCTCCCACCTGTCGGTGATCTCGACGCTGGAGTACCGCTGCACATTGTGGAAGGCGGCGTCGCCGAGCCGGTCGCGCAGTTCCCGGCTCGCCATCAGTCGTTCCAGCTGCCCGGCCAGCTCCATCGTGTTGCCCAGCCGTGCCAGCAGCCCGTCCTCGCCGTGCGTCACGATCTCCCGGACACCCGGTGCGCAGTCGAAGGCGGCCACCGGCACACCCGCGGCCATCGCCTCCAGCAGCGTGATCGGGAACCCTTCGGCGCGCGAGGCCTGGGCGAAGACGGAGGCTCCGTTCAGCGCGCCCAGCACATCGCCGGTGCTGCCCATCCACTCCACGGAGTCCTCCAGGCCGAGCCCGGCGGCGTGCGCCCGCAGGGTCGCCTCCTCCACGCCGGCCCCGTAGATCCGCAGGACCCAGTCGGGGTGGTGCGGGGAGGCGTCCGCCCACGCGTCGAGGAGCAGGTCCATGCCCTTCTCGAACGCGAGGCGGCCGACGCTCGCCACGACCTTCCCGGTGCGCGGGGCGGGGGAGGCGGGCATGAACGGCAGCGGGTTCGGCATGCTGGAGACGTTCTCCATGCCCGAACGGATCCAGAGGTCCGCGTCCTCGGGGGTCAGTACGAGCATGCGGTCGACCTCCCGGTAGTACCGGCGGACCCGCTGGCCCCGGGAGGACTTGGTGCTGGCCTCGAAGGACTCGTGGCTCATGCCGATGACCGTGCACCCCTTGGTGTCGGCGAGGGCCACCCACTCCATCGCCCAGACCTGCGTGACGATCACCACGGCGCCGGGGCGGGCCGCGCGCAGCAGCTCGCCCAGCTGGTCCGCCTTGGCCCGCATCGTCGCCCGGCGGGCCGCCTGGCGGCGCCGTTCGGGCGCGTTGAGCCGGCCCTTGATGCCGTGCAGCCGGCGGGCCGCCGCCGGGTGGGACGGGTACAGCGTGGTCACCGCGTAGGGGAGGTCCGCCGGGAGGTGCTGGCGGAGCTCCTCGGCGACGGGGGTGATGCCGATGACGTGGACCCGGTGTCCGCGGTCGCTGAAGAGCCGGGCCATCTGGTGCGACCAGGTGGTCACGCCGCCGAGCTCGTCCACGCTGTTGGAGACGAGGAAGACGTCACGGCCGTCCGGGGCGGTGGAAGTCTGCTGGCTCACTTGCCGCTCCTGGTGAAGAACTTCTCGACGATCCGACGGGCCGCGTCCCCACGGTCGTACTCGCCGAACTCGGCGAGGAAACGCCGGCGCGCCTCGGCGTACTTGGCATCCGCCTCGTCGAAGGCGGCGAGGGCCTGGAGCAGTTCGTCCGCGGTGGCGACCACCGGGCCGGGGGCCTTCTCCTTGAGGTCGAAGTACGTGCCGCGGATGTCGTTCGCGTACTTCTCGTAGTCGTACGCGAAGAACAGCATCGGCCGGTCCAGCACCGCGTAGTCGAACATCACGGACGAGTAGTCGGTGATCAGACCGTCGGCGAGCGCCAGCAGCGGCGTGATGTCGTGGTGCCGGGACACGTCGATGACCCGGCCCGCGACCGACGGCGGCAGCGTGACGCTGTTGAGGTAGTGGGTGCGCACCAGCAGCGTGAAGCGGTCGCCGAGCCGGTCGGCGAACTCCTCCACGTCGAAGGGGAACGTGAAGCCCTCCACCGTGCCGTCCGCCCTCGCCCGGAAGGTCGGCGCGTACAGCAGCACCTTCTTCTCCGGGTCGATGCCGAACTCGCCCGCCAGGGCTCCGCGGATCCGCTCGCCGCTGTTCGCCTCGGCGCGGTGGGCCTCGACCAGGGCGTCGTTGCGCGGGTAGCCGGTGCGCAACAGCACCTCCTCACGCAGCCGGAAACCCTTGGCGAGGGTGCGGGCGTCGTGCTCGGAGCGGATCAGGAAGTGGTCGAAGCGGTCGACGGCCGCCTGGAAGCGGCCCTGGCCGGCACGGTCCTGCGCCTTGGTGCGGGGCTCGTGGAAGCCCATCCGCTTGAGCGCCGAGCCGTGCCAGGTCTGGATGTAGGTGGTCCCCGGGCGCTTGGCGAGCGCCAGCGGGAAGCCCTGGTTGTCGATCCAGTACTCGGCCTGCGCCAGCGCCCGCAGGTAGGCCCAGCTCCAGCGCTTCACCAGGGTGGCCTCCTGGGGGAAGCCGGTGGGCTTGGCGCCCGCGTACGACCAGATCGCCTCGAACTGCACGCCGGAGCGCACCAGCTCCTCGTAGACCGCCTTCGGGCTGTCGCTGTACTGCTTGCCCATGTGGCTCTCGAAGACGACCGTGCCCTTCTTGACGGGCAGCTTCGAGAAGACCTCGTGGTAGACCTTCACCTTCTGCTCGCCCGAGCCGAGGTTGCGGCGGGCCCGCAGGGCCTTGCGCAGGCTTCGCTTGACCAGGCCGGCGGCCTTGCCGTGCATCGCGCCGTCGATCAGCGTCTGGGTGCGCACGGCGGCGGCGCCCTCGGCGGTCAGGACGTAGGAGAGGTTGCCCTTCTTGGTCATCTCCGGCTCGAAGCGGTCGGAGACCAGCCGGGTCAGCCTCGGGCGGACGCGCAGCCGGGCCGCCTTGTCCAGGTCGACCCCGCCGACGGAGACGCGGGTGTTGAGGCGGTCGTGGCCGGCCGTCAACTTCAGGCGTACGTCCCAGACCGCGTCGATGATGCCGAGGGGGCGGACGGTGCTGCCGATGTCGGCCGTCGTCTTCCACTCGATCGTGTCGCCCGCGTGACGCACGGTTGCCACCGGGAAGGTGAAGGAGCGGACGCCGATCTGCCGGCGGGCACGGAATTCCAGCGAGGCCTTCAGCTGCACGTCCGGGTGGATCCGGCCCAGCGGGTTCACCACGGCACCCGACAGGGTGACGGTGCCGCGGCCGTCGTCCTCGTACGCGGTGAGGCGGTTGCCCAGCGTGAGGGAGGCGAGCGGCGCGCCGACGTAGGGCTGGTTGGTGACGTCCAGTATCCGGCGGGCCGTGTCGGCGTCGGGGCCGTCGATGTGCCGGTCGCACCAGTAGACGCGCCCGTCGCGCTCGGCGAGAGGGGAGGTCAGCCGGCCCTGGTTGGTCATGGCGTCGGCGGCGGGCAGCAGGTTGTCCCAGTCCTCCTTGCCGAGCAGGTAGGCGCAGATGGTCTGGAGGTTGCTGACGTTGTCGTACGCGGCCGGGTCGATGCCGGCCAGGTAGCCGTTGGCGAGCCGGGCGAACTCCTGGCGGTAGGTGTCACCGAGCAGGGGCAGGTCCCGCAGGTGGAGCACCAGGTCGTGCTTGAGGAACTTGATGTCCTTCGCGGACTTGATCTCCGCGTGGCCCTTGGCCGCCAGCAGTTCGTCGACGCGGCGGTGGATCTCCATCCGGTGGACGAAGTTCTCGATCTCGTGGCGCCGGTTGCTGATCGACTTCGCCGAGGCCTTCTCGATCACGTTCCAGTAGTAGACGCGGTTCGGGATGAGCGTGATGCGGCGGGCGGCGACGTAGGCCTGCGCGGAGAAGAGGAGGTCCTCGTAGTGGATGCCCACCGGGAACTCCAGGCCCTGCTCCAGCAGGAAGGCGCGGCGGTAGCACTTGTTCGTGGAGAGGGTGTCGAAGACCAGCAGGTCCGGGTACTCGGTGATCGACTCCAGCGTGCGGGTGCGCGCGTAGATCCACGGGTACCACTCGGTGGTCTTGCCCGAACGGCTGTCGAGGTGGACCCGGACGCACATGCCCGAGACCAGGTCGGAACCGGTCCGTTCGGCGGCGTCCAGCATGTTGCGGCAGGCGTTGCGTTCCAGCACGTCATCGCTGTCCAGGAACATGACGTAGGTGCCGGTGGCCTGCTGGATTCCGTGATTGCGCGGGGCGCCGCAGCCCCCGCTGTTCTCCGGCAGCCGGAAGGCGCGTACCCTCCCCGGATGCGCGGTCTCGAGCTTCTGGGCGACCGCGTAGGACCCGTCCTTGCTGCAGTCGTCGACGATCACGACTTCGACCCCGTGCAGGGTCTGGTCCAGAACCGACTGGACTGCTGCCGGGAGACGCTCTGCGTCGTTGTAGACGATGACGACCACGGAGACGTCAGGCACGTGCACCTCGATCCCTCGTTTTCTTTGCGCTTATCCCGTCAAAGCTAGCGTGCGCCGCCCTCGCCCCCGGAGCGCTTCCACCGGCGTGCATACTTCTATGAGAGGTGAGTGGCAGGTCCGGTCGCCGTAATCCACCCGTTCGGACCGCAGGAAGTGTTCATGAAGCTGTCTGTAGTAGTCCCTTGCTACAACGAGGAAGCTGTCATCGACAGCTTCGACACGGAGATCCGCAAGGTTCTGGATGCGCTGCCCGTCGAGTACGAGGTCTGCTACGTCGACGACGGCAGCCGCGACGGGACCCTGGAGAAGCTCCGCAAGATCGCGGCGCAGTTCACCGACCAGACCCGCTACGTCTCCTTCAGCCGGAACTTCGGCAAGGAGGCCGGCATGCTCGCGGGCCTGCGCGAGGCGACCGGCGACGCCGTGGTCATCATGGACGCGGACCTCCAGCACCCGCCGGAGCTCATCGCCACCATGCTCGACTACTACCGGCAGGGCCACGACCAGATCATCGCCCGGCGCACCCGCGAAGGCGACAAGAAGCTCCGCAGCGCGCTGAGCCGCCTCTACTACCGTGGCGTCAACCGCTGGGTCGACGTGGAGCTCACCGACGGCGTCGGCGACTTCCGGCTGCTGTCCCGCCCGGCCGTGGACGCGCTGCTGTCGCTGCCCGAGTACAACCGCTTCTCCAAGGGCCTGTTCTCCTGGATCGGCTTCGACACGGTCCACTTCGACTACCGCAACGCGCAGCGCGAGGCCGGCGAGACGAAGTGGAAGTTCGGCGCCCTGCTGAACTACGGCATGGACGGGCTCATCTCGTTCAACAACCGGCCGCTGCGCATCGGTATCTGGGTGGGCGTGTCGCTGGTGGGCCTGACGGGTCTCTACGCCCTGTGGATCACCGTCATGGCGATGACCAACGGGGTGGAATCCCCGGGATACGTCACCATCGTCGGGCTGATCGCGGGCCTGGGCGGCGTTCAGATGATCATGCTGGGTCTGATCGGCGAGTACATCGGCCGCATCTACTACGAGACCAAGCGCCGGCCGCACTTCCTGGTGAAGGAGTCGCACGGCACGGACCGGACGGGCGCGCCCACGGACATCCGGGACGCGCAGGTGCCGGAGGACCGGGCCGTGATCGCGGAGCGAAGCAACTGATGTCACGCACGGGGAACGGGCAGCCGGCGACCGACCGGAAGACCCAGCTCGGCCAGATCGTCCGGTTCGGTCTGGTCGGCGGGGTCAACACCGGAACCTTCTACGTCCTCTACCTGCTCCTGCACCCGTGGATGCCGTACTTCGCCGCCTACTCCCTCGCCTTCGTGCTGGCGATGGTCGGCTCGTTCTTCATGAACACCTACTTCACCTACCGGACCCGGCCGACCTGGAAGAAGTTCCTGCTCTTCCCGCTGACCAACATCACGAACTACGTGATCCAGTCCGCCGGCCTGTACGCCCTGGTGAGCTGGGCGGGCATGAACACCAAGATCGCGCCGCTGGTCGCGGCCGTCGTGGCGATCCCCTTCACCTTCGTCCTCTCCCGCAAGATCCTCGTTCCGGGGACGGCCGGCGCGGCCGGGGCACCGGAGCAGGCCCACAGCGCGTCCACGGTCTGAAACGCAGGGCGGCCCCGCCCGGGCACCCCGTAGATTGGGCGGGCGGGTCCGCAGCTTCGTGCGCGCGCCCGTGCATGTGTGTGTTCGGCGAGGGTCAAGGATCAGGGGACAGAAGTGTCAGCGGCTAGGCAGGGTGTGCTCGACGCGCGCAGGATCGTGGTCAAGGTCGGCTCCTCCTCCCTGACCACGGCCGCCGGCGGACTCGACGCCGACCGGGTGGACGCGCTGGTCGACGTACTGGCCAAGGCGCGCAGCGGTGGCGAGAAGGAGATCGTCCTGGTCTCCAGCGGAGCCATCGCCGCCGGACTCTCCCCGCTGGGCCTGCGCCGCCGCCCCACCGACCTGGCCCGCCAGCAGGCCGCCGCGAGCGTCGGCCAGGGCCTGCTCGTCGCCCGCTACACGGCCTCCTTCGCCCGGTACGGCGTCCGCGTCGGCCAGGTGCTCCTGACCACCGACGACACGAGCCGGCGCGCGCACTACCGCAACGCCTACCGGACCCTGGACCAGCTCCTGGCCATGGGGGCGCTGCCCGTCGTCAACGAGAACGACACCGTCGCCACCGACGAGATCCGCTTCGGTGACAACGACCGCCTCGCCGCCCTCGTGGCCCACCTGGTCCGCGCCGACCTCCTCGTCCTGCTCTCGGACGTGGACGGCCTCTACGACGGGGACCCGTCCCTGCCCGGCACCAGCCGCATCGACGAGGTGCGCGGCCCCGCGGACATCGCCCACGTCACCATCGGCAGCGTCGGCAAGGCGGGCGTCGGCACCGGCGGCATGGCCACCAAGATCGAGGCGGCGCGCATCGCCGCGGCGGCCGGCATCCCGGTCGTCCTGACCTCGGCCAGCCAGGCGGCGGACGCCCTCGCCGGGCGGGAGACCGGCACCCTCTTCCACTCCACCGGACGCCGCTCGACGGACCGGCTGCTCTGGCTCCAGCACGCGTCTGCCCCGCAGGGACACCTCGTCCTGGACGAGGGAGCCGTCCGCGCGGTGACCGAACGCGGCAGCTCGCTGCTGCCCGCCGGCATCGCCGCGGTCGAGGGCGACTTCGTCGCCGGGGACCCCGTGGAACTGCGCTCGGCCGACGGCCGGGCGGTGGCGCGCGGCCTCGTCAACTTCGACGCCAAGGAGCTCCCGCAGCTCCTCGGCCGCTCCACGCGCGAGCTCGCGCGGGAACTCGGACCCGAGTACGAGCGGGAGGTCGTCCACCGCGACGATCTGGTCCTGCTGCAGGGCTGAGGTTCGGTAAAACCGCCGCGCGGTGAGCCGAGGACTGGTCAACTGTGAGGGGCGGACAGGCGTAGCGCAGACAAGGAGGCGGCTGGTGAGACGAGCGCTGACCAGCGTCGGCACCGGGGACGGTGACGTCGGCGGGACCGGGGAGGACCCGGACGCCTCCCGTCTCTGGCACATCACGCTGAGCGTCTCCGGGAAGCCCGCGCCGCTGTCCGACGTACGCCGTGGGCTGGAGCAGCTCGCCCACGACCACCCCTTCCTGCTGACCAGCCGCTACGCCGACGACCACGCGGAAATCCGCTACTGGGAGGAAGCCCGCGACCTCCACGACGCGGCCGCCGTCGCGCTGCGGCTCTGGGGGGAACACCGGTCCTCGGCGAAGCTCCCGGCCTGGGAGATCGTCGGCCTGGAAGTCATCGACCGCGCCACGTACCACCAACGCGTCGCCGAAGGCTACGGCCCGCCCCCGGCCCACCCCATGGGCGTGCACCCCTACTAGACGCGCCGCTCGCGCAGTGCGGCCCTGGCGGGCCTCACCGGCGCAGCGGGCCGAAGCCCGGGAAGCGCGCCAGCGCTGAGCGGTGCGAGGGACGCGTCAGGAAGGGAGGGCGTCTCGGGGGGTGGAACCCCATCGGCCCGGGGGTGGGCGGGGATTACCCTGGCCGCATGACCTCGCTCGATGCCACGACCTCACCCGTGATCGCCACCGCGCAAGCGGCCCGCACCGCCGCCGCGGCCATCGCCCCCCTCCCGCGGTCCGCCAAGGACAAGGCCCTGCTGGCCATCGCGGACGCGCTGGAGGCCCGTACGGCCGAGATCGTCGAGGCCAACGCCGTCGACACGGCGAAGGCGGCCGCCGCCGGGACCAGCGAGACCGTCATCGACCGTCTCACCCTCACCCCCGACCGCATCGCGGCCATCGCCTCCGACGTCCGCGACGTCGCGGCCCTGCCCGACCCCGTCGGCGAGGTCGTCCGCGGCTCCACCCTCCCCAACGGGATCGACCTCCGCCAGATCCGCGTCCCGCTCGGCGTCGTCGGCATCATCTACGAGGCCCGCCCCAACGTCACCGTCGACGCCGCCGCCCTCTGCCTGAAGTCCGGCAACGCCGTCCTCCTGCGCGGCTCCTCCTCGGCCTACGCCTCCAACACCGCCCTCGTCGCCATCCTGCGCGACGCCGTCGCATCGGCCGGCCTCCCCGCCGACGCCATCCAGCTCGTACCGGGCGAGTCCCGCGACTCCGTCCGCGAGCTGATGCGCGCCCGCGGCCTCGTCGACGTCCTCATCCCGCGCGGCGGCGCCTCACTCATCAAGACCGTCGTCGAGGAATCCATCGTCCCGGTCATCGAGACCGGTACCGGCAACTGCCACGTCTACGTGGACGCCCAGGCCGACCTGGCCATGGCCGTGGACATCCTCGTCAACTCCAAGGCCCAGCGCCCCTCCGTCTGCAACTCCGCGGAGACCCTGCTCGTCCACCGGGACATCGCCGACGCCTTCCTGCCGCTCGCCCTGGACGCCCTCGCCGACGCCGGCGTGACCGTCCACGGCGACGACCGGGTGCTCGCCTACGCGCAGGACTCCAAGGTCACCGCCCTTCCCGCCACCGACGAGGACTGGGCCGCCGAGTACCTGTCGTACGACATCGCCGCCGGTGTCGTGGACTCCCTCGACGAGGCCGTCGCCCACATCCGCCGCTGGACCTCCGGCCACACCGAGGCGATCGTCACCACCTCGCAGGCCGCCGCGCGCCTCTTCACCCAGCTGGTCGACTCGACCACGGTTGCCGTGAACGCCTCCACCCGCTTCACGGACGGTGGCCAGTTCGGCTTCGGCGCGGAGATCGGCATCTCCACGCAGAAGCTGCACGCCCGGGGCCCGATGGGGCTTCCCGAGCTCACCTCGACCAAGTACATCGTCACCGGCGACGGTCACGTTCGGTAGTCGACCGCTGAACGCGGTGTGGCCGGATTTCGGCCTACACCCTGCCCAAAGGTGTCCCTCAGGTCTACGCTGGTCTCGTGCCGGACGACGTGGGGGGCAATCCGTTCCCGGACGACGGGGAGCCCGACGACGACCGCGGAGGCGCGGACAAGGACTTCGCCTCCGTGGTGTTCGACGAGGACTTCGTCCGGAACGCCGAGATCCGTGAACCGAGCGCCGCAGAGCGCCAGCGGGCCGGCGACCGGGCGCGCGCCGAGGCGGCCGAGGCCGCCCGCGCCGCCTTCGCCGGCGGCTGGACGGGCGACGAGGACTACGACGCGTACGCCTACGGCGGCGCCGACGGATACCCCTCCGAGGACTCCGGCTGGGAGCACGGCCACGCAGCCGCCTCCGCGGAGGGCCCGTACGGCGCCTACGGCGGCAGCCTGCGCCCCTACCGCGGCCGCTCGCCGTGGCTGCGCCCGGTCGCCTGGGTGCTCGCCTTCGTGATGGGCCTCGGCATGATCGCGCTCGCTTTCAGCGCCGTGTACCGCAGCGCGGCGAGCGACGCGGAGCAGGCTCCGGCCCCCGCCAGCACCCCAATGGGTGAAGTCACCGGTGCCGGAGCGTTTATGGACCGCGTCGGCCGCCAACCCTGAAGGTACGACCCCGCTCCGCATCGCCGGAGCCGGGGGCTTCTCTGGAGCGGGGACAGCGGGGAGAAGCGATGGCCATGCCAGGAGATCCGCCCAACGGCACCCCCGAGGGTGCCGGCGGGGCCGACGACGAGTTCCGGTCCGACGAGTACCGGTCGGTGGTGTTCGACGAGGACTTCGTCCGGGCTGCCCGGCTCCAGGAGTTCTCCGCACAGGAGCGCATGGGCGAGCACGCCCGCGCCGTACGGAGCCGGTCGATCTGGTCGAACGGCGGAGGCCATCCGGGACCCCGGAGCGGCTCCGGCGGCGGGGCGGCCCGGCAGGGCCGGATCATCGTGCTGTGCATCGCCCTGGCGCTCGCCGGCGCCGTCTACATGGGGCTGCGCAATCCCTACGTGCCGCCCGCCGGGGACCCGGCCGAGGCGATGAGCAGCACCGTCGTCCCGCTCGCGCCCTCCGAGGCGGTGCCGGGCGGCCGGCCCACCGATCTGTACGCGCACAGTCCGGCGGCCCAGTACCGCGTCGGGGCGGCCGGGATCACCTTTCCCGGCGTGCGCCGTACCCGCCACTTCAGCGATGAGCAGGTCCAGACCGCGCTGAGCGTCGCCAAGGACTACCTGGTGCAGTCCTCGCTGGACCCCGACGTCCTGTCCGCCGAGGCCTCCCGTCCGGTGCGCGTGCTGCTCGACCCCGACCAGCTGACGCAGTTCGACCAGAGCATGCTCGCGCCGGCGGGCAACGGGCGGCACGCCATCACCGGCTGGCTGGTCCGCTTCGACCCGGCGACCGCCGTCGTGGCCGACACCCGGGTCCGGGTCAGCGGGGTCCTCGCCTTCGCGGAGACCGCCCCGAACGCGCTGGAGGTGACCTCCGACCACACCTTCGTCTACGCCGTGCGCCCCGCCACCGGACAGCCGCCCGTGGCGGACGGGGCCTCGCTCTTCACCGTCCGCCGGGAGCTGCGGCTGCGCTTCGACCGCGACGACCTCACGGCCCGGCGGGCGGAGCTCGTCTCGGCCTACGTGATGGCGGGCCCGCAGGCCTGCTCCGCGGACCCGGCCGGGGGCTTCCGCCCGATGCTGGCCGGCGCCGGGCCGACCACCACCGGCCCGGCGGCGACCGACCCGTACGCCAGCGGCAGTCCGCGCCGCACGGCCGGGCTGTGCGGGGTGCTCGCGCCGACGGCCACCCCGGAGCCGCCGGAGTCACCGCAGTCGCGGTCCCCGGCGTCCCCGGCCGCTCCGGGGGAGGGCGTCAGCCCTGCTCCGTAGCACCGCCCTTGCCGGTGTCCTTGTTCTCGCCGCTGCTGCTGCTGCCGCTGCCGCTGCCGGTGCCCGAAGTGCCGCTCGCACCCGTGGCACCCATCCCCGAAAACCTGTCCCGCAGCTTGCCGCCCAGGTCCGCCGTACCGCCGGCGATGTCGCCGACCAGCTTCATCAGCGGGTCCTTGCTCGTGCGCACCGTGTCGGCGTAGTGCGCGGCGGACTGCCGGAAGGAGTCGGTCACCGAGGTGTCCTTGTCGTCCTCGCGCCGCGGGTAGTGGCCGTCCATGATCCGCTGGTGGTCCCGGTTCTGCGACCACTTCTTCAGCTCGGACGCCCGCACCGTGGTGAAGGGGTGCGTCCGGGGCAGCACGTTGAGGATCTTCAGGACCGAGTCGCGCAGGTCGCCGCTCTTCTCGTACTCCTCGGCCTGGGCGAGGAACGCGTCGACATTCATCTCGTGGAGGTGGTTGCCGCCCGCGAGCTTCATCAGCCCGCGCATCGAGGCGTGCACGTCCTGCCCCACCAGCAGGCCCGCCCGGTCCGCGGACAGCTCCGACTTGCGGAACCACTCGCGCAGCGCCGTCACGAGCCCCATGATCGCCACATTGCCCAGCGGGATCCACGCGACCTTGAGCGCCAGGGTCGTCAGGAACAGCAGGATCGTGCGGTACACGGCGTGCCCCGACAGCGCGTGGCCCACCTCGTGGCCCACCACCGCCCGCATCTCCTCCTCGTCGAGGAGCTCGACGAGGGCCGTGGTGACCACGATGATCGGCTCGTCCAGCCCGATGCACATGGCATTGGGCTTCGGGTCCTGCTGGACGTACATCTGCGGGACCTTCTCCAGGTCCAGGATGTAACAGGCGTCCAGGAGCATCGCGTGCAGATGCGGGAACTGCGTCTCGCCCACCCGGACGGAGTCCGACAGGAAGAGCAGTCTCAGACTGCGCTCGGGCAGCAGCCCGCTCAGCGTTTTGAAGACCGTGTCGAAGCCGGTCAGCTTGCGCAGGGCCACGAGCGCGGACCGGTCCGCCGGATGCTCGTACGCCCGTGAGGAAATACCGGGGAACCTCTTTCGGTCCCGCGCCGGTGCCTTCTCGAATCCCGTCTCCGTCATAGCGCCCTCCCCGTTGATGTGTGCGGCTGGCCGCCCGTCTATCCTCTCCAACGCCTGAGTCGGCGTGAGCGTGCCCCAGGCCCCCGCATACGATGTGAGCGAAATCTCCGCCCGCTCCCCGACCCGATAGGTACCTGCCTGATGAGCCTCGCCTCCACCGCCCACAACCTGGTCGTCCTCGCCTCCGAGGGAGCCGAGAAGCACGGCGGCAACCACGACAGCCTGAACCCGTACCTGACCGGTGGCGCCGCCTTCTTCATCCTCATGCTGATGCTGTGGGTCACCACGCGCATGAACCGGGACCGCTGAACCCCAGAACGCCCACTCCGTCGAGTACGTCGCGTACGCACCCGTAGGCGGGTCCCTGCCGCGCCACCGGGCCAGTAGGCTCTGCGCTCATGGGAGAGCAGGAAATGCCTACCGGCCCGGTCAAGCGCAGGCTCGGGGTGATGGGCGGGACATTCGACCCGATCCACCACGGACACCTGGTGGCCGCCAGTGAGGTGGCCGCGCTGTTCCACCTCGACGAGGTGATGTTCGTACCGACCGGCGAGCCGTGGCAGAAGTCGCAGCGGGCCGTGTCGTCCGCCGAGGACCGGTACCTGATGACGGTCATCGCGACCGCTTCGAACCCGCAGTTCTCGGTGAGCCGCATCGACATCGACCGCGGTGGCCCGACGTACACGATCGACACCCTGAGGGACCTGAGCGCCCTCAACGACGACGCCGACCTCTTCTTCATCACCGGCGCCGACGCCCTTGCACAGATCCTGACCTGGCGGAACGCCGAGGAGCTCTTCGCCCTCGCGCACTTCATCGGCGTCACCCGGCCGGGCCACGTGCTCACCGACGACGGCCTGCCCGAGGGGGGCGTCTCCCTCGTCGAGGTTCCGGCGCTGGCCATTTCGTCCACGGACTGCCGTGCCCGCGTGGCCAAGGGGGATCCTGTCTGGTACCTCGTGCCCGACGGCGTGGTCCGCTACATCGACAAGCGTGAGCTGTACCGGGGAGCCTGAGCTTCCGGAGAGAGGGGCCCCGCGGTGAACGACCGACACGAGCCGTACGACCCGTATGCCGGCCAGGAGCAGCAGCTCGTCGGCTACGACGCGTACGGGCGGCCGGTGTACGGCCAGGTGCCCGCGCAGCCCGCCCCCGAGCCCGCGCCCCCCTACGAGCAGCAGCAGTACGAGCAGGGCTACGGCTACGACTACCAGGGGTACGGCGGGCAGCAGGCCCAGCAGCCCCAGCAGCAGGCCCCGCAGTACTACCCGCAGCAGCCTCAGCAGCCCCAGCAGCAGTACCCGCAGACTTCGCATGCCCCGCAGTACGGGTACGACACCCAGTCCACGCCCCAGTACGACACCCAGGCCACCCAGCAGTGGATCCCGCAGCAGGCCGCTCCCGAGGCTCCGGCGCAGGCGCCCCTGCGGGCTCCCGCACCCGAGCCGGAGTTCCGTCCCGCCGCGCAGGTCCCGGAGCCCCGCCGGGCCGGCGACGGGGCGGGCGCGCAGGGGCAGGGGCCCTCGTACCAGACCGAGCAGTTCGCTTTCATCGACCAGCCGGACGAGGACTCCGAGGACGTCATCGACTGGCTCGCCTTCACCGAGAGCCGGACCGAGCGCCGCGAGGAGGCCCGCCGGCGCGGCCGCAACCGGGTGGTGGCGCTGATCGTCGTCCTGGCGCTCTTCGTCGTCGCGGGCCTCGGCTACCTCTGGTACGCGGGCAAGCTGCCGTTCCTGGAGGGCCCCGGCAAGGCGTCGAACGGTGCGGCGGCCACGGGCCCGCAGAAGCGCGACATGATCGTCGTGCACGTGCACAACACCAGGAAGGGCGGCACCTCCACGGCGCTGCTCGTCGACAACGTGACCACGAAGAAGGGCGCCACCGTCCTGGTGCCGAACACGCTGAACGTCTCCAAGGACGACGGCACCACGGCCCAGCTGGGCAAGGCCGTCGAAGACGGGGGCTTGGGCGTACGGGAATCCCTCGACTCGGTCTTCGGCACCCGCATCGGCGGCACCTGGCGGCTGGACACCCCCTTCCTGGAAAACTTCGTCGAGCTGGTCGGCGGCATCGAGGTCGACACCGACGTGGCCGTCCCGGCGGACGACGCGGTGAAGGCGCCCGCCGTCGGCCAGGGGCCCAAGCAGAGCCTCAGCGGTGCGATGGCCGTCGCGTACGCCACGTACCGGGCGCAGGGCGAACCGGAGGCCAAGCAGCTGGACCGGCTCGGCAAGGTCCTGCTGGGCCTGCTGCGCAAGGTGCCCGGCGATCCGAAGTCGGCGGCGATGACCGTGGAGACCACCGGGCAGATCCTGGACCCGGCGCTGAACGCGCAGACGCTGGGCGCACTGCTGGCCAAGCTCGGCGAGCACGCCAAGGTGGGCGCGTACCGCACCGACGTGCTCGGGGTGAAGCCGGACGGCGGCCTCACGGACGAGGCCAACAAGAAGGTGGTCAAGGAGGTCCTCGGCGGCTCCGTCACGGACGCCCAGCCCGGTGCCCTGCCGAGGGTCGGCCTGAAGGACGCGACCGGCGACGACAAGACGAACACGGCGGCGAAGGCGGCCCTGCTCAACGGCGGCTACACCCTGGTGGACGGCGGCAAGGCCGACAAGACCGTGCCCGCGTCGCAGATCACGTACCAGGACGACGCGCAGCGGGAGAAGGCGATCGAGGTCGCCAAGACGCTGGGACTGCCCGAGACGGCCGTGAAGAAGGCCGAGAACGCGGTGAACGCGGACATCGTGGTGACGCTGGGCAAGGATTACAAACCGTCCTAGTGCCTCCGAGGCCTACTGCGGCCTACTCCGGCGGCGCCCGTCGGGCGCGGCTCCGCCCGCGCGGCACGCTGCGCGCGGGCGGTGTCGGCGGTACATGAGACCCTTGTAAGGATCTGCCCGCCAACCCGAAAGCATGGCCAGTGACCGCCACGGACCGCTCCATCGAGCTCATCACCGCCGCCGCCCAGGCCGCGGCCGACCGGCTCGCGCACGACATCATCGCGTACGACGTCAGCGACGTGCTGTCGATCACCGACGCCTTCCTGCTCGCTTCGGCCCCCAACGACCGCCAGGTCAAGTCGATCGTCGACGAGATCGAGGAGAAGCTCCTGAAGGAGCTGGGCGCCAAGCCGGTGCGCCGCGAAGGCGACCGCGACGCGCGCTGGATCCTGCTCGACTACATCGACATCGTCGTCCACGTGCAGCACAGCGAGGAGCGCGTCTTCTACGCGCTGGAGCGTCTGTGGAAGGACTGCCCCGAGATCGACCTCCCCGAGGACGCCAAGCTCACCAAGGGCAAGGCCGAGGAGCACGCTGCGCTGCGTGCCGCGCAGGGCGATGAAGACCTGGACGGTGATCTGTTCTGAGCGCGACTCACGACGGCACGACCGGCACCATCGGCCGGACCAACCGCAAGATCGTCCTGTGGCGGCACGGTCAGACCTCGTGGAACCTGGAGCGCCGCTTCCAGGGCTCCACGGACATCGAGCTGACCGAGGACGGTGTGGCGCAGGCGCGCCGTGCCGCCCGGCTGCTCGCCTCGCTGAAGCCCGACGCCATCGTCGCCTCGGACCTGATGCGCGCCGCCGCCACGGCTGCCGAGCTGGCGGCCGTCACGGGTCTGGCGGTGACGCACGACGAGGCGCTGCGCGAGACGTACGCCGGCGAATGGCAGGGCCTCACGCACGACGAGATCCTGGACAAGTACGGCGACCAGTACGCGGCGTGGAAGCGCGGCGAGGCGGTCCGCCGCGGCGGCGGCGAGCTGGAGACCGAGGTCGCCGACCGGGCCGCGCCGGTGGTGCTGGAGCACGCCGACCGGCTGCCCTCCGACGGCACGCTCGTGGTGGTCAGCCACGGCGGCACCATCCGTACGACGATCGGCCGCCTGCTGGGCCTGGAGTCGTACTACTGGGAAGGCCTGGGCGGGCTCTCCAACTGCTGCTGGTCCGTCCTGGGCGAGGGTGCGCGAGGCTGGCGGCTGATGGAACACAACGCCGGCACGCTGCCCGAACCGGTGCTCGGCGACGACGACTGAGCCCACTCGGAGCGGCTCCCACCCGGATTTCACTTTCCGGCTGGTCACAGGCTAGAGTTCTTCTTGTTCGCAGCGCAGAACACCGGAAACGGGGGGAGCGTCGCGGAGAGCGGGGCTATAGCTCAGTTGGTAGAGCGCCTGCATGGCATGCAGGAGGTCTGGAGTTCAATTCTCCATAGCTCCACAATCAAGATCCCGTCCCCAACAGGGGGCGGGATCTTTGCTTTTGTCCGCAGCTCCCTGAGCGGGCACCGGCATGGCAGAATCGGACGGCCGGAGGGGGACGACGACGGCCCGACGCGGGAGGGAGTCGCTGACGGATGGGTGCACACCGGCGGCGGTGCGACTGGTGCAACAACGGCACGCCGATCGTGCGGGACATGGAGCCGGTCAACCCCGACTACCAGTACTGGTGCGAGGAATGCGCGCGGGCGCTGATCATAAAAGGCGACCCGATCGAGACGTACCGCGAACTGGAGGGCGAGCCGATCTACGGGCGGCTGCTCGACGAGCACTGCACGCTGAAGCGGTTCTACCAGTTCGCCAGGGCGTGACGCGGGGACGCGCAATGACGTGACGCGAGACGCGCAACCAGCCGGGGCATGTGACGAATCGCCACGAAACGGACATGGCCCGGGGTCCGCGGAAACCGATTTTTGGACCAGGCCCATCACCGTGTAATGTTTGGGATGTCGCCAAGGGGAACCGGAAACGGGCCGCGAAGCGGCAGGCAAGACGAGGGGCTATAGCTCAGTTGGTAGAGCGCCTGCATGGCATGCAGGAGGTCTGGAGTTCAATTCTCCATAGCTCCACAGTGAAGAAGCGGGCCACCGGAAACGGTGGCCCGCTTCTCGTTGTGCGTCCACCGGCCGGAAGGGCAGAGCGCCCCTCGGGGCCGCTGCGGTACCCTGACGCCATGCGTGCCGTACGCCTTCTGCTTACCGAGCCGCGCTGAACAGTTCCGACCCCACGAAGCGGTCGGCCCCGGCGCGGCGCCCCCTCCTGTGCGAGGGGTTTTTTCGTTTGGGCAGCAGAACCGGCAGAGACGATCGATGGAGCTTCAGGAATCATGAGCGAGACGAACACCCCGGCCCCCGAGGCGGCCGAGGCGCACCGTTACACGGCTGCCATGGCCGCCGACATCGAGGCACGCTGGCAGGACGTATGGGACGCGCAGGGCACGTACGAGGCCCCGAACCCGACCGGTGACCTGGCCGGCACCGAGTCTTCTCAGGCTGCGGCCGTCGTGGCGCGCCCGAAGAAGTTCATCATGGACATGTTCCCGTACCCCTCGGGTGCGGGCCTGCACGTCGGCCACCCGCTCGGGTACATCGCCACCGACGTCTTCGCCCGCCACCAGCGGATGACCGGCCACAACGTCCTGCACACCCTGGGGTTCGACGCCTTCGGCCTGCCGGCCGAGCAGTACGCCGTGCAGACCGGTACGCACCCGCGCGTGTCGACCGAGGCGAACATCGAGAACATGAAGGTCCAGCTGCGCCGGCTGGGTCTGGGCCACGACAAGCGCCGGTCGTTCGCGACGATCGACCCGGACTACTACAAGTGGACCCAGTGGATCTTCCTGCAGATCTACAACTCCTGGTACGACGCGGACGCCGCGAAGGCCCGGCCCATCGCCGAGCTGGTCGCCGCCTTCGAGGACGGCTCCCGTGAGCTGCCCGGCGGAGCCTCCTGGGCCGCGCTGAGCGCGGGCGAGCGGGCCGACGTACTGAACGAGTACCGGCTGGCGTACGCCTCGGACGCGCCCGTCAACTGGTGCCCCGGGCTGGGCACCGTACTGGCCAACGAGGAAGTCACCGCCGACAACCGGTCCGAGCGCGGCAACTTCCCCGTCTTCAAGTCCAAGCTGAGCCAGTGGAACATGCGGATCACGGCCTACGCCGACCGCCTGATCGACGACCTGGACGCGCTGGACTGGCCCGAGGCCATCAAGCTGCAGCAGCGCAACTGGATCGGCCGCAGCGAGGGCGCGCGCGTCGACTTCGCGGTCGGCGACGGCGACGCCATCACCGTCTTCACCACCCGCCCCGACACGCTGTTCGGCGCCACGTACATGGTGCTGGCGCCGGAGCACGAGCTGGTCGGGAAGATCGTCCCGGCCGAGTGGCCCGAGGGCACCCACCAGCTGTGGACCGGCGGCAACGCGACCCCCGGCGAGGCCGTGGACTCGTACCGCAAGCAGGCCGCCGCGAAGTCGGACGTAGAGCGGCAGGCCGAGGCCAAGGACAAGACCGGTGTCTTCACCGGCGCGTACGCGACCAACCCGGTCAGCGGCGACCTGGTCCCCGTCTTCATCGCGGACTACGTGCTGATGGGCTACGGCACCGGCGCGATCATGGCCGTTCCGGCGCACGACAGCCGCGACTTCGAGTTCGCGCGCGCCTTCGAGCTGCCGATGCGCTGCGTCGTCCAGCCCACGGACGACCGCGACGCCGACCCGCTGGAGTGGGAGGACGCGTTCTCCTCGTACGACGGCACCATCGTCAACTCGACGGGCGAGGGCGTCTCGCTGGACGGTCTGGGCGTGGTCGAGGCCAAGGCCGCGATCACCGACTGGCTGGCCGGGCGCGGCATCGGCGAGGGCACCGTCAACTTCCGCCTGCGCGACTGGCTGTTCAGCCGCCAGCGGTACTGGGGCGAGCCCTTCCCGATCGTCTACGACGAGGACGGCGTCGCCTACCCGCTGCCCGAGTCGATGCTGCCGCTGGAGCTGCCGGAGGTCGAGGACTACTCGCCGCGCACCTTCGAGCCGGACGACGCCACCTCCAAGCCGGAGACCCCGCTGTCGCGCAACGCGGAGTGGGTCAACGTCGAGCTGGACCTGGGCGACGGGCGCGGGGTGCGCCCGTTCCGGCGCGAGACCAACACCATGCCGAACTGGGCCGGCTCCTGCTGGTACGAGCTGCGCTACCTGGACCCGAACAACGGCTCGGCCCTGGTCGACCCGGAGATCGAGCAGTACTGGATGGGCCCGCGCGAGGGCCAGCCGCACGGCGGCGTCGACCTGTACGTGGGCGGCGCCGAGCACGCGGTGCTGCACCTGCTGTACGCGCGCTTCTGGTCCAAGGTGCTGTTCGACCTGGGGCACGTTTCCTCGGTGGAGCCGTTCCACAAGCTGTTCAACCAGGGCATGATCCAGGCGTACGCGTACACCGACTCGCGCGGTGTGTACGTCCCGGCGGCCGAGGTCGAGGAGCGGGACGGCGGCTACTTCCACCAGGGCGAGCCGGTGAAGCGCGAGCACGGCAAGATGGGCAAGTCCCTGAAGAACGCCGTCACGCCGGACGAGATCTGCGAGGAGTACGGCGCGGACACCCTGCGCCTGTACGAGATGGCGATGGGCCCGCTGGACGTCTCGCGCCCCTGGGACACCCGGGCCGTGGTCGGCCAGTACCGGCTGCTGCAGCGCCTGTGGCGCAACGTGGTGGACGAGGAGACGGGCGCCGTGACGGTCGTCGACGCGGAGCCGGACGAGGCCACCCTGCGCGCGCTGCACAAGGCGATCGACGGGGTCGGCGGCGACATGGCCGGACTGCGCTTCAACACCGCCATCGCGAAGATCACCGAGCTGAACAACACCCTGACGAAGGCGGGCCGGCCGCTGGAGCGTTCCGTCGCGGAGCGGCTGGTGCTGCTGGTGGCCCCGCTGGCGCCGCACATCGCCGAGGAGCTGTGGCAGCGGCTGGGCCACGGCGAGTCGGTCGTCCACCAGGACTTCCCGGTCGCGGACCCGGCGTACGTCGTGGACGAGAGCGTCACGTGCGTCGTCCAGATCAAGGGCAAGGTCAAGGCCCGCCTGGAGGTGTCTCCGGCGATCAACGACGCAGAGCTGGAGCAGCTGGCGCTGGGCGACGAGGCGGTCGTGGCGGCGCTGGGCGGGGCGGAGATCCGCAAGGTGATCGTGCGCGCGCCGAAGCTGGTGAACATCGTCGTCTGACGTCTCTGTCTGACGTCTCTGTCTGACGTCTCCGTCTGAGGCGTCCGTCTGACGCGTCTAGGGGTATTCCCGTACGGGCAGGTTGGGGGTTCGATTGGAACCCGCGGCCTGCCCGTGGCGTTTACGGTGGAGGGAACGTAATCGGCTGGGGAAGGGACCCTCATGGAGGCGACTTTTATCATCGTGGCCCTGGTGCTGCTGTTCGCCTTTCTGGGGCTCGGTGTCTACGTGACGACGAAGGTGGTCAAGGCTGCCGCGCGCGGCGTGGACCGGACCATCACCCAGGCCCGCCGCACGGTGGAGGACACCACCCTGAAGGCCCGCAGCTTCGGCCAGGTCGGTGTCACGGGCGCGCTGGCCACGCTGCGGCTGGATCTGCGCAACTCGATGCGGGCGACGCAGCAGGCGCTCTATGCAGGGGTCCAGACGGATGCCTCGCTGAAGGAGTCGATCGGGCTGTTCGAGCGGCTGAGCGGGCACGGGCACGAACTCGACGACGAACTGAAGCGGCTGGAGGCGGAGCCCGACCGGCAGCGGATCGCGGCGGTCCTGCCGGACCTGCGGGAGCGCACGGCGCAGATCACGCAGGCGGCGGACTCGCTGCGCTGGGCGGCGCGCGACCGCGCCCGGCGCTTCGCGGAGGACGACCTGTCACACCTGTCGGCCCAGATCGACGTCGAGTCGGGCGCCCTGCGGGACTGGTCCAGAGCGCCGGCCGACGACCTCCCCCACACTCCTCCCACATGGAACACCCCCACCCCCACCCCCGAGCCCCCGGCCCTCTCCGAACCCACTCCGGCCCCCCAGTACCCCTGGCAGAAGACCCGCCGCCCGGAAGCCACGACCTGAGCCGGGTCCGGGCGGCGCGCGGAGGCATCCGCAGCCTTGCCGGCGTTTGAGGACCAGGTCCGGGCGGAGCCCGGAGGGCAATTCCAGCCTCGCCGGCGTTTGAGGCGCGGGTCCGGGCGGAGCCCGGGGAACGGTGGAAGGGCGGGTAGGGGACCCAGCCCCGCAGGGCCGATCACCTGCTGCCGGAGCCTGGCTGAAGCCCGGCCGGAGCCTGTCCGGAGCCTGGGGCAGCCTGCCCGTGGCTTGCTCGCAGCCCGGCGAAGCCACGGCGGCAGCCCAGCCGGAGCCGGGGGGCAGCCCAGCCACAGCCGGGCGGCAGCCCAGCCGGAGCCGGGCGCCAGCCCAGCCGGAGCCCGGCGGCAGCCCACTCCGAGCCGGGGCCCGAGGCCCACCGGCAGACCCGGGCTGCCGGAACACCCCCACTGCCGGTAACCTCCGCCTCATGTCCCGCCATGTCGCGATCGTCACGGATTCCACGGCCTACCTGCCCCAATCGGCCATGGCGCGGCACGGAATCATCTCCGTCCCGCTGACCGTGGTCCTCGGCGACGAGGCCCTGGAAGAGGGCACCGAGATCTCGGCCAGGAGCCTCGCCCTGGCCCTGCAGAAGCGCCGCTCGGTCACCACGTCCCGTCCCAGCCCCGAGGACTTCGCCCGGGCGTACCGCGCGGCCGTGGAGGCCGGTGCGACCGGCATCGTCAGCCTGCACCTGTCCGCGGAGTTCTCCGGTACCTACGACGCCGCCGTCCTGGCCGCGAAGACCGCCCAGGTGCCCGTCCGCGTCGTCGACACCGGCATGGTCGCCATGGCCCTGGGCTTCTGCGCCCTGGCCGCGGCGGAGGTGTCCGAGGCCGGGGGTTCCCTCGACGAAGCCGTCGCCGCAGCCGAGAAGCGGGCCGCAGGCATGTCCGCGTACTTCTACGTCGACACCCTCGACTACCTCCGCCGCGGCGGCCGCATCGGGGCCGCACAGGCCCTCCTCGGTTCGGCGCTCGCGGTGAAGCCGCTGCTGACGCTGGACGGAGGGCGGATCGAGATGCTGGAGAAGGTGCGTACGGCATCCAAGGCCATTGCCCGCCTGGAGGAGCTGGCCGTCGAGCGCGCCGGGTCCGGCCCCGTCGACGTGGCCGTGCACCACCTCGCGGCCCCGGAACGCGCGGAGAAGCTGGCGCAGAGGCTTCGCGAGCGGGTCCCCGGGCTGGTCGAGCTGCACGTCAGCGAGGTCGGCGCGGTGATCGGCGCACACACCGGACCGGGGTTGCTGGCGGCGGTCGTCTCGCCGCGCTGATCACCGGTCCGAGTGAGGGAGATATCCACAACGGTCCGGTCGTCCACCGGAATTGAGGCTTCCGAACGGGGGTCGCGGCGCGGCCCTACCGTCGTGCCATGACTCTTCGTACGCGCACCTCAGGTCCCGCCGGCGCCACCAGTGGCCCCGGCCGTCCCCGCCTCTCCGACAGCCGTCTGCGTCATCGCCGCGGACAGCGCCCGGGCCGCCCGGATCCCGCGGTGGTGCGACGCCGGGCCGAGGCTCTGCTCGGAGCGGGCCGCCCCCCGGGCGCTCCGCCGCCGTCAGAGGACACTCCGGCCGGGGCGGCGCCGCCGGGCGCCCGTTCCGTCGGGGCGATGCCGGAGCCCGAGGCCGCGGTCCGGCCGGAGCCGCTGGTCAGGGCCGGGGAGGCGGTCCGTGTCGAGGCCCCTGCGGTGGCTCCGCCCGTGAGCCCTGAGGCACCAGGCGGGGCTTTACGGTGGCTCGCCGTCCGGGAGCGGCTGCCCCTGTGGCTGCAAACCCGCTGTGGGGTGGAGCCGCGGACGGTGGCCGCCGTCTCGGTGGTGCTGGTCGTCGCGGTCGGGTTCGCAGCTCAGCAGTACAGGGCGGCCCGGCCCCGGCCGGTGACCGCACCCGCCGTGGTGGCGCCCGCGGCGGCGGCCCTGCCGGCCCCGACCGCGACGGGGGCGGGCCCCGGCGCCGGTCCCATCCTGGTGGACGTCAGCGGCAAGGTCCGAGACCCGGGAGTGCGCAAGCTGCCTCCCGGCTCGCGCGTGGAGGATGCCTTGGCCGCCGCCGGGGGAGTGCGGCCCGGGACGGACACCACCGGGCTGAACCGGGCCCGCGTCCTGATGGACGGCGAGCAGGTACTGGTGGGCGCTCCAGCCCCGCCGCCGCCGACGGGCCGGGTAGGTCCCGCCGCCGCCGGACCGCTGAGCCTCGGCACCGCCACGGCCGAGCAACTGGACGGCCTGCCGGGCGTCGGCCCGGTCCTCGCGCAGCACATCGTGGACTTCCGCACGGTGCGCGGGGGCTTCCGCTCGGTGGAGGAGCTCCGGCAGGTCAACGGGATCGGTGAGCGCCGATTCGCCGATCTGCGCGAGCTGGTGCGGCCGTGAGCCGGGTCGGCGGCGGAGCGGGGCCGGGTCTGGATGGGCGGGGTCCGGCAGGACGCGGTCCGGCCGGGCGGGAAGCGGCGCGGCGGGGTTCGGCCGGGCGGGAGGAGGGGCCGGCGGATTTGCGGTTGGTGGGGCCGGCTCTCGCCGTGTGGGGGGCGGCTGCCGTGGGCCTCGGTGCACCCGTCGCCCGGAGTGCTGTGGCGGCGGGGCTGGGAGTGGGTGCGGTGGGGCTGCTGATGCTGGTGGGGCGGAGGCGCCCCGTGCCGTTCCGGACGGCCGTGGCGGCGGTCCTGCTGTGCGCGGCCGCCGGCGCCGGGGTGGCGGGCCTCCAGCGGGCCGAGGCGCGGGCCGGGCCGGTCCCGGAGCTGGCCCGGGACCATACCCGGGTGCTGGCGGACCTCACCGTGGGCTCCGATCCGCGGACGGCCCGCACCGGGAGCGGGCCGCCGGTGGTGGTGCTCGACGCCGTGGTGACCCGGGTGACCGGGCCCGACGGTGCCCGGACCCGGGTGTCGACCCCGGTGCGGGTGCTGGCGGGGCATCCGGGGTGGGCCCGGTTGCAGCCCTCGACACGGATTGAGGTGGTGGCCAGGCTGGCCCCGGCGCGGGACGGGGAGCGGGCCGTCGCCCTGCTCCGTCCCGCCGGAGACGCCCCGCCACGGGTGACCGGCGGTCCGGACACCGTGCAGCGGATCGCCGGGCGGCTGCGGGCCGGACTGCGCGAGGTCACCGACGGGCTGGCCCCGGACGCCAGGGCCCTGCTGCCGGGACTGGTGGTCGGGGACACCTCCCGGGTGGAACCCGATCTGCACGAGGCGTTCCGCGCCACCGATCTGCTGCACCTGCTGGCCGTGTCCGGCTCCAACCTGACCGTGGTGCTGTTCCTGCTCATCGGGGCCCCGGCCCGCGCGCAGCAGGCCGAGCGGGGCGGGCTGGCCCCGCGCCTGGGGCTCTCGCTGCGGGCGACGGCCCTGTGCGGGGTGGCGCTGACCCTGGCCTTCGTGGTGGTGTGCCGGCCGGAGCCCAGCGTGCTGCGGGCGGCGGCCTGTGGCACGGTCACCCTGCTGGCCATCGCGACCGGGAGGCGCAGGTCCCTCATTCCGGCGCTGGCCGCCGCCGTCCTGCTCCTGGTGCTCTACGACCCCTGGCTGGCCCGGAGCTACGGCTTCCTCCTCTCCGTCCTGGCCACCGGGGCCCTGCTGACACTGGCTCCCCGGTGGAGCGAGGCCCTGGTGCGGCGCGGGATGCGGCCCCGCTTGGCCGAGGGGCTGGCGGCCGCGGCGGCGGCCCAGGCGGTGTGCGCGCCGGTCGTCGCGGTGCTGTCGGCCCGGGTGAGCCTGGTGGCGGTGCCCTGCAACCTGCTGGCCGAGCTGGCGGCGGGACCCGCGACCGTCCTGGGTTTCGCAGCGCTGGCAGCGGCCCCGGTGTGCCGGCCGGTGGCCGAGGTGCTCGCCTGGTGCGCGGGCGTGCCCGCCGGGTGGATCGCCGCCGTGGCCCGGGGCGGGGCGGGACTGCCCGGGGCGGAGCTGGGCTGGCCCGGCGGGGTGGGCGGAGGGTTGCTGCTCGCCGCGGCCACCTTGGCGGTGGTGGTGCTCGGCAGGCGGTTCGGCCGTGGGCGATGGCTCGCCCCCGCCCTGGCCGTGGTGCTGCTCCTCGCCGTGCTGAGGCCGCCGCTGGTCACTCGTACGGTCAAGGGCTGGCCACCGCCCGACTGGATCTACACCCAGTGCGCGGTGGGCCAGGGAGACGCCGCCGTACTCGCGGCCGGCCCGGGTACGGCCGTGGTGGTGGACGCGGGGCCCGAACCGGGGCCGGTGGACGACTGCCTGAGGGAACTGGGGGTGAGCCGGGTGCCGATGGTCCTGTTGACGCACTTCCACGCCGACCACGTGGGCGGGCTGGCGGGAGTGTTCAGGGGCCGCTCGGTGGGTGTGGTGCAAGTCACCGGACTGGAAGAACCGCCGGGGCAGGCCGCGTTCGTACGGCGGACGGCGGCGGCCGCAGGGGTGCCCGTGGTCCCTGCCGTGGAGGGGGAGCGGCGGCGTGCCGGGCCGCTGGAGTGGCAGGTGCTGTGGCCGCCGACCTCGGGCGCTCCTCCCGAGGGCCCCAACGACGCGAGCGTGGCCCTGCTGGTGCGCGGCGCGGGCCTGACCCTGCTCCTGCTGGGAGACCTCGAACCGGGCTCCCAGCAGGCCTTGCTGAGGAACCATCCGGAACTGGGGCCGGTCGACGTCCTCAAGGTCGCGCACCACGGCAGCGCCCATCAGGATCCCGGACTGTACGGGCGGATCCGGCCGCGCCTCGCGATCGTTCCGGTGGGCGCCGGGAACAGGTACGGGCACCCCGCGGCGGGTACGCTCGCCCGGCTGCGGGAGTTGGGCGCGGTCGTGCTGCGCACGGACGAGGACGGTTCGGTCGCCGTCACCGGCAGCGGCCCGCGGCTGCGGGCGTTCCCGGCCATCCGGCGACGGGTCCGGCACGGGCATACCAGGAGTGACCACTCCGTTTGCCCACAACCCGACAGCATGATCGAATGCGTTTTCGCCAGAGCGGTCCAAGCCCACACAGCACGGGGGTGCATTAACCATGTTCAGTCGCAGACGGGGGATGGAGACGGCGGGAAGCGCCAGTCCCCAGACATCCGCGACACTGACGCTTCCTCATACCGCGCGGCTGCTCAGCTGCCGGGTCCTCGACACGGTCCACCAGCCGGTCCGGCAGGCCAAGTTCGAGGTGACCGACCCGATAGGCCGACGGATCGTCAGCGGGGAGACCGACCCGTACGGCGGGTTCACGGCGGCGGTGCCGGCGGGCGAGTACCGGCTGGCCGTCACGGCCGAGGGATACGCGCCCTTCCACGGGGCGACGCTGGTCGGGGACCCGGCGCAGCCCGGCACCGGGGAGATCGTCCTGGACCCGGTGGATCCGCCGCTGCTGCCGCAGCCGGGCCACTGGGAGCTCGATCCGGGGCATTCGTCGATCGGGTTCTCGGCCCGGCACATCGGCTTCGCCCGGATCAACGGCCGGTTCAAGACCTTCGCCGGCGCCGTGCGGATAGCCGAGCGCATGGAGGACTCCTCCATGCACGTGATCATCGACGCGGCGAGCATCGACACCGGGCTGCGGATGCGGGACGACCACCTGCGCTCCGCGGACTTCCTGGACGCGGCCCGCCACCCGACGGTGGAGTTCTACAGCGAGCGGTTCATCCACCGCAGCGGCAGCCGCTGGTCCGTGGCGGGGGCTCTCACCCTCCACGGGGTCAGCCGGTCCGTCACCCTGGACACCCAGTACCTGGGTCTGGGCACGGGCCTGGAGGGCGAGCCGAGGGCGGCCTGCCGGGCGACGGCCGAACTGAACCGCGAGGACTTCACGCTGAACTGGCAGTCGATGCTGGCGCACGGGATCGCGGCGATCGGTTCGAACGTGGAAGTGACCCTGGACACGCAGGTCGTGCACAAGGCCTGACCGGTCGGGGCCCGGTGGCTACGGGGCTTCGAGCCAGCCGTCGTACTCGGCGGCGAGCTCGTCCAGGGCCGTGGCGTCCAGCCGTTCGCGCGGGTCCTCGACGACCACCAGCCACTGGGCGTCCTCGGCGTCGTCCTCACCGGCGAGGGCGTCGCGGACCAGCTGCGGTTCCTCCGGGAGGCCGAAGCGGTCGACCACCTCCCGCGCCACCTCCTCGGCGGTGTCGCGGTCGGGCAGGACCAGTACATGTCGCACGTTCACCCGGACATTCTCGGGTACGGGGGAGGGGGTCGGGGCGCGAGGGTCTACGCGAGAGTCTGTCAGTGCGGCGTGGGATGCTGGAGGCGATGGCCACCAGGAAGAATTCCACCGACGATCCGCTCGCCCCGATCACCCTCGCGGTGGGGCAGGAGGACCTGCTGCTCGACCGCGCCGTGCGGGAGGTCGTGACGGCGGCGCGAGCCGCCGATGCCGACACGGACGTGCGTGACCTCGCCTCGGAGCAGCTCCAGCCCGGCACGCTGGCCGAGTTGACCAGCCCCTCGCTCTTCTCGGAGCGCAAGGTGCTCGTCGTGCGCAATGCGCAGGACCTCTCGGCCGACACGGTCAAGGAGGTCAAGGCGTACCTCGACGCGCCGTTCGAGGAGATCGCCCTCGTCCTCCTGCACGCGGGCGGCGTCAAGGGCAAGGGTCTGCTGGACGCCGCGCGCAAGGCGGGTGCCCGCGAGATCGCCTGCCCGAAGATGACGAAGCCGGCGGACCGGCTGGCGTTCGTGCGGGGAGAGTTCCGGACGCTGGGCCGCTCGGCCACGCCCGAGGCCTGCCAGACGCTGGTCGACGCGATCGGCAGTGACCTGCGGGAGCTGGCGAGCGCGGCGGCGCAGCTGTGCGCGGACGTCGAGGGCACGATCGACGAGGCCGTGGTCGGCCGCTACTACACCGGCCGCGCCGAGGCTTCGAGCTTCACCGTCGCCGACCGGGCGGTGGAGGGGCGCGCCGCGGAGGCCTTGGAGGCCCTGCGCTGGTCGCTGTCCACCGGGGTGGCCCCGGTGCTGATCACCAGCGCGCTGGCCCAGGCGGTACGGGCGATCGGGAAGCTGGCCTCGGCCCCGCGGGGGGCCCGTCCCGGGGACCTCGCGCGTGACCTCGGCATGCCGCCGTGGAAGATCGACCGGGTCCGGCAGCAGATGCGGGGGTGGTCGGCGGATGGTGTGGCGGACGCCCTGCGGGCGGTGGCGGATGCGGATGCGGGTGTGAAGGGCGGGGGCGACGACCCGGAGTACGCGCTCGAGAAGGCGGTCGTCGCGGTCGCCCGCGCGGCGCGCACCCGCCGGGGCTAGCCCCGGGTCCCGGAGCCGGGCCCGGTTGCCCCTGGCCCCGGAGCCGGGCCCCGTGGCCCCTGGCCCCGGAGCGGTCCCCGGCCCCCGGGAGCCGAGCCCCTCGTCCCCCCGGGGCTGAGCCTCGAGCCTCGGTTCCCGGGGTGCTGGCCGTGATGCGGGGGCCGGTCTGCCGACCCCGGTGTGAGGCTGCGGATGGTGGGCCCTGCGGGGGCTGTCCCCTACCCGCCCTTCGCCCGTTCCCCGGGCTCCGCCCGGACCCGGTCCTCAAACGCCGGACGGGCTGGGGTGGTGCGGCCGGGTCCTCCGGCGTCGGACGGGCTGGGGTGGTGCTGCTTGGGCCCGGTACTCCGGCGTCGGACGGGGCTGGGGTGGTGCGGCCGGGCCCGGTCCTCCGGCGTTGGACGGGCTGGGTTGATGCTGCCCGGGCGCGGTCCTCAAACGCCGGACGGGCTGGGGTGGTGCGGCCGGGCCCGGTCCTCCAGCGTCGGACGGGCTGGGGTGGTGCTGCTTGGGCCCGGTACTCCGGCGTCGGACGGGGCTGGGGTGGTGCGGCCGGGCCCGGTCCTCTGGCGTCGGATGGGCTGGGTGGATGCTGCCCGTGCCCGGTCCTCAAGCGGCGGGCGGGGTGGGTTGGTGCTGCTCGGGTCCGGTCTTTCGGCGTCGGATGGGCTGGGTTGGTGGTGCTCGGGCTCGGTTCTTCGGCGTCGGGCGGGGTGGGGTGGTGCCGCTTGGGCCCGGCTTTCTGGTGTTGGGCGGGGTGGGTTGGTGGTGCTTGGGGTTGGTCTTTCGGCGTTGGGGTGGTGGTGCCCGGGGTCGGTCCTCAAGGGCGGAACGGTGGGATTGGTGCCGCCTCGGACTGGTCTTCGTGTGGGCGTGGTGGTCAGTGGGCCATTGCGTGGGGGGAGGTGGGGTCGGGGTGGCCCGGGGGGAGGAGGAAGGGGGTGGCCAGGGCCAGGGTGAGGGCCGGGTAGGCGAGGGTGGTGAAGTCGGCTGAGGCCAGGGCGGCTATGGCGAGGGCCGCGCCCAGCTCGTGCGAGGTGCCGACCAGGCCGGAGGCCAGGCCGGTGTGGGCCGGGGCCACTTCGGAGAGGGCCGAGGTCGTGGCGCACACGAACGCCGCGCCGAGCCCGAGGGCCAGCAGGGCGAAGCCGGGGAGCAGGCCGGACCAGAGGCCGCCCAGGGAGGTGAGGGCCGCGCCCGCGGCGGCCAGGGTGAACGCCGCCGCGCCGACCGGGCGCCAGCCGAAGCGGGGGAGCAGCCGGGAGCCCAGGTGTGCGCCGGCGGTGGCGGCCACCGCCGCCGGGAGGAAGGCCAGCCCGGTGACCAGGGGGCTCCGCCCGAGGGATTGCTGGATGTGCAGGGAGCTCAGGTAGAACCCGGTCACGAGCAGACCCGCCGCCCCCAGCATCACCGCGCTGCCGCCCAGCAGGGAGCGCCGGCCCGGCATGGAGGGGGGCATCAGCGGGTTCGTGGAGCGGCGTTGCGTCGCCACCAGGAGGGCCACTGCGGCCAGGGCGCCGATGGCCGGGAGCCAGGAGCGTTCGGTCAGCCCGTAGACGAGTGCGGCCGCGGCCAGGGTCGGCAGGAGGATCGCAGGCACGTTCACCGGTGTCCGGCGGCCGGGATCCGCCGCGCCGGCGGTGCCGCGGAGCGAGCGGCCGAGCAGGAGCGGGACCCCGAGCAGGGCGAGTGCGCCGACGGGCAGGTTGAGGTAGAAGATCCAACGCCAGCCGGGCCCGTCGGTGAGGATCCCGCCGAGCAGGACCCCGAGGGCCGCGCCGGTGCCGCCGATCGCCGCCCAGGCGCCGAGGGCCCGGTGCCGGGCCGGGCCCTGGAACAGGGTCGTGACCAGGGACAGGGCGGCCGGCGAGAGCAGCGCCGCACCGACGCCCTGTGCGGAGCGGGCCGTGATCAGCGTGGCTGCGTCCGCCGCGAGCCCGGAGGCTGCCGAGGCGGCGGTGAAGAGGGCCAGCCCGGTCAGGAACGTTCGCACCGCACCGAACCGGTCCGCGAGTCGCCCGCCGGCCAGCAGGAGGGCGCCGAAGAACAGGGTGTACGCCGTGACGACCCAGGTCAGGCCGGGGCCGGAGAGGGAGAGGTCGGCGCCGATGGCGGGGAGGGCGACGTTCACGACGGTGACATCGGCGATGAGCATGAACTGGGCCAGGCAGAGGAGGACGAGGAGGAGACCTCGGCGTGGGTGGGGGGTCGGGTGGGAGTCCGGGTGGGGGTGAGGGGGAGCGTGCGGGTGAGGGTGCGCGTCCTTGTCCCGGTTCTGGTCCTGGGCGTGCGGGGCGTGCGAGGGCATGGCGAAGTCGCTCCTAAAGTTAACAGGGGTGTTAGGGATTGAGTATGCGGCTTCGTCCGGAGAATGTGAACAGCGGTGTTAAGTTTGCTGGCATGGTCTCCGACGCACCCCGCCCCCGCCGCGCAGACGCCGAGCGCAACACCGCCGCGATCGTCGACGCGGGCCTGGACTGTTTCCTCGCCGACCCGCAGGCGAGCATGGCCGCCGTCGCCCGCGCTGCCGGAGTCAGCCGCGTCACGCTCTACTCGCACTTCCCGACCCGGGAAGCGCTCCTCGACGCCGCCCTCGACCGGGCCGTCGACGAGGCCGCACTCACGTTGGAGGGGCTCGACGGTGAGGGTGGGGCGGCGGAGGGGGCGGCGGGTGGTGTGGGGGTCGGCGTGGAGGAGGCCCTCGGGCTCCTCATCCGCAGCTCGTGGCGGATCCTCGACCGGCACTCCGCGGTGTTCGCGGCCGTCTCCGCGGCGCTGCCGCCCGAGCGGCTGCGCGAGCGCCACGACCGGATCCTCGCTCCCGTCCGCCGGCTGATCGGCCGCGGCCGGGAGAGCGGCGAGCTGCGCGCCGATCTGTCCGCCGACTGGCTGGTCACCGTCGTCTACAGCCTGGTCCACGCGGCCGCCGCCGAGGTCCAGGCCGGGCGGATGACCGCCGCCGAGGCGCCGGAGATCCTCACCTCCACCGTCCTCGCGGCCGTCACGGCCCGCCCCGCCGCACCCTGAAGGCCTCCCGGGCTGGTGCGAGGGGCCCGGCCCCCTTGCCGGTTCGGAGCTCCCGTACGGCCCGTGCCCCGTACGGCCGCCGGGAGGCCCGGGGACGCTGAGCGGTGCGCCGGCGCTCCGAATCGGGCGAAACCCTGGGCGGGCCGAGCCCCGGGCGGGCCGATCCCCCGGGCGGGCCGTGCCTTGGGCGGGCCGTGCCCTGGGCGGGCCGATCCTTGAGTGGGCTGAGCCCTGAGCGGGCCGAGCCCTGGGCGGGCCGTGCCCTGGGCGGGCCGATCCTTGAGTGGGCTGAGCCCTGAGCGGGCCGTGCTTTGAGCGGGCCGAGCCCCGGGCGGGCCGAGCCCCAGTCTCGGCGCCCCGGAGCGCTCCCCCACGCCCCGGAGTTCCCCTACGACCTGGGGCTACTGTGCGGCCGGTTGGCCGGGGCCCTGGGCGGCCCGGAGCCCCCCCAGGGGGCCGTGAGTGGGCCCGGGCCTGCGTGGGCCGCCCCCGGAGTCCCGTTCGGGTTCGCTGCGCCCGCGCAATCCGGTGCTCCGGCCGGCCGGTAGGCCGGGGACCTTGACAGCCTGGGCTTCTCGGGCCGCGCGCTGAGGCCCGTGTGGCCCGGGGTTCCCGTGCAACCCCGGGGGTTCCCGTGCAACCAGGGGCTCCGGTCGGCCGGTCGGCCTGGGGTGTTGGCGGCTCGTGGACTTCTCGGGGCCCTGAGCGGCCGGGGCTGCGAGCCACCCGGAACCCTGAGCGGGGCTTCCTCGAGTCCCGTGGGGACCGGATCTCGCGTGGGGACCGGATCTCCTGTGCGGACCGGATCTCCTGTGCCGCGCGGCGGTCCGTGCGGCGCCGGTAGTCCCGGGGCCTGAGCGGGCCCGGTGGTCGGAGCAGGTCGGCCCGGAGCAGGTTGGTCCCGGAGGGGGATCGGTCCCGTGTGGGTCGGAGGCCGGTGCGGCTCGGAGGTCCCGTACGGCTCGGAGGCCCGTGCGGGTAGGCCTGTGAGGCTCGGCGTCCCGTGCGGTCGGGGGCCCTGTGAGGCTCGGCGTCCCGTGTGGGTCGGGGGTCCTGTGAGGCTCGGCGTCCCGTGTGGGTCGGGGGTCCCGTGAGGCTCGGCGTCCCGTGCGGCTCGGAGGCCTGTGAGGCTCGGGGTCCCGTGCGGCTCGGAGGCCCGTACAGCTCGGGGGCCCGTACTGCTCGGGGCCCGTGCACGCGGGGCCCCGTGCTGTCTGGGGCTCCCGTGTGGTCCAGGGTGCCCGCGCCCCGGGGTGCCGCGCGCGTGGTCCCGGAGGCCCCGGAGGCCCCGTAGGTCACGTAGGTCCCGTAGGTCCCCCAGGGGCCGCGCATGCCGAAGGCCCCGGCTGCTGCCCTGGGGAAGGGAGGCGGCCGGGGCCTTCGGTTACTTCTCGGGTTGCACCGCACCCGCGTGGCGAACGCTTCGTGTGCGGCGCGGAGTGCCGGTCGGGAGCGGGAGAGAGGGCCCGCTGGATCCTTGCCCGGCGATCACATCAGGGGCTCAGCCCTGAAGGGAGGCAACCTTGATCGCCAGCGCCGACTTCTTGTTGGCGGCGGCGTTCTTGTGGATGACACCCTTCGAGACGGCCTTGTCGAGCGCGCGGGAAGCGGCGCGGGAAGCCACGGTGGCCTTCTCGACGTCACCGGCGACGACGGCCTCACGGGCCTTGCGGATGGCGGTCTTGAGCGAGGACTTGACGGCCTTGTTGCGAAGGCGAGCCTTCTCGTTCGTCTTGTTGCGCTTGACCTGGGACTTGATGTTCGCCACGAAAGAGCCTTTGCAGGTTCAGAGATTTGATCTTCGGATTGCGTCCCGTAGAGCTAGAGGGCACACGAGACACAGCTGCTCAGGCTACCAGCTGCCGTCCGACCGGCCCAAACCGAGCGCACTTCCCGGTTCATGGGACGATGGGAGTCTGCGTATAGATCCGACCAGCCCCGAACGGATCTGGTTTCGCGCAGACCGACGCCCACACTTCGTTCCGACTGCGACCCGAGAATCAGGACACTGCGTGCCCGCGATCCCCAGCCACGTGCCCGAGCCGAGCCGTACCGACCCGGCGCTGATCCGCAATTTCTGCATCATCGCGCACATCGACCACGGCAAGTCGACCCTTGCCGACCGGATGCTCCAGCTCACCGGTGTGGTGGACTCGCGGCAGATGCGCGCCCAGTACCTCGACCGCATGGACATCGAGCGTGAGCGCGGCATCACGATCAAGTCCCAGGCCGTCCGGCTGCCCTGGGCGCCGAACACGGGCGAGGACATGGGCAAGACCCACATCCTCAACATGATCGACACCCCCGGGCACGTCGACTTCACCTACGAGGTCTCGCGGTCCCTGGCGGCGTGCGAGGGCACGGTCCTCCTGGTGGACGCGGCCCAGGGCATCGAGGCGCAGACCCTCGCCAACCTGTACCTGGCGATGGAGAAGGACCTCGCGATCGTCCCGGTCCTGAACAAGATCGACCTGCCGGCCGCCCAGCCGGAGAAGTTCGCCGAGGAGCTCGCGAACCTGGTCGGCTGCCAGCCCGAGGACGTCCTGCGCGTCTCGGCGAAGACCGGTCTCGGCGTGGACGTGCTGCTCGACAAGATCGTCGCCACGGTCCCGGCCCCGGTCGGTCCCAAGGACGCCCCGGCCCGCGCGATGATCTTCGACTCCGTCTACGACTCGTACCGCGGTGTCGTCACGTACGTGCGTGTGGTCGACGGCCAGCTCAACAAGCGCGAGCGCATCCGGATGATGTCGACCGGCGCCACGCACGAGCTGCTGGAGATCGGGGTCTCCTCCCCGGAGATGACCCCGGCCGACGGCATCGGCGTCGGCGAGGTGGGCTACATCATCACCGGCGTGAAGGACGTACGTCAGTCCAAGGTCGGTGACACCATCACCAGCCTGCACAACGGCGCGACCGAGGCCCTCGGCGGCTACAAGGACCCGCGTCCGATGGTCTTCTCGGGCCTGTACCCGCTCGACGGCTCGGACTACCCCGACCTGCGCGAGGCCCTGGACAAGCTCCAGCTCAACGACGCCGCGCTCGTCTACGAGCCGGAGACCTCGGCGGCGCTCGGCTTCGGCTTCCGCGTCGGCTTCCTCGGTCTGCTCCACCTGGACGTGGTGCGCGAGCGCCTGGAGCGCGAGTTCGGGCTCGACCTGATCGCCACCGCGCCGAACGTGGTCTACCGCGTCGTCATGGAGGACGGCAAGGAAGTCTCCGTCACCAACCCGAGCGAGTTCCCCGAGGGCAAGATCTCGGATGTGTTCGAGCCGGTCGTACGGGCCACCCTGCTCGCACCCTCCGAGTTCATCGGCGCGATCATGGAGCTCTGCCAGCAGCGCCGCGGCACCCTCCTGGGGATGGACTACCTCTCCGAGGACCGGGTCGAGATCCGCTACACGCTCCCGCTCGCGGAGATCGTCTTCGACTTCTTCGACCAGCTGAAGTCCAAGACGCGCGGCTACGCCTCCCTCGACTACGAGCCCACCGGCGAGCAGTCCGGCAGCCTGGTCAAGGTCGACATCCTGCTGCACGGCGACAAGGTCGACGCCTTCTCCGCCGTCTGCCACAAGGACGCCGCCTACGCCTACGGCGTGCGCCTGGTCGCCAAGCTGCGCGAGCTCATCCCGCGGCAGGCCTTCGAGATCCCGATCCAGGCGGCCGTCGGCTCCCGCGTCATCGCCCGCGAGACCATCCGCGCCATCCGCAAGGACGTGCTCGCCAAGTGCTACGGCGGTGACATCTCCCGTAAGCGGAAGCTGCTGGAGAAGCAGAAGGAAGGCAAGAAGCGCATGAAGATGGTCGGCTCCGTGGAGGTCCCGCAGGAGGCCTTCATCGCCGTCCTCTCCAGCGACGAGTCCGGCAGCAAGAAGAAGTAGCCGCCGCGACGGTCATCGGTCGGATGTGAAGCAGGCCCCCGTGCTCCGGCGCGGGGGCCTGTTTCGTCCCGGCGCGCGGGCGTGCACCGTCCCGGCGCGCGGGCGCCGCGGGGTACGGCTTCCGCTTCGTTATGAATCGGCGCCCCAAGGGCTCTTACGCGCCAGGCGGAGGGCCCCTAGTCTGATCACTGCTCGTTGGTTACTCGCCAGTTTTTCTTGGTCGGATGCGGCCAAGCCCTGACTCAGCCACCCACCCCGACTCGTCACCCCGTCAGTCCCGCCTTGTGACGAGACAGGCCTGCCGCGTGGTCCGGAGGATGTCCGTGAGCGACACACAGACCTTGATCGAGAACCGCCCGCCCACCGTGGCGACCCTGTTCCTGGAGCGTGTCGCCGCCACGCCGAACGGCGAGGCCTACCGCTATCCCGTCCCCGCCGCGGACGGAAAGGGCGGCCCCGACGACTGGAAGTCGCTCAGCTGGGGCCAGGCCGCCGAGCGCGTCTTCGCCATCGCGGCCGGGATCATCGACCTCGGGATCCAGTCGGAGCAGCGCGTCGCGCTCGCCTCCAACACCCGGGTGGAATGGATCCTCGCCGACCTCGGCGTGATGTGCGCCGGCGGCGCCGTGACCACCATCTACCCGAGCACGAACGCCGAGGAGTCGGCGTTCATCCTCTCCGACTCCGAGAGCCGGATACTGATCGCCGAGGACGCCGCGCAGCTGGCCAAGGCCCGCGAGCGGCGCGCCGACCTGCCCCACCTCGCGCACGTGGTGGTGGTGGAGGCCGCCGACGCCATCGCCGTCGACGGCGACCCCGAGGGCTGGGTGCTGTCCCTCGCCGACCTGGAGGCGCGCGGCCACGCGTACCTGGCCAAGCACCCCGAGGCGGTCAAGGAACGGATCGCGACCATCACGGCCGGCCAGCTCGCCACGCTCATCTACACCTCCGGCACCACCGGGCGCCCCAAGGGCGTGCGGCTGCCGCACGACAACTGGTCGTACATGGCCAAGGCCACCGTCGCCACCGGCCTGATCACCAAGGACGACGTCCAGTACCTCTGGCTGCCGCTCGCGCACGTCTTCGGCAAGGTGCTCACCTCCGGCCAGATCGAGGTCGGTCACGTCACCGCGGTCGACGGCCGGATCGACAAGATCATCGAGAACCTGCCGATCGTGCAGCCGACCTACATGGCGGCCGTCCCGCGCATCTTCGAGAAGGTCTACAACGGCGTGGCCGCCAAGGCCCGGGCCGGCGGCGGAGCCAAGTACAAGATCTTCCAGTGGTCGGTCGGCGTGGCCCGCGAGTACGCCAAGGTCACCCAGGACAACTTCCGCCGCACCGGCAACGCCACCGCCCCGCTCGTCCTCTCCACCAAGCACAAGATCGCCGACGCGCTCGTCTACTCCAAGCTCCGCGAGGCCTTCGGCGGCAACCTGCGCGCCGCGGTTTCCGGTGCCTCCGCCCTCGCCCCCGACATCGGCTACTTCTTCTCCGGCGCGGGCATCCACATCCTGGAGGGCTACGGGCTCACCGAGTCCAGCGCCGCCTCCTTCGTCAACCCCGGCGAGGCCTACCGCACCGGCACCGTCGGCAAGCCGCTCCCCGGCACCGAGGTCCGCATCGCCGACGACGGCGAGGTGCTGCTGCGCGGCCCCGGCATCATGCAGGGCTACCACGGGCAGCCCGAGAAGACCGCCGAGGTGCTGGAGGCCGACGGCTGGCTGCACACGGGCGACATCGGCGAGCTCTCCGCGGACGGCTACCTGCGCATCACCGACCGCAAGAAGGACCTGATCAAGACCTCGGGCGGCAAGTACGTCGCCCCGGCGGAGATCGAGGGCCAGTTCAAGGCGCTCTGCCCCTACGTCTCCAGCATCGTCGTCCACGGGGCCGACCGGAACTTCTGCTCCGCCCTCATCGCCCTCGACGAGCCCTCCATCCTGGTGTGGGCCGCCGAGAGCGGCCTGGAGGGCAAGACGTACTCCCAGGTCCTGGCCGCTCCCGAGACGAACCGGCTCATCGAGACCTACGTCCAGACCCTCAACGAGGGTCTCCAGCGCTGGCAGACGGTCAAGAAGTTCCGCCTCCTGCCGCGCGACCTCGACGTGGAGCACGGGGACCTGACGCCGAGCCTCAAGCTGAAGCGGCCGGTCGTGGAGCGCGAGTTCAAGCACCTCATCGAGGAGATGTACGAGGGCTCCCGGGAGGCGTAGCGCACGCGTAAACGACCTTGGGGCAGTGCGGGACAATGGGCGCATGCCTTCCGCACTGCCCGACGGTGAACCCATGCCCGAAGACGGCTCGCTGCCGCTCCACGCCCTGGCGGGAGCCGGGGAGCGGCCGCTCGGGTTCTACCTGCACGTTCCGTACTGCGCCACGCGCTGCGGGTACTGCGACTTCAACACCTACACGGCCACCGAGCTGCGGGGCACCGGCGGTGTGCTCGCCTCCCGGGAGAACTACGCCGACACCCTGATCGACGAGGTCCGGCTCGCACGGAAGGTGCTCGGGGACGACCCCAGGGCCGTACGGACCGTCTTCGTGGGCGGCGGCACGCCCACGCTGCTGCCCGCCGGCGACCTCGTACGGATGCTCGCGGCGATCCGCGAGGAATTCGGGCTGGCCGAGGACGCCGAGGTCACCACCGAGGCCAATCCGGAGTCGGTGAACCCGGAGTACCTGGCGGAGCTGCGCGCGGGCGGCTTCAACCGGATCTCCTTCGGCATGCAGAGCGCGAAGCAGCACGTCCTGAAGGTGCTGGACCGCACGCACACCCCCGGGCGGCCGGAGGCCTGCGTCGCGGAGGCGCGGGCGGCGGGCTTCGAGCACGTGAACCTGGACCTGATCTACGGGACGCCGGGGGAATCGGACGAGGACTGGCGGGCGTCGCTGTCGGCGGCGCTGGGGGCCGGGCCCGATCACATCAGTGCTTATGCGCTCATCGTGGAGGAGGGCACCCAGCTCGCGCGGCGGATCCGGCGCGGCGAGGTTCCGATGACGGACGACGACGTCCACGCGGACCGGTACCTGATCCTCGACGCGGTGATGGCCGAGGCGGGGTACTCCTGGTACGAGGTCTCGAACTGGGCCACCTCCGAGGCCGGGCGCTGCCTGCACAACGAGCTGTACTGGCGCGGGGCCGACTGGTGGGGGGCCGGGCCCGGAGCGCACTCGCACGTGGGCGGGGTGCGGTGGTGGAACGTGAAGCACCCGGGGGCCTACGCGGCGGCGCTGGCCGAGGGACGTTCGCCCGGGGCGGGGCGGGAGCTCCTCTCGGAGGAGGACCGGCGGGTCGAGCGGATCCTGCTCGAGCTTCGGCTCGTGGACGGGGTGCCGCTGTCGCTGCTCGCGGCGGCGGGGCTGGAGGCGTCCCGGCGTGCCCTTGCGGACGGGCTCCTGGAAGCGGCGCCCTACGCGGCCGGGCGGGCCGTTCTGACGCTGCGTGGCCGGCTCCTGGCCGACGCGGTGGTCCGCGACCTGGTCGACTGACCCCGTCCGGGGTGGGGCGGCCCTGTGGGGCGGAGTCCCCTACCCGCCCTTCCACCGTTCCCCGGGCTTCGCCCGGACCCCTGCCGCGTGCGGCGCCGTTGCCGGGGGCCGGCCCCCGGACCCCCGCTCCTCAAACGCCGGAGGGGCTGAAATTGCCCTACGGGCAATCCAGCCTCGCCGGCGTTTGAGCCGGCTACGCCGTCACGTGGTCGATCAAGTGCTCCACCGCGCCCAGGAGGGTGGGCTCCAGGTCCTTGTACGAGGTCACGCGGGACAGGATGTGCTGCCAGGCGGCTCCGGTGTTCTCCGGCCAGCCCAGAGCGCGGCAGATGCCCGTCTTCCAGTCCTGGCCGGGCGGGATCACAGGCCAGGAGCGGATGCCGAGGGCCGAGGGTTTCACCGCCTGCCAGACGTCCACGTACGGGTGTCCCACGATCAGGACGTGCGGGGAGGTCACCGAGGCGGCGATGCGGGACTCCTTGGAGCCGGGGACCAGGTGGTCCACCAGGATGCCCAGGCGGGCGTCGGCCGCGGGGGCGAAGTCGGCGACGACGGCCGGGAGGTCGTCGATGCCCTCCAGGTACTCCACCACGACGCCCTCGATCCGCAGGTCGTCGCCCCAGACCCGTTCGACCAGTTCGGCGTCGTGGCGGCCCTCCACGTAGATCCGGCCCGCCCGGGCCACCCGCGCCCGGGCCCCGGGGACGGCGATGGAGCCCGAGGCCGTACGGGCCGGGGCGGCCGGCCCCCGGACCGGGCGGGTCAGGGTCACCACCGCGCCGTCCAGGAGGAAGGCGCGGGGTTCGAGGGGGAAGACGCGGCGTTTGCCGAAGCGGTCCTCCAGGGTGACCGTGCCCGCCTCGCAGGCCACCACCGCGCCGCAGAAGTCCGTACCCGCCACCTCGACCACCAGGCCGGGATCGGCCGGCACCTCCGGGACGGGCTTGGCGCGCTTCCACTGCGGGGTCAGGTCGGGGGAGTACTCACGCATCCGGCCGAGGGTAGGAGAGCGGGCCGCCTCAGGTGTCCGACACGCCGAAACGGATTGCCAGTGTGTCGCGTTGGGCACGCACGAAGGCCGCGTCGACCACCGCTCCGTGACCCGGCACGTACAGAGCGTCGTCCCCGCCCAGGGCGAGGAGCCGGTCCAGGGCCGCCGGCCACTGCCGGGGCGCCGCGTCCGGACCCGCCTGCGGCTCGCCCGATTCCTCGACCAGGTCGCCGCAGAAGACCACCTCGCGCGCACCGGGCACGAAGACGGCCAGATCGTGCCGGGTGTGCCCCGGGCCCACGTTCGCCAGCAGCACCTGCACCCCGCCCAGGTCGAGGGTCCACTCGCCCGACACCAGGTGCCGGGGGATCACCAGCAGGTCCGCCGCCTCGGCCGCCTCGGCCTCCGGCAGGCCTTGGCGGACCGCGTCGGACCGCAGCTCGTCCCGGCTCACGGAGAGCAGGTCGTCCAGTCCGACCGGACCGTAGACCTCCGCCCCGGCGAAGGCCGCACCACCCAGAACGTGGTCGAAATGTCCGTGTGTGAATGCGAGATGGGTCACGCGCCGACCTGCCAGCCGCTCCGCCTCGGCCCGCACCAGAGAGCCCTCCCGCAGGGAGGACCCGGGGTCGATCAGAAGGGCGGAATCCTCGCCCACCACCAGTCCCACGGTGCAGTCCCACACCGGCAGCCGCTTGCGGCCGGCCCGCTCGGTGAGCCGTTCCCAGCCTGCCTCTTCCCAACGCACGTCCATGCCGCGACGCTACCTTGGCGGGCCGCCCTTGCTACGGGCGTACCACCCCGCCGTACACTGACCGGGGGATCTCTGGCACTCGAACGCTCAGAGTGCCAGCAGGCAGGGCCTGCCGAAGCCGCGAACGACGGAAACGATGGAGGTGTGCGCGATGCTCAGCGAACGCAGACTCGAAGTGCTGCGCGCCATCGTCCAGGACTACGTCGGGACGGAGGAGCCGGTCGGCTCCAAGGCGCTCACCGAGCGGCACCGGCTCGGCGTCTCGCCCGCCACTGTGCGCAACGACATGGCCGTGCTGGAGGACGAGGGCTACATCGCCCAGCCCCACACCAGCGCCGGCCGGATCCCCACGGACAAGGGCTACCGCCTCTTCGTCGACAAGCTGGCGGGGGTCAAACCGCTGTCGACGCCCGAGCGCCGGGCCATCCAGAACTTCCTCGACGGGGCCGTGGACCTCGACGACGTCGTCGGCCGTACGGTGCGGCTGCTCGCGCAGCTCACCCGGCAGGTCGCCGTCGTCCAGTACCCCTCGCTGACCCGCTCCACCGTCCGGCACGTGGAACTGCTCTCGCTGGCCCCGGCCCGCCTGATGCTCGTCCTCATCACGGACACCGGCCGGGTCGAACAGCGGATCGTCGACTGCCAGGCCCCCTTCGCGGACACCTCGCTCGCGGACCTGCGGGCCCGCCTCAACAGCCGTGTCGTCGGCCGCCGGTTCACCGACGTGCCGCCGCTGGTGCAGGACCTTCCGGAATCCTTCGAGAACGAGGACCGGGTGACGGTGCGTGCCGTCCTCGACACCCTCCTCGAAACGCTGGTCGAGGAGGCGGAGGAGCGGCTGATGATCGGCGGCACCGCCAACCTCACCCGCTTCGGACACGATTTTCCCCTGACGATCAGGCCGGTGCTCGAAGCGCTGGAGGAGCAGGTCGTGCTCCTCAAGCTGCTGGGCGAGGCCAGTGAGTCGGGAATGGCCGTAAAGATCGGGCATGAGAACGCCTACGAGGGACTGAACTCCACGTCCGTCGTCTCGGTCGGCTACGGTTCGGGCGGCGAAGCAGTCGCCAAACTCGGCGTGGTCGGACCGACCCGCATGGACTACCCCGGAACGATGGGAGCGGTACGCGCAGTGGCACGTTACGTCGGACAGATCCTGGCGGAGTCGTAAGTGGCCACGGACTACTACGCCGTTCTCGGCGTGCGCCGCGACGCATCGCAGGACGAGATCAAGAAGGCATTCCGGCGGCTCGCGCGCGAGCTGCACCCGGATGTGAACCCCGATCCCAAGACGCAAGAGCGTTTCAAGGAGATCAACGCCGCCTACGAGGTCCTCTCGGACCCGCAGAAGAAGCAGGTCTTCGACCTCGGTGGCGACCCGCTGTCCTCCTCGGGCGGCGGCGGAGCCGGCGGCTTCGGAGCGGGTGGCTTCGGCAACTTCTCCGACATCATGGACGCCTTCTTCGGCCAGTCCTCGCAGCGCGGACCGCGCTCGCGGACCCGCCGCGGCCAGGACGCCATGATCCGCCTCGACCTGGAACTGGACGAGGCGGCCTTCGGCACGACCAAGGACATCCAGGTCGACACGGCCGTCGTCTGCACCACCTGCTCCGGCGAAGGCGCCGCCCCCGGCACCTCGGCGCAGACCTGTGACATGTGCCGCGGCCGCGGTGAGGTCTCGCAGGTCACCCGGTCCTTCCTGGGCCAGGTCATGACCTCGCGCCCCTGCCCGCAGTGTCAGGGCTTCGGCACCGTGGTCCCGACCCCCTGCCCCGAGTGCGCGGGCGACGGCCGGGTCCGCTCCCGCCGCAGCCTCACCGTCAAGATCCCGGCGGGCGTCGAGAACGGCACCCGGATCCAGCTCGCGGGCGAAGGCGAGGTCGGCCCCGGCGGCGGCCCCGCCGGCGACCTGTACGTGGAGATCCACGAGCTGCCGCACCCGACCTTCCAGCGGCGCGGGGACGACCTGCACTGCACGGTCACCATCCCGATGACCGCGGCGGCCCTGGGCACCAAGTGCCCGCTGGAGACGCTGGACGGCCTCGAGGAGATCGACATCCGGCCCGGTACCCAGTCCGGCCAGGCGATCCCCCTGCACGGCCGGGGCGTCACGCACCTGCGCGGCGGCGGCCGGGGCGACCTGATCGTCCACGTCGAGGTCACCACCCCGAGCAAGCTGGACCCGGCGCAGGAGGACCTGCTGCGCCAGCTCGCCAAGCTGCGCGGCGAGGAGCGGCCGCTCGGCCAGTTCGCGCCGGGCCAGCAAGGCCTGTTCAGCCGCCTGAAGGACGCCTTCAACGGGCGCTGAGCCGCGCGCGGAGCAGCGTACGGGCAGCGTACGGGCAGCGTACGGGCAGCTACGAGAACACCTGCGAGCCCGGTCCGGGGATGCCCCGGACCGGGCTCGCGGCATGCGGGACGGCAGGGCGGCGGCGGTATTCGGGCACCCCGGTGAAGGGGACTATGCCAGGCGAATGCCGTGATTCGGTCCCGTGAGCGGGACATGGCACGATGCAGCTCATGTCCTCCGCACCGAACGGTCTCTTCGCGTACCCGATCGTGCAGGCGCCCATGGCGGGCGGCGCGTCCTGCCCGCCGCTCGCGGCCGCCGTGTGCGAAGCGGGCGGACTGGGCTTCCTCGCCGGCGGCTACAAGACCGCCGACGGCATGTACCAGGAGATCAAGCGGCTGCGCGCGCTCACCCGCCGCCCCTTCGGCGTCAACCTCTTCCTGCCGCAGACCTCCCACGTGGACCCGGCCGCCGTGGAGGCCTACCGCGGGCACCTCGCCAGCGAGGCCTCCTGGTACGAGATCTCCCTCGCCGACGAGGACATCATCGGAACCAGCGACGACGGCTATGACGCCAAACTGGCCATTCTCATCGAAGACCCGGTACCCGTGGTCTCGTTCACCTTCGGCCTGCCCTCGCCCGCGGCCTTCACCTGCCTGCGCAAGGTCGGTACGTACACGATCGCCACCGTCACCTCCGTCGAGGAGGCCCGCGCCGCGCAGGCGGCCGGCGCCGACGCCGTCTGCGTCCAGGGCGTGGAGGCGGGCGGCCACCAGGGCACCCACCGCGACGACCCGCAGGGCGACGGCACGGCCGGAGTCGGCCTGCTCGCGCTCGTCGCGCAGGTGCGCGAGGCCGTGGCCCTCCCGATCATCGCGGCGGGCGGCCTGATGCGCGGCTCGCAGATCGCCGCGCTGCTCGCCGCGGGCGCGGAGGCGGCGCAGCTCGGCACGGCCTTCCTGGCCTGCCCGGAGTCCGGCGCCCACGCCCTGCACAAGAAGGCGCTGACCGACCCGCTGTTCGTCCGGACGGAGCTGACCCGGGCCTTCTCGGGGCGGCCGGCCCGCGGGCTGGTCAACCGGTTCATGCGCGAGCACGGCCCGTACGCCCCGGCCGCGTACCCGCAGGTGCACCACCTGACCGCGCCGCTGCGCAAAGCCGCCGCCGCGGCCGGGGACCCGCAGGGCATGGCCCTGTGGGCGGGCCAGGGGCACCGGCTGGCGCGGGCCCTGCCGGCCGGGGAACTGGTGGAGGTGCTCGCGGCGGAACTCGGCGCGGCACAGGACGTGTTGAAAGCAATGCAGATGAGGAGTGCGTCATGACCGCCCCGGTGTTCGTGGTCGAAAAGGTTCCCTCGGGGCCGGAGTTCGTCCTGGACGGCCCCGAGGGCCGCCACGCCGTCTCCGTGAAGCGGCTCGCCCCGGGCGAGGACGTGGTGCTGACCGACGGCCGCGGCCGGTGGACCGAGGGGGTGGTCAAGGCGGCGGAAGGCAAGGACCGTCTGGTGATCACGGACCTGGAGTCCGTCATGGAGGAGCCGGAACCCGTCGTTCGGATCACCGTCGTCCAGGCCCTGCCCAAGGGTGACCGGGGTGAGCTCGCCGTCGAGACCATGACGGAGACCGGCGTCGACGCGATCGTGCCCTGGCAGGCCTCGCGCTGCATCACCCAGTGGCGCGGCGACCGGGGCGCCAAATCCCTCGCGAAGTGGCGGGCCACCGCCCGGGAGTCGGGCAAGCAGTCCCGCCGGGTGCGCTTCCCCGAGGTCGCGGAGGCGCTGTCGACGAAGCAGGTGGCGGCGCTGCTCGCGGAGGCCGACCTCGCGGTGGTCCTGCACGAGGACCGGGACGCCCCCTCGGGCGCACTGGCCACCGCGGAACTGCCCGCCGCCGGCTCCATCGTCCTGGTCGTCGGACCCGAGGGCGGGGTCTCCCCGGACGAACTCGCCGCCTTCGCCGCGGCCGGGGCGCACCCGTACCGGCTGGGCCCCTCGGTGCTGCGCACCTCCACGGCGGGCACGGCGGCCGCGGCGGTCCTGCTGGCGAGGACGGGCCGCTGGTCCTGACCGGTCGGGCGGCGGCGGTGGTGGATACGATGCCCGAACCGATCACCCGTCACGAAGGGTTCAGCACATGGCCGGGGAACCGCAGGCCGACTGCCTGTTCTGCAAGATCATCGCTGGGAACATCCCTGCGACGGTCGTACGGGAGACGGACACCACCGTCGCCTTCCGCGACATCAACCCGCAGGCGCCCACCCACGTCCTCGTCATCCCGAAGGTGCACTACGCCGACGCCGCCGCCCTCGCGGCCGCGGAGCCCGGGATCGCCGCCGACGTCCTGCGCGAGGCCGGTCGCATCGCCGCCGACGAGAAGATCGTCGAGCACGGCTACCGCGTCGTCTTCAACACCGGCGCCGGCGCCGGTCAGACCGTCTTCCACGCCCACGCGCACGTCCTCGGCGGGCGCGGGCTCCAGTGGCCCCCCGGATAAGACGTGTCCGTACGGGAATTCGTGGTCCTCGGCACCGCCAGCCAGGTACCCACCCGCGACCGCAACCACAACGGCTACCTGCTGCGCTGGGACGGCGAGGGCATCCTCTTCGATCCGGGCGAGGGCACCCAGCGCCAGATGCTCCGCGCCGGGGTGGCCGCGCACGACATCAACCGGATCTGCGTCACCCACTTCCACGGGGACCACAGCCTCGGCCTCGCCGGGGTGCTCCAGCGGATCAACCTCGACCGGGTCCCGCACCCCGTCACCGCCCACTACCCGGCCTCCGGGCAGAAGTTCTTCGACCGGCTGCGGTACGCCACCGCCTACCGCGAGACCGTGCAGCTCTCCGAGGAGCCGGTGGCCGAGGACGGGATCCTGGCGCGCGGGGACGCGTACACCCTGGACGCCGTACGGCTCTCGCACCCGGTGGAGTCCTTCGGCTACCGGCTCACCGAGCCCGACGGGCGCCGGATACGGCCCGAACTGCTCGCGCTGCACGGGATCAAGGGGCCGGACGTGGGCCGGATCCAGCGCGAGGGCAGCCTCGGCGGGGTCACCCTCGACGAGGTCAGCGAGGCGCGCCCCGGACAGCGGTTCGCCTTCGTCATGGACACCCGGCTCTGCGAAGGCGTCGAGGTGCTCGCGGCGGGCTGCGACATGCTGGTGATCGAGTCGACCTTCCTCGACGAAGACGTCCGGCTGGCCACCGACCACGGGCACCTCACCGCCGGGCAGGCCGCCCGGGTGGCCCGGGACGGGGGAGTGCGGCACCTCGTGCTGACGCACTTCTCGCAGCGCTACGGGGACCCGTCGGAGTTCGAACGCCAGGCCCGGGCGGCCGGCTTCGAGGGCGAGCTGACGATTGCCGCCGACCTCGTACGGGTTCCCGTGCCGAAGCGGGCCGACTAGCTGGAGGGGCGGCCCGGCCCCGGCCCGGCCCCGGCCCGGAGCCGGGGGCTCGACGCCCGCGTCCGGTGATGCCGCCGCTCAGCGCGACCACGTCGCGGAGCAACCCCGGGCGCGTGGCCCTGCGGGGCTGTCCCCTACCCGCCCTTCCACCGTTCCCCGGGGCTGCGCCCCGGACCCCTGGGGCTCCGCCCCGGACCCCGCGCCTCAAACGCCGGCGAGGCTGGGTATGGCCGGCGTCAGCCTGTACGTGCCTGCCACCCCAGCCAAAATCAGCCCCTCCGGCGTTTGAGGAGCGGGGGTCCGGGGGCTGGCCCCCGGGAACGGCGCCGCACCCGGCAGCGGGTCCGGGCGCAGCCCGGGGAACGGTGGAAGGGTGGGTAGGGGACGGGCCCCGCAGGGCAGCTCCGTCCGGGCGGCCGTCCCGGGTTCAGGGGCCCGTCCGCCGGCGGGCTAGACCCCGGTGCGGGTCCGGCGGCGGGGCCGCTCCCGGCCCCGGCGGGCCGCCGCGGGGGAGAGCAGCAGCACCCGGAGCGGGGGCAGGCGCAGCGGCCGGGCGCGGAGCTGCGGGAGCTCCACGACCTCCAGCTCCTGCGCACCGACCCGCGGCACCGAGCCGGCCGGCGTCCCGGCTCCGGCGGCGAGCACGGCCGCCGGGGCGCCGCCGCGCCGGCGCACCGAGCCGGGGGTCAGCGGGCGTCCGCCGACGTGCAGGGCGACCGCGGCCATCGGCCCGGCCACCGCCAGCAGCAGGCCCCCGAGGACCAGACCCATGCCGGGGAACCCCGCACCCTCGGCGAGCAGGCTCCCCGTGACGGGCCCGCAGGCCACGCCGAGCGAGGACGCGGAACCGACCAGGACGGCCCAGCGCCCGCGCGGGTCGAGGGCGGCCGCGAGGCCGATGGCGTAGGAGAGCACGACGGGGTAGACCGCGTTCCACAGGATCTCCCCGGCCGCAAAGGAGCCCAGGTCCCGGGCGTGCGAGGCCAGCACCACGCAGCAGGCGATGACCACCGTGCCCACGCCCACCGGGACCGCCCGCCCGAGCCGGGCCCCGAGCGCGGAGGCGGCCGTGACCCCGAGCAGCCCGGCGCCGAGCGCGGCCGCGAAGACCATCCCGAGGGTGACCTCGGACAGGCCCGCCTGCTGCGCACCGATGCGGCCGCTGACGCCCCACAGGGCGTTCTGGGCCAGCGACCACAGCATCAGGGCCCCGGCGAGGACCATCCCGGCGCGCGGGTAGGGCAGCCGCCCGGAGGTCCGTACGGCGCTGTCGGTGCGGTCCCTGGGGTCCGTACGGTCGGCGCCGTCGAGTCGGCCCGTCGCCGGCCAGCACACCAGCGCGACCAGGGCGATCGCCGCGAACGGCAGCCAGTGCCCGCCGCCGAGCCGGGGCAGGGTCAGGTACAGGGCCCCGGCCGTCGCCGACACCGACAGCAGCCCCAGCGAGGAGGTCCGGTGCGGGTCGCGCTGCGCGGCGATCCCGGAGGCGGCCACGGCGGTGACCGTGCCCGAGCCGAAGCCGCCGAGGACGGCGCCCGCGATGACGAGCGGGAGCTGCGCGGTGGCGGCCGCCGTGCCGTACCCGAGGACGGGGAGCAGCAGTCCGAGCCGGGCCAGCGGGCGCGGCCCGTGGCGCGGGATGCGGGAGGCGAGGGTGAATCCGGCGGCGGCCGAGCCGAGCAGCAGCACGGAGCCGATCAGTCCGGCCTGTGCGGGGCTCAGCGGGAGGTGTGCGTCGAGCCGGCCGACGACGGTCGGCAGCAGGTACGGGGCGACGTAACCGGAGGTGAAGAGCGCGACGAGCGGCCAGGCGGCGGGCGGCGCGGGGGTGCGGTCGGGCACGGGTGTTCCAGGTGGTGCAGGTGGAGCGTGAGATTCCGCAAGACCGCGGGGCTCATATCTATCAAGCGGCCCGATCTCCCGAGAAGGGCGTTCAGGTGGTGATCTGCGTCACACTGTAGGCCGGGTCCTCCCGCGCGGGAGGACCCGATGGCGGAGGTGGGTTGAGCCGAGTGGGACACGTGGCTCAAGCCTGGTGAAGAAACGACCCGCCAAGATGAAGTACGCGCGCCGAACCGAACGGGGAGTACATCGTGACCAGTCGCAGCAGCCGGGACAGCCTCGACTCCGCCGTGGACCCGCTCGGGCCGCTGCGCAACCCCCAAGAACCGGGCTGCGACGTCTTCCTGACGGGCACGGTCTTCCTCGACATCATCTTCACCGGGCTCGACTCGGCCCCCGTGCGCGGCACGGAGTCCTGGGCGCGCGGCATGGGGTCCAGCCCCGGCGGCGTCGCCAACATGGCCACCGCCCTCGCCCGGCTCGGCCTGCGCACGTCCCTGGCCGCCGCCTTCGGGGACGACCACTACGGGGAGTACTGCTGGGACGCCCTCGAACAGGGCGAGGGCATCGACCTGTCGATGTCACGGACCGTGCCCGGCTGGCACAGCCCCGTCACGGTCTCGATGGCGTACGAGGGCGAGCGCACGATGGTCTCCCACGGCCACGAGGCCCCGCCCCCGGCGGGCCCCGGACCGTTCCCCCAGTGCCCGCCCCGCGCCCGCGCGGCCGTGGCCTCGCTCGGCCCGGGCGGCGGCGAGGCCTGGGTCGCCGAGGCGGCCCGGCGCGGGGCCCGCGTCTTCGCCGACGTCGGCTGGGACGACAGCGGGCGCTGGGACCTGGGGGCGCTGGCCGACCTGGAGCACTGCGAGGCCTTCCTGCCCAACGCGGGGGAGGCGATGGCCTACACGCGCACCGACTGCCCGCGCGCGGCGGCCCGGGCGCTGGCCGAGAAGGTGCCGATCGCGGTGGTGACGATGGGCTCCGAGGGCTCGTACGCGGTGGACGGGCGGACCGGGGAGACGGCCGAGGTTCCCGCGATCGCGGTCGACGCCCTGGATCCGACCGGGGCGGGTGACGTGTACGTGGCGGGCTTCCTGACCGGCACCCTCGCCGAGTGGCCGCTCGCGGACCGGCTCGCCTTCGCGGGCCTGACGGCCGCCCTGTCGGTGCAGGAGTTCGGCGGCTCCCTCTCGGCCCCCGGCTGGCCGGAGGTGGCCCACTGGTGGCGCACCGCCCCGGAGGCCCTGCGCGGGCGGTACGGCTTCCTGGACGACCTCGTTCCGCGGGCCGCCGCCCCGGCCAGCCGCCGCCGGGCGGTCCCGACGATCGGCTTCCGCCAGTCGGCGTAGGGCCTGGCCGGCCGGGGAACGCAGCCGGGGGGCGGGCGGGGCCGCGCCCCCGACCCGACGCCCGCGCCCCGGGTGGTCCGGCCGGGTGCGGCGCCGTTTCCGGGGGCCGGCCCCCGCGGACCCCCGCTCCTCATACGCCGGAGGGGCTGATCCTGGCCCCCGGATCCCCCCTCCTCAAGCGCCGAAGGGGCTGAGGTGGGCCGGGCGGCCCGGGCCCCTCAAGGGACCCCGTAAAACCCCTCGGGGATGCCGGGGTGGCGACGTAGGCTTGGAGGTCCGGAGGCCGTCGAACGGCGCGGCCCCTCAGTGGGAGGTATGCGCAGGCCACAGTGCCGGCCCATGACTCAGACACCGACAGCCCAGACCCCGGCGCCGGGACAGGCGCGAGCCCACTTCACCGTCCCGGCCACCCACCCGATGGTGTCCGTCCTCGGCTCGGGCGACGCCCTTTTGCGCGTGATCGAGAAGGCCTTCCCGAGGGCCGACATCCATGTTCGGGGAAATCAGGTCAGCGCGATCGGAACGGCGGCGGAAGTCGCTCTGATCCAGCGCCTGTTCGACGAGATGATGCTGGTGCTCCGCACCGGGCAGCCGATGACGGAGGACGCAGTGGAACGCTCGATCGCCATGCTCAGGGCGAACGGCACCGGTGGCGGTGACACGGAGACCCCCGCCGAGGTGCTCACCCAGAACATCCTCTCCAGCCGCGGTCGCACGATCCGCCCCAAGACCCTCAACCAGAAGCGGTACGTCGACGCGATCGACAAGAACACGATCGTCTTCGGCATCGGCCCCGCCGGTACCGGCAAGACCTACCTCGCCATGGCCAAGGCGGTCCAGGCCCTGCAGTCCAAGCAGGTCAGCAGGATCATCCTGACCCGCCCGGCGGTGGAGGCAGGCGAACGCCTCGGCTTCCTCCCCGGCACCCTCTTCGACAAGATCGACCCGTACCTGCGGCCGCTCTACGACGCCCTGCACGACATGATCGACCCGGACTCGATCCCGCGGCTGATGGCGGCGGGCACCATCGAGGTGGCGCCGCTGGCATACATGCGTGGCCGCAATCTGAACGAGGCCTTCGTGGTCCTCGACGAGGCGCAGAACACCACCCCCGAGCAGATGAAGATGTTCCTGACCCGGCTCGGGTTCGACTCGAAGATCGTCGTCACCGGTGACGTGACCCAGGTCGACCTGCCGGGCGGCGCCAAGAGCGGTCTGCGGCAGGTGCAGGACATCCTCGAGGGCGTGCCGGACATCGCCTTCTCGCGGCTCACGTCCGAGGATGTCGTCCGGCACAAGCTGGTCGGCCGTATCGTCGACGCGTACGAGAAGTACGACGACAGCCAGGACGCGAAGCAGTCGCGGAACGGCTTCCAGCGGAAGTAGAAATCAGCGCACCATGTCGATCGACGTCAACAACGAGTCCGGAACCGATGTCGACGAGCGGGCGATCCTCGACATCGCCCGCTACGCACTCGCCCGGATGCGGATCCACCCGCTCTCGGAGCTCTCCGTCATCGTCGTCGACGAGGACGCGATGGAGCAGCTCCACATCCAGTGGATGGACCTGCCCGGACCCACCGACGTCATGTCCTTCCCGATGGACGAGCTGCGTCCGCCGAAGAAGGACGAGGAGGAGCCCCCGCAGGGGCTCCTCGGTGACATCGTGCTCTGCCCCGAAGTCGCCAAGAAGCAGGGCGAGGACGCGCCGACGCAGCACTCCATGGACGAGGAGCTCCAGCTCCTGACCGTCCACGGGGTGCTGCACCTGCTCGGGTACGACCACGAGGAGCCCGACGAGAAGGCCGAGATGTTCGGCCTCCAGGCGGCCATCGTGGACGGCTGGCGCGGCGAGAACGGCGTGACCGGCCCGTCCCCGGCGCCGACCGTCTCATGACCGGTGATGTCCAGCTGATCACCGGGGCCGTCCTGCTGGTCGTGGTGGCCTGGTTCGCCGCGTGCGCCGAGTCCGGGATCGCCCGGATCTCCGCCTTCCGCGCCGAGCAGGCCGTACGGGAGGGCCGGCGCGGCAGCGCGAAGCTGGCCCAGGTCGCCGGCGACCCCACCCGCTACGTCAATGTCGCGCTGCTGGTCCGGGTCACCTGCGAGATGGCGGCGGGCGTGCTCGTCACGTACGTCTGCCTCGACGCATTCGGGGAGAACTGGACCGCACTGCTCGTGGCCATCGCCGTGATGGTGCTCGTGTCCTACGTGGCCGTCGGCGTGTCTCCGCGCACCATCGGCCGGCAGCACCCGCTGAACACGGCGACGGCGGCGTCCTACGTCCTCGTACCGCTCGCGCGGATCATGGGGCCGATCCCGCAGCTGCTGATCCTCCTCGGCAACGCGCTCACGCCCGGGAAGGGCTTCCGCAAGGGGCCCTTCGCCTCCGAGGCGGAGCTGCGCGCGATGGTCGACCTCGCGGAGAAGGAATCGCTGATCGAGGACGACGAGCGCCGCATGGTGCACCAGGTCTTCGAGCTGGGCGATACGCTCGTGCGCGAGGTCATGGTGCCGCGCACCGATCTGGTCTGCATCGAGCGGTACAAGACGGTCCGGCAGGCGACCACGCTCGCGCTGCGGTCCGGCTTCTCGCGGATCCCGGTGACCGGGGAGAACGAGGACGACATCGTCGGCATCGTGTACCTGAAGGACCTGGTCCGCAAGACGCACATCAGCCGGGACGCGGAGAGCGACCTCGTCTCCACGGCGATAAGGCCCGCGGTGTTCGTGCCGGACACCAAGAACGCGGGCGACCTGCTGCGCGAGATGCAGTTGGTGCGCAACCACGTGGCGGTTGTCATCGACGAGTACGGCGGCACCGCGGGCATCGTCACCATCGAGGACATCCTGGAGGAGATCGTCGGTGAGATCACCGACGAGTACGACCGGGAGATCGCGCCGGTGGAGGAGCTGGGCGGGGACCGCTACCGGGTCACCGCGCGGCTGGACATCACCGACCTCGGCGAACTGTTCAAGGTGGACTCCTTCGACGACGAGGACGTGGAGACGGTCGGCGGACTGCTGGCCAAGGCGCTGGGCCGGGTGCCGATCGCGGGCGCCTCGGCGGTGGTGGACCTGCCGGACGGGCGGCCGCTGCGGCTGACGGCGGAGTCTCCGGCCGGACGGCGGAACAAGATCGTGACCGTGCTGGTGGAGCCGGTGGTCCCGGTGGAGGGCCAGGAGGGGGAGACGGAGTGACGCCGGCGGAGCTGCGCGACTTCTGTCTGGGGTTCAACGCGGCGGTGGAGGAGTTCCCCTTCACTCCGGAGACCTCGGTGTTCAAGGTGCTGGGGAAGGTGTTCGCGCTGAGCGCGCTGGACGCCGACCCGCTGAAGGTCAACCTCAAGTGCGATCCGGAGCAGGCGGTGCGGCTGCGGGCGGAGCACGAGGCGGTCGTACCGGGCTGGCACATGAACAAGCGGCACTGGAACACGGTGACCGCGGGCGGGCCGGGGGCGCTGCCCGACGCGCTGGTCCGGGAGCTGGTCGAGGACTCGTACGACCTGGTGGTCGCGGGCCTGCCGAGGGCGGAGCGGCTGCGGCTCGACCGGCCGTAGGGGATGGTTTCCGGCGTCCCCGGCGTCCCCGGCGTCCCCGGCGTTCCCGTCCGTGGAATCCCGGAGGGGTCCAAGGTCATCGATCACAGGACCTTCGGGGCCGTGGGCCCGCTTACGCAGCGCTTAGTTTTATCCCTGCGCCACCAAGGTCCCGGGGGGACGCCGGGGGTGGAGGGGAGAGCGCGTCTGCGGGGTCGTCGTGCGGCCCCGCCGACGCGCTCCATATGCTTCGGGCTATGACCGACAGCACCGGGATCGACCCCGAAGACACCAAGATCATCACGTTGGCGCGCAGCGCCCGGGCCCGCAACGGCGTGCCCGAGGGGGCGGCGGTCCGGGACGAGACCGGCCGTACGTACGTCGCCGGAACCGTGGCGCTGGACTCCCTGAAGCTGAGCGCGCTCCAGACGGCCGTCGCGATGGCCGTGGCCAGCGGCGCCCAGTCCCTGGAGGCGGCGGCCGTCGTCAGCGCCGCGGAGGCACCCTCCGACGCCGACCGCGCGGCGGTCCGTGACCTCGGCGGCCCGGACACCCCGGTCCTCCTGGCGGGCCCGGACGGCACCCTGAAGTCGACCACTCCGGCAGGCGCCTAGGCCGCCGGGCCGTCCGGCCCGGCGGCCCAGGTGCGCAGGAACTCCGCCGTCTCAGTGTGGCCGAAGCGGGTCGCCCAGTCGGCGGGGGTCAGGGCCTTCCAGGGGATGTGCGGATCCGCTCCGTGCTCCAGCAGGACCCGGGCCGTTTCCGTGTGGCCCTCGGCCCCCGCACGGCCCAGAGCGGTGGCGCGCAGCCCGTTGGCGCGGTCGGGGTCGGCGCCGGCGGCGAGCAGTTGTCGCACGATGCCGGTGTGGCCCCTGGTGGCCGCCTGCACCAGCGGCAGTTCCTCGTTGTACGGGCCCGTGATCTGCTCGGGGCCGGCGCCGGCGGCGAGCAGGACGCGCACCACCCCGTCCCGGCCCTCGTGCACGGCGACGTCCAGTCCCGTGCGCCTTTCGGCGTTCCGCGCGTCCACGGCGACACCCCGGCTCAGCAGCCGCGAGACGGTCGCCTCGTCCCCGGCCTCCGCCGCCCGTACCAGCTCGTCCGCCGCCGCCGTCCCGCCCGTGTCGTCCACGGGCCCATCCTGGCAGCCTGCCCGTGGGGCGGGCCGTCAGGCCGTGACGGCCTCGGCAGGGGTCCGGCGGCGGATGACCATCGCCATCAGGGCGGCCATCGCGCACAGGGCGCCCGAGGCGTACCAGACCGGGTCGTACGAGCCGAAGGCGTCGCGGGCCACGCCGCCGAGGAAGGCCACCACCGCCGCGCCGATCTGGTGCGAGGCCAGGACCCAGCCGAAGACGATGGCGCCGTCCTCGCCGTAGTGCTCGCGGCACAGCGCGATCGTCGGCGGGACCGTCGCGACCCAGTCCAGGCCGTAGAAGACGATGAAGAAGATCATCGGCGGGTGGACGGTCGGGGCCAGCAGCATCGGGAGGAAGAGCAGCGAGACCCCGCGCAGGGCGTAGTAGACGGCGAGGAGGCGGCGGGATTCGAAGCGGTCCGTCAGCCAGCCGGAGAACACCGTGCCGATGATGTCGAACACGCCGATCACGGCGAGGAGTCCGGCCGCCGCCGTCACCGGCATGCCGTGGTCGTGGGCCGACGGGACGAAGTGGGTCTTCACCAGCCCGTTGGTCGAGGCCCCGCAGATCGCGAAGGTGCCCGCCAGCAGCCAGAAGGGGCCGGTCCGGGCCGCCTTGGCCAGGACGCCCACGGCCCGGCGGGCGGCGCCGGGGACGGGGGCGGGCTTGGCGGTGTACTCGCCCCCGTACGGGGTGGTCCCGATGTCCGCCGGGTGGTCGCGCAGCAGCAGCCAGACGAAGGGCACGACGGCCAGGGCCGCCAGCGAGACGGTGACAGCCGCCGGGCGCCAGCCGTGGTTCTCGACCAGCCAGGCCAGCAGCGGCAGGAAGATCAGCTGTCCGGAGGCCCCGGCGGCGGTCAGGATGCCGGTGACCAGGCCGCGCCGGGCGGTGAACCAGCGGTTGGTCACGGTCGCGGCGAAGGCCAGGGCCATCGAGCCGCTGCCCAGGCCGACCAGGACGCCCCAGTACAGGATCAGTTGCCAGGAGGTGGTCATCCACACGGTGGCCAGCGAGCCGCCGGCTATGACGGTCAGCGCGAGGGCGACGACCCTGCGGATGCCGAAGCGGTCCATCAGCGCGGCGGCGAACGGCGCGGTGATCCCGTACAGCGCGAGGTTCACGGAGACGGCGAGGCCGATCGTGCCGCGCGACCAGTCGAACTCCTCGTGCAGCGGCTCGATGAGCAGACCGGGGAGCGAGGCGAAGCCTGCGGCGCCGATGATCGTCACGAAGGCGACGGCCGCGACGAACCAGGCGCGGTGGATGCGGTGCGGAGGCCGGGGCGGCACGGGCGCGTCGGCGGGGGAGCCGGTCCCGGAGGCGGGCGTCGGTGCGGGGGAGGGGCCGGGGCCCGGGTCTGTCTGCGTCACGTCGACAGTTTCCGGCCGCCGGGGATCCGTACGACAGCGGCCTGACCGACACCCTTCGATATGATCGGGCCATGGAGACTCGCGCGCACCGTGTCCACCGTGTTGTCGTACTCGCCCTCGCCGGTCTGCTGCCCTTCGAGCTCGGGATCCCGCACCGGATCTTCGGGCGGGCGGAGGATCCCGCCGGGCGGCCGCTGTACGAGATCCTCACCTGCGGGCTCGCCCCCGGCCGGGTCCCCACGGACGCCGACTTCGACATCCACGTCGAGCACGGCCCCGAACTGCTGGCCACGGCCGACACGGTGGTCGTCCCCGCCTCCTACGAGCTGGGCCCGGTCCACGACGAGGGCCGGCTCACCCCCGAACTGGCCGCCGCCCTCGCGCACATCAGGCCCGGCACCCGGCTCGTCTCCATCTGCACGGGCGGCTACGTGCTGGCCGCCGCCGGGTACCTGGACGGCCGCCGGGCCACCACCCACTGGTCCGCCGCCGGGCACTTCCAGCAGACCTTCCCGGCCGTCCTGGTCGACCCGGGCGTGCTCTACACCGACGACGGGGACGTGCTCACCTCCGCCGGAGTCGCCGCCGGGATCGACCTGTGCCTGCACATCGTGCGCCGCGACCACGGCGCGGCCGTCGCCAACCACACCGCCCGGTACACCGTCGTACCGCCGCACCGCGAGGGCGGACAGGCCCAGTTCATCGAGCGCCCGGTGCCGCAGTCGCAGCGGTCGGCCACCACCGCGGCCCGCGCCTGGGTGCTGGACCGGCTGCACGAACCGCTGCGGCTGACCGACCTGGCCCGGCAGGAGGCGATGTCGGTACGGACCTTCACGCGCAGGTTCCGCGAGGAGTCGGGGCTCAGCCCGGGCGAATGGATCGTCGGGCAGCGGGTGGACCGGGCCCGCGCGCTGCTCGAGCAGACCGACCTGCCGATGGAACACGTCGCCCGGGAGGCGGGCTTCGGGACCGCGCAGTCCCTGCGCAAACACGTCCAGGCGGCACTCGGCGTGAGCCCGACGGCCTACCGGCGGACCTTCCGCGACGCCGCACCGGGCGCCACCCTGCCATCTCCTGATGGGACATCAGTTGCTGCCGGGTCCGTGCATTGACTTATCCCCCCGCCCGCTCGTGAATGGCCCCCTGGCGGGGTACGGGATCCCAGGGGGCGGTCAGTGCGGACTTCGGCGCGAACGACGGCGCGAACGGCGGCGCGGACAACGGCGCGGCACAGAGGGTGGTCGGCGGCCGTCGGCATGGCGGTCCTGGCCGCCGCGACCGGGGGCGCGCTGAGCGCGCCCGCCGCCGCGGAGGGGGAGACGCCTTCCGGGCAGGTCGAGTTCCCCACGCACTGCCTGCCGCCGCAGGAAGCCGGACTGCCACCGGCCGACGGGCCCACCACCGCCCGGATCACCGTCGACGACTCCACGCCGCGCGTGGGCGACACCGTCACCGTCACCTACCAGGTGACGCGGACCCCCGCCGTGAACCCGCTCTCCGTCGGCCTGCCCGCCGACGTCCTCACCCCGACCGGGCGGATCGTGCTCGGGGGCGTGCAGCAGGGCGAGGTCACGGTCGTCGGGGCCAAGCGCAACGATCCCGTCGAGGCGGGCGGCGCGCTGCCCGCCGTCACCATGACCGGCACCTTCACCGTCACGGCCCCCGGTGAGATCACCCTGGCCCCGGGCGGCTACACCCTGCACACCGGCCACCTGCTCGAACTGGACACCGTCTGCGCCGCCGCCTCCGGGAGTGCGGCCCCGGGACCGGACCCGGCGCCCTCCGCAAAGCCCTCCGCGTCGGCCTCCGGGTCGGCGTCTGCGGCGCCGTCGCCGGTGTCCCCGTCCCCGTCTCCCTCCACGGTGCCGGTGCCGGCCGGGCCGCCGGTCGCACAGCGGATCACCGCGAGCCCGCTGCCGACGGCCAACCTGCGCGCCGTCGCGCTCGGTACCGCCGCGGGAGCCCCGGGGGCCCGGGTCAAGGTCACCGGAGCCGGCTTCGTCCCCGGCGCGGAGGTCACCGTGGCCGGCCGGACGGGCACGGCGCAGACCGCCGACCGGGTCACGGCGAAGGCCGACGAGCTGGGCGTGGTCCTCGCGGAGCTGGCGGTCACGGACCGGGCGACCACCGCCGTCGTGGCGTACGAGGGCGAGGTGTGGACTCCGGAGCGGGGCTCCGGCCCGTCCGCGTACACGGTGATCGCCGCGACCCCGCTGCCGCCGGGCAGCCAGACGATCACGGCGGTCGTGGAGCAGGGCGAGCTCGGCATGACCCAGGAGGGCGACGCCGTGACCCTGGCCGCCGTCCCGTACGGGGACGGCGGAGCGGCGGCCGGGCGGATCGGCACGGTCACCGTCAAGGACGCCCGCGGCGGGCCGGCCGGGTGGTCCCTGATCGGCAAGGTCACCGATTTCACCGGCTCCGGCGGGGTCCGCATCCCCGGCGCCTCCCTGAACTGGACCCCGGAGTGCGCGGCCGCGCCCGGCAGCCCCAGCGCGTGTACGCCGGGCAGCGCGGGCACCGTCGGGCCGGACGGGGCGGTCCTGGCCTCCACCGGTGACGCCGCGCTCGTCGGCGGCACCTTCACCGTCGACGCGGCCGTCACCCTCCAGGTGCCCCCGTACACCCCGCCGGGCGCCTACACGGCGGTGCTGACGCTGACCCTGTCGTGACCCGGCCCGGCCTCTCCGCCACCCCTGTGCCGCTGCGCGGAGCGAAGTCCCCGCAGCGACCCTTGCCGCTGCGCGGAGCGAAGTCCCCTCCCCGCCCTTCGCCCGTTCCCCGGGCGCTGCCCGGACCCCCCTGGGGCTCCGCCCCGGACCCCGCGCCTCAAACGCCGGCGAGGCCGAATATGGCTGACGCCGGCGAAAATCCAGCCCCTCCGGCGTTTGAGGAGCGGGGTCCGGGGCGGAGCCCCGGGGAACGGGGGAAGGGCGGGGTGGGGAGAGGGGCAGCCGCGGTAGCGGCACTGGCCGCGCGGGTGCGGCGGCGCCTGGCCACGGCCGCGGTCGCCGCCGTGTTGGCAGGGATCGGGCTGCTCGGCGGAGCCGGACCCGCCGCCGCCGCCGACAACGGGCAGTGGTCCGTCCTGCCCGCCGCCAACACGCTCGGGCAGCGCCCGTACTTCTACCTCGCCGCGGCCCCCGGCCAGGCCGTCACCGACTCCGTCACCATCGCCAACCGCACCGACCGGCCCCGCACCTTCCGCCTCTACGCCGCCGACGCCTACAACACCGCCCGCGACGGCGGCTTCGCCCTGCGCGGGCCCGAGGAGCCGCGCACCGCCACGGGTGCCTGGACGGCCCTGGCGCGGGATCGGATCACCGTCCCGGCGAAGACGGCGGTCGACGTCGGCTTCACCCTCACCGTCCCCGACCGGGCCGAACCGGGGGACCACCCCGGAGCCGTCGTCGCCCTGGAGGACCGGCCGGCCGCCGCCGGTCAGGGCATCGCCAGACAACAGGGGATAGGGATCCAGCAGGCCGTCGCCGCCCGCCTCTACCTCAGGGTCACCGGTCCCACCGCCCCCGCCCTGGCCGTCGAGGACCTCCGCACCGACCGCGGCGGCGCCGCCGGCGCGGAGATCTCGTACACGCTCCACAACCTCGGAAACGTCACCCTGCGCCCCCGCGCCACCCTGACCGCCTCCGGGGCGCTGGGCCGGGGCCTCCTCTCCCGCCCCCTCACCGGCCTGCCCGCCGAGCTGCTGCCCGGGCAGCGGGTCCGGCTCACCGCGCGCTGGGCGGAGGCGCCCGCCCTGGAATGGGCCGAGGTCGCGGTGGTGGCGCGGGCCGACGGCGCGGCCGCCCGGGCCGCCGCCGGACACGCCGCGCACCCCGCCCTGAACGGTCTGCTGGCGGCCGCTCTCGCCCTCGTGGCGGCGGCCTGGTCGGCGCTGGGAGCCGCATCGGGGAGAATGGCCCGTATGAGCGATCGTTCCCCCGAGACCACCAGCCCGCACCGTGCGGGTTTCGCATGCTTCGTCGGCCGTCCCAACGCGGGGAAGTCGACCCTGACCAACGCGCTCGTGGGTACCAAGGTCGCGATCACCTCCAACCGGCCGCAGACCACCCGCCACACGGTCCGCGGCATCGTGCACCGCCCCGACGCCCAGCTCGTCCTGGTCGACACGCCCGGCCTCCACAAGCCGCGCACGCTGCTCGGCGAGCGGCTGAACGACGTCGTGCGCGCGACCTGGTCCGAGGTCGACGTGATCGGCTTCTGCCTGCCCGCGGACCAGAAGCTCGGCCCCGGTGACAAGTTCATCGTCAAGGAGCTCGCGGGGATCAAGAAGACCCCCAAGATCGCCATCATCACCAAGACCGACCTCGTCGAGTCCAAGGTGGTGGGCGAGCAGCTCATCGCCGTGCACCAGCTCGCGGAGGAGCTGGGCTTCGAGTGGGCCGAGATCGTCCCGGTCTCGGCGGTCGGCGACACCCAGGTCCAGCTGCTGGCGGACCTGATCGCGCCGATGCTGCCGAAGAGCCCGCCGCTGTACCCGGAGGGCGACCTCACCGACGAGCCCGAGATGGTGATGGTCGCGGAGCTGATCCGCGAGGCCGCGCTCGAAGGCGTACGGGACGAGCTCCCGCACTCCATCGCCGTGGTCGTCGAGGAGATGATCCCCCGGGAGAACCGCCCGGCGGACCGTCCCCTGCTGGACATCCACGCCAACCTCTACATCGAGCGGCCGAGCCAGAAGGGCATCATCATCGGCCCGAAGGGCGCCCGCCTGAAGGAGGTCGGGATGAAGTCGCGCAAGCACATCGAGGCGCTGCTCGGCACCCCGGTCTTCCTCGACCTGCACGTGAAGGTCGCCAAGGACTGGCAGCGCGACCCCAAGCAGCTGCGCAAGCTGGGGTTCTAGCCACCGTCCCGTCCGGATCGGGCAAGGCCCCTTCGGCGGACGGAGTCCGGCGCAGCGCCCCGAAGCCCGGGAGGCCCGCGAGGGCCGACCGGTGCGAGGGGCGCATCAAGAGGAGCGCCGCCGCACCTTCACCGCGTTGTCCGTACGGGTCCCGGGCCGGCCGTCAGGTTGGTTCTGGACCCGTACGTGTTCCTCCGCCAGCAGCACCTCCCAGGCGCCGGCCTCCAGTTCCAGCTGGGCGAGGACCCCGTCCGGGGTCGGGAAGTCCACCTCCGGGCGGTCCTCCTGCCAGGACGCCCAGCCCGCGTGGCCGACGACGAGCAGGATCCCGCCGGGGGCCACGGCCGCGGCGGCCCGGCGCAGGATCCGCTCGCGCGGGAACTCCCCGAAGGTGTGCAGGAAGCACGCGGAGACCAGGTCGTACTCCCCGGCCGGGAAGGACTCCGCGAGGTCGTGCCGCTCCCAGGCGGTGCGGTCCGCGACCCCGGCGTCGGCGGCGTGGGCCGCCGCCCGCTCCAGGGCGACCCCGGAGATGTCCGTCCCGGTGACGTACCAGCCCTGCCGCGCGAGCCACACGGCGTCGCCGCCCTCGCCGCAGCCGAGGTCCAGGGCCCGGCCGGGAGCGAGCGGGGCGGCCTCCCGTGCCAGTACGGCGTTGGCGTCGCCGCTCCAGATCCTTTCGCTCTCGCGGTAGCGGGAGTCCCAGAACTCCTCGCCCGCGAAGTCGCCCTCCAAGTCGCTCTCGGGGGAGTGGGGGGAGTGGGGGGCGTGGTCGTGCGCGTGCGCCATGTCGGCCTCTTTCCGGTCGGTACGGGTACGGGTGCCCGCGCCTTCGATGCTCCGCCCGGACCGCGGCCCCGGCCAAGCGACCTTGCCGTTTCCGCAACCCGCAAAAGAACGGGCTCAGAGTTGCGCGGGACGCCCCCAGTCGGGCGGCAACAGGTGCGAGAGGTCGCGCAGGCCGAGCTCCCGCCACTGCCCGAAGGACAGCGGGGGCGCGCCGCCCGGGTGGTCGGGCGACAGCGGCACGATCAGCCCGCAGGTGGCCCGGCCGTCCCACCACACCGTCCCGGCCAGCGGCCCCGTCAGCGCGAGCAGCGTGGAGAAGCCGCAGCCGTTGTCCTGCAGCACCACGGAGCCGGCCGTCTTGCGGTCCTCGAACCCGTCGGCCTCGGCCTCGGCCCAGGCCTGCCGGGCCGTCCGGCAGGCGGCCTCGTCGGGGAAGTCCCCCTCGCGGGGGAACCGGTCCCACAGCGCCGCATCCGCCTCGACGTAGGAATCAGGGTGCGGGAAGGGCGCGGGCAGCAGATCCCGCCTCGTGTCGGGGTTCCCCGCCCACCACCAGCCGGCCGGACCCCGCTCCAGCCGGTGCAGCAGGCCGCCCGCGCTCACGTCGAGGAGGTACGAGCGGTACGCGGGCGGGAAGCGGATGCCGAGCTCCCGCTCCGCCTCCGCCACCTCGGCGCCGGTCAGCGGGGGGTGATCCGGCGGCGGTGGCGCGGTGGGCCACCCCGGGGCCCGCGACCGCGTGCGGCGGCGGGCCGGCAGCCCGCCGATCAGCAGCCGGCCGATCACAGCAGCCGGCCGATCACAGCGGCCGGTCCGCGATCAGGGCCGTGCCCACGGAGCGGAAGCCGAGGCGGGTGTAGAGGCGGGCCACGTCTTCGTCGCCCGCCGACAGGAAGACCGTGCGGGCTCCGCGGGCCAGGGCGTCGGCGACCAGGGCCGCCGTCACCGCGAGGGCCAGGCCCTGGCGGCGGGCCGAGGGGAGGGTGCCGACACCGACGACCTCGGCGACGTCGCCGACCGGGATGTACTGGCCGGAGCACAGGACCACGCCGTCGCGCACGGCCGCCGCCAGGGCGGTGCGGCCCGACTCGATCATCCCCGCGACGCGGAGCCTGCGGCCCTCCGAGGCCGGGTCCTGCTCCGCGATCGCGAGCTCCGCGGGGCCCGCCTCGCCCACCGCCGTGCCGGGCGCGGCGAAGGCCAGCATCGGCACCGTCACCGCCGGGCGCAGCAGCGGGTCGGCCGCGCCGAACACGCGTACGTCCGGATGTGCGGGGGGCCGTACCGCCGCGGGGTCGAGCACCATCAGCGGGTGCGCGTGGACGGTCAGCCCGGCGGCCTCGGCGGCGGCCCGCAGGGAGGGGGTGGTTTCGGCCACCCACTCGAAGGCCTCGGGGATCCGCAGCTCGCGCTGCCGGGCCAGTACCCGCTCGACGTCGGCCACCGAGACGCCACCGGCCGAGGCGGCGCCGAGCGCGGGCCGCGCGTAGTACGGCCAGCCGTCGCTCTCCTGGACGAAGAGGGTCAGCGGGCCGAAGTCCTCGGCCCGCGCCCCGCCCGCCCTGGGTGCCGTGTCGTAGTAGCGCTCAAGCTCGGGCAGGACGTCGGAACTCGTGATCATCCGGCCATCCAAGCAAGCGGTCCGCGATCAAGCACGTCTTTTGATCAGGCACCTTCTTTCAGGACGCGGGAGATCAGCGAGCGCTGTGCGTCCGAGAGGTTCGGGTCCTGGCAGAGCACCGTCCGCCCGTCAACGGTGATCCGGTACGAGAATCCGTCCCGGACCCGGTCCGCCGAATGCCCCGGAGGGACGGGCCGCAGGGCAAGCTGCGCCAGCGCCTGCCACTCGTCCTCGTCGGGCAGGCCCGATGTGTCCACCTCGCCCCGCCGCTCGATCCCCGCGAAGCCGCCCGTCCGCACCACCTGAATCCGCATGACCGCCCTTCTACCCGACGCCTGCTAGCCCAAGCCGACGGTCGACCACGCCTTCTGCAGCGCCTGGTGTTCCGCGCCGCCGTCGCCGTACCGGGTGACGGCCGCGGCGGTCGTCAGGGCGGCGAACCGGGCGAAGTCCGCCTTCGGGCCCAGCTCCCCGCCGGTCAGGGTGTCGTACCAGATCCGTCCGGCCCGGTCCCAGGCCTTGCCGCCGAGCTCGGTCGCGACGAGGTAGAAGGCGTGGTTGGGGATGCCGGAGTTGATGTGCACCCCGCCGTTGTCGCGGGAGGTGCGGACGTAGTCGTCCATCGTCGCGGGCTGCGGGTCCTTGCCGAGTTCGTCGTCCTCGTACGCCGTCCCGGGCGCCTTCATCGACCGCAGGGCGAAGCCGCTGTCCACCGAGGGCCCGAGGAGTCCGGCGCCGATCAGCCAGTCGGCGTCCCCGGCCGTCTGGTCCAGGGAGTACTGCTTGATGAGGGAGCCGAAGACGTCGGACACGGACTCGTTGAGCGCGCCGGACTGGCCGTAGTACTCCAGGTCGGCGGTGTACTGGGTGACCCCGTGGGCCAGCTCGTGCCCGATGACGTCCACGGAGACGGTGAAGTCGAGGAAGAGGTCCCCGTCTCCGTCGCCGAACACCATCTGGCTGCCGTCCCAGAAGGCGTTGTTGTACAGCCGGTCGTAGTGGACGGTGGCGTCCAGCGGCAGCCCGGCGTCGTCGATGGAGCGGCGCCCGAAGGCCTTGAAGAAGAGCTCGTAGGTGGCCCCGAGCCCGGCATAGGCACGGTTGACGCTGGCGTCCTGGCCGGCGTCCTCGCCCTCGCCGCGGACCTTCTTGCCGGGCAGCCGGGTCTGGTGCTGCGCGTCGTAGATGGTCCGCTCGGGGGTCTCGGACGGAGTCTCCCCGGCGGGCGGGAGCACCGCCATCAGGCGCCGGACCCGGTGGGAGGCGTCCAGCTCGAGGGTCCGCCGCGCGGCGGCGGCCCGGGCGGGGTCCTCCGAGCGGGCGATCTTGTCCAGGAGGTGCGGCGGCACCACGGTGCAGAAGACGGGGTGGCGGGGGGTGAGGAAGGCATCCATGCCCGGCAATGTGGCAGCGGGTGATGGCTGTGTCACTAGGGGCGACCATGATTCATTCAGTTGTCTGAAAGTGCTCGCGCCGCGTTGACGGAACAACCGGACATCGGGCCGGGCGGACAAGAGGCAAAGAGGCTTAGCTCACAAAGGGTGCAAAACGGACCTGCGGGTCTTGCATACTGAAACAGGTCCCGGATTACGGGGCGGCTCGGTTAGGCTCGGCCCATCATGCGTTTCGGGCTGCTCCTCCTTAGCTGCCGCGGCGAGGGCCTGTAGTCGTAGGCCGACCCCCTCCCCGCGGAGTTTGGTGTTGCGGTTTTGCGACCGTCCGTCGGCCGTCCCAGCGAACTACACGCGGACACGCGAGGAGCCCTACGTCATGAGCCAGCACACTTTTGTCGGTCGCCCCACGCCCATCACGAACGCGACCCACACCCAGAAGCCCTCCGGGATGCCCATCCACAAGTACGGCTCGTACGAGCAGGTGGACATCCCCGACCGCACCTGGCCCGAGGCCCGCGTCACCAAGGCGCCCCGCTGGCTGTCCACGGACCTGCGCGACGGCAACCAGTCGCTGATCGACCCGATGACCCCCGCCCGCAAGCGCGAGATGTTCGACCTGCTGGTGCGCATGGGCTACAAGGAGATCGAGGTCGGCTTCCCGTCCTCCGGTGAGACCGACTTCAACTTCGTGCGCTCCATCATCGAAGAGGGCGCGATCCCGGACGACGTGACCATCTCCGTACTGACCCAGGCCCGCGAGGACCTGATCGAGCGGACCGTGGAGTCGCTGGTCGGCGCCAAGCGCGCCACCGTGCACCTGTACAACGCGACCGCGCCCACCTTCCGCCGGGTCGTCTTCCGCGGCTCCAAGGAGCAGATCAAGCAGATCGCCGTCGACGGCACCCGCCTGGTCATGGAGTACGCCGAAAAGCTGCTGGGCTCCGACACCGTCTTCGGCTACCAGTACAGCCCGGAGATCTTCACCGACACCGAGCTGGACTTCGCCCTCGAGGTCTGCGAGGCGGTCTGCGACGTCTGGCAGCCGGCCGAGGGCCGCGAGATCATCCTGAACCTGCCCGCCACCGTGGAGCGCTCCACGCCCTCCACCCACGCGGACCGCTTCGAGTGGATGGCCCGCAACCTGACCCGCCGCGCGCACATCTGCATCTCCGTGCACCCGCACAACGACCGCGGCACCGCCGTGGCGGCCGCCGAGCTCGCCCTGATGGCCGGCGCCGACCGCATCGAGGGCTGCCTGTTCGGCCAGGGCGAGCGCACCGGCAACGTCGACCTGATCACGCTGGGCATGAACCTGTTCTCCCAGGGCATCGACCCGCAGATCGACTTCTCGCAGATCGACGAGATCCGTCGCACGAGCGAGTACTGCAACCAGATGGAAGTACACCCGCGCCACCCCTACGCGGGCGATCTGGTCTACACCGCCTTCTCCGGCTCCCACCAGGACGCCATCAAGAAGGGCTTCGACGCCATGGAGGCCGACGCGGCCGCCCAGGGCAAGACGGTGGACGACATCGAGTGGGCCGTCCCGTACCTGCCGATCGACCCGAAGGACGTCGGCCGCTCCTACGAGGCGGTCATCCGGGTCAACTCGCAGTCCGGCAAGGGCGGCATCGCGTACGTCCTGAAGAACGACCACAAGCTGGACCTGCCGCGCCGCATGCAGATCGAGTTCTCCCGCATCATCCAGGCCAAGACCGACTCCGAGGGCGGCGAGGTCACCCCGAAGGCGATCTGGGACGTCTTCCAGGACGAGTACCTGCCCAACCCCGAGAACCCGTGGGGTCGCATCCAGCTGCGCTCCGGCTCGACGGCCACCGACAAGGACGGCACTGACACGCTGACCGTCGAGGCGGTCGTGGACGGCGCCGAGGCCGTGCTGAACGGCACCGGCAACGGCCCGATCTCCGCCTTCTTCGACGCGCTGGCCGCCATCGGCATCGACGCCCGCCTGCTGGACTACACCGAGCACACGATGAGCGAGGGCGCCTCCGCCGTCGCCGCCTCGTACATCGAGTGCGCGATCGACGGCCGCGTCCTGTGGGGCATCGGCATCGACGCGAACACCACCCGCGCCTCCCTGAAGGCGGTCATCTCCGCCGTCAACCGCGCGGGCCGCTGACCGCTCGTCCGTGGGCCCAGCTCGTCCGTGAACCCAGTTCGTCCGTGAACCCAGTTCGTCCGTGAACCCCGCTCCTCCTCCCGGAGGGGCGGGGTTCCGCCGTTCCCGGGGGCCTCAGCGGGCCAGGTAGCCGCCGTCCACCGGCAGGACGACGCCCGTCACGAACGAGGCCGCGTCCGAGGCCAGGAAGGCGATGACGCGGGCCACCTCCTCCGGTTCGCCGAGCCGGCCCATCGGGTGGGCCGCCGTGATCTCCTCGAGGTACTCCGGCCACCCCGAGATCGAGGACACGCAGACCAGCGCCCCGCCGGGCCGCGGCTGCGCGGTCATCGCCTCGATGGCGTACTTGCAGGTCAGGAACATGCCCCGGCCGTCGATGGCCATGACGCGGTCCCAGTCCTCCGGGCTGGTCTCCCGTACATCCGAAAGAGGGAGCACCCCGGCGTTCGCCACGGCGACGTCGAGCCGCCCGTACGCGCCGACCGCGGCCTCCACCATCGCGCGGTTGGCCTGTGGATCGGACACGTCACCGGTCACCACGGTGACCTCGTGCCCCTCACCGGCCAGCCGTGCGCGCAGGGCGTCCAGGCCGGGACCGTTGACGTCGGACGCGGTCACCAGGGCCCCGGAGCGGGCCAGCAGCAGGGCGGTGGCCCGGCCGATGCCGCTCGCGGCGCCGGTCACCAGACAAGACTTCTCGTTCAAGGGGGCGAGAGTAGGGAAGCCGGGGCGGTCGCGGGGACGGGCGCGCAGGTGGGGCCGGGTGCGGGGCCGCCCGCGGGCAGGGGCGCAGATCGGCCAAGTACGGAGGGCGCACGATGTTGTCTTGTCACACGGCTGACGCATCCTCACCGATGTGGCTAACATCACGCCAACCCGGCGATGTTGCCGGAAGGTGACGGAGGTGCGACGTGCTGCCAGTTCGGGGTGGGGACGGCCGGAAGCTGACGGTCTGGGGTATCCGCACCACCTGGAGCACCGTGGGGGACGGGGAGTTCTTCTGCCCCGACTGCGGTGGCGACCGCAACTACCGCCGGCGCACGGGGCGCCGCCGCTTCACCGTCCTCGGCGTGCCGCTGCTGCCCCGCGGGCAGGCGGGCCCCGTCGTCGAGTGCCAGGGCTGCCGCGAGCGCTTCGGCACCGAGGTCCTGGACCACCTCACCACCACCCGCTTCTCCACGCTGCTGCGCGACGCCGTGCACACCGTGACCCTGGCCGTACTGGCCGCCGGCGGGACCGCGTCCCGCAGCGCGCTGGAGGCCGCCGTGGGCGCCGTACGGTCCGCCGGGTTCCAGGACTGCACCGAGGAGCAGCTGGAGTCCCTCGTCGACGGGCTGGCCGCCGAGGAGGGACGGCTCGGGCTCTACGACGGCCCCGACTGCTACGGCGCCGCGCTCTCGATCGAGCTGCACGAGGCCCTGGAGCCGCTGGCCCCGCACCTGGCCGGCCCGGGCCGCGAATCGATCCTGCTGCAGGGTGCGCGCGTCGCGCTGGCGGACGGCCCGTACATCCCCGCGGAGCGCGAGGTGCTGGCGACCGTGGGCGCGGCGCTGCGCATCGACGCGGACGAGGTCGCGCGGCTGCTGTCGGCGGTCCGGGCGCCGTAGGGCCCGGGTCTCGTACGGGCGTAGGGCCCGGGTCTCGTACGGGCGGCCCCCTGCGAGGCCCCCGCGGCCTCAGGCGGTGCCCCGCGCCACCGGGGCGGGGTGCGCCGCGATGAAGCGGCGCAGGGCCTCGCACAGCCCCCGCGGGTTGTCGAACGGGATCAGCGTGCGGGCGTCCGGGACCTCCTCGTACGCGCCGTGCGGAAGCAGTTCGGCGAGCCGGCGACCGGTCCGCGGCGGCATCATCCGGTCCTCCGCGCCCCAGAGGACGAGGGCGGGGCGGTCGAAGGAGCGCAGCCGCTCGGCGGCCTCGACGTAGGTGTCCTTGCGGGTGGCCCGCAGGAACGCGCCCAGGTCGCGGCGGATCGCCGGGTCGGTGAGCAGCGGGCCGTACCAGCGCAGGACCAGATCGTGCGGGATCGGCCGCTTGGCCATGCCGCCGAGGGAGGTCCGCATCCCGGCGAGGAAGGGCGAGCGGAAGGACCGCAGGAGCAGGTGGAGCGCTCCGGGGATCTTGCTCGCGGTGTGCAGGGCCTTGCCCTGGAGGCCCGGCGGGTAGTTGTCGAGGGCCTCGCAGGAGGCGAGGACCAGGCGTGCGATCCGCTTGTCGTTCACGCCCACGAGGAGCTGGGCGATGCCCGCGTCGTTCTGGACGAGGGTGACCTCGCGCAGGTCGAGGCGGTCGAGGAACTCGCCGAGGAGGCCCGCGATCCCGTGGGCGGAGAGGTCGGCGTCGGGGTCCATGGGCAGGCGGTGGCCGCCGAGGGGGAGGAGTGGGACGAGGACGCGGAAGTCGGGGCGCAGTTCGTCGACGACGGGCTGCCAGACGGAGGCGTCGAAGCCGAGGCCGGGGACGAGGACGAGCGTCTCGCGGGCGGGACCGGTGCCCGTGTGGCCGTCGGCGTACGGGCCGGTGCCGGAGTCCGGGCCGGCGTCGGTGTCGGCGTCGGTGTCGGTGTACTCGATGGTGCCGGAGCTGAGCGCGATGGAGAGCATGCGGTTCCCCCTGGTCGAATCCACTAGATAGACCGATCTAGTGAGAGAATAGCCGCGATGACGACGACAGGCGATACACGAGCACGCATCCTGGGCGCGGCGACCGAGCTCTTCCGCCGCCAGGGGTACGCGGCCACGGGCATGAAGCAGATCGTGGCGACGGCGCAGGCGCCCTACGGGTCCGCCTACCACTTCTTCCCGGGGGGCAAGGCCCAGCTGGGGGAGGAGGTCCTGCGGACCTCCGGTGCGACCTATCTGGCACTGATCGGCGAGCTCTTCGGGCCGGGTGCCGATCATCACGACGACCCCGTCCTGGCGACGCGGGACGCCTTCACGGGCGCGGCCGTGACGCTGGAGGAGCTGGACTTCGCCGACCCCTGCCCCGTCGCCACGGTCGCGCTGGAGGTGGCGAGCACCCACGAGGGGCTGCGCCTGACCACCTCCGAGATCTTCGCTTCCTGGACCGACGCGCTGGCCGCGTACTACGCCGGCCACGGCATCGGAGCCGCGCACGACACGGCGGGCTCGGTGATCGCGCTGCTGGAAGGCGCCTTCATGCTGGGCCGCGCCCACCGCCGGACGGATCCGGTGCTCGCCGCGGCGACGGCGGCGCAGGCGATCGTTTCGGCCGCGCTGGAGGTTTCGGGCGCGGCCGCGTCTCACGGTGTGGGCGAAAGCGGCACATCCTGAGATAACGATCGGGCCTCGCACCCTCGATTCGGAGATCCTTCCGCGCGCTGTGAACCGCGGAGGCCTGCCATCCGTATGGGGTGTTTCTCCGAGGTGGACGGACGGAGGGGCGTCTTCTTCTTTGCGTGGCCGAACGGCTCGTGGAGTGTTAACCCGCACGTCACCGGGTGGGGCCTTCGCGTTCGCGCAGCGGGAAGCCGGTGTTCCGCGAAGTGTTGGCCATAGCCGAATCGGGGGGTCTCCACCACTGGAGAAACCTCCAGAGCCAGCAGGCCCCCGGGTCAACATTTTGTAGAAGCCGACGATATCTGTGAGCGGCCCCACAGGCGTTCAATTCCGGTCACACGAGGAGACGCCGCAGGTAACACCGCGGAGCTTCGATTCACGTGGACGCAACGACAACCCTGACGGATCAACGGGCTAACGACCCACTTCGGCCAGGGACAACCAGCTTCCTATCGCTTCCTCTCAGTTACCTACCTCATTGAAGGGCAAGGCAGAGATGGCACGTGTCGCCGCACCGCTTTCCGCCACCGGAAAGCAGAGCACGCACCCGGTCGACGAGGTGCTCCCCCTCCCCAAGCTTGCGCTGTACGGCTTCCAGCACGTACTCGCGTTCTACGCCGGTGCGGTGATCGTTCCGATCATCGTCGGTGGCGCCCTCGGGCTCTCCGCCGAGCAGCTGGTCTACCTGATCAATGCCGACCTCCTCACCTGCGGTATCGCCTCGATCATCCAGGCGTGGGGCATCGGCAGGATCGGCGCGCGGCTGCCCCTGATCCAGGGCGTCACCTTCACCGCCGTGTCACCGATGATCGCCATCGGTCTCGGAGCGGGAGGGGGAACGGCGGGCCTCCTCGTCATCTACGGCGCGGTCATCACGGCCGGTATTGCCACCTTCGCCTTCGCCTGGCTGCCTCCCAAGGCCTTCCGCATGATCATGCGGCTCTTCCCGCCGGTCGTCACCGGCACGGTGATCACCGTCCTCGGCATCGTGTTGATCCCGGTCGGACTGAACGACGCCGCGGGCGGCCTCGGCAGCCCCGACTTCGGTGACCCGAAGCACTTCGCCTACGCCGGCGGCACGATGCTCTTCATCCTCATCCTGATGAAGCTCGGCCGGCCCTTCCTCAACAGCATCTCCATCCTGCTCGGCCTGGTCGGCGGCACCGCCGTCGCCTTCCTGCTCGGCGACGCCAAGTTCGGCAACGTGAGCAACTCGGACTGGATCGGCATCACCACGCCGTTCTACTACGGTGCCCCGAAGTTCGAGTGGTTCCCGATCGTCCTGATGCTCATCGTCATGCTGATCACCATGGTCGAGACCACCGGTGACACCTACGCCGTCGGCGACATCGTCGGCAAGGACATCGACAGCGAGACCGTGGCCCGCGCCCTGCGTGCCGACGGAGCCGCGACCGCCCTCGGCGGTGTCCTCAACTCCTTCCCGTACGTGGCCTTCGCGGAGAACGTCGGCCTGGTCCGCATGACCAAGGTCAAGAGCCGCTTCGTCGTGGTCGCCGCGGGTGTCTTCATGATCGTGCTCGGCCTGCTCCCCAAGGCCGCCGCGGTCGTCGCCGCCGTTCCGCACGGAGTGCTCGGCGGCGCCGCGACCGTGATGTTCGCGATGGTCGCCCTGGCGGGCATCCAGACCCTGGCCAAGGTCGACCTCAAGGAGGAGAAGAACGCGCTCATCGTGGGCGTCTCCCTGGCCTTCGCGCTGCTCCCCGCCACCGTCCCGGTCCTCTTCAAGGACCACATGGACGCGGACCTCTCCTCGCTCCTCAACAGCGGTGTGACGCTCGGTGCCACGGCCGCCATCGTCCTGAACCTGATCTTCAACGGTCTGGGCAAGGACGATGCGCACGGAGCCCCGGCCGAGGCCCCGCAGGCCGACGCCCCGGCGGCCGTCGCCGCGGCGTCGGACGACGAGCCCAAGGCAGCCGTACCGGCCCAGTCGGGCGAGGGCGAGCCCGCCCCGGCACCGACCGCCTGATCCTCCCAAGGGGTGTCCCCCGCCGGGCCTCGTGCCCGGCGGGGGTCGCTGCCGTTCGGGGCAGTCCGTCCTGTCGGTGACGTACAGGACAATGGGATCCATGAGTCTGTTCCGCGACGACGGCATCGTGCTGCGCACCCAGAAGCTGGGTGAGGCGGACCGCATCATCACGCTCCTGACCCGGGGCCACGGCCGGGTCCGGGCCGTCGCCCGCGGCGTCCGGCGCACCAAGTCCAAGTTCGGCGCCCGGCTGGAACCTTTCTCCCACGCCGACGTGCAGTTCTTCTCCCGCAGCGGCGAACTGGTCGGCCGCAGCCTCCCGCTCTGCACGCAGACCGAGATCATCGCCCCGTACGGCAACGGCATCGTCACCGACTACGCCCGCTACACCGCCGGCACCGCGATGCTGGAGACCGCCGAGCGGTTCACCGACCACGAGGGCGAGCCCGCCGTACAGCAGTACCTGCTGCTCGTCGGCGCCCTGCGCACGCTCTCGCGCGGCGAACACGCACCGAACCTCATCCTCGACGCCTTCCTGCTGCGCTCCCTCGCCGTCAACGGCTACGCGCCCAGCTTCGAGGACTGCGCGAAGTGCGGGATCCACGGCCCCAACCGGCACTTCTCCGTCGCCGCGGGCGGGGTCATATGCGGCGACTGCCGCGTCCCCGGCAGCGTCGTACCCTCGTCGGAGGCCATCGCCCTGCTCAGCGCGCTGCTGACGGGCGACTGGGGACATGCCGACGCGTGCGAGGCGCGTCACGTGCGGGAGGGCAGCGGGCTGGTCTCCGCCTACTTGCACTGGCATCTGGAGCGCGGGCTACGCTCCCTTCGGTACGTCGAGAAATAGGAGCTGGGCACATGGCACGACGCGGGATTCTGGGACGCTCTCGCCGCGAGTACAAGGTTCCCGAGCCGCACCCCTCCGGTGAGCGGCCGCCGAAGATCCCCGGCGAGTTGGTCCCGAACCACGTCGCGATCGTCATGGACGGCAACGGCCGCTGGGCCAAGGAGCGCGGACTGCCGCGCACCGAAGGCCACAAGGTGGGCGAGGGCGTCGTGCTCGACGTGCTCAAGGGCTGCCTGGAGATGGGCGTCAAGAACCTCTCCCTGTACGCCTTCTCGACGGAGAACTGGAAGCGCTCGCCCGACGAGGTGCGCTTCCTCATGAACTTCAACCGCGACGTCATCCGGCGCCGCCGCGACGAGATGAACGAGCTGGGCATCCGCATCCGCTGGGTCGGCCGCATGCCGAAGATGTGGAAGTCGGTCGTCCAGGAGCTCCAGGTCGCACAGGAGCAGACCGTCGACAACGACGCGATGACCCTCTACTTCTGCGTCAACTACGGCGGCCGCGCCGAGATCGCGGACGCGGCGCAGGCCATCGCGCGCGATGTGGCGGCGGGGAAGCTGGACCCGTCGAAGGTCAACGAGAAGACCTTCGCGAAGTACATCTACTACCCGGACATGCCGGACGTGGACCTCTTCCTGCGCCCGAGCGGCGAGCAGCGCACGTCCAACTACCTGCTCTGGCAGAGCGCGTACGCCGAGATGGTGTTCCAGGACGTCCTGTGGCCCGACTTCGACCGCCGCAACCTCTGGCAGGCCTGCTACGAGTACGCCCAGCGCGACCGCCGCTTCGGCGGCGCGGTCCCGAACCAGGGGGAGCCGGGTACCTCGGCCTGAGCGTGATCTACGCTCCGTGGCCATGAACACGAGCGGGGGGCGGTGTGTGAGGACGGCGTGCCATGGCGCGCCGGCTCCACGCCGTGGCCGCCGACATCGACCGGCTGCGCGTGATCCTCGACCGGAACCTGAAGCGGCTCTAGGCGGCGGCCGCCGCGCAGTCCGAGCAGGTGCCGAAGATCTCCACCGTGTGGGCGACGTTCACGAAGCCGTGCTCCGCCGCGATCGCCTCCGCCCACTTCTCCACGGCAGGGCCCTCCACCTCGACGGCCTTGCCGCACTTGCGGCAGACCAGGTGGTGGTGGTGCTCCCCGGTGGAGCAGCGCCGGTAGACGGACTCGCCGTCGCTGGTCCGCAGCACGTCCACCTCGCCGGCGTCCGCGAGGGACTGCAGGGTCCGGTAGACGGTGGTCAGGCCCACGGAATCACCGCGGTGCTTGAGCATGTCGTGGAGTTCCTGGGCACTGCGGAACTCGTCCACCTCGTCCAGCGCCGCCGCTACGGCGGCCCGCTGTCGGGTGGATCGTCCTCGTACTGGCGCGGTATTCATCTCGCCAGGCGCAGTCGCCACCGGTTCCTCCTCGTCTCGGCCTCGGGCCATTGTGCCAGGCGGCCGAGTGCCCGAGGTCTTCACACTGTTACGTCGTCCCGCGTACAGACTTCTTCGGCGGCGCGGGCCGCCCTGGCCCGGCGCCGGGCCAGGGGGGTGGACACCGCCGTCATCACCATGAAGACGGCGATGGCGAGCAGCACGATCGTGCCGCCGGACGGTGCGTCGATGTAGTACGTGGCGGCCGTGCCGGACAGTGAGACCAGCACGCCGATCACCATGGCCACCGTCAGGGTGGCGGTGAACCCGCGGGTCACGCGCTGGGCGGCCGCGACCGGGATCACCATCATGGCGCTGACCAGCAGCAGACCGACGATGCGCATCGCGACGGTGACGGTGACGGCTGCGGTGACGGCCATCAGCAGGTTCAGGAAGCGCACCGGCAGGCCGGTGACCCCGGCGAACTCCTCGTCCTGGCAGACCGCGAACAGCTGGCGGCGCAGGCCCAGGGTGACGGCGACGACGAACAGGGCGAGGATCACGACCGCGGTGATGTCCTCGGCCGAGACCGTGGTGATGGAGCCGAAGAGGTAGCTGGTCAGGTTGGCCGTCGAGCCGCCCGGAGCCAGGTTGATGATCATGACGCCGCCGGCCAGGCCACCGTAGAAGAGCATGGCCAGCGCGATGTCCCCGCTGGTCTTGCCGCGGGAGCGGATCAGCTCCATGCCCACCGCGCCGATGACCGCGACGAGGGTGGCCATCCACACCGGGCTCGTGTTGAGCAGGAAGCCGAGCGCGACACCGGTCATGGCCACGTGTCCGATGCCGTCGCCCATGACGGCCTGGCGCCGCTGCACGAGGTACGTGCCGATCGCGGGGGCCGTGATGCCGACGAGGGCGGCGGCGATGAGGGCCCGCTGCATGAAGGCGTAGTCGAGGATGTCCATCAGCTCAGCAGTCCCGTCCGGAGGGGCTCGGCGTCGTGCGCGGAGTGGGGGTGTACGTGGTCGTGGCCCGGCAGCGCGTGCTGTCCCAGGGCCTCCGGGGGCGGGCCGTCGTGCGTGACGCAGCCGTCGCGCAGGACGACGGCGCGGTCGATGAGCGGCTCCAGCGGGCCCAGCTCGTGCAGGACCAGCAGCACGGTGGTCCCGGCGGCGACCTGGCTGCGCAGGGCGTTCGCCAGGACCTCCTGGTTGGCCAGGTCCACGCCGGCCATCGGCTCGTCCATGATCAGCAGCTCGGGTTCGCCGGCGAGCGCGCGGGCGATGAGCACCCGCTGGTGCTGGCCGCCGGAGAGGGCGTTCACGGAGGCGTCGGCGCGGGAGCCCATGTCGACCAGGTCCAGCGCGCGCTCCACGGCGGCCTTGTCGGCCTTGCGCAGGAACCCGAAACGGGTGTGGGCGAGCCGGCCGGCGGAAACGACCTCGCGGACGGTGGCGGGGACCCCGCTGGCGGCGGTGGTGCGCTGGGGCACGTACCCGATGCGCGACCAGTCGCGGAAGCGCTTGAACTCGGTGCCGAAGAGGGAGAGCTCGCCGTCGCTCAGCGGAACCTGGCCGACCACGGCGCGGACGGCCGTGGACTTGCCGGAGCCGTTGGCGCCGAGCAGGGCGACGACCTCACCGCTGCGGACGGTGAGGTCGATGCCGCGCAGCACGGGGCGCGAGCCGAGCGAGGCCGTGGCCCCGCGCAGGGATATGACGGGCTGGTCCAGGGCCTGGGCGGGCTTGGACTCCATGGCTCGCGCCTCCGTTGCTGCTACTGCTGTTGCCATTACTTGGTGCCGAGTGCCTTCTGGAGGTTCTTCAGGTTGGCCCGCATGACCTCGAAGTAGTCAGCGCCCTGGGACTTGTCCGTGATTCCCTCCAGGGGGTCCAGGACGTCGGTCTTCAGGCCGGTGTCCGCCGCGAGGGTCTTGGCCGTCTTGTCGCTGGCCAGGGTCTCGAAGAACACCGTCGTGACATTGTCCTGCTTCGAGAGGGTCTGCAGCTCCTTCATCCGGGCCGGGCTCGGCTCGGACTCGGGGTCGACGCCGGAGATGCCCTCCTGGTCGAGGCCGTAGCGCTCGGCGAGGTAGCCGAAGGCGGAGTGCGTGGTGATGAAGGTCTTGGAGGCCGTGTTCTTCAGGCCGTCCTTGAACTCGGTGTCGAGCGCGCCCAGCTTGGCGACGAGGTCGTCGGTGTTCTTCTGGTAGTCCGCCGCGTGGTCGGGGTCGGACTTCTCCAGGGCCGCGCCGACGCCCTTGGCGATCTCCGCGTACTTCACCGGGTCGAGCCAGACGTGCGGGTCCTCGCCGGACTCGCCGTGGTTGTGGCCGTCGTCCTTGGCGTGCTCGTCGCCGTCGGTGTGCTCGTGGCCCTCTTCGCCGTGACCCGGTTCGCCGCCGTGCTCGTCGTGGCCCGAGGTGCCGTGCACCTCCAGCTTGGTGAGGGTGGCGGCGTCGACGATGTTCTTCACGCCGGACTGGGCGACGGCCTTGTCGACGGCGGGCTGCAGCGTCTTGAGGTAGAGGACGACATCGGCCTCGCCGAGCTGCGCGGTCTGCTTCGGGGTGATCTCCAGGTCGTGCGGCTCGACCCCGGGCTTGGTGAGGGTGTAGACCTTCACGTGGTCCTTGCCGATCTGCTCGGCGAGGAACTGCATCGGATAGAACGACGCCATCACGTCGAGCTTGCCGTCCTCGGCCCCGGCTGCTCCGGCCGTCCCCGAGCAGGCGGTGAGGGCCGTGGCGGCGAGGGCGACGGTCGCGGCGAGGGCGGCGGTCGGTATGAGGCGTCGTCGTACGTTCATGACATCCATTTTCATCAAAGATGGAAACGATTGTCAAAAACCCTGGTGGGAGGGGTCCGGAAGGGCCCGTGGACGGTGGTCCCGATTTGAAAGGGGGGGTGCGGGCGCCGGTAACCTTGAGGCTTCGCCGTTCGTCCTCGTAAATGAAGAGAGCACCGTGGCCGCCGACAAGATCGAAACCATCGTCAGCCTGAGCAAGCGCCGTGGCTTCGTTTTCCCGTGCAGTGACATCTACGGCGGCTCCCGGGCTGCCTGGGATTACGGCCCGCTCGGTGTCGAGCTCAAGGAGAACATCAAGCGCCAGTGGTGGAAGGCGATGGTCACCGGGCGTGAGGACATCGTCGGCCTCGACTCGTCCGTGATTCTGGCTCCCGAGGTCTGGGTGGCCTCCGGCCACGTCGGCACCTTCTCGGACCCGCTGACCGAGTGCACCTCCTGTCACAAGCGCCACCGCGCCGACCACCTGGAAGAGGCGTACGAGGCCAAGCACGGCCGCGTGCCCGCCAACGGTCTCGCGGACATCAACTGCCCCAACTGCGGCGTGAAGGGCCAGTTCACCGAGCCCAAGCAGTTCTCCGGCATGCTGGAGACCCACCTCGGCCCGACCCAGGACACCGGCTCCAAGGCCTACCTGCGCCCCGAGACCGCCCAGGGCATCTTCACCAACTTCGCCCACGTGATGACCACCTCGCGCAAGAAGCCCCCCTTCGGCATTGCGCAGATGGGCAAGTCCTTCCGCAACGAGATCACCCCCGGCAACTTCATCTTCCGCACCCGCGAGTTCGAGCAGATGGAGATGGAGTTCTTCGTCAAGCCGGGCGAGGACGAGCAGTGGCAGGAGTTCTGGATGCAGGAGCGGTGGAACTGGTACCGCGACCTCGGTATCCGCGAGGAGAACATCCGCTGGTACGACCACCCGAAGGAGAAGCTGTCCCACTACTCGAAGCGCACCGCCGACATCGAGTACCGCTTCAACTTCGGTGGCAATGAGTTCTCCGAGCTCGAAGGCGTGGCCAACCGCACCGACTTCGACCTCAAGGCCCACTCCGCCGCCTCCGGCCAGGAGCTCGTGTACTTCGACCAGGAGACCAAGGAGCGCTACACCCCGTACGTCATCGAGCCGGCGGCCGGCGTCAACCGCGCCATGCTCGCCTTCATGCTCGACGCGTACAACGAGGACGAGGCCCCCAACGCCAAGGGCGTCATGGAGAAGCGCACCGTGATGCGCCTCGACCCGCGCCTGGCCCCGGTCAAGGTCGCCGTCCTGCCGCTGTCCCGCAACGCACAGCTCTCGCCGAAGGCCAAGGGCCTCGCCGCCGACCTGCGCAAGCACTGGAACATCGAGTTCGACGACGCGGGCGCCATCGGCCGCCGCTACCGCCGCCAGGACGAGATCGGTACGCCCTTCTGCGTCACCGTCGACTTCGACACCCTCGACGACAACGCGGTGACCGTGCGCGAGCGCGACACCATGAAGCAGGAGCGCGTCTCCCTGGACCAGATCCAGAGCTACCTCGGCAGCCGTCTGCTCGGCTGCTAGCTTCCCGCCGCGTCAGCGACAGTGGCCCGGTGCGCATCGCGCGCCGGGCCACTGTCGGTTCCCGCCGTCAGGCGCGCAGGCCCCGGATGACCAGGGCGGTGACCGCCTCGAACTCGGCGGTGATGGTCGGCCCCAGCCAGTCCGCCGCGTACTGCGGATCGTGGAAGCGGCCGGTGGCGTCGAACACCGCGCGGGCGGCGGCCGGTACGTCGGGCGCGCTCAGCGATCCCTCCGCGACCCCCTCGCCGATGATCCGGGACAGCTGCTCGATCAGCTCGGTCAGGTGGTGCTCCACCACTCCGCTGTTCTCGCCGAGCAGCACGATGTACGTCGCGAAGAGCTCCGGGTCGTCACCCGCCTTGTGGCGCTTGGCCTCGAACAGCGCCTCCAGCCACGACTCCAGCTTGGAGGGGGCCGGCTCGGCCGGCGCCGAGGCGATCTCCTCCAGCATGACCACGCTCTTGGCGAGCCAGCGGTCCGTGACGGCCTCGCGCAGCGCGGCCTTGGACGGGAAGTGCCGGTAGACGCTGCCGTGGCTGACGCCCAGGGCGCGCGCCACGTCCACCACGGTCGCCTTGGTCGGGCCGAAGCGGCGCAGCACCTCCTCGGTGGTTTCGAGGATGCGCTCGGGGGTGAGGGGCTCGGCGGCTGCGGGTGGCATGAGTACGACCGTACAGCCGGATCAGTGCTCGCTGTCCAGGTGGGCCATCTGGGCTGCCGGGTACCGGTCGCCGGCGGCAGCACCGGCCGGAACCGCGCCCTCGATGGCCGCGAGGTCGGCGGGGGTGAGGTCGACCTGAAGAGCGCCCAGTGCCTCGTCGAGCCGGTCGCGGCGGCGGGCGCCGACCAGCGGCACGATGTCCTCGCCCCGCGAGAGCACCCAGGCGATGGCCGTCTGGGCGACGGTGACGCCCTTCCCGTCGGCGACCTTGCGCAGGGCGTCGACCAGGTCGAGGTTCCGGTCGAGGTTGCCGCCCTGGAAGCGCGGGCTCATCCCGCGGAAGTCGCCCGGAGCCAGTGCCCGGTCGCGGGTGAAGTGGCCGCTGATCAGGCCGCGGGACAGCACACCGTACGCCGTGACGCCGATGCCGAGCTCGCGGGCGGTCGGCAGTATCTCCTCCTCGATTCCGCGCGAGATCAGTGAGTACTCGATCTGGAGGTCGGCGATGGGAGCCACGGCGGCGGCCCGGCGCAGGGTGTCCGCGCCGACCTCGGAGAGCCCGATGTGCCGGACGTGCCCGGCGGTGACGGCCTCGGCGATGGCGCCGACGGTCTCCTCGATCGGCACGTCGGGGTCCACGCGGGCGATGCGATAGATGTCGATGTGGTCCCGGCCGAGCCGCTGGAGCGAATAGGCCAGGAAGTTCTTGACGGCCTCCGGCCGCCCGTCATACCCGGTGAAGCCGCCCTCGACCGTGCGCAGGGCGCCGAACTTCACGCTGGTCAGCGCCTTCTCGCGGCCCGCGGCGGGGGCGGTGCGCAGGGCTTCGTTGATGAGGAGCTCGTTGTGCCCCATGCCGTAGAAGTCGCCGGTGTCGAGGAGGGTCACCCCGGCGTCGAGGGCGGCGTGGATCGTGGCGAGGGACTCCGCACGGTCGGCCTCGCCGTAGAGGGCCGACATCCCCATGCAGCCGAGCCCCAGGGGGAAGGCCGTCGGTCCCGTGGTGCCGAGGGTGCGGTGCGGTGCGGTGGGCTGCGCTGAGGTGCTCGGGTTCGTCTTCATGGAACGAGAGTGACATGACGAGTGACAGATTTCAATATCTGTCACTCGTCAGCATGAAGACGTGCTCCGGGTGCTCCGGGTGTCCCGGCACTCGGCGTCCGCCGTCAGGCCGCCGCGCGCAGGACCAGGGCCGCTGCCGCGACCAGGGCGAGGGCGGCCGCGGGGGCGAAGTTGTAGTCCTTCGCGCGCAGGTGGGTGAGGATCGCGCCGAGGAAGAAGAGCGTCACGCCGGCGGCGGCGGCGATGCCCAGCGGGGTCAGCCACAGGCCCGCGACCAGGCCGATCGCGCCGGCTGCCTTGAGGGTGGCCAGTCGGGGGAGCCAGGAGTCGGGCACTCCGAGCTTCGTCATGGTCTCGGTGGTCGCGGGGTTGCGCTGGAAGGTGAAGGTGGCGGACGCGGTGAGGGCGAGGGCGAGCAGTCCGGCTGCGACGGCATAGGCGATGAACATGATGAGCTCCAACGATCGGTGATGTAGAACCATTGAACACCATCAACGATCGACTGGGTGCAATCATTTCCGAGTTGTTACGATGTGGACATGACGGCGCCTCAGGACTCCACGCACCCGCCGCAGCGGCTGGGCCTGCTGCTGGCCTGGCACGGATCGGTCACCCAGACCCGCATGAAGAAGGCGCTCAGCGCCGCCGGACTCACCCCGCGCCACGCGATGACCCTGACGTACCTGGACGGCGGGCCCATCGGTCAGCGCGCGCTGGCGGAGCGGCTGGAAGTGGACCCGAGCGTGCTCGTCGGGATCCTCAACGACCTGGAGGGCGACGGACTCGTCGAGCGCCGCCGCGACCCGGCCGACCGCCGCCGCCACAACGTGGCCATCACCGACGCGGGCACCGCGGCCCTCGCGAAGACGAACGCGGCCCTCGACGCGGTGGAACTCGGACTGTTCGCGGGCCTCTCGGACCGGGACCAGGACGCGCTGCGCAGCCTGCTGGACCGGATCGACTCGCACAGCGAGGACTTCGCCTGCGACGAGTAGGCGGGCAGGGGGCACAGGGGCAGTCGGGTACTCCGGCAGCCGCGTCGTACGCAGCCGCGCAGCCGTCCCGGGCTCAGTGCCGCGGTGCGGCGCCCGTACGGGCGGGGCCGGCCTCCGGCTCCAGGGCGCGGGCCGTGCGCAGGGCCGTCTCCCGGGCCCAGCTGCCGCTGGTGGCGAAGCCGACGCACAGGACGAGCAGTCCGCACACGGTGATGATCCACCAGGCGGGCCGGGCCGCGGCCACGAACGCGGCGGCGGAACCGGACCCGCCCGCCATTCCGGCGGCCAGGACCGCGCCCACGACGGCCACGCCCAGGGCTCCACCGGTCTGCCGGCTGGTGGAGGCCACCGCCGCGGCCACCCCGGCCTGGGCGCGCGGCATTCCGGAGACCGCGGTGTTGGTGATCGGTGCGTTCACCAGGCCGAACCCGATGCCGAAGAGCACGTAGCCGCAGAACAGTATCGGCGTCGAGCTCTCGGCCGAGAACGCGGCGAACAGCAGCCCGCTCGCGCTCATCGTCACGCCCGCGACCAGCAGCGGCAGCCGTGGCCCCCGGGTGGCGACGAGCCGTCCCGACACGGGTGCGCAGAGGAAGGCGAAGGCCGCCATCGGCAGCATGTACAGGCCGGCGTCCAGAGCGTCGAGGCCCCGTACGTCCTGCAGGTACAGGGTGTTCAGGAACAGGAACCCGGACAGCGCGGCGAAGGCGCTGACCGCGATCACCGTGGCCCCGCTGAAGGGGGCGCTACGGAAGAACCGCGGGTCGATCAGGGGCTCCGCCCGCCGTGACTCGTAGGCCACCAGCCCGGCCAGGGACGAGGCGGCGACGAGGGCGCAGCCCAGGATCAGCGGGGAGTCCACTCCGGCGGCGGGGGCCTCGATGATCCCGAACGTGACCGAGCCGAGCAGCCCCATGATCAGCAGCTGCCCGACCGGGTCCGGGCGGCGCGGGTGGTCGGCCCGGGACTCCGGGATGTAGCGCAGGGTCAGGACCAGGGCGAGGAGGCCGACGGGGAGGTTGATCCAGAAGATGGACCGCCAGCCGACCGAGTCCACGAGCAGGCCGCCGATCAGCGGGCCCGCGGCCATGGAGATGCCGACGACCGCCCCCCACACGCCGATGGCGCGGGCACGCTCGCGCGGATCGGTGAAGGTGTTGGTGATGATCGACATGGCGACCGGATTGAGCATCGAGCCGCCGACGGCCTGGATCATCCGGAAGGCGATCAGCCAGCCCAGGCTCGGCGCGAGCGAGCAGAGCACCGAGCCGGCGGTGAAGAGCACGACGCCGACGATGAACACCTTGCGGCGGCCGATCCGGTCCGCGGTGGAGCCGGCCAGCATCAGCAGCGAGGCCAGGACCAGCGTGTACGCGTCGATCGTCCACTGCATGCCGGCCACGGAGGCGTCCAGGTCGCGGCGCATCGCGGGCAGGGCGACGTTCAGGACGGTGTTGTCCAGGCTGACGATGAGCAGGCTCATGCAGCAGATCGTCAGGATCAGCAGGCGCCGCCGCTGGGTCAGCTCGTCCATGGGGCCGATAGTACGCCTAACTAACGACATGCGATCAACGGCACGACTGAGCCACAATGGTGGGATGACCACGCTCCCCCCGCCTCTCGCGATCGGCCCATACACGGTGCAGCCCCCGGTGGTGCTCGCGCCGATGGCCGGCATCACCAATGCCCCGTTCCGTACCCTGTGCCGCGAGTTCTCGGGCGGCAAGGGGCTGTTCGTGAGCGAGATGATCACGACCCGGGCTCTGGTCGAGCGCAACGAGAAGACCATGCAGCTGATCCACTTCGACGAGACCGAGAAGCCCCGCTCGATCCAGCTGTACGGAGTCGACCCCGCGACGGTCGGCAAGGCGGTCCGCATGATCGTCGAAGAGGACCGCGCCGACCACATCGACCTCAACTTCGGCTGCCCGGTGCCCAAGGTCACCCGCAAGGGTGGCGGCTCGGCCCTCCCGTACAAGCGGAACCTGCTGCGCGCGATCCTGCGCGAGGCCGTCGCGGGTGCCGGCGACCTGCCGGTGACGATGAAGATGCGCAAGGGCATCAACGACGACCACCTCACCTACCTCGACGCCGGCCGGATCGCCGTCGAGGAGGGCATCACCGCCATAGCCCTGCACGGGCGCACCACCGCCCAGCACTACGGCGGCACCGCCGACTGGGAGGCCATCGCACGGCTCAAGGAGCACGTGCCGGAGATCCCGGTGCTCGGCAACGGCGACATCTGGTGCGCCGAGGACGCGCTGCGGATGGTCCGCGAGACCGGCTGCGACGGGGTCGTCGTCGGGCGCGGCTGCCTGGGGCGCCCTTGGCTGTTCAACGACCTGGTGGCGGCCTTCGAGGGGCGTCCCGAGGACTTCCACAAGCCCACGTTGCGGGAGGTCGGGCAGACCATGCTCCGCCACGCCCAGCTGCTGGGGGAGTGGATCGGCGACGAGGCGCGCGGGGTGATCGACTTCCGTAAGCACGTGGCCTGGTACACCAAGGGCTTCTCGGTGGGTTCGGAGATGCGGCAGAAGCTCGCCGTCACCTCCTCCCTGGCCGAGCTGGATGCTCATCTGAGCGAGCTGGATTTGGATCAGCCCTGGCCGGACAGCGCGGACGGTCCTCGGGGCCGTACGTCCGGAAACAACCGGGTTGTCCTGCCCGAGGGCTGGTTGAAGGATCCGTACGACTGTGCGGGCGTGAGCGAGGACGCCGAACTGGACACGTCCGGAGGGTGAGAAAGCGCCGGCAAAACGTGCCATGCGTGGCGTGACATACGCCACGCATGGGTGAGGTTTCGCTCAGATGAGCGCAATGGTCACGGGTAAGACTTTCAAAGGGTGGCACTGGGTGCCACCCTTTGTGCGTTCAAGTCTTGAACGCAAATGTATCGATGATCGCTCATCGGAGCGGAAACAAGCCTCAGTGAGCACCCCATCCTTCGGGAGGTGAAGGGTCTTGGTAGGTTTTGGCTACTCGCCAGTTACATTCGATTGGCTGGCACCCAGGTGGTTACGGCCACATGACCGCCAAGTGGACGTACCCATAAGCCTTCGATCTGGGTATGTTCCTGGCCGTCAGGGCAGCCACCGAGCCTCGAGGAGTCGAGACCCGTGTCGGAAAACAAAGATCAGAAGTTCGTCTACGACTTCACGGAGGGCAACCGCGACCTCAAGGACCTTCTCGGCGGCAAGGGTGCCAACCTCGCCGAGATGACCAACCTGGGTCTGCCGGTCCCTCCCGGCTTCACCATCACCACCGAGGCCTGCAAGGTCTACCTCGACAGTGGCGAGGCCCCGGCCGAGCTGCGCGAAGAGGTCAGCGCGCACCTCGCCGCCCTCGAGGCGAAGATGGGCAAGAAGCTCGGCCAGTCGGACGACCCGCTGCTGGTCTCCGTGCGCTCCGGCGCCAAGTTCTCGATGCCCGGCATGATGGACACGGTCCTCAACATCGGCCTCTCCGACGAGTCCGTCACCGGTCTCGCCACCCAGGCCGGCAACGAGCGCTTCGCGTGGGACTCGTACCGCCGCCTGATCCAGATGTTCGGCAAGACCGTCCTCGACGTGGACGGCGAGCTGTTCGAGGAAGCCCTCGACGAGGCCAAGGCCGCCAAGAAGGTCGCCGTCGACACCGACCTCGACGCCGCCGACCTGAAGAAGCTGGTCACCCGCTTCAAGAAGATCGTCGCCAAGCAGGCCGGCCGCGAGTTCCCGCAGGACGCCCGCGAGCAGCTCGACCTCGCCGTCGAAGCGGTCTTCAACTCCTGGAACACCGACCGCGCCAAGCTCTACCGCCGCCAGGAGCGCATCCCGAGCGACCTGGGCACCGCGGTCAACATCTGCTCCATGGTCTTCGGCAACCTCGGCCCCGACTCGGGCACCGGTGTCGCCTTCACCCGCGACCCGGCCAGCGGCCACGCGGGCGTCTACGGCGACTACCTCCAGAACGCCCAGGGCGAGGACGTGGTCGCGGGCATCCGCAACACCGTGCCGCTCGCGGACCTGGAGACCATCGACAAGGTCTCGTACGACCAGCTCATGACGATCATGACGACGTTGGAGACCCACTACAAGGATCTCTGCGACATCGAGTTCACCATCGAGCGCGGCCAGCTGTGGATGCTCCAGACCCGCGTCGGCAAGCGCACCGCCGGCGCCGCCTTCCGCATCGCCACCCAGCTCGTGGACCAGGGCCTCATCGACGAGGCCGAGGCCCTCCAGCGCGTCAACGGCGCCCAGCTCGCGCAGCTGATGTTCCCGCGCTTCGACGAGGGTGCCAAGACGACCCTGCTGGGCCGCGGCATCGCCGCCTCCCCGGGCGCGGCCGTCGGCAAGGCCGTCTTCGACTCCTACACGGCCGTCAAGTGGTCCCGCTCCGGCGAGAAGGTCATCCTGATCCGCCGCGAGACCAACCCGGACGACCTCGACGGCATGATCGCCTCCGAGGGCATCCTGACCTCGCGCGGCGGCAAGACCTCGCACGCCGCCGTCGTGGCCCGCGGCATGGGCAAGACCTGTGTCTGCGGCGCCGAGGACCTCGAGGTCGACACCAAGCGCCGCCGCATGACGGTCGGCGGGACGGTCGTCGAAGAGGGCGACGTCGTCTCCATCGACGGCTCCACCGGCAAGGTCTACCTCGGTGAGGTACCCGTCGTACCGTCCCCGGTCGTCGAGTACTTCGAGGGCCGCATGCACGCCGGGGCCGACGACGCCGACGAGCTCGTCGCCGCCGTGCACCGGATCATGGCCTACGCCGACCGCGTACGCCGCCTGCGCGTGCGCGCCAACGCCGACAACGCCGAGGACGCGCTGCGCGCCCGCCGCTTCGGCGCCCAGGGCATCGGCCTGTGCCGCACCGAGCACATGTTCCTCGGTGAGCGCCGCGAGCTGGTCGAGCGCCTGATCCTCGCGGACACCGACAAGGAGCGGGAGGAGGCACTCAGTGCCCTCCTGCCGCTGCAGAAGAAGGACTTCGTCGAGCTGTTCGAGGCGATGGACGGACTGCCCGTCACCGTCCGCCTGCTCGACCCGCCGCTGCACGAGTTCCTCCCCGACATCACCGAGCTGTCGGTGCGCGTCGCCCTCGCCGAGTCCCGCAAGGACGCCAACGAGAACGACCTGCGCCTGCTCCAGGCCGTGCACAAGCTGCACGAGCAGAACCCGATGCTGGGCCTGCGCGGCGTCCGCCTCGGCCTCGTCATCCCCGGCCTGTTCGCCATGCAGGTGCGGGCCATCGCCGAGGCCGCGGCCGAGCGCGCGAACGCCAAGGGCGACCCGCGGGTCGAGATCATGGTTCCGCTCGTGGGCACCGTCCAGGAGCTCGAGATCGTCCGCGAGGAGGCCGACGCGGTCATCGCCGAGATCGAGGCCGCCACCGGCACCAGCCTCAAGCTGACCATCGGCACCATGATCGAGCTGCCCCGCGCCGCCCTCACCGCCGGTCAGATCGCCGAGGCCGCGCAGTTCTTCTCCTTCGGCACGAACGACCTGACCCAGACCGTGTGGGGCTTCTCCCGCGACGACGTCGAGGCCAGCTTCTTCACCGCCTACCTGGAGAAGGGCATCTTCGGGGTCTCGCCCTTCGAGACCATCGACCGGGACGGCGTCGGCACGCTGGTCCGCAGCGCCGTAGAGGCCGGCCGGGCCACCCGCCCCGACCTCAAGCTCGGCGTCTGTGGAGAGCACGGCGGCGACCCCGAGTCCGTCCACTTCTTCCACGAGGTCGGCCTGGACTACGTCTCCTGCTCGCCGTTCCGGATCCCGGTCGCGCGCCTGGAGGCCGGCCGCGCCGCCGCCGAGGCGAAGGGCAGCGACAGCCGCTGACCGCTCCGCGGCCCCGATGCCGGGGCCCCCTTGACCGCGCCTGCCCCCGGGTTCCCTGACGTCCGGTGGCAGGCGCGTCTATTTCCCCGGCCTTGCCCGGTGTTCCCCGCTGTTCACCGGGTTCTGCGGCGTTCCCCCGTCTTCGCCGGTGGTCCCCGGGGGACCAGTCTTGGTTCAATGTTGTTCCAGATGCCTTAACAGCAACAGGCGGTGGACGGATCCCCACCCGTCCACCGCCTGCCGCCAATCCGCCGGACACGTCGGCGCTTCCCGGTGCGACCGACCGCCAGGCCCCGCAAAGCCCCCCACGGCCTTCGCGGAGCGTTTCGGTCGCGCCGGAGTGTGCCCGGCGGAGTACAGGATTTCGGTTGTCACACCTTCGCCGAAAGGGGTTTCAACTGTGGCTGAAAGGCCATGGTGACCACGTGTGACGGCGTGCATACTCAAGGGGCGGGGGGATTGCGGTTGCACAGGTGGGGGTTCGGGTGCTGCGTATCCATTTCACGGGAGTGGACCTCGCGCGCGTAAGGATGGCAGGGCGTCCGGATGCGTTGTGGGAAACGATTCTGAGTTTTCACCGCTTACGGGACCGGCGGGATACCCGGCTCTTCGGCGATTGGCGTGCCGAAACACGCACCAGGTTGAATGGTGAAACACGACTTCTCGGCGCGCTGATACCGAGCCGCGGGTATTTCCCCGATTTCCTGACCCCCGTGGAGGGGCAGTACGGGTGGGACGTGGGCCTCGACGCACTGCGCGGGATCCGCCCCGAGCGGCTGCGGCGCGAGCTCCTGCTGCTCGGCCGGGGCGTGGAGGCGGGCTCCGGCATGGCCGCGGCCTTCGGGATGCCGACGGCTGCGGGTGGCGCCGGCGGGGGCGCGTACCGCGGCTCCGAGGCCCTGGTGCCCAGGCGGCTGCGGGACTTCATGGAGGGGGACACCGCGCACCTGCCCCGGCTGATGGGGGAGCTGCGCGGGTACCACCGCGCGGCCGTGGAGCCGTACTGGAGCCACATCCAGGCACAGATCGAGGCCGAGCGGGCCGCGCGGGGGCGGGCGCTGCTCGACGGGGGAGCGGACGAGCTGCTGGCCTCGCTGCCGCCGATGCTGCGGTGGCGGGCGCCGGTGCTGGAGTGCGACTACCCCGTGGACCGGGACGTACGGCTACGGGGGCGCGGGCTGCTGCTCCAGCCCTCCTTCTTCTGCCGGCGCACGGCGGTGACGCTGCACGATCCGGAGCTGCCGCCCGTGCTGGTGTATCCGGCGGCGGCCGAGCTGTCCTCGGCGCAGGCCGGCGGCGAGGCGGCCCGGCCGGCGGAGGAGCGGCGCCGGCAGCGTCAGCACACCCTGGGCAAGCTCGTCGGGCACACCCGGTCGGTGGTGCTCCAGGCGATCGGCGACGGGGCCACCACGAGCGAGCTGGCGCGGCGGGCCGGGGTCTCGCTGGCCTCCGCGAGCCAGCACGCGGGGGTGATGCGGGAGGCCGGGCTGGTCACCACGCTGCGGCGGGGCAACGCCGTGCTGCACACGGTGACGCCGTTGGGAGCCGCGCTGCTCAAGGGTGGGGCCGTGGTGTCGTGACCGGCCGCGCCCCGGCGGGTTCGTGACCCCGCCGGGGTGCGGCTGGTGGTGCCGTGCGGCGCCGTTGCCTGGGGCTCCGCCCCCGGGCCCCCGCGCCTCAAACGCCGGCGGGGCTGGGTTTGGGTGCGCCCGTGGCGACCTGCGGCGCCGTTGCCGGGGGCCAGCCCCCGGACCCCCGCGCCTCAAACGCCGGCGGGGCTGGATCTATCCGGCGGGGCTGGATCTGCCCGGCGGGGCCGGGTGGGGTGGAAGCCGTCAGACCCGGAAGGGGCCCGTGACCTCGTACGTGATGCCGCCCGTGGAGCTGCCGCTCGTGCCGCGCTGGCTGCTGAAGTAGAGGCGGTTGCCGGCGGGGGAGAAGGCCGGGCCGCAGATCTCCGAGGAGGACTGGCCGGTGACCCGCAGGAAGGGGGCGACGACGTCGTCCGGGGTGATGACGCAGATCTCCAGGTTGCCGCCGTCCTCGGCGACGTACAGGTCGCCGTACGAGGAACCCGTGACGTTGTCGACGCCCGTCAGGGGGGCGCCGCCGCCGGAGACCAGGGAGTCGTCGTAGGCGAGCTCGTAGGTGCTGTTCGCGAGGTTGAGCTGCCAGACGCGGTTGTCGCCCTTGGTGGTGAACCAGACCGTGTCGTTGGCGTAGTGGCAGCCCTCGCCGCCGTTGAACTTCTTCGAGCCCGAGACCTGGGTGCGGGTGGTGGTCGGCGAGCCGTCCGGGTCCGGGACGTTCTGCCAGGTGAAGGAGCCGGAGGTGGCGGTGCCGGCGACGAGCACCTGGAGGGTGCCCGAGGAGAGGTTGCCCCAGGTGGTGGGGATGAAGCGGTAGAAGCAGCCGCTCGACTCGTCCTCCGTCATGTAGATCACCTGGCGCACGGGGTCGGCGGCAGCCGCCTCGTGCTTGAAGCGGCCCATCGCGGAGCGCCGGACGGACGCGTTCACCCCGTACGGGTCGGCCTCGTAGACGTAGCCGAGGCTGACCTCCTCGCAGGACAGCCAGGTGTTCCACGGGGTCTTGCCGCCCGCGCAGTTCTGGCGGGTGTTGGAGAGGATGCGGTAGGCACCGGTGACGGTGCCCGAGGAGTTGAACTTCACCGCGCTCGCACCGCCGGAGGGGTTGATCTCCGAGTTCGACACGTAGATCCAGCCCGTGCCGTCGGCGAAACAGGCGCCGCCGTCGGGGGCGCTGTGCCAGGTGTACGAGGTGCCGCTCACGGTCTGGCCGGAGCGCGCTATCACCCGGCTGCTGAAGCCGGCGGGCAGCATGATGCCGTTGGCGTCGGCGGCGCCGAGCGCCCCGTAGGGTCCGGCGCCGGGCTGGGCGGGGGCCGCGTAGGCCGCGCCGTGCATCAGCGTGCCGCCGAAGGCGGCGGCGGAGGAGCCGATGACGGCCCCGCGAAGGAAGGTACGACGTTCCACGGTCACTCCTGTGGGAGGAGAGGCTCCGCGCCCGGTCGGGCGAGGAGTCACGCACGCGTCGAGGAACTTAGAACCGTCGAGTTGACGTGACGTCAATTCCATATGACGCGGGAGCGACCGGCACGAGGTCAATCCTCCCGGAGGGATTTCCTGAAATCGGAGAGGGATGAGGAGAGGGAGCGGAGAGGGAGCGGAGCGGCGTAATGCAGGACTTTCTGCCCTGGGGAGGGGGCCGGTGCGGGAGGATGGTGGAGTGATGAGCCATACCGCCGACGCCGACATCACGGGCCGCGCCGACCTCGACGTCGTACTGCGCCGCTTCTACACGGCGGCCTTCGCCGACCCGCGGATCGGGCCCTTCTTCACCGAGATCGCCGGTACCGACCTCGACGTGCACCTGCCCCGGATCACCGACTTCTGGGAGCGGGCCCTCTTCCGCAGCGCCGACTACCGGCGCAACGCCTTCGCCCCGCACGCGGCCCTCCAGTCGGCCCGCGAGATGACCGCCGAGGACTTCGGGCGCCGGGTGCAGCTGTGGCGGGCCACGATCGACGGACTGCACCGGGGGCCGAACGCGGAGCGGGCCAAGGCCCAGGGCGAGCGGATCGCGCTGACCCTGCACAAGCGGCTGGCCGGCGCCGACGCCTCGCTGGAGAGCGCCGACGGGCTGGGCTTCGTACCGCTGGCGGCCCTGCAGCTGCGCTCTGCAGCCGTCTGACCCGGCTGACCCGGCTGACCCGTCTGACCCGTCTGACCGTCTGGCCATCTGGCCTGCGGTTTTGAGAAGTACGTGGAAAGTTCACGCGGGGGCGATGAGTTTCGCGGGACTCCCCGGTCTCACTCTCGACAGCAACGCACACACGAGAGAAGCGAGACCGAGATGTCCTCCACCATGATCTTCGTCAATCTGCCGGCCAAGGATCTCGACGCGACCAAGGCCTTCTGGAGCAAGCTCGGCTACTCCTTCAACGCGCAGTTCACCGACGAGACCACCGCCTCGATGCCGATCACCGACTCGATCGTCGCGATGTTCCTGTCCGAGGCGCGCTTCAAGGAGTTCACCCACAAGGCCATCGCCGACACCGTCACCACCACCTCGGTGCTGCTCTGCCTGAGCGCCGAGAGCCGCGCCAAGGTGGACGAGACCGTGGACACGGCCGTGGCCGCAGGCGCCACCGAGCCCCGCGCCGCCCAGGACTACGGCACGATGTACGGCCGCGTCTTCGAGGACCTCGACGGCCACACCTGGGAGATCATGTGGATGGACCCGTCGATCGTCCAGGCCTGAGCCTCAGCCCGAGGTCGCGGCGGTCCGTACCGGGTACGTCCGGACCGCCACCTCCTCGTCGTCCAGGCAGTGCCCCGACTCCAGGTCGAACCGCTGCTTGAGCAGCGGCGAGGCCACGAAGAGCCGTCCCGCGGCCGAGCCGACCAGCCCGCGCGAGAGCACCTGCGCCCCGGTGAAGGGGTCCCGGTTGCCGATGGCGTACGGGCGCCCCGCGCGGTCGACGAACACGGCGGCCTGGCTCCCGTCGGGCAGCAGCGCCGCCACCCCGCGCCCGGGGATCAGCGCCGACAGCTCGCACACGGTGAGCCATCCCTCCGCCACCTGCAGTTCCACGGTCATCGGGTGCCTCCCAGGGGCTCCAGGGTCAGGACGGCCAGGTCGGGCTTGACCTGACCGCGTTCGGGGACGAACTTCACGCTCGGGTCGGGTGCGCCCGGGGCGTTGACGAAGGACACGAACCGGCGCAGCCGCTCCGGGTCGTCCAGGGTCTCGGCCCACTCGTCGCGGTAGTGCGCCACGTGGTCGGCCATCAGCGATTCCAGCTCCGCGCACAGCCCGAGCGAGTCGCGCACGATCACGTCCCGCAGGTGTTCGAGGCCGCCCTCCAGCCGGTCCAGCCAGGTGGAGGTCCGCTCCAGCCGGTCGGCGGTGCGGATGTAGAACATCAGGAACCGGTCGATGAGCCGGACCAGTTCGGCGTCGGACAGGTCCTGGGCCAGCAGGTCGGCGTGGCGCGGGGTGGCCCCGCCGTTGCCGCCGACGTAGAGGTTCCAGCCGCTCGCCGTCGCGATGATCCCGAAGTCCTTGCTCTGCGCCTCCGCGCACTCGCGGGCGCAGCCGGAGACCGCCGACTTGAGCTTGTGCGGGGCGCGCAGGCCGCGGTAGCGCAGCTCCAGGTCGATGGCCATCCGTACGGAGTCCTGGACCCCGTAGCGGCACCAGGTCTGGCCCACGCAGGACTTCACCGTCCGCAGGGCCTTGCCGTACGCGTGCCCGGACTCGAATCCGGCCTCGACGAGCCGGGCCCAGATGCGGGGGAGGTCGTCGAGGGCGGCGCCGAAGAGGTCGATGCGCTGCCCGCCGGTGATCTTCGTGTAGAGGCCGAAGTCGCGGGCCACCTCGCCGATCACGATGAGCTTGTCGGGGGTGATCTCGCCGCCGGGGATGCGCGGCACGACCGAGTACGAGCCGTTGCGCTGCATGTTGGCGAGGAAGTGGTCGTTGGTGTCCTGGAGGGCGGCCTGCTCCCCGTCCAGGACGTAGCCGCTCGCGCCGAGGGTGGGGGCGAGCGAGGCGATGATCGAACCGACGGTGGGCTTGCAGACCTCGCAGCCTTCGCCGCCGCGCGCCTCCTCGCGGCCGTGGCTGTCCAGGAGCCGCTCGTACGAGGTCACGCGCAGGGTGCGGACGATCTCGTAGAGCTCGGCGCGGGTGAAGGGGAAGCAGTCGCAGAGCCCCTTGTCGGCGGCGGGCGGCATCAGCTGGCCGATCACCTTGAGGCAGCTCCCGCACCCGGTGCCCGCCTTGGTGCACTTCTTGACCTCGGGGACGGTGCTGTGGGCGGTGATGGCCTTCTTGGTGACGTTGTGGCAGGAGCAGATCACCGCGGTGTCGGGGAGCGAGGTCGGGCCGAGCACGGCGGGTGCGCCGGCGCCGGCGGGCATCACCAGCTGCTCGGGGGTGACGGGCGGCACGGAGCCGGTGAGCGGGCGCAGCAGACCGTAGGAGTCGGCGTCGCCGACCAGGACGCCGCCGAGCAGCACGCCTTCGGCGGAGACGACCACCTTCTTGTAGACGCCGGAGCGGGAGTCGGAGTAGACGACGTCGAGGCTGCCGGCGGTGGCGCCGTGCGCGTCGCCGAAGGAGGCCACGTCCACGCCGAGCAGCTTGAGCTTGGTGGAGAGGTCGGCGCCGGTGAACTCCTTCTCGCGGCCCAGCAGGTCGGCCGCGGCCGTCTCCGCCATCTCGTAGCCGGGGGCGACGAGCCCGTAGACGCGGCCGTCGGAGGCGAGCGCGCACTCGCCGATGGCGTAGACGTGCGGGTCGGAGGTGCGGCATCGGGCGTCGACGGAGATGCCGCCGCGTTCGCCGACGGCCAGTCCGCTCTCGCGGGCGAGCTGGTCGCGGGGGCGGACGCCCGCGGAGAAGACGACCAGGTCGGTGGCGACGCTGGAGCCGTCGGACAGCTTCATGCCGCTGACCGCGCCGTCCTCGCCGGTGAGCACCTCCTGGGTGCCGACGCCCGTGTGGACGGTGAGCCCCATGTTCTCGATGGTGCGGAGCAGGGCCGCGCCGCCGCCCTCGTCGACCTGGACGGGCATCAGGCGGGGCGCGAACTCCACGATCTGGGTGGTGAGTCCGAGGCCCTGGAGCGCGCCGGCGGCCTCCAGCCCGAGCAGGCCGCCGCCGACCACGGCGCCGGTGGTCCGGGTCTTCGCGTACTCCTCGATCGCGAGGAGGTCCTCGATGGTGCGGTACACGAAACAGCCCGGGGCGTCCTTGCCGGGGACGGGCGGCACGAAGGGGTAGCTGCCGGTCGCGAGCACGAGCACGTCGTACGGGAACACCCGCCCCGTGCGGGAAGTGACCGTGCGGGCTTCGCGGTCGATGCTCTCGGCGGGGTCGTCGAGGTGCAGGGCGATCCCGTGCTCCTCCATGAAGGAGGCGGGGGTGAGGGAGAGGTCCTCGGGGGTGCTGCCGGAGAAGTACGAGGTCAGGTGCACCCGGTCATAGGCGGGGCGGGGCTCCTCGCAGAGCACGGTGATCCGGTGCGTGGCGGTGGCGCCGAGTTCGGCGAGGGCCTCCAGGTAGCGCTGGCCGACCATGCCGTGGCCGATGAGCACGAGGGCGGGCTTCGGAGCCCCGGGGGTCGTGGCGGTGGCCTGGGCGGTGGCCTGGGCGGTGCCCGGGGCGGGCGTGGGCGTGGCTGCGGCCATGATCAGGAGCCTCCGTCGTCGGTGAGCAGGTGGTGCAGGTCGGAGAGACCGTGCTGGTCGGTGAGGGGGGCGCCGTCCTCCCAGCTGCGGGCGAGGGCGCCCACGCTGGACAGTTCACCGAGCAGGACCCCGCCGACGAGGCGGTCGCCCCGGACGACGACCTTGCGGTAGGTGCGGCGGGTGGCGTCGGTGAGCCGGACCACGTCGTCGCCGGGGAGCGGGGTGGTCTCGCCGAAGGCCGCGAGGTCGAGGGGCCGGTCGCCCCCGGCGGTGAGGGTGAGGCGGGTGAGGGCGCGGGTGCCGGCGTAGGCGGGGTCCGCGACGAGTCCCCCGCCGGTGCCGAGCAGGACGCCGGCGAGGGCGTCGGCCTGTTCGAGGGCGGGGCCGGCCAGGCCGTACACCCGGCCCGCGTGCTCGGCGCAGTCGCCGATGGCGTGGATGCGGGGATCGCTGGTGCGGAGCTCGTCGTCGACGAGGATGCCGGTGCGGACGTCGAGGCCGGCGGCCTGGGCGAGGCCGGTGCGGGGGCGGACGCCGCAGGCGAGGACGACGAGGTCGGCGTCCAGGCGGTAGCCGACGGCGAGGTCTACGCCGGTTACCCGGCGGGGTCCCTGGCCGGGGGTGGTGCCGGGGTTCCGGCCCGGGATGCGGGCGCGGGCGGCTTCGGGAGCGGCGGCCCCGCGGGGCGTTCCGGGCTCTGCCCGGACCCGCTCCTCAAACGCCGGAGGGGCTGGATTTCGGCTGACGTCGGTTTGGATGTGCCCGCTGGTGGGCTGGATTGCCCGCAGGGTAATTTCAGCCCCGCCGGCGTTTGAGGCGCGGGGTCCGGGGCGGAGCCCCGGCAGCGGAGCCGCTGTCGTCGACAGGCCCCGGACGCGGCATTCCGTGTGGATCTCCACGCCCATGTCGGTCAGGTGCGTGTGCAGGAGGGCCGAGGCTTCCGCGTCGAGTTGGCGCTCCATCAGGCGCTCGCCCTGCTGCGCCAGGACGACCTGGGCGCCCCGCTCGGCCAGCGCGCGGGCCGCCGAGACGCCGAGGAGGCCGCCGCCGATCACCACCGCGCGCACGCCGGGACGTACGGCCGCCGACAGGGCCAGGCAGTCGTCCATGGTGCGGAACGCGTGGACCCCGGCGGGGAGTTCCCGCCCTTCGGGTTCGAAGAGGCCGCGCAGTGGAGGGAGGACCGGGTTCGATCCCGTGGCCAGGACGAGGGTGCCGTACGGCTCGACCGTGCCGTCGTCGCAGTGCACCACCTGCTCCGCCCGGTCGATCCGTACCGCCCGCACGCCCCGGCGCAGCGCCGGACCGGGGGCCGGGAGGGCCGTCACCTCCGGTGCGTACCGGCCGGCCAGGACCTCCGCGAGGAGGACCCGGTTGTAGGGGGCGTGCGCCTCCTCTCCGAGGACGCGTACGTCCCCGCCCAGCCGGGCGGCGAGCCGCAGGCCGGCGAGGCCGCCGCCGATCACCACCACGCGTTGCTGTTCCGAGGTCATGACACGAGAGTGCGGGGCCGCTGTTTCCCCACGGCATCGCCGTTGTTTCCCTGACGGAACGCCGACCTCAGCGTGCGGGTTAAGGGTCCGTGAGGCGTTGCTCAAGGCCGCCTTAAGGATCACCGGGAGGGCCGGGGAGGCCGCCAGACCGCCCTTAGCGTGGCCGTATGCGAGAGCGAGACATGGCGGTTCGGGTCAAGGGCGGGATGCTCGGCGGGGCGGGGACCGTGGCCCTGCTGTGGGCCGCGCAGGTGCGGCCCTCGGCCCGGCTCGACGCGCTGTTCGCCACCGCCGCGCACCTGAGCGGCCTGCTCGCCGGGTACGGGGTGCTCGTCCTGCTCTTCCTCATGGCCCGGGTCCCCGCCGTCGAGCACGGGGTGGGCGCGGCCCGGCTCGCCCGCTGGCACGCCCTGGGCGGCCGCCACGTCCTGCTGCTCTGTTTCGGGCACACGGCCTTCGCGCTCTGCGGCTACGCCGTGCACGAGGGGGCCGACGTGCTCTCGGCGGTCCGGGAGCTGCTCGCCTATCCGGCCTTGGCCGCCGCGGCGGCCGGGACCGTCCTCCTCGTCGCGGTCGGCATCACCTCCGCCCGTTCCGTACGCCGCCGGGTCAGCCACGAAACCTGGCGGGGGGTCCACCTCCTGGTGTACCTCGCCGCCGCCCTCGCCTTCGGGCACCAGCTTGCCGGGCCCGACCTGGCCCTCGTCGCCTGGTTCTGGGCCCTCGCCCACGCGGTGGTCGCCGTCCTGCTGCTCTGGTACCGGGCCGTGGTCCCCGTACGGCAGGCCCTGCGGCACGCGCTGCGCGTCGCCGAGGTCCGCGTGGAGGGGCCCGGGGTGGTCTCCGTCCTCGTATACGGGGAGCACCTCGCGGAGCTGCGCGCGGAGCCGGGGCAGTTCCTGCGCTGGCGGTTCCTCCAGCGGCGGCTGTGGCACACCGCGCTGCCGTTCTCGCTGTCGGCGCCGGTCCGCGGGAACACCCTGCGCATCACCGTGAAGGCCCTCGGCGGCCACTCCCGCCGGATCCGCCGGCTGCGCCCCGGCACCCGGGTCCTCGCCACCGGCCCCTTCGGGGCGCTCACCGCGGCCCGGCGGACCCGGACCAAGGTGCTGCTGATCGCCGGCGGGGTCGGGATCACCCCGATGCGGGCGCTGTTCGAGACCCTGCCCGGCGGGCCGGGGGACATCACCCTGCTCTACCGGGCGGGCGCCGAGGAGCACCTCGTCCTGCGCTCCGAGCTGGAGGCCATCGCCGCCGAACGGCAGGCCGGGCTGCACTACCTGCTCGGGCCGTCGGGCGCCGCCTTCGACCCGCTGGCTCCGCAGGCGCTGGCCGCGCTGGTGCCGGAGCTGGCCGAGCACGACGTGTACCTGTGCGGGCCGCCCGGGATGGCGGACGCCACCCAGTCGGCGCTGCTGCGGGCCGGGGTGCCGGCGGGGCGGATCCACGCCGAGTGCTTCGGGTTCTGAACCCGCCGAATTTCCTCTGCCTCCGCTCCGCCTCCGAGAGGTTCCCGCATCATGCGCCACCCGTTGCACGTCGCCCTGTCCGTGTCCCCGCCGGCCGGCGCCGCCGCGGCGGCCGTCCCCGCGGCCGCGGCCCGGCACCGCAGGCCCCGTACCTCTCCGGCGCAGGCGGTGCTGGCCGCGCTGGGATCCGTACCGCCCGCCCGGCGGCTGGCGGCCGGGCTCGGGCTGGCCAGTGTGCTGGCTGCGAGCGTGCTGACGGTGGCGGTCGATCCGTCGGCCCCCGTGGCCCCCGACCGGGCTCCGGCCAGGCAAAGCTCAACCTTTGCGCAAGTTTCCGGGGATTGATGGCCTCCACCCAACCTCTCCGTCCCCTGATCTTCGCTGGGAATCCCGGTCTTCAGGCCGGGCGGGAAAGCGATCCTTGGCCCGAGGGCGCGGAGTGCCGGAGTTCGCTGCGTTGTCAGTGGCCTCCGCTATGTTGATCGCACCTTGACCGAAGGGGGGTGGGCCGGGTGATCCGTGCGTACAAGTTCCTCATGCGGCCCACTGTGGGCCAGGCGATCGCGCTGGGCGAGATGCTGCGTGATCACTGCTCGCTCTACAACGGGGCGTTGCAGGAACGCCGTGACGCCTACCGGCACATCTCGAAGACGAGCATCAAGTACGGGATGCAGTCCGGGCAGCTCAAGGAGATCCGGGCGTTCGACCCAGAGCGGCAAGGTCGCTGGTCGTTCTCCAGCCAGCAGGCCACGCTTCGCCGGCTGGACAAGGCGTTCGCCGCGTTTTTCCGCCGGATCAAGTCCGGTGACACTCCGGGGTACCCGCGCTTCCGTGGGGTCAACTGGTTCGACACCGTCGATTTCCCCAAGGACGGCGATGGCTGCCGGTGGGATGCCACACCGCACGACCCCGTCACCCGAGTCCGCCTGCAAGGCGTAGGGCACATCAAGGTCAACCAGCACCGGCCGGTCGTCGGCGAGGTCAAGACCGTGTCGGTCAAGCGTGAAGGCCGCCGCTGGTATGTGGTCCTGACCGCCGAGCAGCCCCAGCCCGAGCCGCTGCCCACGACCGGGTCCGTGGTCGGCATCGACCTTGGGATCGCCAGCTTCCTCGTCGACTCCAACGGTGCCTTCGTGTCCAACCCGCGCTACGGCCGCCGTACCGCTGCCCGGCTGCAAGCCGCACAGCAGGCCCTCTCACGGTTCCCGCGCGTCCGCCGCGATAAGCGCACCGCCAACCACCGCAGGGCCGTCGAGGAGGTCGCCACGCTGCACCGCAAGGTCCGGCGTCAGCGCCTCGATCACGCGCACAAAACCGCCTTGGGCCTGGTCCGCGCGCACGACTTCATCGCGCACGAAGACCTCAAGATCCGCAACATGGTCAAGGCCCCCGCCCCGAAGCCCGACCCCGAGGTGCCGGGTGGATTCCTGCCCAACGGGGCCGCCTCAAAAGCCGGGCTCAACCGCTCGATCTCGGACGCCGGATGGGGGGTGTTCCTCGCGATCCTCACCAGCAAGGCTGAAAGCGCCGGTCGGGAAGTGATCGCCGTGGACCCCCGCAACACCTCCCGGACCTGCCCCGAATGCGGGCACGTCGCCAAGGAGAACCGGACTACACAGGAAAAGTTCCACTGCCAGTCCTGCGCCCACATCGCGCACGCGGACACGGTGGGCGCCCTGAACGTTCTACGGGCCGGGCTGGTCCGTCGCAACGCCAACCGGCATAGCGAGAAGCCCCCTCCCTTCGGAGGGGGAGGAGTCACAAGGTCGGGCCGTGCCTGACATATCGACAACCATGATCATCGTGCTGTGTGTGGCCGCCGCCGCGGCCGGCTGGATCGACGCCGTCGTGGGCGGCGGCGGCCTGCTGCTCCTGCCCGCCCTGCTCCTCGGCCTGCCGAACGCCCACCCCGCCACCGTGCTCGGCACCAACAAGGCCGTGGCCATCGTCGGGACCTCGGGCGCGGCCGTGGCGTACCTGCGCAAGACCCCGGTGGACGTGAAGCTCGCCGTCCGCATCGGCCTGGCCGCGGTCGCCGGCTCGATGGGCGGGGCCGCCCTGGCCGGCGGCATCAGCAAGGACGCCCTGCGCCCGCTGATCATGGTGGTCCTGGTGGTCGTCGCGGCCTTCGTCCTCTTCCGCCCCGGCTTCGGCGTCGCTCCCGGAGCCGCCCCCGTCAGCCGCCGGCGCGTCCTGCTCACCATCGCCCTGGCCGGCCTCGGCATCGGCTTCTACGACGGGCTCATCGGCCCCGGCACCGGCACCTTCCTGGTCCTGGCGCTGACGGCCCTCCTCCACCTCGACCTGGTCACGGCCTCCGCCACGGCGAAGATCGTCAACGTGTGCACCAACGCCGGAGCGCTCGCCATGTTCGCCTACCAGGGCATGGTGCTGTGGCAACTGGCCGCCCTGATGGCCGTGTTCAACCTGGCCGGCGCCATGATCGGTGCCCGGATGGCACTGAAGAAGGGCAGCGGCTTCGTCCGCGGAGTGCTGCTGACGGTCGTCGGCGGCCTGGTGGTGAAGCTGGGCTTCGAACAGTGGGGCTGATCCGGGACGCGCATGGGCAGGTCCGCCGCCGGGGGATAAAGTTGCCGACGTGCCCCACCTTGAGATATCCGACCTGATCACCGTCACCGATCCGCTCAGCGGGGCGCGACTGCCGGTGCGCCGGGGTGATGTGGTCCGCCGGCTCCACGAGGCGGGGGATCCGCGCGGCGCCCGGATCGCCGCCGGGCTGCCGGCCGGGCCGGACGACGTGCTCGACCCGCTCGCCGTGGACCGCCTGATGATCGGCGTCCACACCGAGCTGCAGCGGCTCAGCGAGGAACTGCGCATCGGGGAGCGGCTGGTGCACGTACTGGACCCGCTGTTCGAGGCCATCCGCGAGATCGCGGGCCGCCGCGGCCGGTTCCGTCTGGTCGACATCGGATCCGGGCTCGGCTACCTCGTCCGCTGGCTGGCGTCCACCGGCGCGCTCGGCCCGAACGTCGAGCTGATCGGCGTCGACCTCGACGCCGCGCTCGTCGCCGAGGCCGACCGGCTGGCCCGCGCCGAGGGACTCGACTGCCGGTTCGTCCACGGCAACGCCTTCGACCTCCCGGAGGTCGCCACCGTCTACGTCTCCACCGGAGTGCTCCACCACTTCCGCGGCCCCGCGCTCGCGGATTTCTTCGAGGCGCAGGCCGACTCCCAGGCACTCGCCTTCTGCCACTTCGACATCGCCGCCACCCGGCTGGCACCCGTGGGCGCCTGGATGTTCCACCGCGCCCGGATGCGCCATCCGCTCGGCCGCCACGACGGGGTCGTCTCCGCCCGGCGCGCCCACTCGGACGAGACCCTGCTGCGCGCCGCGACCGTACCCGGCATCCGGCCGCTGCTCTACGAACCCCGGGGCCTGTCCAACCCCTTCTGCACCACCCTGCGCCCGGTCCTCGGCATCCGCCCCTACCTGGAGGACCCGCTGCGCCAGGCCCTCGGCCGTGCCTCCCGCCGGCTCGTGGGCGCGGAGCACCTGACCCGCGGCGGACCGCCGGGGCACGACGCCGCGGCCTGGTCCGCCTCCGCCTCCGCGTCCGCCTCCGGGGCCGCGCGATGAACCCGGTCCTGCCGCTCGCCGCCCTCGGCCTCGCCGACGCGGCGTTCAGCGGCTTCCGCGCCTACGCCGGCCGGGACGCCCGGATCCGCAAGCACCGCGCCGTCCTGCGCGCCTCCCTGCGCGGACTGGCGGTCGGCTCCGTCCTGCTGCTCGCCCCCGCCCTCACGGCCGGCGCCGTCCTGCTGCTCGCCGAGGACACCGACCGGGTGTACGGGACCCTCGCCGACGGCGGCATCGGCTTCCTCGTCCCGCTCGCGGCCTACGCCCTCACCGTCGGGCTCTCGCTCGCCGCCTACTTCGCGCTGCCGTACCGGGCCAGCACCCTCGCCATGGTCGTCGGGCTCGGCCCGCTGACCCTGGCCCGGCCGCTGGTCGTGGCCGCCGCCTGCGCCGGTGCGCTGGTCGCCGGGGGCGGCTGGACCTCGCTCCTGGTGGGAGCCGTGGCGGGCGTCGCGGTCCTGTGCGTCGAGCCGTACGTCCACCGCCGCTGGTACGCGGTGCCCGCGTAGGCCGTCTCCTTCGCCCAGGCGGCCTCTTCGCCCAGGCGGCCTCTTCGGCCGGGCCGTCTCCTCGGCTAGGCCGTCTCTTCGGGAGCGCCCCCGGAGGCCCGGGCCACCACGCAGAGGAACAGTCCGCAGGCCGTCACGAGCAGCCAGCCCGGCCGGGACGCCCGGGCGAGGCCTTCGGGGCCGGCGCCCGCGGCCAGTGCCCCCGCGACGGCGATGCCGACGGCCGATCCGACCTGGCGGGCGGTGGAGGTGACGGCCCCGGCCACACCGGCGCGGGACGGCGGCAGTCCGCCGACCGCGGTATGGGTGAGCGGGGCGTTGGCGAAGCCGAACCCGATGCCGATGAGCAGGTGGGCCAGCAGGAGCAGCGGCACGCTCGTGTCCGGGCCCAGGTCCACCAGGCAGAGCCCGCCCGCCGCGGTGAAGCCGCCCGCGAGGAGCAGCGGACGCCGAGGCCCGAGGCGCCCCGTCAGGCTGCCGGACCACGGAGCGCACACGGTCGCCCCGAGCGCCATGGGCAGGGTCGCCGCACCGGCCGCGAGCGGGGTCCAGCCGCGGGCGTTCTGCAGGTACAGGGTGGTGAGCAGCAGGCTCACGCTCAGTGCGGCGAACACCGCCACCGCGCCCAGTACCGCCGAGGCGAAGGGCGGCCGCCGGAACAGTCCGAGGTCGATCAGGGGCTCGGTCCGGCGGAGCTCGACCCGGACGAAGGCCGTCGCCGCCGCCGCGACGACGGCGTAGCAGGCCAGGGCCGAGGGGGAGGACCAGCCGATGCGGGGGCCTTCGATCAGGACGCCGACCGAGACGCACAGGGCGGTCGTGAGGAGCAGCTGGCCGGGCAGATCGAGCCGTCGGGCGCGCTGGCCGCGGGACTCCGGCACGAACATCGCGACCAGGACGAGCGCGCCGACGACCACCGGGGCGTTGATCCAGAACACCGACCGCCAGCCGAAGGCCGCGATGAGGGCCCCGCCGACGACCGGGCCCGCGGCCATGCTGAGCCCGAAGACGGAGGCCCATATGCCGATGGCCCGGGCCCGCTCCCCCGGGTCGGGCATCGCGTTGACCACGATCGCCAGGGCCACCGGGCTCAGCATCGAGGCCCCGACCCCCTGGACGGCCCGCGCCGCAACGAGGAAGCCGAGCGACGGCGCGAGGGCGCAGGCGAGGGAGGCGAGACCGAAGACGGTCAGCCCGCACCGGAACACGCGACGGCGTCCGAAGCGGTCCGCGAGGGAGCCGGAGGCGATGAGGAGGCTGGCCAGGACCACGGTGTAGGCGTCCACGACCCATTCCAGACCGCGGGTGCCCACCCCCAGGCCGCGTCCGATCGCGGGCAGGCCCACGTTGACGATGGTGGTGTCCACTCCGATGAGGAACATGCTCAGCGCGCAGACGGCCAGTACCGTCCACCGGCGGCGCGGGCCGAGGGCGGGCCCGGGCGCCGCTGCCGTCCCGGCCGGGATCGTCGTGGTCATGGGTCCGCCTTCGGTCCGCGACGGCCTGCCGGCCGGCTGCTCCTGATGTCGGCCCATGCTCGGACCGGGGGACGGCCGCGGCCCAGGAAATTTGCCGATACCGCAAAATGGCCCCATGGACAGCGATGCCGAACGCGCCGAACTCGCCCGGACCCTCGACGCCATCGGCCCGCGGCTACGGGCGCTGCGGCGCGAGCGGGGCCTCACCCTGGAGGCCCTCTCCGAGGCCACCGGGATCTCCGTGAGCACGCTCTCCCGCCTGGAGTCGGGCAAACGGCGCCCGACGCTCGAACTGCTCCTCCCCCTCGCGCGAACCCACCGCGTGGCCCTGGACCAGCTCGTGGCGGCCCCGGTCACCGGTGACGCGCGCGTCCACCTCACGCCCCGCCGCCGGGACCGCGGGAGCGTCCTGGTCCCCCTGACGCAGTACCCGGGCCGGGTCCAGGTCTTCAAGCAGGTGCTCGCGTACCGGGAACCGAAACGGGTGACCCACGCCGGCTACGAGTGGCTCTACGTGCTCGCCGGCGAGCTCCACCTCGTCATCGGCGAGCGGAGCCTGACCCTGCGCCCCGGCGAGGTCGCCGAGTTCGACACCGGTGAACCCCACTGGTTCGGCCCCGCCGAGGGCGAGGTGGTGGAGATCCTGCACCTGTTCGGACCTCACGGCGACCAGGCCGTCGTCCGCACCGGCACGGCCTAGCCGGTCTGGGCCGTGGCCGTGGCCGCCTTGGCCGTGCCCGTCTCATACGTGCCCGTCAGGTGGGCGAAGACGACCACGTTGCCCTGGTAGCCGGTGCGCGGGGAGAAGCCCCCGCCGCAGGTGATGACACGGAGCTCGGCGCGCGGTGACGACCCGTAGACGCGGGAGTCGGGGAAGGCCCTGGCGTCGTAGACCTCCACCGCGTGGACGGTGAACACGGCCGTACGTCCATCAGCGCGGGCGATCTCGATCTGGGCCCCCCGGCGCAGCGCGCCGAGGTGGTAGAAGACCGCGGGCCCGAAGGAGTCGTCCACGTGCCCGGCGACGACGGCCGTGCCGGTGGCGCCCGGAGTGGTGCCCTCGCGGTACCAGCCCGCCAGGTCCCGGCGGGCGGGCGGCGGTACTTCGAGACTGCCGTCGGCCTGCAGCCCCAGCCCGGTGAGCGGGGCGTCCACCCGGAGGGACGGGATCCGGATCCGGGTGGGCGGTGAGCCGGGGAGCGCGGCGATGGCCCCGGGGAACCGGGCCTGGGCGCTCAGCGCCTCGCCGGGGGAGGGCAACGGGGGCCGGACGGGCTCGCCGGAGCCGCTGCCGATGAGCCAGACGCCGATGCAGGCGGCGAGTGCGACGAGCCCGCCGGCGCGGGCGCGGGCGCGGCGTGCCTCTGCCTCCATGCGGCCCCCTCGGCTTGGTGACGTGGTGACGTGGTGACTTGGCCGTCGCCCGGCCCCGCGAACGGGGGGGACCTCGCGGGGCGGGCGACGGGGGACGGTACCGGTCGGACCGCGGCCGGAGCCGCGGTGGGCGTCCGTCAGTTCCGCGTGCCGCTCGCCCGGCGACGCAGGAACCAGGTACCGCCGACGGCGGTGGCGGCCAGCACTGCCACTCCCGCCGCGATCTTGGCGGGGTCGGTGGTGGTGGTCGTGCCACCGCCCACCCCGGTGCGCACGTGGCCCTGGGGGGCCCGGTCGTGCTCGGTGACGATCAGGTCGCCGGTGGCGAACTTGCCGTTCGCGCAGGTGGCGCCGATCGAGTGGGTGCCGGGGTGGGTTCCGCGGGCGACCTGGAACTGCCCCACGACCACCTCCTTGTGGGTGCCCGGGGTCAGCTTGAAGCGGCCGCCCCCGACGGTGGTGGCGTCGCCCTCGGCGTGACTGCCCTTGCCGCAGGCCTTCGTGTTCACCGTGACGGTGGTGCCGGGGGCGGCGGACTTGGGCCACACCTCCAGCGGGGCGAAGTCGCCGGCCGCGAAGCCCGTCATGCCGAAGCCCGTCATGCCCAGGTCCGCGGCGGCGACCGCGCCGGCCACCGGGCCGGTGAACGCGGCGGCGGTCAGCGCGGTGGCGGTGAGCACGTGGGCGGTGCGTCGGCGCATGGGTGGTCTCCTGTGGACACGGGGTCGTGTTTCCGAGGTAACCCGGGAGCGGTGGCCTGCGCCTGCTGATGTGGTGTCAGATTGGGGGTGGGGGGTGGGCTGACGGGGGCGTCGTCGCAGGTGGGGCTGGGTGAGGGGGCGTGTGTGGGGCGCCACGCCGTCCGGGTGACGGTGGCCTCGCGGGTGCGGCTGCGGGTCGCCGCTGCGCGGAGCCCGTCCCCGCCCCGCCCTTTCTCCGTTTCCCGGGGCTCCGCCCCGGACCCCGCGCCTCAAACGCCGGCGGGGCTGGAAGGGCTGTGCTCCGCCCCGGGCCCCGCGCCTCGAACGCCGGCGGGGCTGGAAGGGCTGTGCTCCGCCCCGGGCCCCGCGCCTCAAACGCCGGCGGGGCTGGAAGGGCTGGTGGGGGTGGTGGGGGCCGGGCGGGGGAGGGTGAGGGTGGCTGCGGCGCCGGTGGGGGTGGGGTTGGTGAGGGTGATGCGGGCGCCGATGACGTGGGCCTGGCCCAGGGCGATGGTCAGGCCCAGGCCGGTGCCCTGGCCGCGTTCGGCCGCGCCCGTCAGGAATCGCTGCGGGCCGTCCCGCAGCAGGGTCTCCGGGAAGCCCGGACCGTGGTCCCGGACGGTGACCGTGTTCCCGGCCACCGTCACGGTGATCGGGTCCCGGCCGTGCCTTCGGGCGTTGACGAGCAGGTTCGTCAGGATGCGCTCGAGGCGCCGGACGTCCGTGCGGACGCAGGTCCTGCCGTCGGCGGCGCCCAGGACCTGTGCCTCCACCACCCCCGAACGCCGGGTGACTTCTTCCACCAGCGGCCCCAGGGGGTGGACGTCCAGCTGGGCCACCTCCCGGTCCCCGTCCAGCCGGGCCACCTCCAGGAGGTCCTCCGTCAGGCCGCGCAGGGCCGCGACCCGGTCGCGCACCAGCTCGGTGGGCCGCCCCGGAGGGAGCAGTTCGGCGGCGGTGTGCAGCCCGGTCAGCGGGGTCCGCAGCTCGTGCGCCACGTCCGCCGTGAACCGCTGCTCCGCCACCAGCCGCCGCTGCAGGCTCGCCGCCATCGTGTCGACCGCCGCGGACAGTTCGGCCACCTCGTTCCGCGTCCCCGGTACGCCCGACGGGCCTATCCGTGCGTCCAGTTCACCCGTGCTGATCCGCCGGGCGGTCTCGGCCGCGGACCGCAGGTCCTTGCTCAGCCGGCTGGCCAGCGCCGCTCCGCCGATCGCCGCGAGGGAGACGACGACCACCCCGAAGGCCATCAACTTCTGGTCCAGTTCCCACAGTTCCGCCTGCTCCTCCGCCAGCGGCTGGCGTACGGACAGCACTTGGTCGGCGCCGACGGGCCGGGCGGCCCACACCGCCGGGTGGAGGCCGTCCAGGTCGAGGTAGGTGGTGCGGTGCCCGGAGAGGGCGGCCTGCCGCAGCGGCTCCGGCAGGCTCGGACAGTCGAGGCGCGCGTCGGCCTCCCCGACCTTGTCGAAGTCCAGCTGGCCCGTGAGCTCGTAGACCTGCCGCACCCGGACGAGCTGCGCGAGGGCGCCCTTGCGCGCCGCGTCGGCCACTTGGTCGGCGCGGGCCTCGTGGATCAGGATGCCGATGGTGAGCGCGACGAGCGAGCAGCCGACGGCGAGCAGGACGGCGATCTTCCAGCGCAGGCCGAGGGAGTGCAGGAGGCGGCGGCAGCGGAGCAGGGTGCGCTTCACCGGGCGGCCCGGTTCGTGGGTTCGGGTGCTTCGGAGCCGGTCGGCCGCGGGGCCGGGCACTGGCCGGAGCCCGGGGCGGAGATGGCGTTGCCGAACTTGTGCTCGTCGCTGAGCACGCTCATCCGCTGGCCGTCCCAGTGGTAGCGGATGTCGTGCGCGGATCCGTCGTCGTCGGTGGTGCGGACCAGCAGGTCGGTGCCGAGGATCTCGGCGCTCATCCGCCTGCCGCTGGTGGCCAGGATCGGGACGACCTTCCCGCCGGCCGCGGTGTAGACGCTCAGCACCGAACGCCCGGTCGGGCTGTCGGCGGCGACGATCAGCTCGGGTTTCCCGTCGCCCGTCAGGTCCGCGAACCGGGCCGGCCGTACCCCGGCCTTGCCCGGGCCCTCGATCTTCTTCCCGTCGCCGAAGCGCCTCATCGTCTTGTCCGCGCGGAGCACGGCCATCACGTCGACCTTCTCGATCCCCTCCGGCCCCACGGCCAGGGCGCCGTCGAGCGGCCGCGGCGGCGGCACCCGGCCGGCCACCGCCGTACCGCTGGAACTCGGGGACTCGGTCCAGGAGGGCCACAGCGGCTTCGGCCGGGGCTGGGAGGACACCGGCGGCGCGACCTCGCCGTGCCCGAGACCCCCGGGTGCGGCGCAGCCGCCGAGGCCGAGGCCGATGCAGAGCAGGGCGGCCGCGGCGAGGCTGCGGAGGGTCGGTCGAGTCATGGAGGAAAGAACCGTCGGGTGGTGGGGGAGGGCGGGGTGCGGGGGAGGCAGACTGACGGTAGACGGCGCCGGTCACGGGGACCGGGCGGTTGTGTAACGGCGGTGCGTACGCGGGCTCCCGCGGCCGAAGTCGGGACTTTCGGCCCGTCCCGCGGCCGGTGGGAGTCCGGCTCGCAGCTCAGCCTGAATCGAGGGAGGCCCGCATGACATCGGCCGATCGGCCGGAAGGCCACGGCGAAGGAACGGTTCCGCAGAGGGTTCCGCCGACGGTTCCGCCGGTGGTTCCCCAGACGGTTCCCCAGGCGGTCCCGCAGGCGGAGGAGCTCCCCTTCTTCGTCTACGGCACCCTGCGCCCCGGCGAGGTCAACCACGACCTCTTCCTGCGTGGCCGCACGGCCGCCGAGGAGCCCGCCCGCCTCCCGGACGCGGCCCTGTACGAGGGCCCCGGCTACCCCTACGCCGTGGACCGCCCGGGCTCCGCCATAGCCGGAGAGCTGATCACCCCGGCCCCCGGGGCCTACGGGGAACTCCTCGCGGCGCTCGACCTGCTGGAGGAGTACGAGGGCCCCGGACACCCCGCCAACATCTACGACCGCACCGCCCGCGAAGCCCTGCGCCCCGACGGCACCCCGGTCCGCGCCTGGGTCTACCTGGCCGCCCCGCCCCTGGCCCGCCACCTGGCCCGCTCCGGCACCCGGATCCCGGGCGGCGACTGGCTGCGCCGCTAGGACGGCCGCGCGGCCGCCCGTCCCCCGTGGGCGGGCGGCCGAACGGCCGGGAGGGGGCTAGTACCAGCCGGTACAGCGCACGAGGCCGGTGCTGTCGTTCCAGGCGCAGGCCCGCATCTTGTAGCCCGCGTCGTTGTAGGCCGGGGTGTGGGTGTCGGTGCCGAACTGCACGGTGGTCATGCCCAGCGGACCGTTCCAGGTCGTGCCGCCGGTGGTGGAGCGGTCCACCCAGACCTTGTCGCCCGGGTCGGCGTTGGTGATCCGGCCCCACGCGCAGCGCGAGGACGTGCTGTAGCGCAGCTCGATGCGGATGGAGTCGACCCAGGCGTAGTCAATGGGCGTGACGGCGTTGCTCGTGGAGCAGGCCAGCACTCCGGAGCCCGCAGCGTGTGCGGTGGTGCCGGTGAGGCCGAGGCCGGCGAGCAGTGCGACGCCCGCCGTCAGGACGGCGGCCTTCTTGGTGAACTGCATGGGATCCCCCTGTATGGCGTAGAGGCGATCGGCGCGCCGGGCCGGCGTGCCGTCGGTTGAACACCCGTACGGTCCCGCGGGCGGCCCCCGCCCGGCGTCAACCGCAGAGTGGACCCCGCCGGTAAACCTCTGCGTCAGAACGATGCCCCCTCCGGCTGCACCCCTGGTATGACGACCTCCGTCCGCGCCCCGCGTAGGGTTCGCCGATGCGCACCAGGGCCTGGCCGGCTGCTGACCGGTTCCGCTCCATCGATCCCCGGCTGGTGGACGCCGTACTGGCCCTGGGCCTGACCGGCGTCGCGGCCGTCACCGGAGACCAGTACCACCCGGACGGCTGGCCGCGGTTCGACACCACCGCCTACCTGTTCACCGCGCTGATCGGGCTGCCGCTCGCCGCCCGCAGGACCTTCCCGGTGTCCGTCCTCGTCGCGTGCTGCCTGGCCTACGCCGGGTACCTGGACGCCGGCTACTCGCCCTCCCTCAACTTCTGGGGTCCCCTGGTCGCGCTGTACGGGGTCGCGGCCCGCCGTCCGCCCCGCACCGTCGCCGCGTGCGCGGTGCTGGTCGTGGCCGTGATCTTCCTCAGCGGGCTGAGCGACCGGCGCATCGACCTGTGGACGGCGGTGCTGCAGGCCCTATGCGTCCCGGGGGTGGTGTGGGCGTTCGGCAACGGCGCCCGCCTGCTCGCCGAGCGCAACCTTCAGCTGGCCGCCGTCACCGCCCAGTTGCACCGCGAACAGGAGTGGCGCTCCCGCCGCGCGGTCACCGAGGAGCAGCGGCGCATCGCCCGCGAGCTCCACGACATCGTCGCCCACCACATGTCCGTCATCAGCGTGCAGGCGGGGATGGCCGGTTACGTCTTCCCGACCGCGCCGGAGAAGGCCCGGGCGGCACTCGGCACGATCGCCGAGACCAGCCAGGAGGGGCTGCGCGAACTGCGGCGCATGCTGACCCTGCTGCGCTCGGGCGGCGACGAGGAACCGGACGTCGGACGCGGCACGCCCGCGGACGACGACCGGGACGACGAGCGGACCCCGTACGCGCCGATGCCGCGCCTGGCGGGGCTCGCGGAGGCGGCGCAGCGGGTGCGGGCCACGGGCGTTCCCGTGGAGCTGCGGACGGACGGCACCCCGCGGCCCTTGCCGCCGGGCGTGGAACTGTGCGCGTACCGGGTCGTCCAGGAGGCCCTCACCAACGTCATCAAGCACGCTCCGGCGGCGTGCGTCGACGTCGTCGTCGCGTACCTCCCGGACACCCTGGCAGTCACGGTCACCGACGACGGCGGCGGTGGTGGTGGCGGAGCGAACGCCCCTACGGGCCGACCAGATCCGGCCAACGTTGCCCCCGGGCCGGGGCACGGCTTGATCGGCATGCGCGAACGCGCGAGGCTCTACGGCGGAACAGTGGTCGTCGGCCCGCGGACCGAGGGGGGATTCAGCGTGTGCCTCACCCTGCCGGTCGCCACCGCGCCCGACACCACCGCGCGTCCCCTCGGGCCGGAGAACCGGCCGCCGGCGTGATCCGGGTCCTCGTCGTCGACGACCAGATCCTGATCCGGGCCGGACTGGCGGCCCTGCTCCAGGCGGCGCCCGGCATCGAGGTGGTCGGGGAGGCCGAGGACGGCGAGGACGCCGTGGCCCGCGCGGCCGCCATCCGCCCGGACGTGATCCTGATGGACATCAGGATGCCCGGCCTCGACGGCCCGGCCGCCACAGAGCGGATCCTCGCGGCATCGGTGGACCCGCTGCCCCGGGTCCTCATCCTGACCACCTTCGATCTCGACGAGTACGTGTACGCCGCCCTGCGCGCCGGAGCCTCCGGTTTCCTGCTGAAGGAAACCGGACCGGAGCGGCTGATCGAGGCGGTCGCGGCGGTGGCCCGCGGCGACATGCTCTTCGCCCCGAGCGTGACGCGGCGCCTCATCGAGACCTACGTGAGCCGCGCGGACCCGGTGCCGGACACCCCGGCCGCTCTCGACGCACTCACCGCCCGCGAGCGGGAGGTGCTGCGGCTGACGGCGCGCGGGCTGTCCAACACGGAGATCGCCGAGCAGCTCTTCATCAGCGAGGCGACCGTCAAGACCCACCTCAACCGGACCATGAGCAAGCTGGCCCTGGACAGCCGGGCCCAGGCGGTCGTCGTGGCGTACGAGACGGGGCTGGTCGTCCCGGGGGGCCTGGAGCCCTAGAGCCCTTCCGCGCCGCGGTTGCGCAGGCGCCGGCCGTACTGCTGGAGCACCCACAGCTCCTCCTGGACGGCCGCCAGCTGCTCCGGGGCGTCCTGGTGGCCGAGGCGGGCCAGGGTGCCCTGGATCTCGTGGACCCGGCGGTCGACCGCGCGGAGGCGGACCTGGACCAGCTGGACCCCGGCGTAGACCTCGTCCACGGTCTTCGCGTGGATGGCCTCGACGACGAGCTCGGTGACCAGCGCGCGGACGGTGTCGTTGGGCGCGGCGTCCCGGACCCGCGGCAGGTAGTCCTCGGTGCCGAGCGAAGCGCCGCCGGCGTCCAGGATGGCCTGGCGGACGGCCGCGTAGGGCGGGGCGGTGAACTCGTCCATCCCGTACGCGTCGAAGGCGGGGGAGACCAGGGCGGGACGCTGCAGCGCCAGCTTGAGCAGCTCGCGCTCGGTGATGTGCGCGGGGCTGCGCAGGTTCAGCGCGGGGCCCGTGGGGCCGGCGGACGGCGCCGGGATGTCTTCGTACGAGTGGCCGGAGTGGCCGGAGTGGCCCGAGCCGCCGGACTGGCCCCGGCGCTGCTGCTGGGGCTGGTTGCCGCGCTCCCGGGCCCAGCGGTCGAGCTGGGCGATCCGCTTGACCACGAACTGCTCGTCGCGCATGCCCAGCATGCCCGCGAGCTGGACCGCCGACTCGTGCTGGATCGCGACGTTCTTGATCTTCTTGATGATCGGGGCGGCTTCCTCCAGCGCGGCCGCCCGCCCCGCCGGGTTCTCCAGGTTGTGCCGGGCCACGATGTGCTTCAGCGCGAACTCGAACAGCGGGGTGCGGGCCTCGACGAGCCCGGCCACGGCCGCGTCTCCCTTGGCCAGGCGCAGGTCGCAGGGGTCCATGCCGCCCGGGGCGATGGTGATGGAGGTCTCCGCGGCGAACTTCTGGTCGTCCTCGAAGGCCCGCAGCGCGGCCTTCTGCCCGGCCGAGTCCCCGTCGAAGGTGAAGATCACCTCGGCGGTCGCGTTGTCCATGAGCAGCCGGCGCAGGATCTTGATGTGGTCGCCGCCGAAGGCGGTGCCGCAGGTGGCGATCGCAGTGGTGACCCCGGCCATGTGGCAGGCCATCACGTCGGTGTAGCCCTCGACCACGACGGCCCGGGAGGTCTTGGCGATCTCCTTCTTGGCCAGGTCGATGCCGTACAGCACCTGGGACTTCTTGTAGATCGCAGTCTCGGGGGTGTTCAGGTACTTGGGGCCGTTGTCGTCGTCGCGCAGCTTGCGCGCGCCGAAGCCGACGACCTCGCCGCTGATGTCGCGGATGGGCCACATCAGCCGGCCGCGGAAGCGGTCGATGGGCTTTCCGCTGCGGCTGTCCTGGGCCAGGCCCGAGGTGATCAGTTCCTTGTCGCTGAAGCCCTTGCCGCGCAGGAAACGCGTCAGGTGGTCCCAGCCGGCCGGGCTGTAGCCGACGCTGAAGTGCTGGGCGGCGGCCTGGTCGAAGCCGCGCTCGGCCAGGAACTTGCGGCCGATCTCCGCTTCGGCGCTGCCGAGCTGGTCCATGTAGAACTCGGCCGCGGCCTTGTGCGCCTCGACCAGCCGGATCCGCTCGCCGCGCCCGCTGCTGCCGGCGGTGTAGCCGCCCTCTTCGTACCGCAGGGTGATGCCGGCCAGGCCGGCGAGCCGCTCCACCGCCTCCGAGAAGGAGAGGTGGTCGATCTTCATGACGAAGTCGAGGGTGTCCCCGCCCGCCTGGCAGCCGAAGCAGTGGTAGAAGCCCTTGCTGGGGCTGACCTGGAAGGACGGGGACTTCTCGTCGTGGAAGGGGCAGAGGCCCTTGAGGTTGCCGCCGCCCGCGTTGCGCAGCTGGAGGTACTCCGAGACCACGGCGTCGATCGGGACCGCGTCCCGTACCGCCTTCACGTCGTCGTCGTTGATCCGTCCTGCCACCGCGCCAGTCTACGGCCGGGCGGGGACAATCCCGTCAGGCCCCTTCCGCCGGAACCAGCACCGAAAGCGGAATCGACGGATCCGCCAGTTTCTCCCGGTCCACGGGCGCCTTCGACCTGATCAGGGCCTGGATGTCCTCGGTGACGTCCCACACGTTCACGTTCATCCCGGCCAGGACCCGGCCGTCCGAGAGCCAGAAGGCGATGAACTCCCGCTTGCCCGCGTCCCCGCGGATCAGCACCTGGTCGTAGCCGCCCGCCGGGGCGTACCCCGAGTACTCCAGGCCCACGTCGTACTGGTCGGAGAAGAAGTACGGCACCCGGTCGTACGAGACCTCCTGCCCCAGCATCGCCCGCGCGGCGGCCGGTCCCCCGTTGAGCGCGTTCGCCCAGTGCTCCACCCGCAGCCGGGCCCCCAGCACCGGGTGGTGGGCGGCCGCCACGTCGCCGACCGCGAAGACGTCCGGGTCGGAGGTGCGCAGCGAGGCGTCCACGGCGATGCCGCCCCCGTGCTCCCGGTCCACCAGGGCCAGGCCCGAGGTCTCTGCCAGCGCGGTCCGCGGTGCGGCCCCGATCGCCGCGAGGACCGCGTGCGCCGGGTGCTCCTCCCCGTCGTCCGTACGGGCCGCCAGCACCATGCCGTCGTGCCCGACGATCTCCGTCAGGTGGGAGCCGAAGTGGAAGCGGACCCCGTGCTCGGTGTGCAGGTCGGCGAAGAGCCGGCCGACCTCCGGACCGAGTACCGCGTGCAGCGGGGTCGGTGCCGGCTCGATCACGGTGACCTCGGCCCCGTACCCGCGGGCGGCCGCCGCGACCTCCAGGCCGATCCAGCCGGCGCCCGCGATCAGCAGGTGCCCGTTGTCCCGGCCCAGGCTCGTCAGGGCCCCGCGCAGCCGCTCCGCGTGTGAGAGCCGGCGCAGGTGGTGCACCCCGACCAGTCCGGTGCCCGGGATGTCCAGCCGGCGCGGTTCGGCGCCGGTGGCGAGCAGCAGCTTGTCGTAGGGCAGCGCCGTGCCGTCGCCGAGGACCACCTTCTTGGCGTCCCGGTCGAGCTGGACCGCGGGCTGGCCGAGGTGCAGCTCGATGTCGGAGGCCGCGTACCAGGACGGCTCGTGCACGAAGACGCTGTCGCGCTCCTCCTTGCCCGCCAGGTACCCCTTGGAGAGCGGGGGCCGCTCGTAGGGATGCTCACGCTCGTCGCCGATCAGGATCACCCGCCCCGTGAACCCCTCGGACCTCAGCGTTTCGGCCGCCTTAGCCCCGGCGAGCCCTGCGCCGACGATGACGAACGTCCGGTGTGCGTCGACCACCTGATGCCTCCTCATAACCTCTGCGCCACATGCGGGCACATGCGAGCGTCCCGCACCGAGCGTGCCGCGTGAAGGGGGAATGGCCCGATCGGCTCACCCTTCGGCGCGTCGCGCGCGCTGGGTGAGGCGGGCGTGCAGGGAGCGAGCGGAGGCGTCCGTGAGGGCCGCGATCTGGTCCACGACCGCCCGCTTCCTGGCCCGGTCGTCCGGGGCCTCGTCGAAGATCGCGCGGAACTGCGGGTCCAGACCCTCGGGTGCGCGGGCGCTGACGGCCTCCGCGAGTTCGGCCAGGATGATGCGCTGATCGGCGCGGATCCGCTCCTGCTCGTCGCGCTGCATCACGTACAGGTCGGCCACCGCCTTCAGCACCGCGCACTCGTTGCGGGCCTCGCGCGGCACCACCAGCTCCGCCGCGTACCGGGTCAGCCGGCCGGTCCCGTACGCCTGCCGGGTGGCGCCCTCGGCGGCCAGGCAGAAACGGCCGATCAGCTGGCTGGTCGCGTCCTTCAGCCGGGCCTGGGCCACGGCCGAACCGTCGTACCCGTGCGGCCACCACTCCTGCTCCATCAAGCGGTCCAGCGCCTCGCGCAGCTCCTCCGGCTCGGTGTCGGAGGGCACGTACCGGCCGATGGCCACCCGCCAGATCTCGGCGCGCTCGGGCTCGGCGAAGAGCAGGTTCGGGTCGAGGTGGCCGGCGTGCAGGCCGTCCTCGAAATCGTGCACGGAGTACGCCACGTCGTCCGACCAGTCCATGACCTGCGCCTCGAAGCACTTGCGGTCCGCGGGCGCGCCGCGGCGCAGCCAGTCGAAGACCGGCAGGTCGTCCTCGTAGGCGCCGAACTTCACCGATCCGGGGTCGGTCGGGTGGTCCCCGCGCGCCCAGGGGTACTTGGTGGCGGCGTCCAGGCAGGCCCGCGTGAGGTTGAGCCCGACGCTGACCAGCTCGCCGCTCGCCGGATCGGGGACGAACCGCTTGGGCTCCAGCCGGGTCAGCAGGCGCAGCGACTGGGCGTTGCCCTCGAAACCGCCGCAGTCCTTGGCGAACTCGTTGAGCGCCTCCTCGCCGTTGTGGCCGAAGGGCGGGTGCCCCATGTCGTGCGACAGGCAGGCGGCTTCGACCAGATCGGGATCGCAGCCGAGCGCGGCGCCGAGCTCGCGGCCGACCTGGGCGCATTCGAGGGAGTGCGTCAGCCGCGTACGAGGACTCGCGTCCCAGTCGTACGAACGCGACCCCGGCGTCACCACCTGGGTCTTCCCGGCGAGCCGGCGCAGGGCGGCCGAGTGCAGCACGCGGGCGCGGTCGCGCTGGAAGGCGGTCCGCCCGGGCCGTTTGTCGGGCTCGGTGGCCCAGCGCTCGGTATCGGCGGGATCGTACGGCTCGCCGGGCAGGTCGAGGCCGGGTCGGACAGGTGCGGTGGTGCCTTCCATGCCTTCCATGGTCAAACGGTAACCGCACGAGCCGACAAGACGAGTCAAGAGGAGCAATCCGTGCGATGGGGAACCAACCAGACCGTTACGCGGTGGCCAGTTCGAGCGGCTGCTCCCGCGGCAGCTCCCGTCCTACGGGTCCTGCGAGCGCGGCGGTCGCTTCGTCGTAGCGCTGGAGCACCAGCCGGGCCAGCGCCGGATGGGCGCCCAGCGGGGCGGCGGCCGGACCCTGCGCGGCTGCGGCGCTCGCCGCGGCGAAGCGGCCCGGGGCGGTGAAGTAGGAGGCGACCGCGACCCGGTGGAGGCCCCGGGCGGCCAGGGCCCGTACGGCGGCGGGCACTCCGGGCGCGGCGCCCGAGGCGTAGGCGGCCACCACGGGCACCCCGCCGAGCCGTTCCGAGAGCAGGTCGGCGGTGGCCCGCACATCGGCGGCGGAGTCGGGGTCGCGGGACCCGGCGGCGGCCAGCACCACCGCCGACCCGGCGCTCCAGCCGGCCTCCACGAGGCGCTCGTACAGGGCCTCGACGAGCAGCGGATGCGGCCCGAGCGGGGCGGCGACGCGGGTCCGCAGGTGCCCGGCGCGGGCGGCGGCGGCCGGCAGGTCCCGCTTGACGTGGGTCCCGCGGCCGAGCAGCAGCGGCACCAGGACGGCGGCGCCGGCGGCCCGTTCGAGCGTGTGGTCCAGCAGCGGCTGGTTCAGCTCGATGTGACCGAGCCGGACGTCGAGGCGGGGGCGTAGCTCGCGGACCCGTTCGAGCAGGGCTTCGACGGTGTGGAGGGCGCGCGGATCGCGGCTGCCGTGGGCCACGGCGACGAGGGCGGGCTGCTGCTGCATGGGGGGACTCCTGCGTGGTGTCGGGGGCGCAGACCGCTGAGCTGCGTACCGAGCTGGGCGGTGATCCGGGTCAGCAGCTCGGCCGTGGTCGCGGGCGGCAGCGGGAGCGGGAACGGCAGCGGGAGGAGGGGGAGGGGCAGGGGCGGGGATTCGGGAGGATGCGCCGGCTCCGTCATGAACCGATCCTGCGCGCGGCAGGTTGCCGCTGCGTTGCGCCGGGGTGACGGGTGTTTTCCACCTGCTCACAGGGGGGTGCACGGCGGGGGTGGGTCCGCGGCGTGCTTCGCTGTCCGCGTGAACCGGCCGTGGGCGCGCGCCGGGTGGGGAATCCGCCGGGAACCGGCCGGGAAACCGCCGGGACCGTACACGCGTCCGTAGATGACAGGGCCGACAGCTGGACCGACAGCACGACCAACAGCACGACCAACAGCACGACCAACAGGGGGATCGCATTGAGGCGCGCAACGGTACGAGGTCTGCCGGGAGCGGCGTGGGAGCGGCTGAAGGCCGTACGGGTCACGCCGCTCCGGACCGTACGGGCCCGGCGGCGGGCCGTACAGGTGGTGATGGCGGGCTGCGTGCTGGCCCTGCTGCCCTCGGCGTGGACGCACGCGTCCGCCGGGCCCCGGCTGCGGACCACCGCCGACGCGCCCGCCGCCGAGGTGGCCGTGGTCTTCGGTGCCGGGCTGTGGAACGGCCGGCCCACCCCGTACCTCGCGCGCCGGCTCGACGCCGCGGTCGAGCTCTACCGTGCGGGGAAGGTCAAGGTCGTCCTGGTCACGGGCGACAACAGCCGTACCGATTACGACGAGCCCGACGCGATGCGCGCGTACCTGACGGGCCACGGGGTGCCCGACGCCCGTGTCGTCAGCGACTACGCCGGCTTCGACTCGTGGGACTCCTGCGTCCGGGCCCGGGAGGTCTTCGGCGTGCACCGGGCCGTACTGATCAGCCAGGGCTTCCACATCCGCCGGGCGGTCGCACTGTGCCGGGCCGCGGGCGTGGACTCGTACGGGGTCGGGGTGTCCGACGTGCACGACGCGACCTGGTACTACGGCGGGGCCCGCGAGGTCTTCGCGGCGGGCAAGGCGGCCGTGGACGCGGTCTTCGAGCCGGAGCCGCGGTTCCTGGGGCCGAAGGAGGAGGGGGTGTCGCGCGCCCTGGCCTCTCTGGCAGACTGACGCCGCGATCGGCGTATGCCGATTAGTCATATAGCTCATAGGGCTATCCGGCCCGCAGAGCTGTCAGCTGTCATCTGTCAGCTGACCGTCATGTCCGTCGTGTCCGTCGTGTGCGTCAGGGGTGTGGAACCGTGGCTGTTGTGGATCTGAGCGGCAAGGTCGTCGTCGTCACCGGTGGGGCCCGCGGCCTCGGCGCGGCGGCCGCGCAGGCCGTCGTGGACGGCGGGGGCCGGGTGCTGATCACCGACGTCCTGGAGGCCGAGGGCGCCGAGACGGCGGCCAAGCTCGGCGACGCGGCGCGCTTCCTGCGCCACGACGTGACCAGCGAATCCGACTGGGACGCGGCCCTCGCCTTCGCCCTCGCCGAGTTCGGCCGCATCGACGGGCTGGTCAACAACGCCGGCATCGCCACCGGCCAGTTCCTGGAGCACGAGAGCGTCGAGCACTTCCGCAAGGTCGTCGAGATCAACCTCGTCGGCGTCTTCATCGGCATCAAGGCCGCGATCCCGCTCATGCGGGAGAACGGCGGCGGCTCCATCGTCAACATCTCCTCCGCCGCCGGCCTCACCGGCCTCGCCCTGACCGCCGGCTACGGAGCCTCCAAGTGGGGCGTGCGCGGACTGTCGAAGATCGGCGCGGTCGAGCTCGCGGAGTCGAAGATCCGCGTCAACTCCGTGCACCCCGGCATGACGCTCACCCCGATGACGGCCCCGGTCGGCATCCAGGCGGGCGAGGGCAACTACCCCGGCGCCCCCCTCGGCCGCGTCGGCCTCCCCGAGGAGATCGCCGCCGCCGTGGCCTTCCTCCTCTCGGACGCCGCGGGCTACATGACCGGCGCCGAGCTCGCGGTCGACGGCGGCTGGACGGCCGGCCTCACGGTGAAGTACCTGACGGGCCAGTGACCCGGCCCGGCGCCCCGGCGGATATTCGGGTGCCCGCCGCCGGGGCGCCGGACTAGGGCCTGTCGTCAAACTCCCGTCGTCGCCCGAAGGGCGGCTGACGTCCGAGCTCGTGAAGCTGCTGGAGTCGGAGAAGGGGTGAACTCGCCATCTGCGCCCACGACCTCCGCATTGTCGGGGACTGCGGCTGCGGTGGGGACTTCTGCCAGAGCCTGCGCACCCATCCCCATCCGCCGGGCACGCCCTTCGGGCCCGGCAGCCGCAAGGTGCACCTGCTCCCGGAGCTGGGCATGCTGCACCTCGTCGTCGTCAAAGGCCGGATCGTGTACGTGGAGATCCTCGACCGCCCCCCGATGCGCAGGGCCTCACCGGAGCCGGCGGGGCGTGCTGAGGCAGAGCACGCGGAGTTGTAACGGGAGGCGGCGGCCCGCGTAACACCGCCGACGCACGCTGGGCTCCATGCACACCTCGGAAGCCGTCACCGCCACGCACTGCCCGTACTGCGCGCTGCAGTGCGGGATGAACCTCCGCCCCGGACCGGGCGGAGCGGGCGGTGTGGTCGTGGAGGAGCGGGCGGACTTTCCCGTGAACCGGGGCGCGCTGTGCGGCAAGGGCCGCACCGCCCCCGCCGTGCTCTCCTCCCGGGTGCGCCTCACCGAGCCGCTCGTCCGCACCCACGCAGGGCGGCTGGAACCGGCCACCTGGGAGGAGGCCCTCGACGCCGTCGCCGGGGGACTCGCCCGCACGAGGCGGTCGTACGGGGCCGACGCGGTCGGGGTGTTCGGCGGCGGCGGGCTGACCAACGAGAAGGCGTACGCCCTCGGGAAGTTCGCCCGCATCGCGCTGGGGACCTCGCAGATCGACTACAACGGCCGGTTCTGCATGTCCTCGGCCGCCGCCGCGCACCAGCGGGCCTTCGGGCTCGACCGGGGGCTGCCCTTCCCGCTGGAGGACATCCCCCGGACCGGCTGCGTCATCCTCGTCGGCTCCAACCCCGCCGACACCATGCCGCCCGCCCTGCGCTTCTTCCGGGAACTCCGGGAGAACGGCGGCACGCTGATCGTGGTGGACCCGCGCCGCACGCGCACCGCCGAACAGGCCGACCTGCACCTGGCCCCGCGCCCCGGCACGGACCTGGCGCTGGCGCTCGGCCTGCTGCACCTGGTGGTGGCGGGCGGGCACACCGACGAGGAGTTCATCGCCGAACGCACCACGGGCTGGGAAGAGGCCCGGGCCGGGGCGATGGCGCACTGGCCGGAGCTGGTGGAGCGCATCACCGGCGTGCCCGTGCCGAAGCTCCGCGAGGCGGTGGCGATGTTCTGCGCCCCCGCCTCCGCGATGGTGCTCACCGCACGCGGCCCCGAGCAGCAGTCCAAGGGCACCGACACCGTCGGAGCCTGGATCAACCTCTGCCTCGCCACCGGCCGGGCCGGCCGCCCGCTCTCCGGCTACGGCTGCCTCACCGGCCAGGGCAACGGCCAGGGCGGCCGCGAGCACGGCCAGAAGGCCGACCAGCTGCCCGGCTACCGCAAGCTGACCGACCCCGCGGCGCGGGCCCACGTCGCCGGGGTCTGGGGCGTCGACCCCGACACCCTCCCCGGCCCGGGCCGCAGCGCGTACGAACTCCTCGACGCGCTCGGCTCGGACGTCAAGGCCCTCCTCCTGATGGGCTCCAACCCGGTGGTCTCGGCCCCCCGCGCCGCCCACGTCGAGGAACGCATCCGCTCCCTGGACTTCCTGGCCGTCGCCGACGTGGTCCTGTCCGAGACGGCGGCCCTGGCCGACGTGGTCCTGCCCGTCACCCAGTGGGCGGAGGAGACGGGCACCACCACCAACCTGGAGGGCCGCGTCCTGCTCCGCCGCCGGGCCCTCACCCCGCCGCCGGGGGTCCGCTCCGACCTGGAGGTCCTGCACGGACTGGCCACCCGCCTCGGCATGCCGAAGGCCTTCCCGGCCGACCCCGAGGAGGTCTTCGAGGAGCTGCGCCGCGCCTCGGCGGGCGGCCCGGCGGACTACTCGGGAATCACCTACGCCCGCATCGAAGCGGAACAGGGCGTCTTCTGGCCCTGCCCTTCGTCGTCGCGGTCGGCGGAGCCCGGCTCCGCCGCCGAGCCCCACCCCGGCACCCCCCGCCTCTTCCTGGACCGCTTCGCCACCGAGGACGGCCGGGCCCGCTTCGTGCCCGTCACCCACCGCGCCGCCGCCGAGGTCCCGGACGCCGAGTACCCGCTCCTCCTCACCACCGGCCGGGTCGTCGCCCAGTACCAGTCGGGCGCGCAGACCCGCCGCGTCGACGAGCTCAACGAAGCCGCCCCCGGCCCCTTCGTGGAACTCCACCCCCGCCTCGCGGCCCGCATCGGCGCGGTCGACGGAGCCCCCCTCGCGGTCACCTCCCGCCGCGGCCGCGCGGTCGCCCCGGCCCGCATCACGGACGCCATCCGCGCGGACACCGTCTTCATGCCCTTCCACTGGCCGGGCGAGGGCCGCGCCAACACCCTGACCAACCCGGCGCTGGACCCGGTGTCCCGGATGCCGGAGTTCAAGGTCTGCGCGGTCCGCGTGGAACCGGCCTAGCCCGTCGCGAAGGTGGGCGCCAGCGCAGCCACCAGCCGCCGGGCGTACTCCTCCTCCGAGCCGGAGAGCTGCGGGTACTCGGCCGTGAAGTGCCTCCACTCGTGGCCCACGTTCCCGTAAGCGGCGATGTCCGCCATGGTCACTCCCGGGTGGGGCAGCGGCTGCTCGGGTGCCAGCCGGAACACCTGGTCGAGCAGCGCGTAGGGCAGCGGGTAGCGCTCGGCCAGCAGCACGGCGTCGTAGAGGTCCTTCCCCTGGGGGTGGGAGTCGCTCACCAGCCACAGCAGCTTCCAGGCCAGCGAGAGGGCGGGAGAGGCCGCCAGGAGCACCGCTCCGCAGGCGAGTTCGACCGGCCCGGGCTCCTCGGGCAGCCGCTCGTTGAACACGAAGTCGAGCTGGACCTGCCCGGCCGGCAGCCCCGGCACCTGCCAGGGCAGCACCATCCGCGTTCCGGGCACCCGGTCGTACGTCCAGATGTCCTCGCAGACCGCCCCGGAGTCCTCGATCCCGGCCCGGCCGGCCGCGCCGGCGGCGATCTCCTCCAGCATCCGGGCCGTCCGCCCGTCGCCGATGTCCCAGCTCCGCGGTACGACCACGAAGTCCAGGTCACCGGGCTCCCGCGCGGCGCCCCCGAACCAGTCGGCGAGCAGCACGCTCCCGCGCAGCACCAGGGACCGCCCCCAACGGGAGTCCGACACCGCCAGGAGTACGGCGTCCAGCGCGGCCCGCCGTGCCGTCAGCCATGCCCGCGTCCGCGCCGGGTCGTCGAAGACCGGGTCGCCGGCCCGGTAGGCGTTCGGGTAGTGCTTCAGCGACGGGTCGAAGACGGACCGCTGGCGGACGTCCTCCCCGGCCACCGCCCGCAGCGTCAGGGGCAGGTCACGCTCGGCGCGCGTCACCTCGTCCAGCGGCTCCCGCGGCAGCTCCCCGTCCCGCCAGCCGAACTCCTGCCAGGTCATGGCCCGTCCCCCTCCTCGATCCACCCGTCGTCCACCGACAGGTCGCTGTCGTACAGCACGAACTCCCGCTCCTGCGAGCGGATGTCGTACCCGGCCCCCGCCAGCGCGGCGACCAGCGCATCGCAGGCCGCTCCCGCCTCCGCCGCCGTACCCCGCCACCGCTGCGTCACGAAACGTTCCTGCCGGGCCCCCGGGACCGTCTCCACCTTGACCCGGACCGGGTCGAAGCCGGCCGCGCGCAGCCGGGGCACCAGTGCCTCGTGCCCGTCCCGGTCGGGCAGCGTCAGCATCGGCTGCGAGGCCGTCCGGCCCCGGGCCAGCACGATGTGCGTCACCTTCAACTCCCGCTCCGCCGCCCAGGATTCGAGTCGCGCCAGCTCCGCCGGATGCGGGCAGTGGACGGTGACGTGGGTTTCGTACACGGACATGGCGACGATCATCTCGGACATGCGTCCGATCCGCATCGGGGTTCTGGTCCGGGGGTAACCATGGGTCACGCACCGGACCCAGAAAGTGGTCGCACGCCCCTCGTGGCAGCGATGTGTCGTACCCCACACTGAGGTGCGGTGCACCCGTCCTCGGAGCCCTGTGGAGGTCGCCCCCGTGCAGACCCAGAGCCTGACCGTCACCGTCAGCCCGCCCGCCGAAGTGCCCGCGGCCGAAGAGCCCGAGCCCGAGCCCGAGCCCGAGGCCGACGCCATGCACGAGGAGGAGGCCGAAGAGGCCGAAGGGGCGGAGGAGTCCGAGGGCCCGGAGCTGCTGGAGAAGGTGCCCACGCCGCGCAAGCGCCCGGCGGACGGCTCCGGCGGAGCGGGACCGTCCGCCGACCTCTTCCGGCAGTACCTGCGCGAGATAGGCAGGATCCCGCTGCTCACCGCCGTCGAGGAGGTCGAGCTCGCGCGGCGCGTGGAAGCGGGCCTGTTCGCGGAGGAGAAGCTCGGCAGCGGAGCCCCGCTCGATCTGCAGCTCACGCTCGACCTCGACAAGCTCGTCGTCATGGGCCGCATGGCCAAACGCCGCCTCATCGAGTCGAACCTGAGGCTCGTCGTCTCCGTGGCCAAGCGCTACGTCGGCCGCGGACTGACCATGCTCGACCTGGTCCAGGAGGGGAACCTCGGACTGATCCGCGCCGTCGAGAAGTTCGACTACGCCCGCGGCTACAAGTTCTCCACCTACGCCACCTGGTGGATCCGCCAGGCCATGTCCCGTGCGCTGGCCGACCAGGCCCGCACCATCCGGGTTCCCGTCCACGTGGTGGAGCTGATCAACCGCGTCGTGCGCGTCCAGCGCCGCATGCTCCAGGAGCGGGGGTACGAACCCACCGCCGAAGAGGTCGCCGTCCACCTGGAGCTGACCCCGGAGCGGGTCCTGGAGGTGCTGCGCCTCGCGCAGGAACCGGTCTCGCTGCACGCACCCGTGGGCGAGGAGGACGACGTCGCGCTCGGCGACCTCATCGAGGACGGGGACGCCGCCTCCCCGGTCGAATCGGCCGCGTTCTTCCTGCTCCGCGAGCACCTCGAAGCGGTGCTCTCGACCCTCGGGGAGCGGGAGCGCAAGGTCGTCCAGCTCCGCTACGGGCTCGCCGACGGGCGGCCGCGCACCCTGGAGGAGATCGGGCGGATCTTCGGGGTGACCCGTGAGCGGATCCGCCAGATCGAGTCCAAGACCCTCAACAAACTGCGCGACCACGCCTTCGCCGACCAGCTGCGCGGCTATCTGGACTGACGGAAAAAGGGGCGCCCGGACGGGCGCCCCTCCCCGCACAGCCGCACCGGCCTAGTCGACCTCGGCCACCGCCTGCGCGAACTGCGCCGCGTACAGCCGCGCGTACGCGCCGCCCGAGAGCAGCAGCTCCTCGTGCGTGCCCTGTTCCACGATCGAGCCGCTCTCCATCACGAGGATCAGGTCCGCGTCGCGGATCGTGGACAGCCGGTGTGCGATCACGAAGGACGTCCGGCCGTGCGCGAGCCGCGCCATCGCCTTCTGGATCAGCACCTCGGTACGGGTGTCCACCGAGCTCGTCGCCTCGTCGAGCACCAGGATCACCGGGTCGGAGAGGAACGCCCGCGCGATGGTGATCAGCTGCTTCTCGCCCGCGCTGACTCCGGCGCCCTCGTCGTCCAGCACCGTGTCGTAGCCCTCGGGCAGGGTGCGGATGAACCGGTCGGCGTGGGCCGCCCGCGCGGCCTCCTCGACCTCGGCGCGCGTGACCTCGCGCGTGGCTCCGTAGGCGATGTTCTCCGCGATGGTGCCGCCGAACAGCCACGTGTCCTGGAGCACCATGCCGATGCCGCCGCGCAGTTCCTCGCGGGTCATCTTCGCGATGTCCACCCCGTCGAGGGCGATCTCCCCGCCCGTGACCTCGTAGAACCGCATCAGCAGGTTGACCAGCGTGGTCTTGCCGGCGCCGGTCGGGCCGACGATCGCGACCGTCTGCCCGGGGTCGACGCTCAGCGAGAGGTTCTCGATCAGCGGCTTGTCCGGCTCGTAGCGGAAGGCGACCTTGTCGAAGGTGACCTGGCCGCGCAGGTCCTCCGGACGCTCCGGAACCTCTGCGTCCGCTTCCTGCTCCGGCGCGTCCAGCAGCTCGTAGACCCGCTCCGCGGAGGCGACGCCGGACTGCACCAGGTTCGCCATGGAGGCGACCTGGGTGAGGGGCATCGAGAACTGGCGCGTGTACTGGATGAAGGCCTGGACGTCACCGATCGACAGGGTGCCGGAGGCGACCTTCAGACCGCCGACGACCGCGACGAGCACGTAGTTGATGTTCGAGATGAACAGCATCACCGGCTGCATGATCCCGCTGACCAGCTGCGCCCTGAAGGAGGCCCGGTACAGCGCCTCGTTCTGCTCGGCGAACAGGGCCGCGGACTCCTTCTGCCGGCCGAAGACCTTGACCAGGGTGTGGCCGGAGTACATCTCTTCGACGTGCGCGTTCAGTGCGCCCGTGGTCTTCCACTGCGCCACGAACTGCGGCTGCGACTTCTTGCCGATCTTCGCGGCCACGTACGCCGACACCGGGATGGTCACCAGCGCGACCAGCGCCAGCAGCGGCGAGATCCAGAACATCATCGCCAGCACGCCGACGATCGTCAGGATCGAGTTGAGCAGCTGCCCCATCGTCTGCTGGATCGTCTGCCCGATGTTGTCGATGTCGTTCGTGGCCCGGCTGAGGACCTCGCCGCGCTTCTGCTGGTCGAAGTACGACAGCGGCAGCCGCGACAGCTTCGCCTGGAGCTCCTCGCGCATCCGGTAGACGGCGGCGTTCATGATGTGGTTCGACAGCCGCGTGGCGACCAGCATCAGCAGACCGGCGAGCGTGAAGACGAGCAGCGCCCACAGCGCCACCGACCCGACCGCGCCGAAGGCGATGCCCTTGCCCGGGGTGAAGTCGGTGCCGGAGAGCATGTCCGCCATCCCGCCCTCGCCCCTGGCGCGCAGACCGTCCAGCGCCTGCTGCTTGGTGAGGCCCTTCTCCATGTTCCGGCCGACGATCCCCGCGAACACCAGGTCGGTGGCCTCGCCGAGGATCTTCGGCCCGGTCACCGACGCGGCGACGCTGCCGACGACCGCGAGGATCATGCCCCACAGCTTGGCCCGGTCGCGCGCCAGCGCGGCCAGCAGCCGCTTGCCCGAGCCCTTGAAGTCCAGGGACCGCGTCGTCGGCGGTCCCATCATCATCCGTCCTCCGGGCCCGCTCACGCCGCCTCCGCTTCCGTCAGCTGGGAGAGCACGATCTCCCGGTAGGTCTCATTGCCGGCCATCAGCTCGTGGTGGCGCCCCTCGCCCACCACCTGCCCCTCGTCGAGGACGATGATCCGGTCCGCGTCGCGGATCGTGGAGACCCGCTGGGCGACGATGACCACGGTCGCCTCCTCGGTCTCCCGGGCGAGCGCGGAGCGCAGTGCGGCGTCCGTGGCGTAGTCCAGGGCCGAGAAGGAGTCGTCGAACAGGTAGATCTCCGGGCGCTGTACGAGCGTGCGCGCGATCGCGAGCCGCTGGCGCTGGCCGCCGGAGACGTTGGTTCCGCCCTGGGTGACCGGCGCGTCGAGCCCGCCCTCCAGCTCGGACACGAAGTCCTTGGCCTGCGCGACCTCCAGCGCGTGCCAGAGCTCCTCGTCGGTGGCGTCGGGGCGCCCGTAGCGCAGGTTGCCGGCGACCGTCCCGGAGAAGAGGTACGGCTTCTGCGGCACCATGCCGACCGTCCTGGCGAGCAGGTCCGGGTCGAGGCGCCGTACGTCCTCGCCGTCCACGAGCACGTCGCCGCCCGTCGCGTCGAACAGCCGGGGGATCAGTCCCAGCAGCGTGGACTTGCCGCTGCCGGTGGAGCCGATCACCGCGGTGGTCTCGCCGGGGCGGGCCACCAGGTCGACGCCGCGCAGCACGGGGGCCTCGGCGCCCGGGTAGCGGAAGTCGGCGCCGCGCAGCTCCAGGCGGCCGCGGCTCTGCAGCTCGCGGACCGGGTCGGTGGGCGGGACCACGCTGGAGTCGGTGTCCAGGACCTCCTGGACGCGCTCGGCGCAGACCTCGGCGCGCGGCACCATCATGAACATGAAGGTGGCCATCATCACGGACATGACGATCTGCATCAGGTAGGCGAGGAAGGCCGTCAGCTGGCCGATCTCCATGCTGCCGGCGTCGATGCGCATGGCGCCGAACCAGACGACGGCGACGCTGGAGATGTTCACGACCACGATCACGGTCGGGAACATGAGCGCGAGCAGCTTGCCGGCCGCCAGCGAGACGCCGGTGAGGTCGGCGTTGGCCTCGCGGAAGCGCTCCTTCTCGTAGTCGTCGCGGATGAAGGCGCGGATCACCCGGTTGCCGGTGATCTGCTCGCGCAGGACCCGGTTGACCGTGTCCAGACGTGTCTGCATCGCACGGAACAGCGGGCGGGTCTTCAGCACGATCGCGCCGACCGCCAGGCCAAGGACCGGGACCACGGCGAGCAGCACGCCCGACAGCTTCACGTCCAGGGAGAGCGCCATGAAGATGCCGCCGACGCACATGATCGGCGCGGAGACCATCAGGGTGAAGGTCATCAGCACGAGCATCTGGATCTGCTGCACGTCGTTCGTCGTACGGGTGATCAGCGACGGGGCGCCGAAGTGGCCGAGCTCGCGCGCGGAGAAGCTCTGCACGCGGTCGAAGACGCCGGCCCGGACGTCCCGGCCGAAGGCCGCGGCGGTGCGGGCCCCGTAGTAGACGGCGCCGACGTTGCAGACGAGCTGGACCAGCGAGACGCCGAGCATCAGTGCGCCGAAACGCAGGATGTAGCCGGTGTCGCCGTTGACGACACCGTTGTCAATGATGTCGGCGTTCAGCGTGGGCAGGTAGAGGCTCGCACTGGTCTGCAGCAGTTGCAGCAGGACCAGCACGGCGATCGGTTTCCGGTACGGACCCAGATGGGTCCGCAGAAGTCGTATGAGCACGCGCAGGCTCCGGTCGGCATGATCGAGGGGGTTCAGTCCATCTTCTGCCAACGGGGGGCCGCAACCCACCGGTTTTCGTAAAGGCCGGTCAAAAGGAGTAGGCGGGCGCGGGCCGGTCCTAGGGCCTGCGCGCCCGGGCGGCCGCCGCGCCGACGGCGGGTGCCGGGAGGACGATGGAGGAGGGAAGCCTCGGGGACCGCACCGGCCACCGGCCGTGGAGGACACCATGACGGCAACCACAAGGGACCAGGCGCCCGTCGCCTTCGAGACCGACGAGGCGCAGTTGCGCCTGAAGGAGCTCGGCGGCGACTTCAGCGTCGCCTTCGTACGGTTCGCCAAGGGCGTCGACATGACGCCGGCGTTCAAGGGGCTGCCGGACGACCTGTGCCCGTGCCCCCACTGGGGCTACGTGCTCAAGGGCAAGATCAAGCTGCACACGAAGGACGGGGCCGCGGTCTACTCGGCCGGCGAGGCCTTCTACTGGGCTCCCGGCCACGCCCCGGAGGCCGTCGAGGACGCCGAGTTCATCGACTTCTCGCCGACCGCGGAGATGGCGAAGGTGGTCGGCCACGTGGTGGCCGCGGTGAGCTGACCCGCGGGGGCCGGTTCAGGCGGGGTTCTGGAACGCCCCGGGGTGGATCTGGTCCCGGGTCGCGATGTACTGCTGGCGCGCGCCCTGCCAGGCCGCGTACTCCTCATCCGGCTCGAAGAGCTGCGCCGCGGGCGCCGGCCACACCGGCGGGGTGTTCGCGGCCGCGCCGCCCTGCGCCAGGCCGAGCGCCCACGCGGCCTGGCGGGCCGCGCCCAGGGCCGCGTAGTCGGCCGGCGCCGGTACGAGGACCTGGGTGCCGAACAGCCCCGGCGCGAAGGCCTGTACGGCCGGCAGCTCGGCGGCGGCGCCGAGCAGGAACACCCGGCGGATCTCCACGCCGCGGCTGCGCAGCACGTCGAGCGCGTCCACCAGCCCGCACAGCATCCCCTCGAAGGCGGCCCGCGCGAGGTGCTCCGGCTTCATGGAGTCCCGGCGCAGCCCCGACAGCGTCCCGGCGGTGTGCGGCAGGTTGGGCGTCCGCTCACCCTCCAGGTACGGCAGGAGTACGAGTCCGTGCGCGCCCGGCGTCGACTTCAGCGCGAGCTCGCTCAGCCCCTCCAGATCGGTGCCCAGCAGCTCGGCGGTGCCGCGCAGGGCGCGTACGGCGTTCAGGGTGTTCACCACCGGGAGGTGCAGCCCGGTGGCGTCGGCGAGGGAGGTGATCAGCCCGCCCGGCTCCGACAGCGCCTCGTGGTGCACCGCCATCACCGATCCGGACGCGCCCAGCGAGACCACGGCGTCGCCGGGTCCCATGCCCAGCCCGAGCGCGGCCGCCATGGTCTCCCCGGTCCCGGCGGAGATCAGCAGCCCCTCGGGGGTGGTCCCGGCGGCTTCGGCCGGGCCGAGCACCTCGGGCAGCAGTGCCCGGTGCCCCAGCGCGAGCTCGACGAGGTCGGGGCGGTAGGCGCCGGTGGCCGCCGACCAGTAGCCGGTGCCGGAGGCGCCGCCGCGGTCGGTGGTCCGCCGGGCCGGGCGGCCCAGCAGCTGCCACACCAGCCAGTCGTGCGGGGACATCAGCACGGCCACCCGCCGGGCCGCCTCGGGCTCGGTACGGGCCAGCCAGGCGAGCTTCGCCACGGGCTGCGCCGCATGGGGGACGGAGCCGACGGCCTCGGCCCAGGCCTGCCGGCCGCCGAAGGACTCGATCAGCTCGGCGGCGGCGACCTGGCCGCGCTTGTCGTTGCCGATCAGGGCGGGACGGACGAGGCCGCCCTGCGCGTCCAGCGCCAGCAGCCCGTGCTGCTGCGCGGAGACCCCGATGGCCTGCACCCCTTCGAGGAGCCCGCCGCCGGCGGCCTCGCCGAGCGAGAGCAGCCAGGCCTGTGGATCGGTCTCGTGCACCGCCGCCTCGCCGGTGGGCTGCGGATGAGGGGCGTACCCCTGGCGCAGCACGGCGCCCGTCTCGGTGTCACAGACGACGATGCGTGTGAACGCGGAAGAGCTGTCCAGCCCGGCGACTATCCCCATGCGGAGAATTCTGCCGCACGCGGGGGCGGGCTCGACCGCCCCGGCGTGCCCGGTCCCGCCCCGTCCCTCGTGCGGGACCGGGCGGGACGGTGTGGGACCGTGCGGGACCGGGCCGGTCAGGTGTTGCTGGTGCCCCAGTCGTCCTCGGCCGCGCCGCCGCCGCCGACCCGTGCCCGCAAGCCCCGTACCCGTCCGGACAGGGCGTCCGGCACCGCGTCGCCCACCTTGTCGCTCACCGCGGCGAAGGCCTTGCCGGCGTACTCCCGGCCGGTCTGACCAGCGCTCTCGGCGGCGTTGCGGACCGCGGGGTTCTGCGCGAACTCGCGCACGGACTTCTTCAACTGTTCATACCGCTCGCGTCCGGCCCGGGTCCCGAGCACGTACCCGAGGGCCAGCCCGACCGCGAACGTGACCTTGTACCGCATGCCTGCCACCCTTCGTCGTGTGGTGCCCGGCCCGCTGGCGATACCGATTGGCGGAGCACCCCCCTGCTTGCGCTAATCTATGACTCGCAACGGGCGCTCGCCCCCCGGCCAAGGCCGGAGGTGGGCCGTTCGGTGCAACGCAGCAATCCCCTGTAGCTCAATTGGCAGAGCAGCCGACTGTTAATCGGCAGGTTACTGGTTCGAGTCCAGTCGGGGGAGCGCGGTCCCCTGTAGCTCAATTGGCAGAGCAGCCGACTGTTAATCGGCAGGTTACTGGTTCGAGTCCAGTCGGGGGAGCAAGAAGGAATGAGGACCCCGGGTGGGTCCTCTTTTCTTTTTTCTGCCCTCCGCGCGCAACCGGGCAGGGCCCTGCGCGGTCTCTCTGGGCAGGCGAAGCCGATCATGCGAGGCATCCGAGGCAGGAGATCGTATGAGCGGCTATGCTGCGGCAGACGGCGCGCACACATGTACGCGCCACGCCGTGAAGGGGCGGTAGCTCAGCCGGTTAGAGCAGCGGACTCATAATCCGTCGGCCGTGGGTTCGAGTCCCACCCGCCCCACCACTGCAGGTCAGAAGAAACCTTCTGATCTGCGGAAACGCAGTTCTTGCGGCGGTGGGAGCCCCGTGCCGGTGCGGCGGCCGTGAGGCGATGCCCATCCCATGTAAGCCCACAGAGGCCTGTGACGTGGGGTTTTGTTCGATTCGTCGGTGGGCTGCGTGGTGGCCGGCCCCACGGCCGTTGTCCGGACGGCGTCACATCCCCGGCCGCTCCCGTTCCCCGTCGAATGTCCGAACCCGTGGGCGTCGGACGGACCTCTTGAGGTGGGCCCGCCCTGGCCGGGTACCGGGACAGGCCTTCACCGCCCGACTCGGCCTGCTCACCATCGGCCTGCCGCCCCGGCGACCGCGCGACGCACCGCGAGCAACCCCACCGGCCTAGCCCCGGCCAATGACAAGACCACCGCGAACCGCCTCGCCATCACTGGACTGATCATCAGCTGCCGAACCCCAGCCATAGCGGGTCCCGGCCGACTCCGATGTGATGCGGTCCGCGGTGCCCAGGGCGATCCCGCCATCGATGCGCACCGGTCCCGTGTGCAGGCACTCAATCAACAGTTGGCCGCCCTCCGGCGTGCCCGAGAGGGCGGCAAGGTGCCCGTCGGGCGGACGCCCACCCCGCACAGGCGTCGAGCGTCGGCCCTGCAGGATGGTCTCAGCGGTGCTGGGCGTTCCCCTGCCGGCGGTGTGGTCGGGCCGACGACCGCCGCGTCATTCCTCGGACTTGAGGTACGCCTCGTACTGCGAGGCGGTCATGAGTTCACGCAAGGGGTCACCGTCGCGGACGCTGATCTCGATCAGCCACCCGTCGCCGTACGGATCATCGTTGATCAGTTCCGGCTCGTGGTTCAGCTTCTCGTTCACCGCGACCACCTCACCCGCCACAGGCGAGTACACCTCGGTAACCGCTTTGACCGACTCCACCGAGCCGAACGGCTCCCCCGCGTCGAAGGTGCCGCCAACACTCGGCTGCTCGACATAGACCAAGTCGCCGAGCTGCTTCTGTGCGAAGTCGGTGATGCCGATGCGGGCAGTCCCCCCGTTCACCCGGATCCACTCATGGTCGCGGCTGTACCGCAGGTCAGTCGGATAGTTCATCGTGTGTGCTCCTTCGGCCGTGAGGTGCCGAGCGATCGGGCTGCTGCTCGATCAGGGAGTCTGCCCCAGTGGGCGAAGGGCGTGAAAGGGCACACACCTGTACGGAGCAACATGTTCCGGCCAGGGGATTCGTCGGCCGAGCGCGCCGGCAGCGGGCGGCCGGGCGTCCGTTCGAGTACCGACGCAGACACAGCATCAGTACGCCGCACGCTACACACAGTCACCGCCATCGCCGCCGCGGTCGCCGCCGGGCCGCTCCTGGTCACCGCGGCCGTGGCCGCGCTCGGGCTGCGTGATCCGGCCACCGCGCTGCAGACCCAGCCCGGGCGTCTCGCGCGCGTCGTGGTGTGCGGCGTACTCGGCCTGGTGTGTCCGGCTGCCGTGCTGCTCAGCCCCTCACGCGCCCGCGTGGGCCGACTCGGCTGGCTCAGCGCCGTCGTCACCGTCCTGTTCTTCGGCGCCACCGTCTTCCTGTGGGGGTGCGTGGCCGCCGACACCTCCCTCAAGAACATCCCCGGTACCGCCGTGACCACCACCGCACAGAGCGACCGCGCCCTCGCCGCACAGGGCCGCGCGGCGGACCGGAAGATCCCCACCGGTGTCCTGATCGAGACCCTGCAGTTCACCGACACCCACAACGTCCGCCTCACCGGCTACCTCTGGCAACGCCTGCCCGCGAGCGCCGACCTCGCCAAGGCCCAGGCGGAGTTCCCCGACGCCATCGACGGCGGCGCCTCCGAGGCCGTCTACCCGTTACCCGGACGGACTGGCACAGCAACGCCGCAGCCCGACTGCTCTACTGGCCCGTCGTCAGCGGGCTCCTTCTCGCCGCCACCCTCTTCGCCCTTCTCCGCTGACGACCCGCGCCCCTTGGCGTCGACAGCCGGGGAACGCCCGGCGTCAGGTGCGCCAGAGCTGGGCCAGTACCCCGTCCTTGTAGGCGGAGGGGTTGACGGAGAGTTCTCCGGCGAAGGGGCGGTCGAGGACCAGGACGAGCAGCAGGCTGAACCCGATGAGTGCGGCGACCGAGGCGACGAAGAGGACCTGCATCTTCTTGCTGCGGATGCCGTAGAGGAAGGTCAGCGGCAGGATCACCAGCGCGCCACCGAAGACGAGTACCTGGAGGAGGGGCGGCAGTTGCTGGCGGGCGGTGGCAAGGCGAGCCCGCCGCTGCGCCGCGACATCGGCCAGGCGGTCAACCGCGGAATCGTAGAAGGACTGCTGGGCGGCGTTCTCCGGCACGTACCGCTGCAGCGCCGCGTAGACCCGCTCCAGGTCGCCGCCGGTGGCTGCGAAGCTCGGCCGCCCCTCCCGCATCAGCGGCCACTGCACCTCCACCACCGCGTGCACGTAGCCGGAGACAGCGGTCGTGATCCGCGCCCGGTCCTCGGCCGGAAACACCCGGATGTCGCGGAGCAGCACCGCGAGGTCGGTGGCCTCGGCCGAGACGACGGCCTGGGTGGTCTCCAATTGCGTCCAAAGGGTCACCACGACGAAGGCCAGGATGATGCCGTAGATCGCGCCGAACATGCCGAGGACGACCCCGACCATCTCATTGTGCTCGCCATCGGTGACCTGCGGAAAGAAGCGACGGGTCAGGAAACTGCCCAGCACGGCCATACAGGAGACACCGCCCACGACCAGCACGGCCAGCGACCACGTACTCAAGTGGTTGAGCAGCCAGAGGGCCACCACTGGCCTCCATCACTAGGACACACGGATACGGAAGGCGCTGACCCGCAGCACCCCTCCAGACCCAAGTCTGCGGGCCCGGCCCTCCGTCCGGGCGCCTGCCACCAGGGGACCGCGCTCTTGATCACCCGAAGGAGGGGTGTCGTCAGCACCCCCCTCGTCACCGCCGCCCTCTCCGCTCCTCTGAGCTGACCCGCACGCCACCCTGGCGGAACCCGTCAGCCACGGCGACCGCCCGGGCGGCGGGTCCGGCCTCCGGTCCGGCCGGTCACGCCATGGGCATCCCGTCCAGCGAGCCTGCGGGAGGTATGCCTAAGCGCCCGGGTGCCGTTGGCGGAGCGTTTCACCTCTGCGTGAGCGGTTGGTTCGGCTGACACGGCCGTCGACGCGCCGGATGCCGCCGTCGGCTTGCACTGGATGCGGTGCATCGCACATCCATTCTGGGCCCGGATTACCGGGGACCTCCGTCTGAGGAGAGCCATGTCCCGATTCGCCCTGCGCAGGGGTGCAGACGCAGTGCGTTACGTACGGGGCTAGGCCGTCTCTTTCGGATCTTGCCGGGCCCACGCCGCCCGGCACCGTACCTCGGCGCGCTGCCGGGCCACCCGAGTACGTCCAGTACGCGGGAGCCCCGGCAGCGCGCCGAGGCACGGCACCGGACGACGCGGGCCTGACCGGCAAGATCCGAAAGAGACGGCCTAGGGCTGCGGAGCGTGACAAGTGGCCAAGGCCGTGGCTGGACTGCTGAGGTGTGGCCCTCTCGGCTGCGGGGATGGCTTGACTGCGGACGCGGTACGAGATCCGGTCGGAGGCGGCGCGCTCGCCGAGTGCGTGCAGGCCGCTGGCGCCGGCCGGGCTCGGGGTGGACCAATTGCCGGAGGCATCGATGACGGCGTGAGCGAAGATCCTCTCCTCGCGGCCCCAGGGGCTGGTGAGGTGGATGACGAAGGGCTCGGTCTCGCGGTCGGCGTCGATGATGCGGTCGCGGCCGGTGCGGGAAACGCCGGTCACGGTCGCGTTGTTGCGGACACGGTCACCCGCTGACGACCAACCGCTGCCACCACACCACCCATTCACAGTCCCGGTCGGGGGCACTCTGCCCGGCCCGCCCGGCAGAGACCGATCCGGCCTCCTGGGCGGCGCGGGCCTTCTTCACCCAGCCCCGCAGGGACTCCGAACTGATCCCGAGCTCCCGGGCACCTGGCACTGCTTCCTCTGGGCTCTCACGTCCCAGTCTCCAGGTGTCCACGATCAAGGGGGGCTTCACACCGACCGGAGCGGCTCCTCGCTCTGCGCCCGGGGCGCGGGTTGCCTTCGGGGGTACGGACCGGACTAGCTCTCCAGGGAAGGAAGCTCGTCAGGAGCCGGGCAGATCCGCCGCCCGGAGTGATCGAACACGTACAGCCGGCCCAGATCCACCAGCAGCGGAATCTGGGCTCCGACGCGTATCCGGACATGCGGACCCGTACGCACGACGAGGTCGCTGCGCACCGGTCCTCGTGGTGCCGGACCGACGTTCGCATCAGTCCCCGGGGCGGATTCCGGCGGGGCCTCCAGGACCGCGACAGAGCCGGACAGGCGTTCCATGGCCCGGTTCCTGAATCGGCTCAGGCCGCCGCCCTGCTGCTGCTTGTATCCGCGCCTGGGGGCGGTCGACTGCCGAGGTGCCTCCAGATCCGTGACGACCGCGGGGCGTGAACCCGTGTTCACGTGTACCAGCGCCTCGTGTCCCTGGTACTCGACGTGCTCGACGATGCCCGTGATCGCCACCTCGCCCGCTCGTGCCTGGCTCGGCGGGGCGATCCTGACCGCCTCCGAGCGCAGGCCGACGATGATCGGGCGCCCCTGCTGGATCCGGAGCAGTTGGTGGTCGGTGCTGAGGGGCTCGGGCAGGACGAGGCGATGCCGTCCCAGATCGACCGACATCGCCGCGTCCAGCGGCGCGTGGACCACCGCCTGCAGCAGGCTGATCCGGGGTGTGCCGATGAACGCCGCCACGAACACGTTCGCCGGCAGGGCGTAGGTGTCGCGTGGCGAGCTGACCTGCTGCAGGACGCCGCCCCGCATGACCGCGACCCGGTGGCCGAGGGACATGGCCTCGGACTGATCGTGCGTCACGTAGAGGGTGGTGACCCCTAGGTTCTGTTTCTTGGATCTCCTGACGTGATCATGTGGTCGGGTTCAAGCTGGTCGGCATGGTGGGGCGGGGGG
>NZ_JALGBX010000085.1 GCF_022808175.1 Streptomyces sp. AP-93 | reverse complement strand
CCCCAGCAGCGGCTGCTGCTGGAGGCCTCCTGGGAGGCCTTCGAACGAGCCGGCATCGACCCCACCACCCTGCACGGCAGCAAGACGGGCGTCTATGCGGGCATCATGTACCACGACTACGGCCCCTACCTCTTCGAGCCCGTCGAGGGCGCGGACGGCCACCGGCTGACCGGTGGCGCGGGCAGTGTGCTGTCGGGCCGGGTCTCCTACACCTTCGGACTCGAAGGTCCTGCGGTCACCGTCGACACCGCATGCTCCTCCTCCCTCGTCACCCTCCACATGGCGGTGCAGGCGCTTCGGCAGGGTGAGATCTCGCTCGCCCTGGCGGGCGGGGCGACGGTCATGTCCTCGCCGGGCACCTTCGTGGAGTTCAGTCGGCAGAAGGGGCTGTCCCCGGACGGGCGGTGCAAGTCCTTCGCGGCGTCCGCCGACGGCACCGGCTGGTCCGAAGGCGTGGGCGTGCTCGTACTCGAACGCCTCTCCGACGCCCAACGCAACGGCCACCACATCCTCGCCGTCATCCGCGGCAGCGC
>NZ_JALGBX010000084.1 GCF_022808175.1 Streptomyces sp. AP-93 | reverse complement strand
CTCCGTTGCACTGCGTCAGAAATCCTTCAACAGGCTTGCGTGACCTGCGAAAACGCTAACTACCCGGCCTTGGGTCAAGGCCCGTTGGGTATCGGCTGGTCTGGGACAAGCTGACGGCGGGTCTGGACGGGATTGAGGTGGCCTGTCCGACGCCGAAGGCCTTGCGTGACCTGCGGCGTCGACTGGGCTCCGCGCCGGTGCAGGCGCTGTTCGAGGTGCTGGCCGGGCCCCTGGCCCGCCCGGCGACACCGGGGGTGCGATTCGGTCCGTTCCGGACCGTGTCGTTCGACGGGTGCAGTTCGCAGAAGGTCTCCGACTCCGAGCGGAACCGCCTCTGGCTGGGGCGGACGTCTCACCACGGCTATCCGACACTGGAGTTGATGACGCTGGTCGAGACGGGGACCAGGTCGCTGATCGGTGCGGTGTTCGGACCGCCGGCCGGCAGCGAGACCGGTTACGCCTCACGGCTGCTGCATCTGCTGCGGCCGGACATGCTGGTCCTGTGGGACAAGGGCTTCGACGGCAACAGCTTCCTCGCCGC
>NZ_JALGBX010000083.1 GCF_022808175.1 Streptomyces sp. AP-93 | reverse complement strand
GGCGTGCTCGTACTCGAACGCCTCTCCGACGCCCAACGCAACGGCCACCACATCCTCGCCGTCATCCGCGGCAGCGCCATCAACCAAGACGGCGCCAGCAACGGACTCACCGCCCCCAACGGCCCCTCCCAACAACGCGTCATCCGCGCAGCCCTCGCAAATGCCGACCTGACAGCCTCAGACATCGACGCCGTCGAAGCCCACGGCACCGGAACCCGCCTCGGCGACCCCATCGAAGCAACCGCACTGATCTCCACCTACGGCCAGGAACGCGACAGCGGCCACCCACTGTGGCTCGGCTCCCTCAAATCCAACATCGGACACACCCAGGCCGCAGCCGGCGTCGGCGGCATCATCAAAATGGTCAAAGCCATCGAACACGGCATCCTCCCCCGCACCCTCCACGCCAACGAACCCTCCCCCTTCATCGACTGGGAAGACGGAGCCGTCCAACTCCTCACCCAAGAACAGACCTGGCCCAACACCGGACGCCCCCGCCGAGCCGCCATCTCCTCCTTCGGCATCAGCGGCACAAACGCCCACGTCATCATCGAACAACCCCCCACAACAGA
>NZ_JALGBX010000082.1 GCF_022808175.1 Streptomyces sp. AP-93 | reverse complement strand
CGTAGAAGGTGCCGTCTCGGAGCATGGCGAACAGGACGCTGATGCGTTGGCGGGCGAGGCGGAGGAGGGCTTGGGTGTGGGTTTTGCCGCGGGCTCGTTGCCGGTCGTAGTAGGTGCGGGAGGCGGGGTCGGCGTTCATGCAGGCGAAGGCGGAGAGGAACATGGCGCGTTTGAGCTGCCGGTTTCCGCCTCGTGGTGCGTGTTCGCCGTGGATCGAGGTCCCGGACGATTTCGTCGTCGGGGCGAGGCCGGCGTAGGAGGCGAGGTGGGCGGCGCTGGGAAAACTGGTGCCGTCGCCGACGGTGACCAGCAGGACGGCGGCGGTCCTGACTCCGACTCCCGGCATCGAGGTCAGGACCGGGTGAAGAGGGTGAGCCTCCAGCAGGGTGCTGATCTGCGCTTCCAAGGCCCGGCGCTGGTCGTGAACCGCCCCGAGGGATGCGGCAAGGGACGGGATCACGATGTCGAGGGTGCCGGTTCCCGGGACCACGACGGTCTGTTCCTCGAGAGCGTTGAAGACGTCGTCGATCAGCCGGACGGCCATGCGTGGGGCCTTGGGGCGGATGAGTTCGACGAGTCTGCGGCGGCCGGCCTTCCGCA
>NZ_JALGBX010000081.1 GCF_022808175.1 Streptomyces sp. AP-93 | reverse complement strand
CGATGTGTGACGAACGACCTGGACACCCTCGCAACGGCACTCTATGCCCGGATCGACGACGAGTTGAAGGCTTCGCCCTGGCTGGCTCCGTGGCGGCCCGCCGTCGGAATCGCACCCACGCTCAGCGATGCCGAGCTGGTCACTCTCGCGGTGATGTCGGCGCTGCTCGGTTACACCTCCGAGCGGCGCTGGCTTCGCCGCGTCGAGCGGGACTTCGGCCGCCTGTTCCCCTACGTGCCCCAGCAGTCCGGCTACAACAAACGGCTGCGCGGCGCGTCCTCGCTGGTCACCAGCGTGATCCGGATCCTGGCGCGGGACACCACACTGTGGAGTGACGACGTCTGGGTGGTCGACTCCACCCCGGTCGGCTGCGGCTGCTCCCGTGAAACGGCCAAACGATCAGACCTGGCGGGCTGGGCCCAGTACGGCTACTGCGCATCACACTCCCGGTACTTCTGGGGACTTCGGCTGCACCTGGTCTGCACGCTCGGCGGCCTGCCCGTCCTCTTCGCCCTCACCGGCGCGAAGGCCGACGAACGCGAGACGCTGCGCGACATGCTCGACACCGCACCAGACGTCGCCGCCTCCCACCCCAGCCAGACGATCATCGGTGACAAGAACTACTACGGCCGCGCGTTCGAGGACGATCTCGCTGAGCGTCACCTGAACCTGCTGCGACCGGCCCGCAAGGGAGAGGCCGAGCGGGCCGGCTCGCATCTGTTCAGGCC
>NZ_JALGBX010000080.1 GCF_022808175.1 Streptomyces sp. AP-93 | reverse complement strand
GTGCTTGGCACGTTGTTGGGTATCTGAGGGTACGGCCGAAAGGCTTTATCTTCGCGATGCCGGCCCCAGTGAACTCGCCAGCTTGTCTGGTGGGGTGATGGGTGGCTGGTCGTTGCTTGAGAACTACACAGTGGACGCGAGCATCTGTAGGCCAAGTTTTTAAGGGCGCACGGTGGATGCCTTGGCACCAGGAACCGATGAAGGACGTGAGAGGCCGCGATAGGCCCCGGGGAGCTGCCAACTGAGCTTTGATCCGGGGGTGTCCGAATGGGGAAACCCGGCAGTCGTCATGGGCTGTCACCCACTGCTGAACACATAGGCAGTGTGGAGGGAACGCGGGGAAGTGAAACATCTCAGTACCCGCAGGAAGAGAAAACAACCGTGATTCCGGGAGTAGTGGCGAGCGAAACCGGATGAGGCCAAACCGTATGCGTGTGATACCCGGCAGGGGTTGCGCATGCGGGGTTGTGGGAATTCTTTTGATCGGTCTGCCGGCCGGTCGGCGAGTCAGAAACCGTTGATGTAGTCGAAGGACATGCGAAAGGTCCGGCGTAGAGGGTAAGACCCCCGTAGACGAAACATCAGCGGCTTGCTTAAGAATCTCCCAAGTAGCACGGGGCCCGAGAAATCCCGTGTGAATCTGGCGGGACCACCCGCTAAGCCTAAATATTCCCTGGTGACCGATAGCGGATAGTACCGTGAGGGAATGGTGAAAAGTACCGCGGGAGCGGAGTGAAATAGTACCTGAAACCGTGTGCCTACAAGCCGTGGGAGCGTC
>NZ_JALGBX010000007.1 GCF_022808175.1 Streptomyces sp. AP-93 | reverse complement strand
CGCCGGAGGGGCTGGATGTGGCTGATCCAGCCCCTCCGGCGTTTGAGGAGCGGGGGTCCGGGGGCTGGCCCCCGGGAACGGCGCCGCGCCCGGCAAGGGTCCGGGCGGAGCCCGGGGAACGGGGGAAGGGCGGGTAGGGGACGGCCCCGCAGGGTCCCGGGGCTCGCGTGGGGGCGGAGGTCATACGGTGGGGGCGTGGAAGATCAGGCGTCACTTCAGCTCCTCGCGCGCGAGATCCTCGCGCTGCCGCCCTCTCTCGGGCCCGTCCGCCTCGTCGGGATCGACGGGCACGCCGGGTCCGGGAAGAGCACCTTCGCGGGGGCGCTCGCCGAGGCGCTGGGCGGGGCTCCCGTGTTGCGGCTCGACTATGTGGCCACCCATGAGGAGCTGTTCGGCTGGGTGGGGCGGCTGCGTGCGCAGGTGCTGGAGCCGCTCGCCGCGGGGCGGGCCGCGCACTGGACCCCGTACGACTGGATCGAGCGGCGGTTCGGTCCCGAGCGGGTGCTGGAGCCGGGGCCGGTGCTGCTCGTGGAGGGGGTCGGCGCCGGACGGCGCGCCCTGCGCCCGCACCTGGCGCGGCTGCTGTGGATGGAGACCCCGCGCGTCAAGTCCTGGGGGCGCGGGCGCGACCGGGACGGGCGTGAACTTTCCGACTTCTGGGACGAATGGGAGCGCGCGGAGCTCTCGCACTTCTCGGATGATCCTTCGCGCCCCTTCGCGGACACCCTGGTGCGGCAGAGCGGTACGGGATACGAGTGGACTTCCGGGGCGGCTGGGGCGGCTGGAACCGCCGCTCGGGTGACTGAGGGTGATGAGGCCCCCCAGGGCTGAGGGGCCGCGGAAAGACTCTCTTCGCGGGCACCTCCAGGCCGCTTGACCCGGGGGCCAAGGCGGCCTTACGTTCTGAAGAAGCGGCCCTCACCGGCCGTCGAGGACACGAAGCCCCCGATCGTTCCCCCGTGATCGGGGGCTTCGTTCTGTCCCCCGGCCCCCCGCCGAGTCCCGCCCGGCACTCCTCCGTCACGGCGTCGCACGGGGCACATCCCGGCCGATTTCTCACCCTGTGTCACCACTGTCCGCCCGGATGCGCACCCGGCGGGTCTTCGACGCACCCTACGTAAGGTGCGTAACCGCAGGTACGATGCACCCCTGATTTCATCGACTCAGGGACAACTCGCGTACGCATCGCGGGGGTTGCTTGGGCACCACGGGGACGGAGTCTCCAACTGTCGGGCACTTCGCTTAGGGGTCCGTGGATGCTGCTTGACGGGGCCCGTAGCCAGCGGTAGCCAATTGCTGTGGAGATGGGTGTCTTTGTGTGATGGTCGGTCGTTAGGCCGATCGGATACGGGTGGGGGCCGGCTTCGGCGCGGTCGGGGATCGCGGGGAGGGGTGGTGGGCGTAGCGAGGTTGATGGCGACGGCGACGTGTACTGCCTTCCGCGCCGTGATCGAGGGCGGCAGCGAGCTGGTCGGGCGGCGGATGCTGTCGGAGCGGGTGGGGTTTCTGGCTTCCCTGTGCCAGGAGTTGACCCAGCGGCTGGTGGCCACGCGGTGGGATGAGGCGTCGCTGGATGTGCTGGCCGCCGGTGTGGACGGGCGGGGCGAGGTGCTGCCGTCCAAGGGGTGGATGGCGATGCGCCGCCTTCACTGGCCGAAGGCCGCCGCCGAGGGCGAGGGCGTGTATGTGTCGGACCGGGTGCGCCGGGCGGCCGAGGAGTACGCGGCGCGCACTCTGCGCCTGGCTTTGCACCGGCGGAGTTTGGTGGCGGCGGTCCTGGCGACCTGGCCGGCCGATCCGGGCCGGCGTAGCGAAGCGGATTGGACGGCCCTGCGGACCCTCCTGCCTGCTGGGGTGAGTGGTGCGGAGATCCGTAACCGCACCCGCCAGATCCGGGCCTATGTGGCTGAGCACCGGCGCCTTCCGCTCGGGCTGTGCGTACTGGAGGACCCGCCCCGGATCGCCTTGCAGGTTCTTCTTGCCGCGATGGACCGCCAGCAGGTCACTATGGAGCGGGTGGATGAGGTGACGGCCCGGTTGCGGGTCAAACTCCCGCTGTGCGCGGCCCCCGTCTCGGGCAGGGAGTGGGCCTGGCATGTGATCGACATCCGGCTGCCAGGCACCGTAGGGGCGGACTCGGTGCTGCACACACCCACCCTGCGCCCCACCAGCAGCGGCCGTGTCGCGGTGGACCTGCCGCACTCATGGCCCGCCCCCGCCACCAAGGCGAGCGGGCACGAGGTGGCAGTGGGTTTCGACTGGGGTGTCAACACCCTCCTCACCGGCACGGTCGGCCGCCTGACCGAGCGGGGCGAGACGCGGCGAGTGGTGACCGACGGCCGCCCCCTGATCTTCGACGCCACCACGGTCAGCGCGAAACTCCATCGGCTGCGCACCCACCGCGAACACCTCGCCACCCGACGCGACCACTACCGGCATCTCGCGGACGGGCTCGGCTCCCCCCACCGGGCCTGGGGTGAACTTCTGCGACGCGCCACGGTGCTGGAGATCGAGCATCAACGGGTGTGTGTCCGTATCCGGCATTTGAACGATGCCCTGGCCTGGTCGGCAGCCCGCTGGGCCGTCAACCAGACGGCCGCGCTCGGCGCCACCGTCATCTATCTCGAAGACCTCGCCACCCTGGAAGCACGCGGCCACCGGCGCGGTAACGCCCGCCTGTCCGGGCAGGTCCGCGGCACCATCGCCGAAGCCATCCGGCACCTGGGGGCGAAGGCCGGGATCGCGGTGGTCACCGTCCCCGCCCGCGGCACCTCCGCCCGTTGTCCCGGGTGCCTGGGCGCCCTCACCCACCATCCGGCCCCCGACCGGCTGGGTGAGCGGGGCTGGAAGTGGGCCCACTGCACCGGCTGCGGACTGTCCATGGACCGCGACCACACAGCCGCCCGCCGGATTGTCTCGCGCGGCCTGCTAGCCCAGACCTACACCGTCACCGAACGCGCCACCGGCACCCGGACCATCCGCACCACCGTCGACGGCACCGTGCGCAGTGTGCGCCGCCCGAAGCAGACCACCCGCCGCCTGCGCCGAGCGCGCCGCGCGGACAACCCCTTGCCCCGGCCGCGCGGGACCAGGAGCACCCTGGGCAAGGGGCGTCCCACTCGCAGCAGGCCGTCCGGTCCTGTTGGCCCGGGCGCCCGGGGCGCCGCCGGACAGCCTCCGGGCCCGAAGACTTCCCGCCGTATGCCCGACGTGCGTACGGTCCCCGCCACCAGCCCCCAGGGGTCGGTACAGCGTCCGGCGGGGCATGACACCCAGACACCGGCAGCATTCGGGCCGGTATCAGGTCATGGAGTACCCGTACCCGACCAGCCGGAAAGCCACCTCCCGGCCGGCCGGGTACGGCTCTCACGCAGAACCTGTCGACGACGCACCAGCGCCGCCGAGCGGACGGGCTTCCACCACCTGCACGCCACCCAGGTCCACCACCTCACCCCGAGGTTCGGACCCCAAAGTGGCGACCGCACACGGCCACGCCGCGCCCGAAAAACCTGAACCACTCAGGCACACACAGAGTTCTAGAGACGCTTGTGGGGGATGTGATGGACTTCGCCGCGCACGGCAGCAGCGCGCACGCCCCGGCCGAACTCGCCTGGCTGCGAGGAGTGGACGCCTGCACGATGGGCGCCTACCCGCAGGCCGAGGAGGAGTTCCGGACGGCCGTACGACTCGACCCCGCGATGGCGGATGCCTGGCTGGGCCTGCACGCGCTCCGCGTCGACACCACGAACGCGTTACTGCGCATGTACGCCCACCGGGACCGCTTCGGGGAACAGCGGGCCCGCCACCGGCGGACGCTGAACTCCTGGTACTGGCTGGGCTGGTGGGTGCAGCCGGTCCTGGAGACCAGGCGGGACCTGCTGCTGGCGCACGCCTCGCACTGGCTGGACGGGCGCCACGTGCCCGAGCTGGACCAGGCGCTCGCGGCCCTGCCTCCCGTGGACACCGACCCGCACGTCCGCTTCCTGCACGCCTGCCGGGCGTACCTGGTCAAGGACTGGGAGCAGTTGGTCCGCTCCACCGAGTCACTGGTCGACGATCCGCTCCTGGGCATCGAAGCCGGGCTGTTCGGCGGGATGGCCCGGGTCCGGCTGGAGATGTACGGGCAGGCCGAGCCGCTGCTGGCGGCCTCGCTGATGCGCTGCCGCAGCGAACAGCCCCAGCGCAAGGAGCTGCGGTACTGGCTGGCGCGGGCGCACGAGGGGACCGGGCGCAGCGCGGCGGCGCTGCCGCTGTACCGGGCGGTGCACCGGGTGGACCCGGCGTTCATGGACACGGCGGCCCGGCTGACGGCGATCGAGGACAGCGAGGACGCCGACGGCCTGGCCGGGTACGCGAGCGGCGCCGGCTACGAGGCCTTCGGCGGGCACGGACCCGCCCCGTCGGGCGGGAACTTCGCGGCGGTGGCGCTGGGCGGCGGTCCGGTCCAGGGGATCGCCGCGGACGGGCAGCCGGATCCGGACCCGCTCGCGGCGGCCGACCCGCCGGAGCCCCGGCACGGCCCGGGGGCGCCGGGGCCCGGCGCGGGACTGCCGTCCGGCGTACGGCGCAAGGCCTCGCTGCCCGCGCAGCCGGGACCGGGCGGGCCGCCGGCCGGGCCGGCGGATCCGGCGGCGCTGGCCGAGGCGCTCGCGGAGCTGGAGCGGATGGTGGGCCTGGAGCCGGTCAAGCGGCAGGTGAAGGCGCTCTCCGCGCAGCTGCACATGGCCAGGCTGCGGACGGGACAGGGGCTGCCGGTGCAGCCGCCGAAACGGCACTTCGTCTTCTCCGGACCGTCGGGCACGGGCAAGACCACGGTGGCGCGGATCCTGGGCCGGGTCTTCTACGCGCTGGGCCTGCTCGGCGGCGACCACCTCGTGGAGGCCGGGCGCGCGGACCTGGTCGGCGAGTTCCTCGGGCAGACCGCCGTGAAGGCGAACGAGCTGATCGACTCGGCGATCGGCGGGGTGCTGTTCGTGGACGAGGCGTACAGCCTCTCCAACTCCGGCTACAGCAAGGGCGACGCGTACGGCGACGAGGCCCTGCAGGTGCTGCTGAAGCGGGCGGAGGACAACCGCGACCACCTGGTGGTGATCCTGGCGGGCTATCCGGCGGGGATGGACCGGCTGCTCGCCACGAATCCGGGGCTGTCCTCGCGGTTCACCACGCGGGTCGACTTCCCCAGCTACCGGCCGCTGGAACTCACCTCGATCGGCGGGGTGCTGGCGGACGCGAACGGGGACCGGTGGGACGAGGAGGCGCTGGAGGAGCTGCGGAGCATCAGCGGGCACGTGGTGGAGCAGGGGTGGATCGACGAGCTCGGGAACGGGCGGTTCCTGCGCACGCTGTACGAGAAGAGCTGCGCGTACCGGGACCTCCGGCTGTCCGGCTTCACCGGGGATCCCTCCCGGGAGGACCTCTCCACCCTGCGGCTGGCAGACCTGATGCAGGCGTACGGGGAGGTCCTGTCGGGCCGCGGCCCCCAGGAGCGGCCGGAGCCGCCGCCGCTGTAGCCGCTGCGCGGGGAGAAGTCCCCTACCCGCCCTTCGCCCGTTCCCCGGGCTCCGCCCGGACCCGGTCCTCAAACGCCGGACGGGCTGGAAGATGCCGCGCAGCGGCACATCCAGCCTCGCCGGCGTTTGAGGCGCGTGGTCTGGGGCAGAGCCCAGGGAACGGGCGAAGGGCGGGTAGGGGACAGCCCCGCAGGGCAGCCCCGCTACGCGCTTCGCGCGTACCCGCGGTGAGCCGGGTCGCGGACTTCGCCCACCAGGGTTTCCAGAACGTCCTCCATGGCCACAAGGCCCAGCACCCGCCCGGAGGGATCCGCTACCTGCGCCAAGTGGGTGGCGTCGCGGCGCATCACGGTCAGGGCGTCGTCCAGCGGGAGCGTCGAGCAGATCGTGGTCATGCGGCGCCACACCCGCTGGGGCACGGCCCGTTCGCGGTCCTCCAGGTCCAGGACGTCCTTCACGTGCAGGTAGCCCATGAAGGCACCGCTGTCGGCGCGGACGGGGAAGCGGGAGTACCCGGTGCGGACCGTGAGCTGCTCGATCTGGCGCGGGGTGACGGCCGGACCGACCGTGACCAGCCGGGCCGGGGCGAGGAGGACGTCGGTGACCGGGCGGCTGCCCAGTTCCAGCGCGTCCTCCAGGCGCTCCTGTTCGACCGGCTCCAGAAGACCGGCCTGCCGGGAGTCCATGAGCAGGCGGCCGAGCTGGGCGGAGGTGTAGACGGCCTCGACCTCGTCCTTGGGCTCCACCTTGAAGAGCCTCAGGATCAGCGTGGCGCAGGCGCCGAGGGCCGTGGTGACCGGTCCGCAGACCCGTGCGAAGGCGACCAGTCCGGGGCTGAACCACAGGGCCGTCTTCTCCGGGGCGGCCATGGCGAGGTTCTTGGGGACCATCTCGCCGATGACCAGGTGCAGGAAGATCACTGCAGTGAGGGCCACCGCGTAGCCCAGCGGGTGGATCAGGCCTTCGGGCACGTGTGCGGCGTGGAAGACGGGCTCCAGGAGCCGGGCCACGGTGGGCTCGGCGACGGCTCCGAGGGTGAGCGAGCACATGGTGATGCCGAACTGCGCGGCGGCCATCATGCGCGGCAGGTTCTCCAGGCCGTGGAGTACTTGGCGGGCCCGCTTGGAGCCGGCCGCCAGGGGTTCGATCTGGCTGCGGCGGACGGAGACGAGGGCGAACTCGGCGCCGACGAAGAAGCCGTTGGCCAGGACGAGCAGCAGGGCGAACAGCAGTTGGAGCGCGTTCACCGGCCACCCACCTGTGCCAGCTCGGCGGGGGCGGCGGGCAGCGATCCGAGCCGGTCGAAGCCGAGCCCGTCGGGAGCGGTGCGCACGAGGCGGACCCGCTCGGCACGGTAGCGGCGGACCTGGCGCACGGAGAGCTTCCAGCCGGGCAGTTCGGCGCGGTCCCCGGGGGCGGGGATGCGGCCGAGCAGGTCGGCCACGAGACCGGCGACGGTCTCGTACGGGCCTTCGGGGACCTCCAGGCCTATCCGGCGCAGGGTCTGCACGCGGCAGCTCCCGTCGGCCTCCCAGGAGGGGCGGCCGTCCTCGGCGGGTACGGCGGCCAGTTCGGGGCTGCCGTCCTCCGCGAGGTCGTGCTCGTCGCGGACTTCGCCGACGAGCTCCTCCACGATGTCCTCCAGGGTGACGACGCCGGCGGTGCCGCCGTACTCGTCGACGACCACGGCCATCGGCTGTTCGCTGCGCAGCCGTTCCAGGAGCGGCTGCACCGGCAGGGATCCGGGCACCAGCAGCGGGGCGACGCAGATTCCGCTGACGCTGGTGCGGGCGCGCTCGGCCTCGGGCACCGCGAGGGCGTCCTTGAGGTGGACGACCCCGGTGATCTCGTCGATGCGCTCGCGGTAGACCGGGAAACGGGACAGGCCCGTGGCGCGGGTCAGGTTGAGCACGTCGGCGGCGGTGGCCGTGTCCTGGAGCGCGCTGACCTTGACCCGGGGGGTCATGACCAGCTGCGCCGTGAGCTCGCCCAGCGAGAGGGTCCGTACGAAGAGGTCGGCGGTGTCCTGTTCCAGGGCGCCGGCCTGGGCCGAATGGCGGACCAGGGAGACCAGTTCGCCGGGGGTGCGGGCGGAGGCCATCTCTTCGGTGGGCTCCACGCCGAGCGCCCGGACGAGCCGGTTGGCCACGGCGTTGAGGCCCGCGATGACCGGCCGGAAGACCCGGGAGAAGACGTACTGCGGGCCGGCCACGAAACGGGCCACCTGGAGCGGCCGGGAGACGGCCCAGTTCTTCGGGACGAGCTCGCCGAGGACCATCTGGACGGCGGAGGCGAGCAGCATGCCAATGACGACGGCCGCGCCGGGTACGGCGCCCTTGGGGAGGCCGGTCGCTTCGAGCGGCCCGGCCAGCAGGACGGCGAGGGCGGGCTCGGCGAGCATGCCGACCACGAGGGAGGTGATGGTGATGCCGAGCTGGGTGCCGGAGAGCTGGAAGGACAGCTCCCGCAGGGCTGCGACGACCGTGCGGGCACGGCGGTCGCCCTCGGCCGCGGCGCGTTCGGCCTCGGGTCTCTCGACGGTGACGAGGCCGAATTCGGCTGCCACGAAGAAGCCGTTGGCGAGGATCAGGGCGAAGGCCGCCACGAGCAGGAGTAGCGGGATGGTCATGCCGCCGCCTCCGTGGGGAGGGCGGCGCGTGTACTACCGGACGATCCGTCCATTGCTGGAGGGAGTCACTCCTCGAGTCGCAGGTGCCCACGGGCCTCGGGGTCCCGGGGCCGGTGGGAGGGCGCACGATCGCGCCCCCACACCAGATTAGTCATTGAGATCGCCGCCGCAATGGGACGCAGCGACGAGGTCGGCCGGCGTCAGTCGTTCTTTGAGCCGGTTCCGCGGACTTCGGCCAGGGCGCGCAGGGCGCGGGCGTCGGCGATCGCCTGGGCCTTGGCGACCCCGGGCTGGATGCCGAGGGCGGGCAGGCTGGTGCCGTCGCTCAGGTCGAGGAACACCCAGGCGTCGCCGGGGCGGAGGTTGACGCGCAGGATCTGCGCCCACTCCAGGCGGCGGGTGGTGGTGAGGTTGACGACCGTGACCCCGGTCTCGTCGGCGACCACCTTGGGGCGGCTGAGCAGGACGAGGACGCAGGAGAGCAGGGCCGCGACGAAGACGAAGGCGATCCGCTCACCGGGGTGCAGGGTTTCGAGGCTCAGCGCGATCGCGGTGATCGTGACGAACATGGCGACGCCCACGCCCAGCAGGACGGCCCGGGTGCGGGTCGGCCGGAAGGTGACCGGCAGGGCGGGCGGTGCGGGCTGGGCGGTGGCGTCGGCCATGTTCTTCGGGTGCCTTCGGGTGGTGCCGGATGGTGAGCCGGCTGGTGAGCCGAATGGTGAGGGGAAGCCGCGCGGCGGAGCGCCGGCGGACCCGTCAGAGGCGGCAGGCGTGGATCGAGGTGGTGAGGATCGCGCGCGCGCCGAGCTCGTACAGGTCGTCCATGATCCGCTGGGCCTCCTTGGCGGGGACCATGGCGCGGACGGCGACCCAGCCCTCGTTGTGCAGCGGCGAGACGGTCGGCGACTCCAGGCCCGGGGTGAGGGCGACCGCGCGCTCCAGGTGCTCGGCGCGGCAGTCGTAGTCCATCATCACGTAGCTGCGGGCGACCAGGACGCCCTGGAGGCGGCGCAGGAACTGCTGGGCCTGCGGGTCCTCGGGGTCTGTGCCGTTGCCGCGGATGACGACGGCCTCGGAGGTCATGATCGGCTCGCCGATGACCTCGAGTCCGGCGTTGCGCAGGCTGGTGCCGGTCTCGACGACGTCGGCGATGACCTGGGCGACGCCGAGCTGGATGGCGGTCTCGACCGCGCCGTCGAGGTGGACGACGGAGGCCTCGATGCCCTTGTCGGCGAGGTGCTTCGCGACGATTCCCTCGTACGAGGTCGCGATGGTCATCCCGTGGAAGTCCTCGGGGCCCTTCGCGGTGCCGGGGATGGTGGCGTAGCGGAAGGTGGAGCGGCCGAAGTTCAGCGGCAGGATCTCCTCGGCGCTGGCGCCGGAGTCGAGCAGCAGGTCGCGGCCGGTGATGCCGATGTCGAGCTTGCCGGAGGACACGTAGATCGCGATGTCCTTGGGGCGGAGGTAGAAGAACTCCACCTCGTTGTCGGGGTCGACGACCACGAGCTCCTTGGACTCCTTGCGCATCCGGTAGCCGGCCTCATGGAGCATCGCCGACGCCGGTCCGGAGAGTGAACCCTTGTTGGGGACGGCGATGCGCAGCATGGGGGCTTCCTTTGGTGCGTAGGTGCGAAAGGGTGTGCTGGTACGGGTGGTGAACGCGCGGACGCCCCGGCAGTGTGTGCCGGGGCCCGCGCGGAACTGCTGCGGCCTTGGAACTGCTGCGGCCTTGGAACTGCCGAGGCCCTGGAACCAATGCGGCCTAGAGGTGCGCGTAGACGTCTTCGAGGGTGATCCCGCGCGCCACCATCATCACCTGGACGTGGTAGAGCAGCTGGGAGATCTCCTCGGCGGCGGCTTCCTTGCCCTCGTACTCGGCGGCCATCCAGACTTCGGCGGCCTCCTCGACGACCTTCTTGCCGATGGCATGGACACCCTTGCCGACCAGCTCGGCTGTACGGGAGGTGCTGGGGTCGCCGTTGGCGGCCTTGAGCTGGAGCTCGGTGAAGAGCTCTTCGAAGCTCTTGGGAGGTTTGTTCGCCATGATGGTCCTCAGAATACGGGGTCGGCTGTTACCTGCTGGCGCCAGGGTTCGTGACGGCCCGCAGGATCATGGCGGTGGAGACGGCGGCGGTGACCGCTTCGTGCCCCTTGTCCTCGTTCGACCCCTCGAGCCCGGCGCGGTCCAGCGCCTGGTCGTCGTTGTCGCAGGTCAGTACGCCGAAGCCGACGGGGACTCCGGTGTCGATCGACACCTGCACCAGGCCCTGGGTGACGCCCTGGCACACGTAGTCGAAGTGCGGGGTGCCGCCGCGGATGACCACGCCGAGGGCGACGATGGCATCGTAACCGCGACCCGCCAGTACCTTCGCCACGACCGGGAGCTCGAAGCTGCCCGGGACGCGCAGCAGGGTGGGCTCGTCGATCCCCAGCTCGTGCAGGGCCCGCAGGGCGCCGTCCACCAGGCCGTCCATGACCTTCTCGTGCCACTGGGCCGCGATCACGGCGACGCGGAGGTCTCCGCAGTTCTTCACGCTCAGTTCGGGTGCGCCCTTGCCGCTCACAGCTCTGCTCCTCGGTGCGATTCGTGTGGTGTGCTGATACTTCGGGGGTGTTACTGGTTGCCGCAGGCGGACGTGGTCGTGGACCCGTCCAGCCAGGGCAGGTCGTGGCCCATCCGGTCCCGCTTGGTGCGCAGGTAGCGCAGGTTGTGCTCGCCCGCCTCCATGGGCATCGGCTCCCGGTCGGAAACCTTGATGCCGTGGCTGATGAGGGCCGCCGACTTCTCGGGGTTGTTGGTCAGCAGCCGGACGCTGTGGACGCCGAGGTCGGCGAGCATCTGCGCGCCGGCCCCGTAGTCGCGGGCGTCGGCGGGCAGGCCCAGCTCCAGGTTGGCGTCGAGGGTGTCGCGGCCGCGCTCCTGGAGCTCGTACGCCCGCAGCTTCGACAGCAGGCCGATGCCGCGGCCCTCGTGGCCGCGCAGGTAGACGATCACACCGCGGCCGGCCGCCTGGACCCGCTCCATGGCGGTGTGCAGCTGGGGGCCGCAGTCGCAGCGCTGCGACTGGAAGATGTCTCCGGTCAGGCACTCGGAGTGCATCCGGACCAGGACGTCCTCACCGTCGCCGATCTCTCCGTGGACGAGGGCGACGTGCTCGACGCCGTCGACGGTGGAGCGGAACCCGTACGCGGTGAAGTGGCCGAAGGAGGTCGGCAGGCTGACCTGGGCCTCGCGGCGCACGGTCGGCTCGGCGGAGCGGCGGTAGGCGATCAGGTCCTCGATGGAGATGATCGTCAGGCCGTGCTTGCGGGCGAAGGGGATCAGCTCGGGCAGCCGCAGCATCACCCCGTCCTCGCCGGCGATCTCCACGATGGCGCCGGCCGGGCGCAGGCCCGCGAGGCGGGCGAGGTCGACGGCGGCCTCGGTGTGGCCGTTGCGGACCAGGACGCCGCCGGGCTTCGCCCGCAGCGGGAAGACGTGCCCGGGGCGGACGAAGTCCGCGGGGCCCGAGACCCCGTCGGCCAGCAGCCGCAGGGTGGTGGCGCGGTCGGCGGCCGAGATGCCGGTGGTGACGCCGTGGGCGCCGCTCGCGTCGACGGAGACGGTGAAGGCGGTCTGCATCGACTCGGTGTTGTGCTGGACCATCTGCGGGAGTTCGAGCCGCTCCAGCTCGTCGCCCTCCAGCGGGGCGCAGATCAGGCCGCGGCATTCGCTCATCATGAACGCGATGATCTCGGGGGTGGCCTTCTCGGCCGCGATGACGAGGTCGCCCTCGTTCTCGCGGTCCTCGTCGTCGACGACGACCACGGGACGGCCGGCCGCGATGTCGCGGATGGCCTGCTCGACGGGGTCGAGCCGGAAGACCTCTTCGCGCTCGACGTCGGGCACGGGCTTCAGGACGGGGTTCGGGGAGGTCATGCCGTTGCTCCTTCCAGAGCCGGGGCGGTGGTGGTGCGCGAGCGCTGGTACCAGTCGTGGGCGCCCCAGAGCACGAGGGCGAAGTACACGACGTAGACGAGGCCGGAGAAGGCCAGTCCGCTGTTGAAGGCGAGGGGTACGCCGACCAGGTCGACGAGGAGCCAGGCGAACCAGAACTCGACGAGGCCGCGGGCCTGGGCGACCATCGCGACGATGGTGCCGACGAAGATGTAGGCGTCGGCCCACGGACTCCACGACAGGCTCGGGTAGAGGGTGAACAGTCCGCCGACGGCCAGGGTCCCGGCGGCCGCGCCGGCCAGCAGGAGGCCGCGCTCCTTCCAGGAGGCGGTGCGGACGGCGATGGAGCCGTCCTGGGCGTCCTGCTTGCCGCGCTGCCAGGCGCGCCAGCCCCACACGGCCACGCCGATGACGAGGAGCTGCTTGCCGACCCCGCCGGAGAGGTGCGCGGAGGCGTAGGCGCCGACGAGGATCAGGCCGGAGAGGAGCTGGGCGGGCCAGGTCCATATGGAGCGCCGCCAGCCGAGCGCGAGGGCGCCCAGGCCGATCAGGTTGCCGATCATGTCGGACCAGATGACCTTCTGGCCGAAGACCTCGAAGGCCTCGGTGTTGAGCCAGGTCAGGGCGCTCACTTCGGCTCTCCCGTACGGTGCGGCACGTTTGAGGCCAGGGGGGTGACGCCGGCGGCGAGGAGCCGCTCCACGTACTTGGCAAGGACGTCGACCTCGAGGTTCACCGGGTCGCCGGGCTTCTTGATGCCCAGGGTGGTCAGCGCGAGGGTGGTGGGGATGAGGCTGATGGTGAACCAGTCGGCGGCGGCCTCGACCACGGTGAGGCTGACGCCGTCGACCGTGATGGAGCCCTTCTCGACGACGTAACGCGAGAGGTTCTCGGGGAGGGCGACCTTGACGATCTCCCAGTGCTCGGAGGGGGTCCGCGAGATGATCTCGCCGGTTCCGTCCACGTGCCCCTGGACCAGGTGGCCGCCGAGCCGTCCGCCGAGCTCCATCGGGCGCTCCAGGTTGACCCGGGAGCCCTGGGTGAGGGCGCCGAGGCTGGAGCGGTTCAGGGTCTCCTGCATGACGTCGGCGGTGAACTCGCCGTCACCGGTCTCCACGACCGTCAGGCAGACGCCGTTCACGGCGATGGAGTCGCCGTGCTTGGCGTCCTCGGTGACGACCGGGCCGCGCAGGCGGAAGCGGGAGGCTTCGGCGAGCTCCTCGACGGCGACGACCTCGCCCAGTTCTTCGACGATTCCGGTGAACACTCAGTGCTCCTTGAGGGCTGTGGGGGCGGAGGGGGCCGGCGCGGGGACGGCGGTGACGCGGATGTCCGTGCCGATGCGGACGGTTTCGGTGATCCGGAGCCGGAGCGCGTCGGCGAGGGTGCCGATGCCGGCGTCGGCGAGGGCGACGGGGCCCGCGCCGAGGAGGACGGGGGCGAGGTAGCCGACGACCTTGTCCACGGCCCCGGCGGCGACGAAGGCGCCGGCCAGGGTGGGGCCGCCTTCGAGGAGGACGGAGCGGATGCCGCGCCCGTACAGCTCGCGCAGCAGGGCGTCCACGGAGATCCCGTACTTGTCGTACGGGAGCCGGGCCAGCTCCACTCCGGCGAGGTGGCGGGTGTCGGCATCCTCGGCGACGGCGATCAGGGTGGGCGCGGCCTCGTCCAGGACCCGGGCGGTGGGCCGGATGGTGGCGTGGGTGTCCAGGACCACGCGCAGGGGCTGGTCGGCGGCGGTGAAGCCGTCGATCCCCCGGACCGCGAGGTGCGGGTCGTCGGCGCGCAGGGTGCCGGAGCCCACGACCACGGCGTCGGACTCGGCGCGCAGCCGGTGGACGTCGGCGCGGGACTCGGGGGAGCTGATCCAGCGGCTGGTGCCGTCGGCGGCCGCGATGCGGCCGTCGAGGGTCGCGGCGTACTTCCACAGGATGTACGGGCGGCCCAGGCGTACGGAGGTCAGCCAGGCGGCGTTGCCCTCTTCGGCCTCCTCGGCGAGCAGCCCCGACTCCGTGGCGATGCCGGCGGCGCGCAGGGTGGCTCCGCCACCGCCGGCCTGCGGGTTCGGGTCGGAGACCGCGTAGAGCACGCGGGTGATCCCGGCGGCGATGAGGGCGCGGGCGCAGGGGCCCGTACGCCCGGTGTGGTTGCAGGGTTCGAGGGTGACGTAGGCGGTGCCGCCGCGGGCCGCCGGGCCTGCCGCGTTCAGGGCGTGGATCTCGGCGTGCGGGCCGCCGGCCCGCTCGTGCCAGCCTTCGCCCACGACGGCGCCCGAGGCGTCGGTGATGACGCAGCCGACGACCGGGTTGGGGCTGGTGGAGCCGAGTCCGCGGGCGGCGAGCTCGATGGCTCGGCGCATGGCGCGGGTGCCCGCGTCGGGTGCTGCGTGCGCGGCGTGTGTCGCCACCGGGTCCTCCTGCCTCATCGGGCACGGACTCCGGGGCCTGTCGGGATACGACAGATGAAGCGGGTAGCACACGCGGGGACGCCGGGGCCGGGAACACGGTCCGTTCGACGGCACGTCCCGAGGGATGTGCCGATGGACCGCCGACGGCGGCGTACCGGTGACTGGCCCGCCGCGCACTGCCTCCCATCCGGACTTTAACCGTCGGTCCAGGAATTTCACCTGGTCAACCGGCCGCTGGCTGCGGACGGGTCGCGGACTATAACCGCCGGTTCGGAATTACACCGACCCCGGAGTGCGCTGCTACTGGTACTGAAGCCAGTGTGCCACGGGTGATCGGCGGCCATGCGGGTGAGTCAATGTGGCCTGGGTCACACATTCGGTCATTCTTGAGCGCGCCGATTGCGCCATCCAGCTCCAGCTGATCCCGGCCCCATACCCGCCGGATCCCCGCTCGATGCGCGCTCGATCCGCGCTCGATCCGTACCGGATCCCCACCGGATGTCCGCCGGATTTCCGCCGGAAACCCTTGACGCAAGCCCTGGTGCAGGCCTCGGCACACGCCTCGACGAGCCTGCGCCGGGCCCTGCCGGATCACGCACTTTGGTCCAGACCTATTGACGGGTTGGTCTAGTCCTCTTAACGTTCCCTTCATCTTCCCCGGGAGACAGCCCGTCAGATGTGCGCACGTCACGGGCCAACACGCACCACGTTTCAGCCTGTTGTGTCCTGCCATCCTCCCCTCCCCAGGAGGCACAATGCTGTCCCCCACCAAGACGAGAGCCATGCTCCTGACGTCCGGCGCCGCAATCGCCGGTCTGTTGGTGGCCGGGCTCTCGACGGGCGTCTCGCACGCCGCCGACAACGAGTCCTGTCGCCCCGACGGTCTGTACAAGACCGCGGGCGTTGACGTCCCGTACTGCTCGGTGTACGACACCGAGGGCCGCGAGAAGATGGGCGCCGACCACCAGCGCCGCGTCATCGGCTACTTCACGGGCTGGCGCACGGGCAAGGACGGCACGCCCGCCTACCTGCCCCACAACATCCCGTGGTCCAAGGTCACGCACCTGAACTACGCCTTCGCCCACGTGGGCGGCGACAACAAGATCTCCGTCGGCGCCGACAACGCGAACAACTCCGCCACCGGGATGACCTGGCCGGGTGTCGCGGGCGCCGAGATGGACCCCGCCCTCCCTTACAAGGGCAATTTCAATCTGCTGAACAAATTCAAGAAGCAGAACCCGAACGTCAAGACGCTGATCTCGGTCGGCGGCTGGGCGGAGACCGGCGGCTACTTCGGCGACGACGGCAACCGCGTCGCGTCGGGCGGCTTCTACTCGATGGCCACCAACGCCGACGGCTCGGTCAACCAGGCCGGCATCGACACCTTCGCGGACTCCTCGGTCGAGTTCATCCGCAAGTACGGGTTCAACGGCGTCGACATCGACTACGAGTACCCGACCACCATGAAGGACGCCGGCAACCCGCTGGACTGGCAGCTGGCCAACGCCCGCCGCGCCGGTCTGGTCAAGGGCTACGACGCCCTCATGAAGAGTCTGCGCGAGAAGCTGGACCGGGCCGGCGCCACCGACGGCAAGCACTACCTGCTGACCGTCGCCGCCCCCTCCTCCGGCTACCTGCTGCGCGGCATGGAGACCTTCCAGATGCAGAAGTATCTGGACTACGTCAACATCATGTCCTACGACCTGCACGGTGCGTGGAACGAGTACGTCGGCCCCAACGCCTCGCTCTTCGACGACGGCAAGGACGCCGAGCTCGCCGCCGCGAACGTGTACGGCAGCTCCCAGTACGGGAACATCGGCTACCTCAACACCGACTGGGCCTACCACTACTTCCGCGGCTCCATGCCGGCCGGCCGCATCAACATCGGCCTGCCGTACTACACCCGCGGCCACAAGAACGTCCAGGGCGGCACCGACGGTCTGTGGGGCAAGGCCTCCGCGACCACCTGCCCGGCCGGCGCGGGTCTGACCAAGTGCGGTGACGGCGCGGTCGGCATCGACAACCTGTGGCACGACAAGGACACCAACGGCGTCGAGTCGCCGGCCGGTTCCAACCCGATGTGGCACGCCAAGAACCTGGAGAAGGGGATCGTCGGCGACTACGTCACCAAGTACGGCTTCCCCGCGAACACCACGCTGACCGGCACCTACGCCCGCAAGTACGACTCGACCCTGGTCGCGCCGTGGCTGTGGAACGCGCAGAAGAAGGTCTTCCTCTCCACGGAGGACGAGCAGTCGGTGGCGGCCAAGGCCGACTACGTGATCGACCGCGGCATCGGCGGCACCATGGTCTGGGAGATGGCGGGCGACTACAGCTGGAACGCCGCCAAGGGCCAGTACGAGATGGGCGACACGCTCACCTCCCTGATGTACGACAAGTTCAAGGCCGCCTCCCCGTACGGCGCCAAGAAGTCCAACACCGCGCTGCCGACGCAGGCCGTGGACATCAAGACCGAGTTCACCGAGTTCAAGCTCGGCGACTCGAACTACCCGATCACCCCGAAGCTCAAGATCACCAACAACACCACGGCGACCCTGCCGGGTGGCACCGAGTTCCAGTTCGACTACGCGACCGCGTCCCCGGCCAACGCCTCGGACCAGTCGGGCTTCGGCACCAAGGTGATCAAGAGCGACCACACCGGCAGCAACGTCGGCGGTCTGAAGGGCGACTTCCACCGGGTCTCGCTGAAGCTCCCGGCGTGGCAGACGCTGGCCCCGGGCGCCTCGGTCGACCTGGCCTTCAACTACTACCTGCCGGTCTCCACGCCCTCCAACTGGACGGTGAACATCTCCGGCACGACGTACGCGCTCGCCGGTGACCTGGCGCGCGGCGTCACCGTGGTCCAGCCGGGCGGCACCACCACCCCGCCGACCACCATCCCGCCCACGACGACCCCGCCGACCACGACCCCTCCCACCACCACGCCTCCGACGGGCGGTGCGTGCACCAACCCGGCGTACGTGGCGGGCACGGTCTACAACAGCGGCAACGTCGTCTCCCACCAGGGCCGCAACTGGAAGGCCCAGTGGTGGACGCAGAACGAAACGCCCGGCACCACCGGTGAGTGGGGCGTCTGGAAGGACCAGGGCGCCTGCTGACACCCCACGGGGTGACCGCGTAGGCGAAGAGATGTGAGGACCCGGTGGCCCGGCGGCCACCGGGTCCTCGCGCTCCCCGGACCGACCGGTGATGGCCGGCAAGGCGTACGCCGGGTTCGTCCGCGGCGGCGCCGTGACCCTCAGGCCGTGAACAGGACGGACTGCGCCGACTCGCGGGCGGCGAGCCGCGCCCCCGTGAGCACCGCCGGGTCGCCGAGGGTACTGGCGCGGACCTCGGTCGGGACCGGGCTCAGGGCGGTGAGGCGGCCGGCCACCCGGGCCGCGAGGGCGGGTCCGCCCGCGCGGCCGATTTCCCCGCCGAGCACGACGCAGCCGGGGTCCAGGATCGCCGCGACGGCCGCCGCCCCGAGGGCCAGCCGGTCGGCCAGGGCGTCGAGGAACGCCGGTCCGGCGGCGCCCGCGACGGCCGCCTCGACCGGCCCGTCGAAGCCGTGGCCCGCGGCGAGCGCGGCCACCCCGGCCCGCCCGGCCAGCTCGTGGAAGCCGCCGTCGCAGTTCGTGGCCGACGGCAGGCCGCCCGTCCCGGGCACCCGCAGGAAGCCGATCTCCCCCGCTCCGCCGGAGGCGCCCCGGCGCAGCCGCCCGTCCAGGACCACCGCGGCGCCGACCCCTTCGCCGAGCCACAGCAGCACGAAGGACTCCAGGTCCCGGGCCGCGCCGACCCGCTGCTCGGCCAGGGCCGCCAGGTTGGTCTCGTTCTCCACCACGACCACCGCGGGCAGCCGCCGCTGCACCGCCGCCACCAGGTCCCGGTGCCAGGCGGGCAGTCCTGCGGTGTCGCGGAGCTCTCCGGTGCCCGGGGCCACCAGCCCCGGCGCTCCGATCACCACCGTGTGGAGCCGGTCGGCGCCCGCCTCCGAGGCGAGCTCCTCCAGTCGGTCCACCGCCTCGTCCACGGCGTCCACCGGCAGGGCCGCCTGCGCAAGCGGCCGGCCGAGGAGGTCGGCGACGACCGCCGTGGCGCTGTCCGTCCGTACGTCGAGCGCCGCGAGGTACGCCCGCCGCGCGACGATTCCGTAGAGCTTGGCGTTGGGTCCGCGCCGCTGTTCGCCGGATTCCCCGACGACCTCGATCAGTCCGGCTCCGGTGAGCCGTTCCACGAGGTCCGCGACGGAGGGGCGGGACAGGCCGGTCAGCTCCTTGAGCTGGGGGGCCGTCAGCGGGCCCTCCTCCTGGAGGAGCTGGAGGGCGAGCCGGTCGTTGATGGCCCGGGCCGTGCTCGGCGAGGCGGGGGACGGAGCGGGGGACGCGGCGCGAGGGGTGGAGGTCAGGGCCTTGGCAGGAGTCACGGCGCCCATCCTAGGAGTTCCGGCGACTAACTATCAGGCAGGGTCCCTGATAGTTTACGGGGCATGACCGGGGAAACCGACCTCAGCCCGGCGCGACTGCGCCATGCCCGCTTCGCCATCGCCGGCGTCTTCTGCGCACACGGCGCGGTCACCGGCTCCTTCGCCACCCGCATCCCCTGGATCCAGGACCACGCGCAGCTCAGCGCCGGCACCCTGGGCCTGGCCCTCGCCTTCCCCGCGCTCGGCGCAGCGCTCACGATGCCCCTGGCCGGGCGCATCAACCACCGGTTCGGCGCGCGCACCGCCCTGCGGATGCTGCTGAGCCTGTGGACGCTCGCCCTCATCCTGCCGAGCCTCGCCCCGAACCTGTGGACGCTCTGCTTCGTGCTCTTCGTCTACGGGGCCACCGCCGGCATGTCGGACGTGGCGATGAACGCGCTGGGCGTGGAGACCGAGAACCGGCTGAAGCGCTCGATCATGTCCTCGCTGCACGGCATGTGGAGCGTGGGCGCCCTGATCGGCTCGGCCCTCGGCACGCTCGCCGCGCACACCGGTACCGACGCCCGCGTGCACCACCTGATCGCCGCGCTCGCCCTGACGCTGGCCGGGCTGATCGCCGTACGGGGCGTCCTGGACCTGCGCACCGACACCGGCGGGGAGGAGGCGCCGCCGCACTTCGCCCTGCCCCCGAAGTCCGCACTGTTCATCGGTGCGATCGGATTCTGCGCGGTCTTCGCGGAGGGCGCGAGCCTGGACTGGTCCGCGGTGTACCTGCGGGACGTGCTGCACACGGACGCCGGCCTCGCGGCCGCCTCGACCACCGCCTTCGCGCTGACGATGGCCCTCGCCCGGCTGGCCGGGGACAAGGTCGTGGACCGGTTCGGGGCCGTACGCACCGTCCGCGTGGGCGGCGCCCTGGCCACCACGGGCGGGCTGCTCGTGGTCGCGGTCCACCATCCGGCCGCGGCCCTGGCCGGATTCGGACTGATCGGCCTCGGCATCGCGGTCGTGGTTCCGCTGGCCTTCGCTGCGGCAGCACGCAGCGGTCCGGCCCCGGCGCAGGCCATCGCCGGTGTCGCGACGATCACGTACACCTCGGGGCTGATCGCCCCGTCGGCGATCGGCGCGGTGGCCGACGCGACCTCGCTGGTGGTGTCGTTCGGGCTGGTCACGCTGCTGTCGTTCGCGCTGATCGTGGGGGCGACCGTACTGCAGCAGCGGCCGGTGGCGGCGGGGGTCTCACCCGCCAACCGGGACGAACCCGCACCTATCCGGCCGTAATATGTCGCCTGGTCACCTACGGCCTCGTAGCGTGACCACCCTCCCGGCGAACGACGAAGAACGAAGAACGAACGAAATGCGGTGGAACATGGGCCTCGGCGTGCGCTGGACCCTGCACGGAGACGGGCGGACCCCCGCCCCCGGCGCGGTGGTGCGGCCGGACGAGCGGCTGTCGTGGCCGCGGACCGCCGGGCTGGGTGCCCAGCACGTCGTGGCGATGTTCGGGGCGAGCTTCGTGGCGCCGGTCCTGATGGGACTGGACCCGAACCTCGCCATCATGATGTCCGGTGTCGCCACCGTCATCTTCCTGCTGGCGACCCGCGGGCGGGTCCCCTCGTACCTGGGCTGCTCGCTCTCCTTCGTGGGCGTCGCGGCGGCGATCCGGGCGGGCGGCGGGGACAGCGCGGTCGTCACGGGCGCGGTCTTCGTGGTCGGCGCGGCACTGTTCCTCGCGGGGCTGGCGGTCCAGCGGTTCGGGGCGCGGATCATCCACGCGGCGATGCCGCCGGTGGTGACGGGCGCGGTCGTGATGCTGATCGGCTTCAACCTGGCGCCCGTGACGGCCTCCACGTACTGGCCGCAGGACCAGTGGACGGCCCTGCTGACGATGCTGTTCACCGGGCTGGCCGTGGTCTGCCTGCGGGGCTTCTGGTCGCGGATCGCGATCTTCCTCGGCCTGATCTTCGGGTACGGCATCTCCTGGGTCTTCGACCTCGTCTTCGGCAAGATCCACTCGACGGTGGGCGGTCCCGAGGCGGTGGATCACTGGCGGCTCGACCTGTCGGGGGTCGCCAAGGCCGACTGGGTCGGGCTGCCGACCTTCCACGCGCCGGCCTTCGAGTGGTCGGCGATCCTGATCGCGCTGCCGGTGGTCATCGCGCTGATCGCGGAGAACGCCGGTCACATCAAGGCCGTCGGCGAGATGACGGGCGACCCGCTCGACGACAAGCTCGGCACGGCCATCGCCGCCGACGGCGCCGCGTCGATGCTGTCCACGGCGGTGGGCGGCCCGCCGAACACCACGTACTCCGAGAACATCGGCGTCATGGCCGCCACCCGCGTCTACTCCACGGCGGCCTACTGGGCGGCGGCCGGCTTCGCCCTCCTCTTCGGCCTGTGCCCGAAGTTCGGCGCGGTCGTCGCCGCGATCCCCGGCGGGGTGCTGGGCGGGATCACCGTGATCCTGTACGGCATGATCGGCCTGCTCGGCGCGCAGATCTGGATCAACGGCCGGGTGGACCTGCGCAATCCGCTGAACCTGGTGCCGGCCGCGGCGGGCATCATCATCGGCGTCGGCGGGGTCGAGCTGAACATCGGCGACAGCTTCGAGCTGGGCGGGATCGCGCTCGGCACGATCGTCGTGATCACGGGCTACCACGCGCTGCGGTACTTCGCGCCGGCCCACCTGAAACAGCAGGAACCGCTGCTGGACTCGGGGACCTCGGCGTACGACGAGACGGACGGGAGCCCGGCCGGGGAGCCCGGCGACAAGCGGGGTTGACGGAGTTTCGCCCGAACCGGCGAAGCGTACGGCCAAGTTCCCCTGATCCCGGCCCGCGGCTGCGACGCTGCGTCCCATGGTCCCCATGGAAGCGGTGCTGGCGCGGATGCGCGCCCTGGACGAGCGGCTCCCCGAGCGGGACGGCGTCGCCGTCTTCAACCGGGTGTACCTCACGGTGACGCAGACCCTGCACGAGGGGATCGCGCACGGCGCGTTCCCCTCGCCCCGCCGGGCGGAAGCCCTCAGCGTCCGCTTCGCCGAGCGCTACCTGACGGCGGTGGAGGCCGACCGGGCCCCGGCGTGCTGGCGGCCGCTCCTCCAGTACCGCCGCCATCCCGGGATCCGGCCGCTCCAGCACGCGCTGGCCGGGATCAACGCGCACATCGGCCACGACCTGGCACTGGCGGTGGTCGCCACCTGCCGCTCGCTGGACTGCGAGCCGGCCGCGCTCGAAGCGGACTTCGACCGGGTCGGTGACACCCTGGTCTCCCTGGAGGAGCACATCCGGGAGGACCTGATGCCGGGCCCGGACCTGCTGGAGATCGCGGACCCGCTGACGCACCTGCTCGGCGCCTGGAGCCTGGACCGGGCCCGCGCGGGGGCCTGGGCCTCGGCCCGCCTGCTCTGGTCGCTGCGGCGCTCCCCCGACCTGGCGGAGGAGTTCGCCGAGTCCCTCGACGCGGGGGTCGGCCTGGTCGGGCGCTGCCTGCTGACGCCTACGGGCTGAAACCCCGGTGCGTGCCGCGAGCACGCTTGTCTAGGCTCGGCCCATGACCAGCTTCGCCACGCACCGGCTCCGCGTGCACGACGCCACGCTGCCGGCCCACCGGCGGATGTCGGCGCTGCGCACCTGCCTGACCGAGTTCGCCCCGTACGGGCTCCGCGCGACCTTCCACCACCTGCGGGGCAGTGCGGGCATCCCCCGCGACCCGGCCCGGGACCCCGATTCGCTGGTGCGGGCCGTGGACGAGCTCCAAGCCGCCCGGGAGGTGTGGGTACCGGGCATCCTGGCCTGGCAGGAGGCCCGGCGGCTCCAGAAGCGGGCGGGGGTCCGCGTACCGGTTCCGCCCGAGCCGAGGCCTCTGGTGCGGTGCCCGAACCTGGAGTTCCACCCGCTCGGACCGCTGGCCGAGGTCATGCCGCGGATCCTGCGGACCCGGGAGTACGTCGGTCCGGGCTGCCCGGTGTGCGAGGCCGACCACGGGACGCTGAGCTGGGGAGACGGCTACGGGGTGTACACGTTGTGTGCGCACTGCGGGGTCATGGTCTCGGGGCCGACGGGCCCGGTGACCGACCTTCGGCTGCAGAGCGCGTGCTCCTCGCGCTGGCGGGCCGTCTGGCGCGGCGACGCGGAATGGGAACGGCCGCCCCGGGCATGAGTACGGGCCGCCGCCCGCGCTCGCGCGCGCGGGTGGCGGCCCGCGTCAGGGGGTCCCGGGAGGGTCAGTCCTCCGGGAGTTCGACCGGGGCTATCTCGTCGTAGACGTCGCCCGGGCCGGGGTTCGTGGAGTCCGTGGAGCCGCCGAGGTGGTGCATGACGCCCCAGACGGCGTTCAGCGCCGTCTGGACCGCGCCCTCCGCCCAGCCCGCCGTCCAGGAGATGTCGTCGCCCGCGAGGAAGATGCCGCGCTTGTCCTCGGGGAGGCGGTCCTGCATGAAGTGGGTGAACAAGCGGCGCTGGTAGCGGTAGTGGCCCGGCAGGTTGGCCTTGAACGCGCCCATGAAGTAGGGCTCGTTCTCCCAGGACACGGTCACCGGGTTGCCGATGATGTGGCGGCGGATGTCGACCTTCGGGTAGATCTCGCCGAGGGACTTCAGCATGACCTCCATCCGCTCGTTCGCGGACAGCGGCAGCCACTTCAGGCTGTCGTCGCACCAGGTGTAGGAGAGGCAGATGACGGCCGGCTTGTCCGGGCCGTTGTCCAGGAGGTACGTGCCGCGGGTCATGCGGTCGGTGAGGGTCATCGACATGACGTCGCGGCCCGTCTCCTCGTCCTTGTCCAGCCAGAAGGGGCGGTCGACCGGGATGAAGAGCTTCGAGGACTCCATGTAGTGGGTGCGCTCGATCGCCGTCCAGTGGTCGATCGGGAAGAGCGTGTCGTCGCACGCGATCTTCGAGAGCAGCATCCACGACTGGGCCGTGAAGATCGCGGCGCGGTACGTGCGGATGTCGCCCGTGGCGTCCGTCACCGTGATGCGGTTGCCCGCCGTGCGGTGCAGGCGGGTGACCGCCGGGCGCGGGGCGCCCCCGTGCAGGGAGGAGAGGGAGGTGCCCTGCGCCCAGTGCACGATCTTCTCGGGCTCGCGGTCCCACATGCGCAGCGGGAGCTGCTGCGAGCCGCCCACGATGCCGCGGTGGTGGTCGTCGGCCTCGGTGTAGACGACGCGCAGGATCTCGAGGATCGAGTTCGGGAAGTCGGTGTCCCAGCCGCCCGTGCCGAAGCCGACCTGGCCGAAGATCTCGCGCTTGCGGAAGGACTTGAAGGCCTCGGACTTGCAGAGGAACCCGTAGAAGGTCTCGTCGTCGAGCTTCTCGACGAGCTTCGCCCAGATCTCCCGGATGCGCGGGACGTCCCGCTCGCGCATCGCGGTGTTCATGTCGGAGAAGTCGGCGCCCTCGTCCAGGCAGGCGTTCCACGCGGCGGACACGTCGCGGTAGACCTGCGGGAGGTCGGCGATGGTCTCGGCGTAGTGGGTCTCGCCCTTGAGGTCGACCACCGTCGAGGGGGTGGCCTCGGCGAGCGGGTTCGGGAAGGGCTCGGTGACCAGGCCCACGAGGTCGATGTAGTGCTGGAGGGCCGTGGAGGACGGCGGGAAGCGCATGGCGCCCATCTCCGCGGTCAGCTCCTCGGTGCCCGCGCCCTCGAAGCCCACCGTGCGCAGCCGGCCGCCGATCTGGTCGGCCTCGTAGACGACGGGCTTGAGGCCCATCTTCATCAGCTCGTACGCGGAGATGATGCCGGACAGCCCGCCGCCAATGACGGCGACCTCCGTGCCGTGCTCGGTCGCCGGTATCTGCCCGAGGCCCGCCGGGTGGGCGAGGAAGTCGTCGTACGCGTAGGGGAAGTCCGGGCCGAACATCGTGATCGGCATCGAGCCGTCGGTGTGCGGGACGGCGGTGGTGGGCACCGTGGACGTCATGGGGTACGACTCCTAGCGGGGTGGGGCAGGGGGGAAGGGCAAGCCGGGGGGGTGTGACCGCGGTCAGACGAGCGAGGCGTACAGGCCCGGGCGCCGGTCGCGCAGGTACGGGTTGGTCTCGCGCGAGACGCGCAGCAGTTCGGGGTCGGCCTCGCCGAACACCAGCTCCTCGCCGCGGCCGGCCCGGGTCCGGGTGACCCCGTCGGGGCTCGCCAGGCAACTGAGGCCGACGAACTCGAACTCACCCTCCGGGCCGGTGCGGTTGACGTACGCGATGTACATCTGGTTCTCGAAGGCCCGTACGGGGACCAGCTGTTCGGCGACGAACTGGAAGGGGTGCATCTGCGCGGTCGGCACCAGGAGGAGGTCGGTGCCGGCGAGCGCGTGCGCCCGGACGTTCTCGGGGAACTCCACGTCGTAGCAGATCATGACGCCTACGCGGAGGCCGCCGAGGTCCGCCTGGACCACCGGGGTGTCGCCGGGGGTGAAGGCCGCCTGCTCGAAGCAGCCGAAGAGGTGGGTCTTGCGGTAGTTCGCGAGCCGTTCCCCGTCGGGGCCGACGAGCTGCGCCGCGTTGTAGACGGCGTCGCCGTCCCGCTCGGGGTAGCCGTAGAGCACGGCCAGCCCGTGGCGGCGGGCGATCTCGCCGATGGCGCGGGCGGACATGCCGTCGGCCGGTTCGGCGAGCCGGGCGATGTCCTCGATCTCCAGCGCGTAGCCGGTCAGGAACATCTCCGAGGTCACGAGGAGCCCGGCCCCCGCCTGTGCGGCGCGCGTCGCGGCCTCTTCGAGCGCCTTCAGGTTGTCGGCGGTGTCGCCGAGCCGTCCGGAGCTCTGGAGGAGGGCGGTGCGCAGCGGGGGCATGGGCGTACCTCTGTGGCAGGAGGGGTGGGGGTCCTTAAACGGTACGTTCGCGCGTTCGACCGGGACAAGGCGTGACTGTTGCGCGTCACGCATCGATTCGTTGCGTAGGGGCGGGCGTACGCGGCGATTCGTTGCGCGAGGGCCCCGCATGCCCTCCGAATGCGCCGCGGGCGCCCTTCGGCCGCTCTACGGGGCCGGGCGGAAGGCCGGGTGCACGCTCAGCCTACGCAGGTCTTCCAGGATGTCCGGAGCGTGGTTGGAGACCACCCGGCCGCTCCAGCCGTCGCAGAGGGCGGGGACGGTGAGCGTGCCGTCGTGGCCGTGCCCGGCGGCCTCGTAGGCCCGGCGGAGCGCGTCGTGCCCTCCGGGGTCGGAGCCGGGCCGCAGGACGGTCAGGGCCACGGTGTCCCGGAGGCCCAGGTCGGCGAAGGCGGCGGTGACGCCGAGGCAGTGCGGACAGTCGTCGGCGGCGACGTAGACCCGGTACCGGTGCGGTTCGGGCGAGAACCCGGTCCCGATGCGGCCCCGGAGGACCTTGGGCGGCCGGGGGCGGGCGAGCGCGGATGTGGGCGGCTGGGCAGGGGCCGGGGCCGGGGCACGGTTCTGGGCAGGGGTCTGGACGTGGGTCTGGGGCATGGCTCTCCTCGGTGCGTGCCTGTGCGCGTGCGTGCGTACTGCGTGCGTGGGTGTGCGGCGGGGCCTCAGGAGGCCGGGGCCGTCGCACTGCAGACGCGGAGGAGATCTATGTGCAGCCGGCGGGTGAGCCAGGAGCGGCGCAGCGGGGTGGTGGCGGCGGATGGCGTGGTGAGCTGGTCCACCGGGCCCCCTTCCTGTCCGCGGCCCGCATTAGGCTGGCGTTCGCAGTCTCACGGCACCGCCAGGGGCCGTCAAGACCGCCTGCACGAGTGCCTGCTCCCCCAGTGAAGGAAGCTTCCTCCCATGTCCCGTGAGTCCCGGCCCGGCGCTGTCCTCGACAATCCCGTCTGGGCCGCGCTCGACGGCCCGCACCGTGCCTTCGCCGAGACCGGGCCGGCCGGACTCGCCGCCCGTTACCAGGCCGGTGTATCGCCCTTCGCCGCGCTCGCCGACCCGGAGGACCCGCGGGCCTGGGCGGATCTGGCTGAGCTCGCCGGCCCCGGTCAGGAGGTCTGGGTGACCGGGCTGCCGACCCCGCCCGCGGGCTGGGAGACCCTGATGTCGATACCGGGCGTGCAGTTGGACGGCAGTGCGGTCCGCGGCAAGGAGGAACCGGAGGCGGTCCTGCTGGGGCCCGCCGACGTGCCCGAGATGCTGGAACTGGTCGAGCTGACCCGGCCCGGCCCGTTCGGGGAGCGCACCGTAGAGCTGGGCACGTACCTCGGGATCCGCCGCGGCGGCCGGCTCGTCGCGATGTCGGGCGAGCGGATGCGGCCGCCGGGCTGGTCGGAGATCAGCGCCGTGTGCACCCACCCCGATCACCGGGGCGAGGGGCTCGCCGGGCGGTTGATCCGCGCGGTCGTGGCCGCCGTGGAGGAGCGCGGGGACACCGCCTTCCTGCACGCCGCGGCGGAGAACACCTCGGCCGTCGGCCTGTACCTCTCGATGGGGTTCACCCTGCGCCGCGAGCCGGTCTTCATCGGGCTTCGCACGCCCGACACGAAGGCTTAACACGGATTGGCCTTCCCTCCGTTGTGGCCCGGTTCCCGCTGATCTAGCGTCGGAAGGACGACCGGAGCACGAGGTGAAAGGGGGTGGCCCGGCATGACCGTACGAACCGCCGGTGACGCGCTCGTCCCGCGCCGCGCCGTCCGTCTGCACGGCCGCGTGCACATCGACCTCCTGCGCGTCGCCGGCTCCCTCTGTCCTTCCTGATCAGCGTTCCGCGACCCGCGTTCCGCGAGCTGCTCCGTCCTTCGCCGCCGCGCCGCCCGATCAGGAGGCCGTTCCGCCATGCCCGTGCACCCTTCCCCCTCCCCCGCTCCCGCCCCCGCTCCGTCCCCCGCACTCCACCTCGCCGTGGCCCTCGACGGCGCGGGCTGGCACCCCGCCGCCTGGCGCGAACCGGGCGCGGACGCCGACCGGTTGTTCACCGCCGCCTACTGGGCCGCCCTCGTCGCCGAGGCCGAGGCCGGGCTGCTGGACTTCGTCACCTTCGAGGACTCGCTGAGCCTGCAGTCCACCGATCCGGCGGGGCCCGACGGCCGCACCGACCTCGTGCGGGGCCGGCTCGACGCGGTGCTGGTCGCCGCCCGGGTGGCGCCGCTGAGCCGGCACATCGGGCTGGTGCCGAGCGTGGTGGCCACCCACACCGAGCCCTTCCACGTCTCCAAGGCGCTCGCCACCCTGGACTACGTGAGCCGGGGGCGCGCGGGGCTGCGCATCCAGATCTCCGAACGGCCGGACGAGGTACGCCACTTCGGGCGCCGCACGGAGCCCCTGGACCCGGCCGGGCTGTACGGGGAGGCCGCCGATCACGTCGAGGTGGTGCGGCGGCTGTGGGACAGCTGGGAGGACGACGCCGAGATCCGCGACGCCGCCACCGGACGGTTCATCGACCGCACCAAGCTGCACCACATCGACTTCGAGGGCCCCCGTTTCAGCGTGAAGGGCCCCTCCATCACCCCCAGGCCGCCCCAGGGCCTGCCCCCGGTCAGCGCGCTGGCCTCCGACGCCGCCGTGTACCCCTTCCTCACGCGGTCGGCCGACATCGGCTACGTGACCGCGCGGGATGCCGGCGAGGTCCGCGCCGCCGTCGCCGCGCTCCCCGGCATCCCGCACCTGTTCGGCGAGCTGACGGTCTTCCTCGACGACAAGCCTGCGACGGCGGAGCGACGGCTCCAGCGGCTGGACGCCGCGCACGGGGCCCCGTACACGAGTGACGCCCGCGTCTTCGCGGGGACTCCGGCGGAACTCGCCGACCTGCTGCTGGAGTGGCGGGAGGCCGGGCTGACCGGCTTCCGGCTGCGGCCGGGGGTGCTCGCCCACGACCTGCCGGCGATCACCCGCGGCCTGGTCCCGGAGCTCCGGCGGCGCGGGGCGTTCCGGCGGGCCTACGAGGCCTCCTCGCTCCGCGGTCTGCTGGGGCTGCCGCGCCCGGCGAGCCGGTACGCCGCCGCCCCGGCGGCTCCCGCCGCCACCGCTTCACCCGCAGCTTCCCCCGCCGCCTGATCCCCCAGGAAGGACCGACAGCAGCCATGAGCAAGCCGCTCAAGCAGATCGATCTCGCGGCGCACTTCCCGGGGGTCAACAGCACCACCGTGTGGAGCGACCCGGCCGCCGGGAGCCAGATCGACTTCGATTCCTTCGTCCATTTCGGGCGGACCGCCGAGCGCGCGAAATTCGACTTCCTGTTCCTCGCCGAGGGCCTGCGCCTGCGCGAACAGGGCGGTGAGATCTACGATCTGGACGTGGTGGGCCGCCCCGACACCTTCACCGTGCTGGCGGCGCTCGCCGCCGTCACCGAGCACCTCGGGCTGGCCGGCACCATCAACTCCACCTTCAACGAACCGTACGAGGTGGCCCGCCAGTTCGCCTCCCTCGACCATCTGTCGGGGGGCCGGGCCGCCTGGAACGTGGTCACCTCGTGGGACGCCTTCACCGGGGAGAACTTCCGGCGGGGCGGCTTCCTGCCGCGCGAGGAACGCTACGAGCGGGCACGGGAGTTCCTGGACACCGCCCGCGAGCTCTTCGACGCGTGGGACGGCGGCGAGATCCTCGCCGACCCGGTCTCCGGGGAGTTCCTGCGGGACGCGGGCCCCGGCGCCTTCGCCCACCGGGGCGAGCAGTTCGACATCTCCGGGCACTTCAACGTGCCGCGCAGCCCCCAGGGGCGGCCGGTGATCTTCCAGGCGGGCGATTCGGACGAGGGCCGGGAGTTCGCGGCGGCCGCCGCGGACGCCATCTTCGGGCGGTACGGCACGCTGGAGGAGGGCCGCGCGTTCTACGCGGACGTCAAGGGGCGCCTGGGCCGGTACGGGCGCACTCCCGACGAGCTGAAGATCCTGCCGGCGGCGACCTTCGTGCTCGGCGACACGGACGCCGAGGCGCGGGAGCTGGCCCGCGAGGTGCGGCTCCGGCAGGTCAGCGGGGCGACCGCGATCAAGCGCCTGGAACACGTGTGGAACCGGGACCTGTCGGGGTACGACCCGGACGGGCCGCTGCCGGACGTCGATCCGGTGCCCGGGGAGAACACCATCGCGCTGGGCCGGGCGAGCGTGCGCATGCACCGGGATCCGGTGGCCGTGGCCCGCGAGTGGCGGGAGCGGGCCGCCGCCGGGGGTCTGTCGATCCGGGAGCTGGTGATCGAGACGACCGAGCGGCAGTCCTTCGTCGGCTCGCCCCTCACCGTCGCCCAGGGCATCGACGCCCTGGTCCAGGCGGACGCGGCCGACGGCTTCATCCTGGTCCCGCACCTGACCCCCGGCGGGCTCGACGCCTTCGCGGACACCGTCGTCCCGCTGCTCCAGGAGCGCGGGGTGTTCCGCCGCGACTACGAAGGCCCGACGCTGCGCGACCACCTCGGGCTGTCGGCGCCGCGCGCCCTCGCCCCCGCCCCCGCCCTCGCCCTCGCCCCCGCCCCCGCCCCCGCGCGCGGCTGACCACCGCACGACCACATCCGAAGCCCGTCACCGAAGAAAGGGGGACGCAATGCCCGGTATCCCGCTCGGGGTCCTCGACCTCGCACCGATCGCGTCCGGCTCCACGGCCGCCGAAGCACTCCGCAACAGCGTCGACCTCGCCCGGCAGAGCGAGCGGTTCGGCTACGCCCGCCACTGGTTCGCCGAGCACCACCTGAATCCGGGTGTCGCGGGGACCTCGCCCGCCGTCGTGCTGGCGCTGACCGCCTCGGCCACCTCCACGATCCGGATCGGCTCGGGCGCGGTGCAGCTCGGGCACCGCACCGCGTTGTCGACGGTCGAGGAGTTCGGCCTGCTGGACGCGGTGCACCCGGGGCGGATCGACCTGGGTCTGGGCCGCTCGGCGGGCGGGCCGCCGGCGCGCCGTGGCGGGGCCGAGCCGCCGGCGGCGTACACCACGGCGAACGGGCTGCGCATCCCGAAGCCCTTCTCCTTCGCCCACCTGCGCGAGCACCCGCGCATCGCGCTCCAGCAGCGGCTGCTGCAGCTGCCGGGGGCCACCCCGCAGGAGTATTCCGGGCAAGTGGGCGACGTACTGGCCCTGTTGCGCGGGGAGTACCGCTCGCCGGACGGGGTGGAGGCGCACGTCGTGCCCGGGGAGGGCGCCGGGGTGCAGGTGTGGGTGCTGGGCAGCAGCGCGGGGGTGAGCGCGGAGACGGCCGGCGCGAACGGGCTGCGGTTCGCGGCGAACTACCACGTCAGCCCGGCGAGCGTGCTGGAAGCCGCCGAGGCCTACCGGGCGGCCTTCAAGCCCTCGGCCGGGCCGGGCGGGCTGGACCGGCCGCACCTGAGCGTGTCCGCGGATGTCGTGGTGGCCCCGGACGACGCCGCGGCCCGGGAGCTGGCCGCCGGGTACGCGCCCTGGGTGCACAGCATCCGGACCGGCGAGGGAGCCATCCCCTTCCCGTCGCCCGAGGAGGCCCGTGCGCTGACCCGGGGCTGGTCGGCGGCCGACCACGAGCTGGTCGCGGACCGGGTGGAGACCCAGTTCGCCGGTTCGCCGGCCACCGTCGCGGACCAGCTGGAACGGCTGCGGGACGCGACCGGCGCGGACGAGCTGCTGATCACCACGATCACGCACGCGCACGCCGACCGCGTGCGCTCGTACCGTCTGCTGGCCGGGGAGTGGGCCCGGCGGGGGTGACGCGGGGGCGTGACGCCCCGGCCTTCGCCGCGGGCCCGGGAAGAGGATGGCCCGTACGGCGCCCGGCGCGGCACAGGGGTGCTACGCCGGTGCGCCCGAGGTGAAGCGGCGCAGGAGCGGGGAGAGGACGAGCACGGACTTGGTGCGCTCCACGAAGGGCTCGCCCGCGATCCGCTCCAGGACCCGCTCGAAGTGCCGCATGTCGGAGGCGAAGATCTGCACGAGGGCGTCCGCGTCACCGGTGACGGTGGACGCGGACACGACCTCGGGGTAGCGCTCCAGCCCCCGCCGGATGTCGTCCGGCGAGGTGTTGTGGCGGCAGTACATCTCGATGAAGCCCTCGGTCTCCCAGCCCATCGAGGCGGGGTCCACGCGGACGGTGAAGCCGGTGATGGCTCCTTCGGCGCGCAGCCGGTCGACGCGCCGCTTCACGGCGGGGGCGGAGAGTCCGACCTCGGAGCCGATGTCCGCGAAGGAGCGGCGGGCGTCCTTGGCCAGGGCGTGCACGATGCGTTCGTCGAGATCGTTCAGTCGCACTGCGCGTGGATCACTTCTCTGCTGCGGCCGGGTCTGCTGCGGCCAGTCGGGAGCGGCGGATGCCGTACAGGAAGTAGATCACGAGCCCGACGGCCATCCAGCCACCGAAGACCATCCAGGTGACCCCCGGCAGCTCCGTCATCAGGTAGCCGCAGCACAGGAAGCCCAGGATCGGGGTGACCGGGAAGAGCATGACCCGGAAGGTGCGGTTCATCTCCGGGCGGGTGTAGCGCAGGATGACGACGGCGATGTTGACCAGGCCGAAGGCGAAGAGCGTGCCGATGCTGGTGGCGTTCGCCAGCTCGCCCAGCGGGATGAAGGCGGCCAGGAGTCCGCAGAAGAGGCAGACGATGATCGTGTTGACGCGGGGCGTGCCGGTCTTGGGGTCGACCTTGGCGAAGGCCTTGGGCATCAGGCCGTCGCGGGACATCGCGAAGAGGATGCGGGTCTGGCCGTAGAGGACGGCGAAGACGACGCTGGCGATGGCGACGATCGCGCCGGCGGCCAGGACGACGCTCCAGAAGGCGTGCCCGGTGACGTTCTCCATGATCTTGGCCAGGGCGGCCTCGCTGCCCTCGAACTCCTGCCACGGCATGGCGCCGACGGCGACCAGGGCGACGAGGCAGTACAGGGCGGTGACGATGGCCAGCGAGAGCATGATCGCGCGCGGCAGGTCCTTCTTCGGGTTCTTGGCCTCCTCACCGGCGGTGGAGGCGGCGTCGAAGCCGATGTAGGAGAAGAACAGCATGGAGGCGGCGGTGCTGATGGCGGTGACGCCGAGCGGGGCCAGCGGGGTGTAGTTGCCGGCCTTGATGCCCATGAAGCCGATGACGCAGAACATCACCAGCGTCACGATCTTGATGGCGACCATGATCGAGTTGATCCGGGCGCTCTCCTTGGCCCCGCGGAGCAGGAAGACCATGCAGAGCATCACCACGACCAGCGCGGGCATGTTGATGTAGCCGCCCTCGCCGAGCGGGGCGGAGAAGCCCTCCGGGATGGTGAGGCCGATGGTGCCGTCGAGGAACTCGTTGAGGTACTGGCCCCAGCCGACGGCGACGGCCGCGACCGAGACTCCGTACTCCAGGACCAGGCACCAGCCGCAGACCCAGGCGACGAGCTCGCCCATGGTGGCGTACGCGTAGGAGTACGAGGAGCCGGAGACCGGTATGGAGCCGGCCAGCTCCGCGTAGGAGAGCGCGGAGAACAGCGCGGTCAGACCCGCCACGATGAACGCGATGAAGACGGCGGGACCGGCGATCGGGGTGGCCTCGCCGAGGACGACGAAGATGCCCGTGCCGAGCGTCGCGCCGATGCTGATCATGGTCAGCTGCCACATGGTGAGCGACCGCTTCAGCGCACCGCCCTCGCCCTGGCCGCCTTCGGCGACCAGCTGCTCCACCGGCTTGCGGCGCAGCAGGGGGTGGGCGGGCTTGCGCGTCGCCGCGGGCTCGGAGGTGAGCGGTGGCGCCTGGCCGTGATCGAGCACGAGGGGACTCCTTTGTCACTGCGGGTGGGGTTTCAGGCGTCGACCGCAGCGGTCCGGAGCAGGAGCAAGCCGAGAAGGCCTGGGCATGGGGGACCGCCGAGCAGGCGGTCCACGCCACTCCACGTACAGCGAGTGAGCCTACGAGCTGAGTGATACCGCCCGTAATGCACCATCCTTGCACATTGGCGACTGATCGTTGCGCGGATCTGTCCTGGATGGTCCTTTGTTGCGCGGGGATGATCGATCAGTGCGCAGGCGATCCCGACCCGCATTCTTGACACTTCGTCAGATCTGCCGCAGCGTGCCGCCATGGACCTGGACGTGCTCTACGAGATCGACGTGCCGCGGCCCTGGCGGGGAGCCCACCCGCACGGCCAGCGGGCCGCTGAGCAGCGCGCTTACCGGGAGGCGGTGGAGCAGATCCGGCTCGCCGACCGGATGGGCTTCCGTACCGTCTGGGCGGTCGAGCACCACTTCCGCGAGGGCCGCTCGCACTGCCCGGCCCCCGAGGTCCTCCTCGGACACCTGGCCGGGCTCACCGAGCAGATCCGGCTGGGCTTCGGCGTGACCCTGACCCCCTTCGCCTTCACCCCGCCGCAGCGCATCGCGGAGAAGGTCGCCACCGTCGACGTGCTCTCCGGCGGCCGGGTGGAGTGGGGCACCGGGCGGTCCACGCCCATGGAGCAGGCGGCCTTCGGGGTGGACCGGGAGAAGTCCCGCGACGACTGGCGCGAGGCCATCGAGATCGTGACCGGAATGTGGCGCGAGGAGTACTTCGCGTACGAGTCGGAGCGTTTCGCCTTCCCGCGCCGCATGATCACCCCCAAGCCGGTGCAGGATCCGCACCCGCCCGCCTGGATGGCGGCCACCTCCCCCGGCTCCGCGGAGGTCGCGGGCGCGCACGGCCTCGGACTGCTGTCCTTCTCGATCATGCAGCCGCTGGAGGCGATGGCCGCCCAGGTGGCCGCCTACCGGGCGGCGGCCGCCGCCCCGCGACCGCTCACGGACGTCACCACGGACCGGGTCGCCGCCTACACCCTGGTCCACGCCACCCCGCCGCGGACCGACCCGGGCCCCCGGGTCTGGGAGTCGGTCGCCTGGTGGTACTCCAACCTGGCGCAGTTCACCCTGGAGTGGGAGCTGCCACACCTGAGCCCCGAGGAACGGGAGCGAACCTTCCCGCTGCTCACACCGATCCTCGAAGGGAACGTACCCGTACGGGAGTTCAGCGACGGGGACATGATCCTCATCGGGGACGCGGAGACGATCGTCACCAAGGCCAAGCGGTACGCGGACCTCGGCGTCGACCAGCTCATCTGCTACGTCCAGTGGGGGTACCTGGAACACCGGGAGATCCTGCGGACCCTGGAGATCCTGGGCAAGGAAGTCATCCCGGAGCTGGCCCGCTACACGCCCCGGAAGGCCTCCGCGTGAGCGGCGGCCCCGACACCTCCCCCGTCCCCGACACCTCCCCCGTCCCCGACTACGCCGCCCTGCACCGCCTCGACGGCCGCGCCCTCGTCCTGCTCGGCGCGGGCAACGGCATCGGCCGGCAGACCGCGCACGCGCTGGCCGCGGGCGGCGCCCGCCTGCTGTGCGTGGACCTGGACGAGGAGCGGGCCCGCGCGGTCGCCGCCGAGACCGGGGGCGTCCCGTACGCCGCCGACGTCACGCGCCGCGAGGCCGTACGGGAGCTCTTCGCCGCGGCGCCGGAGCTGCTCGGGGGCCGCCCGGTCGGCGGGGTCGTCGACATCGTCGGCATGGCCCGGTACGCCGCGCTGCCCGAGCTGGACGACGCCGGCTGGGACTGGCACTTCGACCTGGTGCTGCGGCACGCCTGGCTGGCCGTCCAGTACGGCGGCGAGGCCGTCGCCGCGGCCGGCGGCGGACCGCTGGTCTTCGTCGCCTCCGTCTCGGGGCTCACCGCGGCCCCTCTGCACGCCGCGTACGGGGCTGCGAAGGCCGGCCTGATGTCGTTGGTGCGCTCGGCGGCGGTAGAGCTGGGCCCGCGCGGGGTACGGGTCAACGCGGTGGCACCGGGGGTGGTGTGGACCCCGCGGGTCGCCGCCCTGCTGGGCCCCGAGGGGCGCCGCCTCAACGCGGAGAACGCCCCGCTGGGCCGGGTCGCGGAGACCCGGGACATCGCGGCCGCGCTGTACTTCCTGGCTTCGCCGCAGTCCTCGTACATGACGGGCCAGACGCTGGTCGTGGACGGCGGCGTCGGCGTGAAGTTCCCGTACCCGACGGTCGGAGGCGCACGATGAGCACAGGGGAAGCCGGACCGGACGCAGGAGTGGGCGCAGGCGTGGGCGAGGACCTGGGCGTGGACCTGGGCGTGGACCTGGGCCTGGGCGTAGGCGCCCCCGCGCCCCTGGCCGCGGGTGCGGACGCTGGCGCCGGGCCGTGGCTGGACCCGGCCCCCTTCCTCCGCGGCGTGGCCTGGCTGGACGGGGGACGCCCCGTGCGGGCCGATCCGGCCGACACCATGCGGCTGCCCTGGGACACCGGCGAGCGGGCCACCCTGCCCATCGGGGTGCGTCTGGAGTTCACCGCGCCCGGCGCCCGGGCGGTGGAGATCCACTACCGGGCGACCGTGCCCGGGCCCACCGACGCGCTCCGCGACCTCGCGCACGGGTTCGCCCTGTGGGACCGGCACGGGGTCGTGGGCGAGCTGTACACCGAGCCGGCCACCGAGGCCGTCGTGCGCCTCGAACTCCCCGGCGGTTCTGGCCCGTTCACCATCCACCCGCCCGAGACCCAGTCCCCGCTGATCCTCGGCCTGCGCGGGATCGGCGGCCCGCTCGCCCCCGCTCCGCCCGCCACCCGCTGGGTGGTGCACGGCGACTCCATCACCGAAGGCTGGTGGTCCACCCGGCCCGCGCACGGCTGGCCCTCGGTGGCCGGGCGGGCGCTCGGCTGGGACACCGTCAACCTCGGCTACGCGGGCGCCGCGCGCGGGGAGCTGGCCTGCGCCGAGCAGCTCGCCGGACTCCCCGCCGACGTCATCACCCTCGCCTTCGGCACCAACTGCTGGTCCCGCGTGCCCTTTTCGGCCCCGCTCCTGTACGAGACCACCCGCGCGTTCCTCGAACTGGTCCGCCAGGGCCACCCCCGGACCCCGCTGCTCCTCCTGTCCCCCGTGCTGCGCCCCGACGCGGAGCGCACCCCGAACAAGCTGGGCGCCACCCTGGGCGCCCTGCGCGACGCGATGGAGCGTGCCACCCGGGAACGGATCGCCGCCGGGGACGAGCGGCTGGTGCTGCTGCCGGGGCGGGAGGTGCTGGGCCCCGAGCACCTGGCGGACGGCCTGCACCCCAACGACGCCGGGCACCGCACGCTCGGCCTCGCTGTGGTCACGGCCATGAAGCGGGCCGGGTTCGGCGCGGGGTGAGTGAAACAGCCCACATCGGAGGAATTGAACAGACCGGCTCCGACGGGGCGTGTCCTGCACACAGTTGCCGCCGCTCCACTCCGCTCGGACGGAGGGACGCGGCGGCGCAGGCAGGGACACACACGTGGGAGAGATCAAGATGGGCATCAAGCGCGGAACCACCCTGGCGGCCGTGGCGGTCGCCGTCGCACTCACCGCGACCGCGTGCGGCGGGAGCGACTCGGCGGGCGACGCCGCCAAGCCGGCCGGAGCGGTCGCCGCTCCCTCCCAGGCCCCCTCCACGGGCGACGGCTACGGGTCCGGCTCGGGCTCCGACGACGCCGCCGCCGCGGCCGGAGACGCCAAGCCCGGCGGCCAACTGGCCATCGCCCAGGATGAGAAGCTCGGCTCCGTCCTCGCCGACAGCGCCGGCTTCACCCTGTACCGCTTCGACAAGGACACCGCGAAGCCGTCCAAGTCCTCCTGCGACGGGGACTGCGCGACGGTCTGGCCGGTGGTCGCGGCCGGCGACGCCACCGCCGCGGCGGGCATGGACCCGGCGCTGCTGGGCGAGGTGGTCCGTACCGACGGCAGCAAGCAGCTGACGGTGGCGGGCTGGCCCGTGTACCGGTACAGCAAGGACACCAAGGCGGGCGACACGAACGGGCAGGGCGTCGGCGGCACTTGGTTCGCGGCGGCCCCCGACGGCAAGAAGGCGGCGAAGGCGGCTCCCGCGCCCGGCGGCGCCGGCCAGGCCTCCGGCGCGCTGACCGTGGCCAAGGACCCGAAGCTCGGCGACCACATCGTCGACGGCAACGGGATGACGGTCTACCGCTTCAAGCCCGACACCGCGTGGCCCATGGTCTCCAAGTGCGAGGGCGACTGCGTGGCCAAGTGGCCGGTCGTACCGCCGGTGGACCGGGCGAACACCAAGGGGATCATCGAGAAGAACTACCTGGTGCTCGACCGCCCCGACGGCAAGAAGCAGCAGACGGTGAACTGCTGGCCCGTCTACACCTTCACCGGTGACAAGAAGGCCGGCGACATCAACGGGCAGGGCGTCGGCGGCACCTGGTACGCGGTGGCCCCCGACGGCAAGCTCATCACCGTCCAGTAGACCGGACCCGTAGACCACCACCTGTAGACCACCACCCGTAGACCACCACCTGTAGACCGGGCCGGCAGACCGGTCCCCCCTACCAACCGGCCGCGCGGCCCCCGCCCCCCTCCCCTGGGGTGGGGGCCGCGCACCGTTTCGCCCCGGCCGGGCGGAACCTAGACTCCGCATCATGCTGCGCGTACTGGCCGTCGACGACGAGAAGCCCCTGCTCGAAGAGCTCCTCTACTTGCTGCGCTCGGACGCCCGGGTGCACAGCGCCGAGGGTGCCTCGGACGCCACCGAGGCGCTGCGCCGGATCACCAGGGCGCTGGAGAGCGGCCCGGACGGGGCCGACGCCATCGACGTGGTCTTCCTCGACATCCACATGGCGGGGCTGACCGGGCTGGACATCGCCCGGCTGCTGGCCGGGTTCGCGCGGCCGCCGCTGATCGTGTTCGTCACCGCGCACGAGGGGTTCGCCGTACAGGCCTTCGACCTGAAGGCCGTGGACTACGTGCTCAAGCCCGTGCGGCCGGAGCGGCTGGCCGAGGCCGTGCGGCGGGCCTGCGCGCAGTCCGGCCGGTCCGGGGAGCAGCCCGCGGCGACCGCCGCCGAGGCCGTGCCCGCCGTACCGGCGGCCCGCACGGCCGCCCCCGACTCCCCCGGAGCCCCCGCGGCGGCCGCCGCCGCGCGCGGCGCGGACCGGGCCCCCGACCGCGCGCCCGACCAGATAGCCGTCGAACTGGGCGGCGTGACCCGCTTCGTGGCGATCGCGGACATCGCGTACGTGGAGGCCCAGGGCGACTACGCCCGGCTGCACACCGACGAGGGCGCCAGCCATCTGGTGCGGATCCCGCTGGCCACGCTGGAGGAGCGGTGGGCGGCGCGCGGGTTCGTCCGCATCCACCGGCGCCACCTGGTGGCCCTGGCCCGTATCGACGAACTGCGCCTGGACTCCGGGACCACCACGGTCCGCGTCGGTTCGGCCGAGCTCCAGGTGAGCCGCAGGCACACACGGGAGCTGCGGGACCTGCTGATGCGCCAGGCAATGAGCTGAATCACCCGCGGGACCCCGGCGGAAGCGGCCCCGGCGGAAGCGGTCCCGGCGGCGGGCACCGACCGTCCGGCGCGGCGACGCACCGTTCACCGCACCAGGAGGGACGTACGGCGATCCGCCCGGACCGCCGGCCGCAGCGGTGGCCGGGCCCGCGGAGCCGGAGATCGCCCTGCGGGACTGCGCGGAGCACCGCGATCCCGCCCGCCGAGCGGGTTCCGGCCTGACCTGCGAGAGGGCCTGTCGCCCGGTCCGGACGCGTGCATAGACTCCCGGGACCCCGACAGACGACCGGGACCCGACGCACGACCGGGACCCGGCACCCGCGCAGGGCCGCGCCCGCGCCGCAGCCGAAGGACCCGCCGGTGAACCAGACGTACGCGCTGACCGCGGTCGCCGTCGTCGTCCTGGTCACGGTGCTGGTCGGCGCGCTGGGCCTGCGGATATCCCGGACCACCTCGGACTTCTACGTGGCTTCGCGCACGGTCGGCCCGCGCCTCAACGCGGCGGCCATCGGCGGCGAGTACCTCTCGGCGGCCTCCTTCCTCGGCGTGGCCGGGCTGGTGCTGCTCCAGGGGCCACAGATGCTCTGGTACCCGGTGGGCTACACCGCCGGGTACCTGGTGCTGCTGGTGCTGGTCGCGGCCCCGCTGCGGCGCTCGGGCGCGTACACGCTGCCCGACTTCGCCGAGGCCCGGCTCGAATCGCAGGGGGTGCGCCGGATCGCGGTGCTGTTCGTGCTCGGCGTCGGCTGGCTGTACCTGCTGCCGCAGCTCCAGGGCGCGGGGCTGACCCTGGAGATCCTGACCGGGGCACCGCACTGGGTGGGCGGGGTGGTCGTCGCCTGTGTGGTGACGGCGGCGGTGGCGGCCGGCGGGATGCGGTCCATCACGTTCGTGCAGGCCTTCCAGTACTGGCTGAAGTTCACCGCCCTGCTGGTGCCCGCGTTCTTCCTGCTGGCGGCCTGGGCGGGGGACGGCGCTCCGCGCGCCTCCTTCGACGCCCCGGCGGTGTTCCGCGAGCACACCGCCGTCACGCTCGCCGAGGACGTACGGCTGTCCCTGGACGCACCGCTGACGGTGACGGTGACCGGGCACGTGGACGGGCACGCGTACGCCGGGCAGTCCGTGACCCTCGGCGCCGGGGAGCATTCCGTACGGGCGCACGCGCGGCTGGAGTTCGCCCCGGACTCCGCGGTGCCGCAGAGCCGGGCGGAGGCCGGGACGGGCGTGTCGAGCTGGTCGGAGCCGCTGTCCGGGGACCGGCCGGAGCTGCGGCTGTACGCGACGTACGGGCTGATCCTGGCCACCTTCCTCGGGACCATGGGTCTGCCGCACGTGGCGGTGCGCTTCTACACCAGCCCGAACGGGCGGGCGGCGCGGCGCACCACGCTGGTGGTGCTCGGCCTGGTCGGCGCCTTCTACCTGCTGCCGCCGGTGTACGGGACGCTGGGCCGGATCTACACCCCGGAGCTGGCCCTGACCGGGGAGGCGGACGCGGCGGTGCTGGTGCTGCCGGCCAGGGTGGTGGGCGGGCTCGCCGGGGAGCTGCTGGGGGCGCTGCTGGCGGGGGGCGCGTTCGCGGCGTTCCTGTCCACGGCTTCGGGGCTGACGATGGCGGTGGCGGGGGTGCTGCACCAGGACGTGCTGCCTTCGCGCGGGGTGCGGAGCTTCCGGGTCGCGGTGCTGGTGGCGATCCTGGTGCCGCTGGCCGGGAGCGCGCTGGTGACGGCGGTGCCGGTGGCGGACGCGGTGGGGCTGGCCTTCGCGGTGTCGGCGTCCTCCTTCTGTCCGCTGCTGGTGCTGGGGATCTGGTGGCGCGGGCTGACGCCGCCGGGGGCGGTGGCCGGGCTGGTGACGGGGGGCGGGGCGGCGCTCGGCGCGGTGCTGGCGACGCGGGCCGGGCTGGCCCCGGCGGGGTGGGCGAACACGCTGCTGGCGTGGCCGGCGGTGTGGTCGGTCCCGCTGGGCTTCCTGACGATGGTGGTGGTGTCCCTGGCCACGTGCGGGCGGATCCCGCCGGGCACGGCGGCGACGCTGGCGCGGCTGCACCTGCCGGAGGACGTGGCGGAGGCGGCCCCCGCGGCCGGCGGAGCACCGCTCTCGACGAAGGGCGGCGCACCATGACCGGAGCACTGCTCTCGGTACTTGCCGTGGCCGGCGGGGCGCTGCTGCTGGGCGCCGGCTGGCTGGCGGGGCTCCGGCAGGCCCGGCGGGGCGAGCGTGCCCTCGGCCTCGACCTCGGCACCCCCGTCGAACGGGCCACCTTCCACACCCTGCACACCGCCTCCCTCGCCGCTCCCCCGCTGCGCGCCGGCCTCACCGAGGAAGCCGCCCGCAAGGCCGCCCGGCGCCTGCGCTCCCTCCTCGGCACCGAGGCCCTGTGCCTGACGGACCGCGGACACGTCCTCGCCTGGGACGGCCCGGGCGCCGACCACCACGAGCACCGCGTGATGGCCCGGGTCGCGGTGATGCTGGATTCGGGGCGCAGCCAGAGCGTGCGCACCGAGTGCGAGCGGCCCGACTGCCCGCTGAAGTGGGCCGTGGTGGCCCCGCTGACCGGCGAGGACGGCGTGCTGGGCGCGCTGGTGGCCTACGGGTCGCGGGAGTCGGCGGTGCTGGTGCGGGCCGCCACCGAGGTCGCGCGGTGGGTGTCCGTACAGCTGGAGCTGTCCGAGCTGGACCGTTCGCGGACCCGGCTGATGGAGGCCGAGATCAAGGCGCTGCGCGCGCAGATCTCCCCGCACTTCATCTTCAACTCCCTGGCGGCGATCGCCTCGTTCGTACGCACCGATCCGGAGCGGGCACGGGACCTGCTGCTGGAGTTCGCGGACTTCACCCGCTACTCCTTCAGGAGGCACGGGGAGTTCACCACGCTGGCCGAGGAGCTGCGGTCGATCGAGCAGTACCTGGCGCTGGCAGGGGCCCGCTTCGGGGAGCGGCTCAAGCTGACCTTGCAGGTGGCGCCCGAGGTGCTGCCGGTGGCGCTGCCGTTCCTGTGCCTGCAGCCGCTGGTGGAGAACGCGGTCAAGCACGGCCTGGAGGACTCCACCGAGGAATGCAAGATCACCATCTCGGCCCGGGACGCGGGCGCCGAGGCGCTGATCACCATCGAGGACAACGGCGTCGGGATGGATCCGGCCCTGCTGCGCCGGATCCTGGCCGGGGAGCAGCCGGGCTCCTCCCCGGGCATCGGGCTGCCCAACGTGGACGAGCGGCTGCGCCAGGTCTACGGGGACGGCCACGGGCTCGTCATCGAAACGGGCGTGGGCGCGGGCATGAAGATCACCGTGCGGATCCCCAAATACCGCGCGGGCGTACACAGCTCGACCCCACCCGGCCGCTTCCCCCGGCGCTGACGATCCACCGGGGAGACTTTCGTCACCGACCGTGACGGCTCCCCCGTGACCGCCGCCGGACCCGAGGCCGTCGCCACGCCCATGTACACCCGCCTCCACACCCGCCTCCACACCCGTCGCCACACCCGTCGCCACACCCGTCGCCACACCCGTCGCCACACCGTCTCCACACCCGTCACGGACGGGGCGCGCGGAGCCCGCCAGGACGGGCCCGGCGCCCGGCGACCGAAGGGCCCAATGGGGTCTCGCTCACTCATATGGAGTAAGTTCCATGGTGTGGACGGAGGCTCACAGGTCCCGCGCGGCCTCCGGATGCCGGTGGGCGCGCACCGTGCACATCGATGCGACCGGGCCCACCCCTGCGCTGACCTCTACGGCAGGCGCGATCGGCCGAAGGCCCGACCGGCGCCGCTGTTAAGGATTGGTGAATGAGGACTGACGTGCCCCAGGAGGAGAGCCCTCGGGCGGATTCCCCCGGTTCTTCCCCCGAAGCGGGCCGTGGCAGCGACCGGCGTGCGTTCGCGCGCGGGCTCATGCTCGGCACCTCCGGAATCCTCGTGGCCGTATCCGGGGCCATGGTCGCCGTCGGGTGCTTTCTCGGGCTCTACGTGCGGCCCACCTCGGACGACTGGTGCGCCGCCTGGAAATCCCGCGACATGGGAGTCTTCGGCATCACGTCCGACTTCTACATGACCCAGAACGGCCGGGTCGCCAACGCCTTCCTGAGCGGCGTCATCTACGGCGACGGACTCATCGGCACCAAGATCCTGCCGACCGTCATCGCGGTCACCTTCACGCTCGGCCTGGTCCTGCTCGGCAGCCAGTTCATGCGGTTCCTCGGCGCCAGGCCCCGGCTGCTGCTCCTGATCGCCGCCGCCCTCGTCCTCCAGGCCCTCCTCTACTTCGCCGGAACCCGCAGCTACCAGGCACTGCTGTGGGCCCCCGCCACCATTTCCCACACCATTCCCAGCGTCATCGGAGTGTGGGCGCTCCTGCTCGGAATCTGGACCGTCCGCCGGCCCGGCGGACGCGCCCGCACGGCCGGGTTCGTGGCGACGTTCCTCATCGCAGCCGCGCTCGGCACCCTGAGCGAGCCGTTCACGCTGGTCACCGGTCTCCTCGGGGCCGGCGCCGGACTGCTCGCAGTGCCCCGCTTCGGGCTCGCGCGGACCTGGCGCCCCTTCACCTGGTGCCTGACCTGGTGCTTCGGACTCCTCAGCGGTCTGGTCCTGCTCTACACCTCCCCCGGCGCCCGCTGGCGCCGCGCCCAGAACCCGTCCAAGGAGACCCTGCTCTCCCCGGAGGGACTCCGGGCCACCACCCACGACTGGCTGCTGATGTGGGACTCCGTGACCGGCCAGTGGGCCTATCTCGGAGCCGCCGCCGTCGGCATCCTGATCGGCCTCGCGGTCGGTCTGCGCTCCTCCTCTTCCGCTTCCGCCCCCGCTTCCGCCTCCGCCTCCGCCTCCGGTCAGCCGGAGGGCCTGCGCGTCGTCCCGCGGATGACGCGGATCGCCCTGTGGCTGCTCCCGGTGGCCGTGGTGGTCCTGGGCTCGTTCGCCGTGGCGGCGGGCCTGCGCAGCGGCTACGGCCCGACCGGCTGGTCCTACGCCCGGACCTGGACGAACTACCTGGTCCCGATGGTGCTGGCACTCTGCCTCTACGGGGCCCTGCTCGGGCGGTGGGCCGGCCGGCTCCTGGCGGGACGCACGACCACGACCCGGTACGTGCCGGTCGCGGTCGTCGCCGCGGGCGCCCTGGTCCTGGCCTCGATGGCCGCGCTCGTCCCGAGCGTCCAGAAGCTCACCACCACCACGGTCACCCGGTCGGTGGCATGGGACGCCCAGAACGCCCGCATCCAGAAGGAAGCCCGGCGGGGCGCCACCGACGTCGGGTACCGGCCGCTGCACATCGGGCACCTGGCCGAGCCCTTCTACACCAAGAACTACCAGCGTGACTGGGTCTCCGCCTGCGTATCGAAGTGGTACGGCATCGACCGGATCCACCGCCGCTGAGCGCGGTTCCCGTCGTCACGTTTCTCCAACGAACCGACTTGCCCAGAAATGCACTCGCGCATCGCCAGCCACCGACACGCCCTCCTGTGACCATTGTGTGACTGATGGGGAGATATGTTTGAGGGCAATGCCGTCGAGGAGAAGGTTGAGGTTGCTGTGCCGGACATATCCGTGGTCGTGATCGTATTTAACGATGCCGACCGGCTGCCGGCTGCGGTCCAGTCCGTACTGGAGCAGACGCTGCAGAGCGTCGAGGTCGTGATCGTCGACGACTGCAGTTCCGACCGCTCGTTCGAGGCAGCCCAGGAGCTGGCCGCAGCGCACCCCGGGAAGGTCCGCGCCTTCCAGCTCCCGGAGAACAGCGGCGCCGGCGGCGAGCCTCGCAACCTCGGCATCCAGCACGCCACGGGCCGTTACGTCATGTTCCTCGACAGCGACGACGTCCTGGAGCGCAACGCGTGCAGGAACCTGTTCGAGTCGGCGGAGGAGACCCAGTCCGACATCGTGTCCGGACTGTGCGTCCGACTGCACAAGGACACCCGGAACCAGAAGCGCGACGAGTGGTACTCGTGGATCTACTCGACCACGCGCACGCTGGAATCCGTCACCGACTTTCCCGACCTGTTCGTATGGGACACCCTGTCGACGAACAAGTGCTATCGCCGTGACTTCCTCCTCGAGAACGATCTCCGCTTCCCCAAGGGGATGCTCTACGAGGACCTGATGTTCATCGCCGACGCGTACCTGGCGGCCAAGCGCATCACGCTGATCCCCAACCAGGTCTATTTCTGGCACGTCCACGAACAGGCCGCAGAGAAGTCGGTGACCAACAGCCGGCACGAGATGGCCAACTACGTCCACCGGCTGGAGATTCACCGTCGCATCGACGCCCTGCTGGAACGGCACGGGCTGAGCGACCTCAAGCTCGCCAAGGACGTCAAGTTCCTCAAGCACGACCTGGTGCTGCACCTGCGCGACCTGCCGTTCCGCGACGAGGCCTACCGCCTGGAGTTCGCCAAGCACTCCCAGGAGTACCTCGCGGGCATCGCCCCGGAGGCCTACGCGAAGGTCCAGCCCATCCAGGCCATCTGCGCCTACCTGCTCAGCCAGGGCGACTGGGAGCGCCTGATCCCGGCGGTCGACAGCCTCACGAACCGCGACAAGATCTCCTCCCCGCTGGCCGAGCGCGAGGGCCGGATCTACTGGTGCGACCAGTATCTCGACGACGCCTTCGCCCGCAGCGTCCTGGACGTGACCGACCTCGGTTACCACCAGAAGCCGGTCGGCCAGATGTTCCTGCGCAACGGGATCTCCAGCCTCACGGTCGAGGGCACCACGATCCGGATGACCGGCCGCATCACCAATCCCCTGGGCGTGATCGCGCCCGGCGCCCGCCTGGAGGGCGAGCTGCAGTTCAGCGCCCGGCGCCGCAGCCTGCAGTCCTTCGCGTTCCCCGTGCGGGTCCTGCGGCACGACGGCGAGTCGGTCCACTGGGAGGCGGAGGCGGACCTCACCAAGGACCTGCGCCCGCTGGGGATCATCGACACCGTGTGGGACGTGCGCCTCGCCGTGGACGTGGACGGGGCCCGCACGACGACACGGCTCACCGTGGGCGACGTCGACCTGTCCGGCGGCGTGCTGCCCGTGCGACCCCGCCTGACCCGCATGGTGGCCGATCACCTCGAGCCCCACGCCTCCGCGAAGGGGCACCTCGCCTTCCGCCTCGTCACCGAGAACCAGACGAACGAGCGCGTCCTCGAACTGATCGAGCGGGGCGTGCGGGGCAAGCCGGGGGCCCTGGCCAAGTCCGGGTACCGCAAGGCGAAGTCGGTGCGCAAGAGCCTCACTTCCACCGAGACCAAGCTCCGTCTGTACCACGAGGTCTTCAGCCGGCTGCCCATCAAGAAGCGCACGGTCGTCTTCGAGAGCATGATCGGCCGGCAGTACAGCGACAGCCCGCGCGCCATCTACGAGGAGATGCGGCGCCAGGGCCTCGAATTCGAAGCGATCTGGTCCTACCGCGGCAGCCCGAAGGGCTTCCCCAAGGACGCCACCCTGGTGCGCGCCTGGTCGCTGCCCTACCTCAAGGCACTCGCCCAGGCCGAGTTCTGGGTGGACAACCAGAGCTTCCCCCTCAAGCTGACGAAGCGTCCCGAGACCACCTACATCCAGACCTGGCACGGCTCGGCGCTCAAGCGCATGGGCTTCGACCTGCCCGAGCTCAAGGCCGCCACACGAGCCCGGCAGCAAGCGCAGCAGGCCGGGCTGGACCGCTTCGACCGCTTCCTGATCCGGTCCGAACACGACGTACAGACCCTGGCCAAGGCCTTCCGTCTGCCGGAGAAGGCCCTGCTGCGGGTGGGCTATCCGCGCAACGACGCGCTGGCGCAGGCCCGTCAGCGCGAGGCCGACGGCGGAGCGCGCGAGCGGGGCCCGCTCGCGGCCGAGCTGGGCATCGCCGGCGACAAGAAGGTCCTGCTCTACGCGCCCACCTTCCGCAAGGCGGGAGGCCGGCTGTCCCACTTCGAGCTCCCGTTCGACGTGGAGCGCTTCGCCGACGAGTTCGGTGACCGTTACGTGCTCCTCGTTCGCGCGCACTATCTCAACCACGTGGTTCTGCCGCCCACCGTGCGCGGCCGGGTCATCGATGTCTCCGCGCACCACGATGTGACGCCCCTGCTGAATCTCGCGGACGCGATGATCACGGACTACTCCTCCGTGATGTTCGACTACGCGCTGCTCGACCGGCCGATGCTCTTCTTCACGTACGACTACGAGGAGTACGTCAACCAGGACCGCGGCACCTACTTCGATCTGCTGGAGCACGCGCCCGGTCCGGTGTTCAACACCGAGGACGAGTTCCACGAAGCAGTGAGGTCGCTGGACACCCAGGCGTCCGAATACGCCTCGAAGCGGGAGCAGTTCGGCGCGCGGTTCGGCGAGTACGACCAGGGCAATGCCAGCCGGAGCATCATCGATCAGTTCTTCGCGCACTGGAGGCGTTAATGACCCAGCAGACCGCAGCCACGACCCGGGACATCTTCTTCGTCTCCAACAGCGTGAACGAGCTGGGAGGCATCACCAGCTGGTCCCACCAGATGGCCCGCCTCTTCAGCGCACGGGGCCACCGGGTACACGTCCTGGGCGTCACGCCGCCGCCCGAGGGGCGCAGCCAGGAACTCGGCGACCACCTGCCCTACCGGACCACCACGCTCTACGACGCGCACCCTCCGAGCCCCAAGGCCCTTCGCGGGCTCAAGGGCAAGCTGAACCTCGCCGAACAGCGCCGGCAGGCCGCCCGTGACGCCGGCATGCGTGAGCAGGCCGCGAAACTCACGGAGCTGTTCCGGGCCGCACGCCCCGGTGGGATCGTCATCGTCACCCAGGTCTGGGCCATGGAATGGGTGTCGCTCGCCGACACCTTCGGGCTCACCGTGATCGGCATGAGCCACGAGTCCTTCGCGACCTGCCGCGGCTCTTCGCGCTTCCATCGCGTGAAGCGGTTCTACAAGGACGTGGACCGCATGCTCACCCTCACGCGCGAGGACGCGGACCTCTGGATACGCCAGCGGTTCGACAACGTCGGCTTCATGCCCAACCCCCTGCCGTTCTTCCCGGACGAGCCGTCCGAGCGCGAGTCCAAGACGGTGGTGAGCATCGGCCGTCTGCACGAGGAGAAGGGCGTCGACCTGCTCCTCGACGCCTGGGCCCAGGTCGCACCGGACCACGAGGACTGGACGCTGCGCATCTACGGCGCCGGCGAGGAGCAGGAGGCTCTGCACAAGCAGAGTGCGGCGCTGGGCATCGAATCCTCCGTGGAGTGGATGGGACGTACCAGCGACGTCCCGGGGGCTCTGCGCGACGGTTCCGTCTTCGTCCTGAGTTCCCGTGGCGAGGGCTTCCCCCTGGCTCCCATGGAAGCCATGGCCACCGCCGTGCCGTGTGTCGCCTTCGACGTCGCCCCCGGAGTCCGGGAGATCATCACCGACGGCGAGGACGGACTGCTCGCGTCCCCCGGCAACACCGCCGAACTGGCCCGGCAGCTCGGGAGGTTGCTGGCGGACAAGGAGCTGCGGGACCGCATGGGCGAGGCTGCCCGCGTGAACATCCAGCGCTACTCGACCGACCGGATCGTGAGCCGTTGGGAAGGCCTGTTCGCCCTTCTGGGCGAGTAGACCCCCTCCCGCCTCCCGCGGGCAGGACAACTCGAAGGGGGCCACCGGCACATCGCCGGTGGCCCCCTTCGGCGCTCACGGCCGGTGGTGGGCGTGCCCGTAGCCGGGCAGGAGGTCGCGCAGGGCCCGCAGGGCGTAGTAGGTACGGGACTTGACGGTTCCGGCGGGCGTCGATGGCCACGCGCCGGGCGACGGTGTACAGCCAGGGCCGCATGGAGGCGTGGGCGCCGCTCTCCAGGGCCTCGGGGTGCTTCCAGGCCCGGAACAGGGTCTCCTGGACGAGGTCCTCGGCGCGGTGGCGGTCACCGAAGGTGAGGCCGAGGAGGAATCCCCGTCGCCGTCCGGTGGGACGGCGACGGGGCCGGAGGGGAGGAGGGGGCTGGGGGGAAAGGCGGAGGTCAGGGCCCGGTGCGGGGGCTCAGTCCTGGGACGGGTTCAGCACGACGAAGTCGGCGTTCGACGGGTCGAGGCAGACCGCCAGCCGGCCGACGCCCTCGGCGTCCGCGGGCCCCATCTGCACGCTGCCGCCGCGCGCGGTGACCTCGGCGACCGCCGCGTCACAGTCGGTGACGTGGAAGACCGGGTGCCAGTAGGGCCTTCCGCCCGCCACGGCGAGGTCGTCCGCCGAGAGCTCCATGAGGCCGCCCTGCATGCGCCCCTCGGGCAGCCCGGCCGGGGTGATCAGGGTGTACGTGCCCTCGCCGCCCGGCATCGGCATGTCGCTGAACTGCCAGCCGAAGACACCCCCGTAGAACTCCCGGGCGGCCGCGGCGTCGCTCGTGTACAGCTCGGTCCAGGACAGCGAGCCCGGCTGGTCCACGAGGTCGACGCCCTTGTTCTCCCCGGGCTGCCAGACGGCGAACTGGCCCCCGAGCGGGTCGCTGTACTGCGCCATCGTGCCCCACTCGTCGAGCGTGCGCGGCTCCACCCGTACGGTGCCGCCGGCGCTCCGGACGGCGCGGGTCGTGGCCTCGGCGTCGGGGACGCTGTAGTAGATCATCCAGGCCGGCCGGGCACCGCCCTCGGTGAGCTTGCCCAGCCCGGCGACGATCTTGCCGTCCTTGCGGAACATGCCCCCTTCCATGTCCTCCCCCTCGCCCATGGACTCGTAGTCCCACCCGAGGACGGCGCCGTAGAAGGCCGCGGCGGCGGGCACGTCGGGTGCGCCGAGGTCGAGCCAGCAGGGGGAGCCGGGGACGAAGTCAGTGGTGATCATGACGACTGCCTTTCGCTGATCGGGTACGACCAGCGTGGCACCGGACACCTGCCCCCGCCCGTCGGTTCCCCCGCCCGTCGGCACCGCGCGCGCGGCCCCAAGGGCGCGGTTGCCCCGGCCGGCGAGGAAGCCGGGCCCGGACAGCACTGCGCCGGGGCCCCCGTGGGGACCCCGGCGCAGTGGTGAAGAGGAACTAGCTCCAGCTGGCGTGCAGCGGCTTGCCCTCGGCATAGCCCGCAGCGGACTGGATGCCGACGACGGCCTTCTCCTCGAACTCCGCGAGGGAGGCCGCACCGGCGTAGGTGCAGGAGGAGCGAACGCCCGCGATGATCGAGTCGATCAGGTCCTCGACGCCGGGACGGGCCGGGTCCAGGAACATCCGCGAGGTGGAGATGCCCTCCTCGAAGAGACCCTTGCGGGCGCGGTCGTAGGAGGACTCCTCCGAGGTGCGGTTCTGGACCGCGCGCGCGGAGGCCATGCCGAAGGACTCCTTGTACAGGCGGCCGTCGGCCGACTGCTGCAGGTCGCCCGGGGACTCGTACGTACCGGCGAACCAGGAGCCGATCATCACGTTGGAGGCGCCGGCGGCCAGCGCCATCGCCACGTCGCGCGGGTGACGGACGCCGCCGTCGGCCCAGACGTGCTTGCCGTGCTTCTTCGCCTCGGCCGCGCACTCCAGCACCGCGGAGAACTGCGGGCGGCCCACGCCGGTCATCATGCGGGTGGTGCACATGGCGCCGGGGCCCACACCGACCTTGATGATGTCGGCGCCGGCGTCGATGAGGTCCTTGACGCCCTCGGCGGCGACGATGTTGCCGGCCACGATCGGGACCTGCGGGTCGAGGGCGCGGACGGCCTTGATCGCGTTGATCATCGATTCCTGGTGGCCGTGCGCGGTGTCGATGACGAGCGTGTCCACGCCCGCGTCGAGCAGCTGCTTGGCCTTCTCCACGAAGTCGCCGTTGATGCCGACGGCGGCGGCGATGCGCAGCTTGCCGTTGGCGTCGGTGGCGGGGGTGTACAGGGTCGCGCGCAGCGCGGCCTTGCGGGTGAGGATGCCGACGAGCCTGCCGTCCTTGTCGACGGCGGGGGCCAGCTTGCGGTGGCCGGCGTCGAGCTTGGTGAAGGCCTCGCGGGGGTCGATGTCGGCGTCGATGAGCAGGAGCTCCTTCGACATGACCTCGGAGAGCTGGGTGAAGCGGTCCACGCCGGTCAGGTCGTGGTCGGTGACGACGCCCACCGGGCGGCCGTCCGCGTCGACGACGACGCCGGCGCCGTGCGCGCGCTTGGGCAGCAGCGACAGCGCGTCGGCGACGGTCTGGGTGGGTGCCAGCGTGATCGGGGTGTCGAGCACGAGGTGGCGGGTCTTCACCCAGGAGATCACGTCGGTGACGACGTCGATCGGGATGTCCTGCGGGATGACGACGATGCCGCCGCGGCGGGCGACCGTCTCGGCCATCCGGCGGCCGGCGATGGCGGTCATGTTGGCCACGACCAGCGGAATGGTGGTGCCGGTGCCGTCAGGCGCGGAGAGGTCGACGCCCTGGCGGGAACCGACCGCGGAGCGGCTCGGCACCATGAATACGTCGTCGTACGTCAGGTCGTACGGCGGCTTCAGGTCATTGAGAAAACGCACGTGCTGAACATCCCAGTCGTTCGGAGGTGACCCCGACAGGGCAGTCGAGGAACGCACGTACTTCATTCTCACACGACCTGGCGTTCACACCGCCCCGGCCGATCGTCCAGGAGATTTGGGGCCGGATGGTCTCTTCCTACGGGACCTTGGCCCTCCGGCCGGGCACCGGCGGGTCCGCCCGGCGATGGACGGGGCCGTGGCTCCAGGCCAGCGGGAGAATCGTTCCTCCGTACCGGACGGCCGTGAACTCGGCGGCGATGGCGAGCGCGGTCTCCTCGGGGGTCCCCCCGCCGAGGTCCAGGCCGATCGGTGAGCGCAGCCGGGCCAGCGCGGCCGCCTCCACCCCCTCCGCCCGCAGCCGCCGCGCCCGGTCTCCGTGGGTGCGCCGCGAGCCCATGGCGCCCACGTACCCGAGCGGCAGCCGCAGCGCGAGCGTCAGCAGCGGGACGTCGAACTTGGCGTCGTGGGTCAGGACGCACACGGTCGTACGGGAATCCAGGCGGCCCGCCTCCCATTCCGCGGCCAGGTGCCGGTGCGGCCAGTCCACGACCACCTCGTCGGCGTCGGGGAACCGGGCGGCCGTGACGAAGACGGGCCGGGCGTCGCAGACCGTGACCCGGTAGCCCAGGAAGGCGCCGATCCGGGCCAGGGCGGCTGCGAAGTCGATGGCCCCGTAGACCAGCAGCCGGGGCGGCTCGGCGGCCGATTCGACCAGCAGGGTCAGGGGCTGCCCGCACAGGCCGCCCGCCGTGCCCAGCTCGGCGGTGCCGGTGCGGCCGGCCGCTAGCCAGCCCCGGACCCGCTCGGCGGCGGCCCGGTCCAGCTCGGCGCCCCCGCCGAGGCGTCCCTCGTAGGAACCGTCGGCGTGCACGGCGATGGCCCGGCCCACCTGCTCCGGCGGCCCGCAGACCACCCGGCCGAGCGCGGAGCGGGCGCCGGCGCAGGCCGCGTCGAGCACCGCGCCGATGACGGGCCGCACGGGGTCGTGGCGGCGTACCGGGGTGATCAGCACGTCGAGGACTCCCCCGCAGGTCAGCCCCACCGCGAAGGCGTCGTCGTCGCTGTATCCGAAGCGGTGCACGCCGCCGCGCCCGGAGGTGATCGCCTCCAGGCACAGCTCGTGCACGGCGGATTCGACGCAGCCCCCGGAGAGGGAGCCGAGCGCGGTGCCCCCGGTGTCGACGGCCAGGGAGGCGCCCGGGCCGCGCGGTGCGCTGCCGCTGACGGCGACCACCGTGGCCACGGCGAAGTCCCGTCCTGCGGCGCACCACGCGCGTAGCTCTTCGGCGATGTCGAGCATCAGCGGATGTACTCGCGGCGCGGGCTCTGCCCGGGGATGACCGGTCTCGGCGGCAGGGCGGGGGGTCCGGCGGTGTGCGCGGCGGCGACCGTACGGGTGGGGGCAGCGGTCCGGGCCGGGCCGGGGTACGGCTCGGGGTGTGGCGGGCGGGGGCCCCGTCCGCGCGCACCGAGCAGCATCGCGGCGTGGGCGACGCTGGCGAGGGTGGCGTGGTGGTGCCAGCCGCGGAAGGAGCGGCCCTCGAAATCCCGGATTCCGGCGGGCTCGCAGACCTCGGTGAAGTCGAGCGCGACCCGGTCGGTGAGTTTGGCGAGGAGGAACAGCTGCGCGAGCGGCCGGTCGCCGATGTTGGTGATCCAGAACTCCGAGGGCAGCAGGGCGGCCTCGGTCCAGGCCCCGACGAGCAGCAGGGGGGTGGGCGGGACCGGCAGGAGCCGGTCCTCACCCGGGGCGGCGAAGATGGCGGCCGAGGTGAGCAGGGTGACCGCTCCCTCGGCGCGGCCGTGCCGGGTCCATTCGACGACGCGCCGCTGGGAGCGCAGGGAGTCGATGAGCTCGCGGGCCGGCGCGGTGTGCGGTCCGGGTTTGTGCCGGCCGGCCCCGCCGAAGGAGACGGGCAGGGTGCCGTCCACTTTGAATACGAAGGGGATGTCCTGCATCGCGAACGACTCGATGCACTGCGGCAGTTCACTGTTGGAGACTTCCATCACCACGGGCCTGCGCTGGAGTTGCCAGGTGGCGGCCATCCGCTGGACCGCGTGTACCGCGTCCTGGGCGGGGGTGAGCGAGCGGGCCGTGTCGGGGATCCCGGCCCGTCGGCGTCGCAGGAGTTCCGCCGTCCAGGGCCCGGGGAGGGTGAGGGTCCATTCGACGGGGAAGCCGGCATCGCTGGAGGTGAGCCAGATCCCGCCGGCCTGCTGACAGTTGGCGGTGCGGCCCAGCTGGGGCACGAACTGCCGCCCCACGCCGACCGATCGGTCACCGGCCTTCTCTATGACCATGGGCTGCACCACCCAGGCCAGCGGGCGCTGCGCGGTGCGTTCCAGGTGCTGGGCGAGGGACCGGCGGACGGGGGTCCAGTCCCAGGGGGATTTGCTGATGAACTGCTGCAGGCTCTGCTCGACGGAACTGGCTCCGGTTCCGGCGATGTTACGAATTGTTTTCTTTCCGTTGGTCCGCACCAGGCCGTTCAGGTATACGCGGGCCCAGTTTCGCTGGTCCCGCCGGGGTAACGACTCGAAGAAGAGCGAGATCAGAACGTCGATCAATTCGGAGATTTCCTTGGTGGATTCCTCCGGCAGGACTACGCGAGCCATCTGGGCCTCCCCCGCGACCAGCTAGATCCATTACCCTACTTGACCGCGGAGAACGGCCGTAGGTCCCGACGGCTACTTCCTGAGGTCGCTGGCAGATTCGAGCCGCTCTTCTTCTACCACGAGGGGGATGGGGATCTGGTTCGCCGCATAGTAGAGCGCGATCAGGAAGTGCGCGACGAGAGTGAGCGGAGCGGACACGAAGGCCAGTACGACGGTCAGGGGATAGGCGATGGCACCCAGGCCGAAGCGGATCCTGGTGGCCCGGGCGCCGTCCTTGTCCACCTGGTCGTGGAAGAGGTGCCCCACCCGGGTGACGTACCACCAGAAGGCCATGAACGCCAAGGCGTAGGCCACCGTGACGAGGCTGTAGAGGACGGCCGCGGCGTTGGCCGATCCCCCTTCTTCCATGAGGTGTTCGGCGAGCACGTTGGTGGTGTAGGGGATCACCGACACGACCATCAGCACCAGGAGGTTCAGGAACAGCAAAGGGCGGTCGACCCGCTTGATGTGACTGAAGATGGTGTGGTGGTTCACCCACATCACGCCGATGATGAGGAAACTCACCACATAGGCGGCGTAGTGCGGCCACTGTTCCCGCACTCCGTGCCAGAAGTCGGATCCGGTTTCTTCCGGAACTTTCAATTCCAGGACAAGGATGGTGATGATGATCGCGAATACGCCGTCACTGAATGCCTCGACCCGGCCGGTTTCCGTTTCCATGACCTCCCCTTCACGGTTCTTGCATATATCTACGGCTGTCGCACATACGGGGAGGGTGCAGTTCCCCACCCTCCCCGCACACGCTACCCAGATTTCGGCAATCAGCCGCCAAATCCGGCAGTCTGCCGCCAGATCCGGCCATCGCGGACGACAAGTGTCCCGAACGCGTGCTCCGGTTCACCATTCAGGTTCATGATCGCCCGGTAGAAGATGGTGTCGTCGGTCTCGACGTATTCCTGCAGCTCCACGAGGGTGGGCTTCACCGTCAGGTATCCGGTGAACGTCTCGCGCACCGCGTCGATGCCGACGGAGACGCCCTCGAAGCGCAACAGCACCGCGTCGTCGGTGTAGTTCTTCATGACCGCCTCGATGTCCAGGGCCGCGAGCGCGTCCATCTGCCGGACGAACACCGGGTGCAGCGTGGAGATGTCGTACTTGGGCATGTCGACTCCCTTTCAACTCTTCGATGGGGTTGGAGCGGTGGGAACTGTGGGGCCGTCCGGAACGGCGCAGGACGGATCGGTCCCGGACAGCGGCAGCCGTACGGTCATCCGGGTCTCCCCCGGGCGCGAGCGGGCCGTGATCGAACCGTGGTGGCGCTGGGTCACGATGCGGTAGCTGAGGTGCAGACCGAGACCGGTTCCCTTCCCCACGTCCTTGGTCGTGTAGAAGGGTTCGAAGATCCTCGGCAGGGATTCCCCGGGTATCCCCGAGCCGGTGTCGGCGATCTCCACCACCAGGCAGACGCCTTCGACCCGGGCGCGCAGGGTGAGGGTTCCGGCGCCCTCCATGGCGGCCGCCGCGTTGTCGACCAGGTTGGTCCACACCTGGTTCAGCTCGCTCGGATAGCCCGTCAGTTCGGGCAGGTCCGGTTCGTACGCGCGCACGATCCCGATCCCGGCGAGCTTGGCGCGCAGCACGACCAGCGTGTTCTCCAGTCCGTCGGTGACCGCGAAGCGCTGCTCGGGGGCCCGGTCGAGATTGGCGTAATCCCGGGTGGCCGCGACCAGCTGCGAGATCCGCGGACCGGCCGCCCGCAGCTCGGCGGCGAGCGAGCGGATCTCCAGGAGGGCCGCCAGGTGGTCCAGGGCCGCGGGCAGGGCCGGCTCGCCGACCCCCTCCAGCCGCTCCAGGAGCCCGCCCAGGTCCAGTCCGAGGTCGCAGACCCCCGAGCCGAGCAGCCCCGCCCGCTCCGCGCCGGCTTCCTCGGCCCAGTCGGCGATCTGCTCCTCCGCGTCCGCCTGGTCCAGCGGATCGGAGACCAACGGCGGTGCCGTCTTGTCCAGTTCCTCGGCGAGCTGGTCGAACACGGAGCGCTCGGCGTCCGTGGCGGCCGCGCCCCAGGCCTGGGCGGTGCGCGTGAGCTGGTCCAGGGCGGGCGCCAGTTCCTGCGCGGCGCGGGCCACGGCGGCGGCCGGGTTGTTCAGCTCGTGCGCGAGGCCGGCCGCCAGGGTGCCCAGGGCCTCGACGGTGGCCCGTTTGCGGGCCTGGACCTCCGAGGACTTGATGCGCCAGGCCAGCACGGGGATCAGTACGGCGGCCACCCCGTGGCAGCGGGTCAGCATCTCGAAGAAGACCGGCTTCGCGTACGCCACCACGGTGGTGGCCGGCCCGCTCGCCGCGGCCGTGGCCACGTACGCCCCGTCGGTCAGCAGCGGCAGTTCGCCGGTGAACCGGTGCGCGGCCGAGGGCTTGCCGTCGTGGTCCTCGGCGGCCGCGCTCTCCTCCTCGGTGGAGTGCCGGGTCAGGACTTCCTCGCGGCCGTCGACGACCTTGGTCACCACGAGGCCCCCGGAGAGCAGGACGTGGAAGCCCGTGGCCTCCTCCCCGTCACGGAAGAGGACCTCACCGTCGGCGAGCACCCGGGGTGCGGACACCGAGACCAGCCAGTCCAGCTGCTCCTCGGTGAGGCCCTCGAAGATCTCCAGCCCGCGCAGCGCGGTGCGCAGCTCGGCGGTACCCGGGGCAGCGCTCATGCGGTGCTCCCTTCCGTCCGGTTCCGGGCCGCCAGCCTCAGGGTGGCCAGCAGGGCGAGCGCGCACACCGCGGCGACGGTCGCCATGAAGCCGACCGAGGTGCGCTGGAGCCCGTGGATGTTGGTGAGCAGTCCGGCGAGCACGGCCGGCACGCTCATCGCGAGGTACGCGAACACGTAGACCGCGGCGGTCAGTTCGCCCCGGTGTGCGGGCTCGGCCAGTGCGCTCAGCGCACGGAAGGAGCCGAGGAAGGCGGCGCCCCAGCCGGCTCCGAGGACGGCGGTGGCCACGAGGAACGCGGGGGCCGAGCCGAGCCCGAGCGCGAGGAGCACCAGGGCCAGCCCGCCGAGCAGGCCGAACAGACCGAGGACGGCGGTGCGCAGGGCCTCGGTGCGGCCCAGCAGGAGCTGGGCGGCGGTGGCGGCGCCGGCCAGGAGGGCCACGGTGGCTCCGCCGACGAGGTAGTTGGTGCTGCTGAGCAGGGAGAGGACCAGGTGCGGGCCGAGCGAGAGGTAGAAGCCGCCGACCGACCAGACGGCCACGATGGTCAGGATCAGCACGGCGAAGCGGCCGCGCGCGGCGGCGGGGATGTGGATCCGGTGCGGGGCGATCTTCAGCCGTCCGCCGCCCCCGCCCCCGGCCCTCCCCGGGGCGCTCTCCGCCATCCGGGCCACGCCGGCCAGACAGACGGCGAAGGCCCCCACGAGCAGCAGGTAGGTCAGGACGGTCGGAGCGGGCGCGTACTGCACGAGCAGCCCGGCCCCGATGCCGCCGAGGCCGATGCCGACGGTCGGGCCGGCGCTGTTGACCTGGGCGCCGAGCGCGGGCCGGGAGCCGGGGCTGAGTTCCAGCAGGGCGGCGCCCATGGCTCCGGTGGCCAGGCCCACCGCCAGCCCCTGCACGGCGCGGGCGGCGAGCAGCAGGCCGAGGCCCTGGGCCGAGGCGAACAGGACCATGGAGACGATCGCGAGGAGCAGGCCCGCGGCGAGTACGGGCCGCCGGCCGAGGGTGTCGGACAGCGAGCCGAACAGCAGGAGTCCGGCGAGCACGGTGACGGCGTACAGGGCGAAGACCACCGTGATCATGCCGGAGGACAGGCCCCACTCCTGCTGGTAGAGCACGTAGAGGGCGGAGGGGACGGAGGAGGAGAGCATCAGCAGGACGAGGACCGCGCCCACGACCCGGAAGCCGGAGCTTCCCGGTGCGCCTGCGGAGCCGGCGGCTGGACGCAAGGGGTCCCCCGTGGTGGTCGCGGACGGCGCGGTCCGCGCTGTCGTGGGCAACGGTTCCACTGCTTCAACTCCCCCGTCGTGGGCGGTCAGGCGGTTGCCTGCACGGCCCTCGTGAGCGCGCGGGCGGTGAGTACGCCCGCGAGGTGGCCTAGGTACTCGGCCGAGGTGCCGCGCCCCGGGACGAACAGCTCCCGGGGTTCGGCGCGGAAGGCCGCGAGCACGCTCTGCGTCGTGTACGGGCCCCCGCCGAGCCGTTCTTCGACCCCGCGCAGCCGCAGTGCGCGGGCGGTGGCCCCGGTGACCGCGATGCGCGGCCCGTCGGGGGTGATGCGTACGGCGGCGGCGCAGACCGGGTAGCGGGTCGCCCGGTCGGCGGTCTTCTCGAAGGCGGCGGCGCGGCCGCCGGCCGGGACGAGCAGGGCGGTGATGACGGTGCCCGCGGGGACGCCGGAGGCGGCCAGTTCCTCGGCGCTGACCGTCGACGCCCCGCCCGGACCGGCCAGTTCGGCCGTGGCTCCGGCGGCGATCGCGGCGACGGGCAGGTCGGTGGCCCGGCCGGTGGCGGCGAGGTTGCCGCCGGCCGTGCCGAGGTTGCGCACCTGGGGGTCCCCGTTGGCGCGGGCCGCGGCGGCGATCTCCGGCGCCTCGGCCCGCAGCAGGTGGTCCGCGGCCAGTTCGGCCAGGGTGGTCATCGCCCCGATCCGGATCCCCGCGGGGGTCCGCTCGATGCCCCGGAGCTCTTCCAGCCGGCGGACGTCGACGAGCAGGGAGGCCCGGTCCTCCCCGGTGCGCAGGCCGGGCAGCAGGCTCTGCCCGCCGGCCAGCACCCGGGCGCCGGGCCGGCCGGCCAGGAGGGTCAGGGCCTCGTCGAGGCCGACGGGGCGTACGTAGTCGAATTCGGCGAGGATCACTGGGTTTCCCCTCTCAGGCGGCGCCAGACCTTCTCGGGGGTGACGGGCATGTCGATGTGCCGGACGCCCAGGTCGGACAGGGCGTCGACGACGGCGTTGACGACGGCCGCGGCGGGCGGCACGGTGGCGATCTCGCCCGCGCCCTTGGCCCCCAGCGGGTTGTGCGGGGAGGGGGTAACCGTCTTGTCCAGGGTGAAGAAGGGCGCGTCGATGGCGCGCGGCAGTGCGTAGTGGCCCAGGTCGCGGCTGACGAGCTGCCCGTCCGGGTCGTACTCGGCGTGCTCCATGAGGGCCTGGCCGAGGCCGTGCACGATGCTGCCTTCGATCTGGCCGAGCACGATCTTCGGGTTGCCGATGTTGCCGGCGTCGTCGACGGCGGTGTAGGCCACGACCTCGGTCTCGCCGGTCAGTTCGTCGATCTCGACGACCGCGACGTGCGTCCCGAAGGGGTAGTTGAAGTCCGGCGGGTCGAAGTGGGTGGTCTCGTCGAGGGCGGGCTCGATCTCGGGCGGCAGCCCCCAGCCGTACCACATGGCCATCGCCAGCTCGGCGAAGGTCTTGGTGTTCTCCTCGTTGCCCTCTTCGAAGACCTTGCCGTCCGCGTAGACGACCTTGGCCTCGGGGACGCCGAGGAAGACGGCTCCGGCCTTGACCAGCTTGCTCTTGATCTTCCGGGCCGTGAGGGCGATGGCCGGCGCGGCCATGCTGTAGGAGCGCGAGCCGTAAGTTCCCTGACCGTACGGGGCCTTCTGCGTATCCCCCTCGTACACCTGGACCTGCGCCGGGTCGATGCCGAGTTCGTCGGCGGCGACCTGCGCGAAGACGGTGCCGTGGCTCTGGCCGGTGGAGGCGGAGCCGACGGTGACGGTGACCTCGCCGGTCGGGTGGACGCGGATGTTCGCGCTCTCCCAGGTGCCGCCGAGCATGCCCTCCTTGGACATCCGGGTGGAGGGGCCGACCCCGCAGATCGCCACGTAGGAGGCGATGCCGACGCCGAGCCGCTTGCCGCGGGCGCGGGCCTCGGTCTTGCGGGCGGGCATGTCGGCGTAGCCCGAGAGCTCGATGGCCCGGTCGAAGTTGAGCTGGTAGTCGCCCGAGTCGTACGTCCAGCCCAGGCCGTTGTCGTACGGGAACTTCTCCTTCGGCACCAGGTTCTTGCGGCGCACCGCCGCCGGGTCCATACCGATCTCCGAGGCGTAGCGGTCCACGAGCCGCTCCATCAGGAACGCGGCCTCCGCGCGTCCGCTGCCGCGCTGGGCGCCGAGCGAGACGGTGTTGGTGAAGGCGGCGTAGACCTCGCAGAAGGCGGCGTCGATGTCGTACATGCCGCTGATGGAGCGGCCCATCAGGGCGGTGGCGACGCCGGGGCCGATGGTGGAGGGGTAGGCGCCGAGGTTGGCGTAGCTCGTGCAGCGCACGGCGGTGATCCGGCCGTCGCGGGTGCCGGCCAGGGTGACGTGCTGGCGGTGGTCGCGGCCCTGGACGGTGGAGTTCATCAGCCCGGTGCGGGTGTCGACCCACTTCACGGGCCGGCCGAGCGCCTTGGAGAGCAGCAGGACCAGCGGCATGTCGGGGTACAGGTACCCCTTGGTGCCGAAGCTGCCGCCGACGGTCGGGGCGATGACCCGCAGCTTGTTGAAGGGGATGCCGAGGACCAGGGCGGAGAGCAGGAAGCGGTGGTTGTGCGGGCCCTGGGTGGAGGCGTACAGCGTGTACTCGCCGGTGGCGGCGTTGTGGTCGCCGACCGCGCCGCGCGGCTCGATGGGGCTGTTGATGGTGCGCTGGTTGACCAGGTCCAGCTCGACGGTGACCTCGGCCGCGGCGATGGCCGCGTCGGTGCGGTCCTTGTCGCCGCAGGTCCAGTACGCGTTCAGGTTGCCGGGGACGGCCTCGTGGAGCTGGGGGGCGCCTTCGGCGAGGGCCTCGTCGGCGCGGGTCACCACGGGCAGCGGCTCGTACTCGACGCAGATCGCGGCGAGGGCGGCGGCGGCCTGGCGCGGGGTCTCGGCGACGACCACGGCGACGGGGTCGCCGACGTGGCGCACGGTGTCACCGGACAGCACCGGGCGGGAGCCGGGAAGTCCGTAGGGGTGGGGCGGGAAGTGGCTCTCGACCCCGCCGGGTATCCAGATGCAGGGCAGCGGCATGACGTCGGTGAAGTCGGCCGCGGTGGCCACCTTCAGCACACCCGGCAGCTGCTCGGCGGGCTTGGTGTCGATGGAGAGGATCTTCGCGTGGGCCACCGGGCTGCCGAGGATCGCCATGTGGGCGGTGCCCGGCAGGTCGATGTCACCGACGTACGTGGCCTCGCCGCGCAGGAGCTGCGGATCCTCACGGATGTCCAGCGGCTGCCCGAGCACGCCGCTGCCCTGGAGCGGGGTCTCCCCCGTGACTGCGGTCATCTCCCTCACCCCTCCTGTCCGGACGCGGCGGCGGCCTGCTCCACGGGCACCTGCGCGCGGGCCGCGGAGCAGGCGCGCTGCACTCCCCGTACGACGCTGTGGTAGCCCGTGCAGCGGCACAGGTTGCCGGTGAGCCATTCGCGGATCTCGGGCTCGGTGGGTGCCTCGCGGTCAGCGGCCTCGTTGTTGAGCACAGAGTCGACCAGTTCGCCCAGGGCCATGACCATCCCGGGGGTGCAGAAGCCGCACTGGGTGCCGTGTTCCTGGCGCAAGGCCTCCTGGAGGACGCTGAGTTCACCGCCGGGGGTGGTGACCCCCTCGATGGTGGTCACCGCGGAGCCGGCGGCTGCCGCGGTGAGGATCAGGCAGCTCTTGACGGAGCGGCCGTCGAGCTGGACGACGCAGGTTCCGCACTGTCCGGTGTCGCAGCCGACCTTGGTACCGGTCAGTCCGAGGCCGTCGCGGAGCCGTTCCACGAGCAGTTCGTTCGGCTGCGCCGCGAACTGCTCGGGTCTTCCGTTGACGTTCAGTGAGAGGTCCATGCCAGCGCCTGCGCTTCCGTGAGCGGCCGGTTGAAGAGGGGTCCGCCGGGCTGCTGGAGAATTCCTCCGGAGTGCAGCGGACCGGTGTCCACGGGAGCGAATCCGAGATCCGTGATGATTCCCGCGACTATTTCTTTGGCTTTCCCGTCGTCGCCCGCCGTGAAATGGGCCAGACGCGGCCCGGAAGCGGTTCCGGCGACGGCGAGCGTCTCGAAATGCATGGTGTTCAGGGATTTGACGATCCGGGTCCCCGGATACCATTCGGCGACGAGTTCGCTGGAGCCCCGGCCGCCGAGATCGCGGGCGTTGCCGGGGCCGTTGAACGCGTTGGTGGCGTCCACCAGCACGGTGTCCCGTACGGCGTCCTGCGCCAGCAGTCCCTGGACGCCGTCGAACGGCACCATCAGGACGAGGACTTCGGACCGGGCCGCGGCCTCGGCGGGGTGCGCCGCCGAGGCCGCGGGGCCCAGTTCGGTCAGCAGGGCCGCGAGGCTCCGCGGGCCCCGGGCGTTGGCGAGCACGACCTGGTGGTCCGCCGCCACGAGGATCCTGGCCAGGGTCGATCCGATCCGGCCTGTGCCGATGATGCCGATCCGCATGGGGGCTCCTCAGGTGGTCTCAGTGCGAGCGGGGACGTCAGTCCATTCCGATCCAGACCGACTTGGTCTGGGTGTAGCTCTCCAGGGACTCGGGGCCGCACTCGCGCCCGTAGCCGGAGGCCTTGTAGCCGCCGTAGGGCACGGCGGGGTCGTACTGGTTGTAGCAATTGACCCAGACCGTGCCGGCCTTGATCTGCGAGGCGACCCGGTGGGCGCGCCGCAGGTCCTTGGTGTGGACGCCGGCGGCGAGGCCGTACGCGCTGTCGTTGGCGATGCGTACGGCGTCCTCCTCGGTGTCGAAGGGGATGATCGACAGGACGGGTCCGAAGATCTCCTCCTGGGCGATCCGCATGCCGTTGTCGACGCCGGTGAAGATGGTCGGCAGGAAGTACAGGCCTTCGGACGAGGCCCCTTCGGGGGTCCAGCCAGTGCCGCCGGTGCGCAGGACGGCGCCTTCCTTCTCGCCGACCTCGATGTACGACCTGACCTTGTCGAACTGGCCGCGGTGGGCGAGCGGCCCGAAGAGGGTGGCCGGGTCGCGCGGGTCGCCGGGCAGCAGGGCTGCCGCGCGGGCCACGAGCCGTTCGACCATCTCGTCGTGGATCGGGCGGTGCAGCAGCAGCCGGGAGCCGGCGGTGCAGATCTCGCCCTTGTTGTAGTAGATGCCGAAGAAGGCGAGTTCCTCGGCGGCGTCGAGGTCGGCGTCGGCGAAGACGATGTTGGCGGACTTGCCGCCGAGCTCCATCGTGACCTTCTTCAGGGTGCCGGCCGCCTTGCGGATGATCGACTGGCCGACCGAGGTGGAGCCGGTGAAGGCGATCTTGTCGATGCCGGGGTGGCCGGTGAGGGTCTCCCCCAGTTCCACGCCCGGACCGGTGATGACGTTCAGCACGCCGTCCGGGATCTCCGCCTCCTGGAACAGCTCGGCGATCTTCAGGGCGGTGAGCGGGGTGGCCGGCGAGGGCTTGTGGACCACCGTGTTGCCGGCCGCGAGGGCCGGGGCGATCTTCGTCATCGACAGGAGCAGCGGGAAGTTGAACGGGGTGATGGCGCAGACCACGCCCAGCGGTTCGCGCAGGGTGTACGCGAGCTGCCCGCCGGCCGGGGCCCGTGAGGAGCCGTCCACCCGGGTCACGGCGCCGGCGTAGTAGTGCATGAGCTGGGCGGCCATGGGTGCGTCGACCGTGGAGGAGAAGGCGAAGGGCTTGCCCATGTCCACCGTCTCCAGCAGGGCGATCTCCTCCAGGTCGCGCTCGATGAGCTCCCCGACCCGGTTCAGTCGCAGCGCGCGCTCCTGGGCGGACAGTCTGCTCCAGGGACCTTCCTCGTACGCCGTACGGGCGGCGGCCACGGCCGCGTCCGCGTCGGCGGCGGCCGCCTGGGCCACCGGCACGATCTCCTGGCCGTCCACGGGGCTGATGTCCGGTTCGGTACGGCCGTCCCGGGCGGGGACCCAGGTGCCGCCGATGAACAGTTTCCCGGGGTTGGCCAAGGGCTGGTCGCTGAGCGCGCGCTTGGTCATGGCTGTGGCTGCCTTCCGGTTTCGGGTGCGAGGGGGCAGGGCTTCGACTAGCCCTGCGCGAGCTGACGTAAGAACGTCTCCGCGAGGGCCTTGGAGGAGTAGGGGTTCTGGCCGGTCGTGAGCTTGCGGTCCACCACCACGTGCGAGTCCCAGATCGCGTCGGCCTTCTCGTAGCGGGCACCGAGCCGGGTGAGTTCGGCCTCCAGGATCAGCGGGAGGCGGCCGGCCATGTTGGTGACGAGCTCCTCGCTGTGCGAGAAGGCGGTCATCCGGTAACCCGCGAAGGGCCACTGGCCCTCGCCGTCGCGCAGGGCCAGCAGGGCGGTGTGCCCGTGGCAGACGGTGGCCAGGGGCTTGTCCTGGGCGATGGCCCAGCGCAGGATCTGCGCGAGCTCGTCGGACTTGGGCAGGTCGCCGATGGCCCCGTGGCCGCCGCTGATGTAGATGCCGTCGTAGCCGGCGACGTCCTTCTCGCCGAGGGTCTCCAGGGCGATCGGGTTTCTCAGCTGCGGGGTGTTCTCTATGACCCGGCTGTGCTCCAGGGCGCTGGCGGCGTCCGTGTCCGCGGAGCCCTGGGGGCGGACCCACTGGAGGAACTGGGGGTCGATGCTGGTCTGGTCGACCGTCGGGGTCCGGCCCCCGATCGTCGCCACGTCCACGGTGTGGCCCGCGTTCTTGAAGAGGGTGTAGGGAACGGCGAATTCCTCGGCCCAGAAACCCGAGGGGTGTTGTTCCCCGTCCAGCAGATGAAGCGTGGCCTTGGCCGTCATGACGACGAGAATCTTCATGACTCTTCTCCTTGGTCTGTCTGGATTCGCTGCCGATTCAACACGCCCCCCGCTAGGGGCGTAAGGGGGAGACGTCAGGCACGCGATACTTCGTCACGTGCGTCCAACGCCGAGATGATGGTGCGGAATTCACCGACGAGGGGGTGGTCGGGATGGGCTTCGGAGAATATGCGTTCCCCGTAGAGCGCAGCCATTTCCGGAACATAGGGAAGGATTCCGGCCAGGGGGGTGCGGTAGACCTCCTCGGCCCGCCGCCGGGCGGCCTCCCGGTCGATACCCTCGGGCGCCATGCTCATCACCAGGGTCCGCCGGCAGGCGAGCCGGCCGGTCAGGGCGATGGTCTCCTCGACGCCGAGGAGGTCGATCCGGTCGGCCCTGGCCATGATCAGGAGTACGTCGGCGCTCGCCATCGCGGTGACCGACTCGTTGTTGAGCCCGGCATGGGTGTCGAGCAGCAGGACGTCCAGGGCGTGGTGCACGGCCAGCCGGTCGAAGCCCTCGGGCAGCAGCCCCACGTCGTAGCCGGTGGTCATGAGTTCCCGCAGGGCCGCCGTCCCGGTCCGCGCCGGCACGACGTACAGGATCCCGCTGCCGCGGCCGGTGGCGACCTCCTGGGCGGCGGCCTCGATCTCGCACCGGCCGAGCAGGTAGTCGGCGAGCGAGGGGCCGGGGCCGAGCCGGAAGAGCAGGTCCAGGGTGGGCGACTGGATGTCCGTGTCGATCACCCCCACCCGGCGCCCCTCGCCCGCGAGGAGCAGGGCCAGGTTCGCCAGTACCGAGGACTTTCCGGTACCGCCGCGGTACGAGTGCACCACGATGGTCCGGGTCATCAGGCCACGACCTGGCAATCGGCGCCGCCCGCGTGCGGCCCCCGCGCCGCACGTGGCCGGTGCAGGGCCAGCATGGTGACGTCGTCGTGCTGTTCGGCTGTTCCGGTGTGTTCGCGTACGGCCGTGTCCATCCGGTCGACCACCTCCCTGCCGCTGACCGGGGGGCCGGACAGCAGCTCCAGCATCCGCTCGTCGCCGAGGAAGCTGCCGCTGGGGCAGCGCGCCTCGGGCACTCCGTCGGTGAACACGAAGAGCGTGTCACCCGGGTTCAACTGGGCGTAGCCGAGCGTGTACACACAGTCCGGGAGCACCCCGACGGCGGGGCCGGTGACCTCCAGCGTGCGCGGCTCGCCGCCTTCCGCGTCCAGCAGCAGCGGCGGGTTGTGGCCGCCGTTGATGTAGACGAGGGATCCGGTGAGCGGGTCGAGCACCCCGAAGAAGAGGGTGGCGAAGTAGCCCTGCCGCAGGTGGTTGCGGGTCAGGTAGCCGTTGGTGGCGGTGACCGCGTTGAGCAGCGGCGTGGCGCCCACGACGGGAATGCGCCGGCTGTTGCCGGTGCGGCCGGCGGCCACCAGGTGCTGGAGGCCGCTGTTCTCGGCGGTGTGCCGCAGCAGGGACCGGATGAGCGCCATGAAGAGCGCGGCTCCGACCCCCTTGTCGCAGACGTCGGCGACGACGAAGGCCAGGCGCCGGCCGCGGGACAGCTCGAAGACGTCGTAGAAGTCCCCGGCGACCTGCCGGGCGGGCCGGAAGCACACGTCGATCTCCCAGCCCTCGGGGACCGGCAGTGATTCCGGCAGGAAACCGGCCTGGATCTCGCGGCCGATCTCCAACTCCTTCTCGTAGCCCATCAGTTCGGCGCGGGCGTCGGCTTCGCGCAGGGTGCGGCCGAGTCCGGCGCGCTCCGCGCAGCTGTGCAGCCGGGCCCCGACGAGGGCGGGCAGGAAGGGGGGTACGAGGTAGTCGTGGCCGATCCGGACGTGTTCCTCCAGGGCGGCGAACTCCGTCACGGTCCAGACGACCACGATGGGGGCGCCGCCCCAGCGGCGCAGTCTGCGGACGACGGCCCGTACGGACTCCCCGTCGGCCTGGGCCGGGGCGAGCAGTACGTCCGCTTCGGGCAGCTCCTCCAGTGGGCCGGCCAGCAGGTCGGCCAGCGTGCGCGGGACGAGTTCCGCGCCCATCTCCCCCAGTGCTCCGAGGAGTTCGAGGGGCGGTGGCGGGTACTCGTCGAGGATGATCACGGTCGTGGAGGGCATGGGTCCGTCCCCTCAGCCATCACAGTCAGCGTGCTGATGTTGCGGCCGTCCCTGCGTACGTAGTCGAACTCGTCCACGCTGGTCAGTGCGAGGTGGATGCCGAGTCCGCCGATCCGGCGCCGCTCGGGAGCGGTCTGCGGGTCGGGCGGCAGTCGCCCCTGGACGGGGTCGAAGGCCGGGGCGCGGTCCTCTATGGAGATCTGCACCCGGCCCGGCCCGGAGCGGCCCCGGACGGTGATCCGTCCGTCGCCGCCCCGGTACCCGTGCATCACGATGTTGGTGGCCAGCTCGTCCACGGCCAGCCGGATCCGGTACGAGGCGCCCTTGCCCAGGCCCGCCCGGCCGGCCAGCCGCAGGACGAGCGCGGCGATGTCATCCAATGCCCCGAGCGTGGCGGGCACGTGCATCTCGGCGGACATCCTCGCCGTCTTGACCGCCTCGTCCATCGGACTCAGTCGTCGCAGAGCACGATGCTGCGGTCGAGCCCGGCCGTCCGGATGGTCCGGGACACGGGCTCGATGGCGCCGACCACCTTGATGGTGACGTGCTCCCCCACCTTCTGCTGGGCGAAGACCAGGGAGCGCAGTCCGGCGCTGGCCATGTAGCCGACCCCGGCCATGCGGATCTCGACGGTGCTGGTGCCGTGGCCGGCGGCCTTCTCGATGGTCTGGTGGAAGTCCGGCGCGGTCTTGGCGTCCAGTTCGCCTTCCAGCTCGATCACGGTGGTGTCGCCCTCGATGCTCAGGGACACGGAAAGCGGCATGTCAGGTCTCCTTCGGTGCGTGGGCTGGAGCGTGGGCTAGAGCGCGGGCTGGAGCTCGGCGTCGGGCGTGCGGCCGACCAGGATCACGACCGAGCGCGGACCGATCAGGTACTTGCCGGCGTTCTCCAGTTCGAGTTCGGCGCCGGGGGTGCGGATGTCGTGCGGGGCCTCGGCCCCGGTGTCCGCGAACAGGTGCCAGCTGCGGCCGCCCGGGAGGGCGGGCAGTTCCAGGTCGTGCGCTTCCCAGTGGGAGTTCATGGCCGCGTACACCACGTCGTCGTCACCGGTGCCGCAGCGGGCGACCGCCAGCAGCCGGCTCTCCGGCGACCAGTCGGGCTGCCAGGCCCGCTCCCCGTGCCAGCTGATGTCGGGCAGCCCGAGGCTGTCACGGAGCTGACCGGTGGGGTGGGAGGTGGAGCGCAGTTCGCGGTGGTGCTTGCGGAAGGCGATCATCTCCCGCGTGAAGCGGAGCAGTTCGGAGTTCTCGTCGACCTGGCTCCAGTCGAACCAGGACAGTTCGTTGTCCTGGCAGTACGTGTTGTTGTTGCCCTGCTGGGTGCGCGCCACCTCGTCGCCGGACAGCAGCATCGGGATGCCCTGGCTGGTGAGGAGGATGGCCAGGGCGTTCTTCATCTGGCGCAGCCGCAGCGCGGCCACCTCGGGATCGTCGGTCGGTCCCTCGGCTCCGCAGTTCCAGCTGGCGTTTTCGTTGCCGCCGTCGTTGTTGCCCTCGCCGTTGGCCTCGTTGTGCTTGTCGTTGTAGGAGACCAGGTCGGCCAGGCTGAAACCGTCGTGCGCGGTCAGGAAGTTGACCGATGCCGAGGTCCCGCGGCTGGAGTAGAGGTCGGGCGAGCCGGCGAGCCGGGTCGCGAGCTCCCCGGTGACCCCGGGGTCACCCTTGAGGAAGCTGCGCACGGTGTCGCGGTACTTGCCGTTCCACTCCGCCCAGCGACCGTACGCCGGGAAGTTGCCGACCTCGTAGAGGCCGCCGGCGTCCCAGGCCTCGGCGATGAGCTTGGTGTGCCGCAGCACCGGGTCGTAGGCGAGCAGTTCCAGCAGCGGCGGGTTGGGCAGCGGGGTGCCGTCCGGGGAGCGGCCGAGGATGGCCGCGAGGTCGAAGCGGAAGCCGTCGATGTGGTAGTCGGCGACCCAGTGGCGCAGGCAGTCGAGCACGAAGTTGCGCACGACGGGGTGGTTGCAGTTGACGGTGTTGCCGGTGCCGCTGAAGTTGAAGTAGTACCCCTCGGGCGTGAGCATGTAGTACGTGGCGTTGTCGAGCCCCTTGAAGGAGATGGTGGGGCCCTGCTCGTTGCCCTCGGCGGTGTGGTTGAAGACGACGTCGAGGATGACCTCGATGCCGGCCGCGTGCAGGTCCCTGATCAGGGTGCGGAACTCGTCGCCCTGCATGCCGTAGCGTCCGGTGGCCGCGTAGCCGGCCTTGGGGGCGAAGAAGGAGACGGTGTTGTAGCCCCAGTAGTCGAAGAGCTGCTCGCCCGTCTCCGGGTTGGTGCGCGGGTTGTCGCTCTCGTCGAACTCGAACACCGGCAGCAGCTCGATGCAGTTGATCCCGAGCTCCTTCAGGTACGGGATCTTCTCCCGCAGCCCCGCGAAGGTGCCGGGGGCGGTGACCTGCGAGGAGGGGTGCCGGGTGAAGCCGCGCACGTGGGTCTCGTACACGACGAGGTCCTCGGCGGGGATGCCCAGCGGGGTGTCGTCGCCCCAGTCGAAGTCCTGGAGGCAGACGCGGGAGCGGTACTGGTAGCCGCGGCTGCGGTCCGGCTCCACGCCCCACACGTCGCGGCCGGCGATCAGCCGGGCGTACGGGTCGGAGAGCACCTGGCGGGCGTCGAAGCGGTGGCCGGTGACGGGGTCGTAGGGTCCGTCGGCCCGGTACCCGTACTCGATGTTCTCGTGGTCGAGGCCGAAGACCGTCATGGCGAAGACGCTGCCGGTGCGGAATTCCTGGGGGAACTCCAGCTCGGCCATCGGCTCGGGCTCTCCGCGCTTGTAGATGACCAGGGTCATGGAGGTGGCCTGGTCGGAGAAGACGGAGAAGCTGACCCCGCCGGGGACCACGTTGGCCCCGAAGGGGAACGGTTTGCCGGCGCGGACGCGGTACCCGCCCACCTCGTGGGTCGGGTACGCGTCGACGCGCAGCACCTGTTCGGACGCCGGCTCGCTCATCGGGCGGCCTTCGCCTTGGAGGCCGCCGCGGCGGCTTCCCCGGTGGAGAAGAAGTCGAGGAAGCCGGTGGCCGACATGACGAACCGGACTTCCTCGCTCACCCCGTAGAGGGTGACGGCGACCCCGGCGTGCTGGGCCTCGCGGTAGACGACGAGCAGGGTGCGCAGCCCGGCGCTGGAGACGTAGGTGACGGCCGTCAAGTCGATGCGCAGCGGCCGGCCCTCGCGGACCAGCGGCAGCAGGCTCTGCAGCAGCGATCCGGAGGTCTCACTGTTGATCTCGCCGGTGGCGACGAGCACGGTGCCCGTCTTGTTGCGGCGTTCCTTCACGTTCAGGGTCATTGCTTTCCCCTCTGAGTGGGGCGCCCCCGTTGAGCGCTACTGGGCGGTCGGGCGCAGCCGGACCTTGACCTTGACCCGGCCCTGGACGTCGGGCAGCCGGACGGTGAGTGCGTCGGCGTCGAAGTCCGTGTACGGCTTCTCGTCGATCTCGACGGACGCGATCCGCACCGAACCGGCGGGGAGCAGGTCGGGCGAGACGCGCAGCACGCGGTCGGGCAGGTTCGTCGGGTCGGGCTGGAAGTGGAAGTCCATCTCCCGGCCGTTGATGAGCAGGTTGTTGTAGACGGCGGACAGGTAGCAGAGCTCCGCCGAGTGGTACATGGACATCGAGTGGCTGCCCTTGAGCCGCTCGGTCCCGAGCAGGTACGGGGTCCCGCTCGCGAGGACGTTGAAGTAGACGGCTCCCTCGTCGTGGTCGAGGAAGAAGGTGTTGTAGAAGGCCTCCGCCTGCCGGGCCTCGCGCAGGAACTTAGTCCCGCCGACGGTGCCGTTCAGGATGAGGTAGGCGAGGATCGCCTGCTCCTGCTGCCACCAGGCCTTGCGGTCGTGCCAGGCGAAACGATACGTCTCCTCGTCCCCCGTCTTGACGCGCTCGACCACGTCGTACCAGCCGCCGCGCTGCACGTCGCTGCCGACGGCCGGCATGATCTCGCCGATCTTGCGGGCGAGCTCCTCGTAGGCCGGCTTGGCCTTCAGCGAGTTCATCCGCATCAGGTTCCAGGCGATCTTGAGGTTGTGGCCGACGACCGCGCGGTTCTGCTGCCAGCTGTGCGCGGTGTCGTGGGACCAGTCGCGGAAGAAGCGCTCCTGGACGAAGGGGCTGTTCTTGTAGTCCGGGAACTTGTCCGCGATCGTGTCGAAGGTGTACTCCAGGAAGTCCGCGTAGCGCTGCTCCCCGGTCGCCAGGTACAGGTTGATCAGGTACGCCGGCGCGTGGTCGCCGACCGAGTTCCAGTTCTTGCGCTCCGCGTTCTCCCCGAGGGACTCGTGGTCGGCGCTGAAGAGGATCGGGTCGATGTGCGAGTAGTAGCCGCCCTGCTCCGGGTCCTTGAAGAACTTGTCGAACAGCCGGATGGTGGCGTCCGCGTCGTTCTTGATCCGGATGTCGCCGGTGACCCGGTAGGTCTGGATCGGGCCGGCCAGCGCGTAGATCTGCTCGTACATCGGGATCGCGTCGTAGTCGTCGGAGAACTCCGAGGTGAACAGCTTGCGTTCGCTGTCCCCGTCGACGCTGATGCCGTGGTACCAGAAGACCACGTCCTCCTCGCTGTCCACGACGCGCATGTGCTTGCGCAGGTACTCGGTGCCGCGCTCGGCGACCTCGAGGTACTCGTCCTTGCCGGTCAGCAGGTAGGCCGAGGCCATGCCGTAGACCAGGCGGGAGATCGTGTCGGTCTCCTGGACGTGGCTGGCGGTCTTGTCGCCGCCGAGCCGGATCTCGGTGCGGTACTCGGTGAAGTCCACCGGCCCGTCGCCGAACTGCGCCCGCTTGTAGAAGTCGGCCAGCGATTCGATCTGCTTGATCCACCAGCTGGGCTCCTCGAAGCGGTAGTCCTCGGCCCCGCGGCCCAGGAACACCAGGCGCTTGGCCTCGAAGCGGCCGCCCTGCTCGGGGTAGTACACCCCGTAGACGTAGAGGAACCGTCCCGGCGAGAGCATCTCGTCGATGTGCCCGGAGGCGTCGATGTACGGCTCGTCCAGGTTGCGGACCAGTTCGGCGCTGGGGTCCCCGGCCAGGGAGACGTCGAACTCGCGGCCGTCCGAGGTCTTCAGCCGCAGCAGCCGGGACTCGGAGTCGAAGCGGCCGACGTAGCCGGCGATCGTGTCGGAGAAGGAGAAGCTCACGGCGTCCGCCATGTCATACACCGTCCTTGTCGTGTTGACCGTGTTCGTCCTCGAATCCCTGGCTGACCTCGACGATCACCCCGTCGGGATCGCGGACCCACACGGTCCGCCACCCGCAGATGAAGTCGTCGAAGTCCAGTGGCCCCAGGGTCACTTCGGCCGCGTCGCCGAGCATGGCCAGGAAGGCGTCCACGCTGTCGGTCTGGAAGGCCAGGTGGCGCATCCGGCCCGCCGCCGCCGGCCCGTCGTGGTGGGCCGTGTCGGCCTGCTCGGTGCCCGCCGCGAAGAGCTCCAGATACACGTCCCCCTGGCGGAGGAAGATGATCCGGGCATCTCCCAGGTCGACCACCCGGGCCCGGGTGAAGCCGAAGTACCGGGTGTAGAAGTCCTCGGTGGTCTTCTGGTCTGCGCAGTTCAGGCCCACGTGCGACCAGACCATGGGGGCCATCAGCCGGTGCCCCGACGGCTCTGGTCCCCCTGGGCCCGCCCACCCCGCCCGGCGGCGATCAGCTCGATGATCCGGCGGGCGAACAGATGGTGGTGGGCCCCGGTGCGGCCGGTGACCAGGTCGCCGTCGACCACCACGTCCTCGTCCACGTACTCGCCGCCCATGTTCCGGACGTCACCGATGAGGTTGTTGTGGCAGACGACCTTGCGGCCGCGCACCTTGTCCGGGATCGAGGCGGCCAGCCACATGCCGTGGCAGATGATCCCCTTGAGGACCGTCGGCTCCTCGAAGGCCCGGCGCAGCAGCTCCGTCGCCGGGGCCAGGACGTCCACGTCCTCGGTGTAGCGCAGCCGGTCGGCCACCATGCCCGAGGGCACGATGATCGCCGCGTAGCGGCGCAGGTCCTCGTCGCTCAGCCCCTCCAGGGACTGGGTCGCGGTGAACGGCGCCCGGTACTCGTGCCCGGAGAAGGTGATGGAGTCGTTGCCCCACAGCCGGGTCAGGAAGTCGACCTCGGCGCCCTCCTCGGCGAACCGGCGGCCGTAGTAGAAGATCTCGGGCTCGTAGAAGTCGCTCTCGACCAGGACCGCGATGCGGGTCCCGGACAGCGCTCCCTCGCGCAGGACCACGTCAGGCACGGGACACCCCCTTCAGGAAGTCCGCCGCGCGCTCGGCGATCATCGCGATGGCGGTGTGGCAGTTGCCCGACGGGACGGCGGGCATCACGCTCGCGTCGACGACGCGCAGGTTCCGTACGCCGTGCACCCGCAGCTGCGGGTCGACGACGGAGAGGTCGTCGATGCCCATGCGGCAGGACCCGGCCTGGTGGTGATAGCTCTCCGACTTCTGCTTCACGAAGGTCCGCAGGTCCTCGTCGGACACGTAGCCGGGCCCGGGCTGGAGCTCCTGCTTGTACCAGGGCGAGAAGGCCGAGGTCGCGAAGAGCTCCCGGGCGGTCTTGACGCCCTGGACCATCCGCTCCAAGTCCCAGCGGTCGCCCAGGTAGTTCGGGTTGATCAGCGGGTGGGCCAGCGGATCGGCGCTCGCCAGCTTGATCCAGCCCCGCGAGACGGGCCGGACGACACCGGGCAGGATGGACACCGTGTTCGGGTGGTCCTGGCCGACGATCACGTCGAACGGCACGTGCACGAAGGCGATCTGCAGGTCCGGCGCCGGCAGTCCGGGCCGGGACGAGAGGAACAGCGCGCTCTCCGACAAGTTCTGTGCGGGTGGCGGCAGTTCCTGGGTGACCTCGGCCATCAGCCCGGTCAGCACGTGGTTGTGGAAGTTCTCGCCGACACCGGGCACGGCCGCGACGGCTCCGATGCCGTGCTCGCGCAGCTGCTCGGGGTGCCCGATCCCGGAGAGCAGCAGCAGCTTCGGCGATTCGATCGCCCCGGCGGCCACGATCACCTCCCGGCGGGCCCGTACGGTGTGCAGCCCGGGCTCGGACGCCGCACTGTGACCGTCGCGCACGGTCCGCCCCGGGACGTCGCTGTCCGAAAGCGTGGCGGGGGCCTGGAGCTGGACGTACTCCACACCCGTGCAGGTGTCCCCGTCGAAGAGCAGCCGGGTGCTCTGCGCGCTGGTGCGCAGGGTCAGGTTGGGGCGGTCGAGGGCCGGCTCCAGGTAGGCGGCGAGGACGCCCTGGCGGCGGCCGTCGGCCACGTCGATGTGGTGCCAGCCGGTGCCGAAGAGGCCGCGCCGCGGTCCGTCGGTGTTGAAGTCGGCGATCTCCTCGTGGCCGAGCTCGACGGCGGCGTCGATGAAGGCGCGCGAGACCGGGTTGGGGCCGTGCCGTCCGGCGTGGGTGATCCGCTGCGGCCCGCGGGTTCCGGTGGTCGGCGCGGTGGCGTCCTCCTGGCCCTCCAGCAGCGAGAAGTAGGGCAGTACGTCCTCGTGCGCCCAGCCGGCCGCGCCCTGGTAGGCCCAGTTGTCGAAGTCCGAGGCGTGGCCCCGGATGTGCATCATGATGTAGAGGTTGCTGCTGCCGCCGGGGGCCTTGCCGCGCGGTTCGTAGGTGCGGCGGCCGTCCAGGCCGGGCTGCGGGACGCTGGTGTAACCCCAGTCGACGGGCCCGCCGAGCAGCTTGTACCAGGAGGACGGATCGTCCACCTCGGGAGGGATGCGGCCCGCTCCCGCCTCCAGGACCAGGACGCTGACGTCCGGGTCCTCGGAGAGGCGGTTCGCGAGGACGCTGCCGGCGGTGCCGGATCCCACGACGATGTAGTCGTACTCATCCACGGCCATCGCGCGCCCCCTCAGCCCTGGCCGAGCACCTGGAAGGGAACCGTGTCGTGGTAGTTCGCCATGTAGGCGATCTTTCCGTCCACGATCCGGAAGAAGTTCATGACCTCGGCCTCGATCTCCTCCCCGGAGGGGGTGACCGCGGTCAGGTGGGAGACAGCCGCGGCCTTCTCACCGTCGAAGAGGAAGTGCACGGGCTCGTTGCGGAAGACCCGGTACATCGTCCCCATGCCTTTCATCATCGACCGGAGCAGTTCCAGCCCCTCGATGTGGCCGGCGAGCTGCTCGTCCATGACCTGGTCCTCGGCGAACAGGTCGCACCAGCTGTCCCAGTCACCTGCGTTGGCGTACTCGTAGTACTTGGTGAGGATCGTTCGTGAATCGATCGCACTCATCCCAATCTCCCTATGTGGAAACCCCCGGTTTTGACCGGAGAAAGGAAACGCATGCTCGGCCCGGAGCAACCAGCCATTGGAGTGCCGCTGCGTGACGCTGTGACCTGGGCTTGTCTTCGGACCTTGACAACCCCTAGCGTCCGGGCATGGAGACTTCCTCCGTGAAGCGGGCGTTCAAGTACCGCTTCCATCCGACCGGCGCTCAGGCGGTGGAACTGTCGCGGACCTTCGGGTGCGTGCGAAGGGTCTACAACCTCGCCCTTGCCGCCCGCGCCGACGCGTGGTCGGTTCGCGGGGAGCGAGTGAACTACCCGCAGACCTCGGCGATGCTCACGATGTGGAAGAAGTCCGAGGAGCTCGCCTACCTGGCCGAGGTGTCCTCGGTTCCGCTCCAGCAGGCGCTGCGGCATCTGCAGGCAGCCTTTGTCGGGTTCTGGGGGAAGCGGGTGCAGTACCCCCGCTTCAAGTCGAAGCGGAAATCCCGCGCCAGCGCCGAGTACACACGCAGCGCCTTTCGCTACACCGCTGGGCAACTCACCCTCGCGAAGATGTCCGAGCCGCTGGACATCGTGTGGTCCCGTCCCATCCCGGCTGGTGTTCAGCCCTCGACGGTCACCGTGTCCCGTGACAGCGCCGGCCGCTGGTTCGTCTCTCTGCTGTGTGACGACGCCCCTGTCCCCATGCCGGCCACCACGAACGCCGTCGGCATCGACGTCGGGCTTACGGCCCTGGTCGCCCTCTCCACCGGCGAGAAGATCGACAACCCGAAGCACGAGCGAAGGGACCGGGAGAAACTCGCCCGTGCGCAGCGCGCTCTGTCGCGGAAGGAGAAGGGCAGCCGCAATCGGTCCAAGGCCCGGATCCGGGTGGCCAGGGTCCATGCCCGGATCGCCGACCGGCGCCGGGATCATCTGCATCAGCTGACGACTCGACTCGTGCGTGAAAACCAAACGCTCGTGGTCGAAGACCTGGCTGTCCGCAACATGCTGGGGAACCACAGCCTTGCCCGTGCCATCGCCGACGCGGGCTGGCGCGAGCTGCGCTCGATGCTGGAGTACAAGTCGAGCTGGTACGGGCGCGAGCTGATCACCGTCGACCGGTGGTTCCCCAGCTCCAAGCTGTGCTCGGCCTGCGGGTCCATCGCCGACACGATGTCCCTGGATATCCGTGAATGGACGTGTGACACCTGCGGGACGACCCACGACCGGGACGGAAACGCAGCAGTGAATCTCCTGGCCGCCGGGCTGGCGGCTGCTGCCTGTGGAGCGGGTGTAAGACCTCATCGGGAGTCCTCCTCTCGGTCCGGGCGATCCGTGGTGAAGCAGGAACCCCCACCCGCGAGGATGGGAACCCCCTCCCGATAGGGAGAGGGAGAAGTCAACCCCCTACTGGTCCCTGCGGGTTCCGTCCGGGGCGAAGGGCGCCCAGAACTGGCTGAAGGCGGTGGCCGTGTCGCCGAAGAGACCGTCGTGGCCCTCGACGATCCGGCCGCCCTGCCAGCGCATGAAGTGGAAGACCGGGTAGTCCATCCGCTCGTACGGGGAGCGGCTCGACTCGTCGGCGCCGCCGCGCACGGCGACGTTGCGGCAGACGTCCGCGCTGCAGTCCTCGCCGACGAGGACCGCTTCGATGTCCATGCGGAAGGTGCCGCCCGTGAGCTTGTGGGTCTGGGCCATCAGCTCCAGGAAGGCGTCCAGGCTCTCGTACCAGCCGGCGAGCGGATGGTTGCCGGGAACCTGCCAGCGCAGGTCCTCCGCGTAGTACTCCAGGATCCTGGCCCGGTCGCCGGAGCCGAGGGCGCGGTACGCCGCCTCGACCCGCTCCCGTGTCACTTCGGTCATCGTCGCTTCTCCTTCGCCGCTCAGAGGGAGGCGGAACCGGGCATGGGCGCCAGTTCGTTGACGGTGTACTGCTGGATCAGCGGCCCGTCGGGGCCGGCGACCACGGTCCAGGTCTGGTCCGCGTCGAAGCCCAGCCACACGCTGCGGGCGGACGGCGGGTCCCAGATCTTGGCCTGCCAGTTCACGAGGACCCGGACGACCGCCCGGTCGCCCCCGATGACGGGCTCCACCTTCGTGACCGTGTGCACCTCGTCGAAGAAGCGGTTCGTGACCGCCTCGTACCAGCGGCCGAAGCCCTGGTGGCCGAGGAAGGTGTCCTCCGGGACCTTGAACTCCAGGTCCTCGGTGATCAGGGCCAGCACCTGGTCCGGCTGGACGTGCTGGTCCAGGGCCACGTACCACTTCTCGGCGAAGGCGCGGATCGCGTCCTCGGTCAGCCGCTCGGCGGGCATGCGGTCTCCTCCTGTCTGCTGCTGTCTGTCTGTCTGTCTGTCTGTCCGTACGTACGACCCGTGCGTGCGCGGTACGCGGTGCGTCAGATCTGCACGTCGACCAGGAACGGCCCCGGGTGGGCGAGCATCCGCCCCACGGCGGCGATCGCCTCGTCGGGCTTCTCCACCCGCATCCCGCCCGCCCCCAGCGACCGGGCCAGGGCGGCGAAGTCGATCTCGGGGTGCGAGAGGTCGAAGGACCCCGGGAAGCCGTGCTGCGCAATCTCCCGCTCCCGCCAGTACTGGGCGATGTTGTCGTCCAGCAGCCGGTACTTGCGGTTGTTGCAGACCACGAACTTGGCCTCGATGCCGTGCCGGGCCGCGGTCCACAGCGCCTGGTAGGTGTACATCGAGCCGCCGTCGCCTGCGAAGCCGACGACGAGCCGCTCCGGCCGGGCCAGCTTGACGCCGACCGCGCCCGGGAAGCCCACGCCCAGCGATCCGCCCCGGGTGAGGTGGTAGTCGCCCGGGCGCTCCGGCGGCAGGTACCGGGTGACCAGCGGGGAGGTGGTCAGCGCCTCGTCGAAGACGATCAGGTCCCCGCCCGTGCGCTCGGCCAGGGTCCGCAGGAAGACCGCCATCGGCGAACCGGCTGCCTCTTCGGAGGCCTTGGCCTCCTGCTCGGCCTGGCCCGCCCGCACCCGCTCCCGGGTCCGCGCGTCCAGCCGCCCGGCCGCCGCCGCCCGCTGCACGGGGGTGAGCACGTGCTCCAGTACGCCGGCCAGTGCGCGCAGCGCCTGCCGGGGATCGGCGGCGAGCCCGAGGTCCACCGGGTGGTTCTTGGCGATCTCGTAGGCGTTCAGGTCGATGTGCACGACCCGCGCGCCGGTCCGGAAGGGGCTCTCCAGCTCCGGGAACACCTCGGGGAAGACGTAGGTGCCGACGATCAGCACCCCGTCCGCGCCCCCGATCAGCTCCTTGCTGTGCGGGCCGAACATGTGGCCCGTCTGACCGCGGCGCAGCGGGTGCGAGGCCGCGATGTTCACCTCGGAGGAGTCGACCTCGTACACGTCGGCGCCGAGCAGCTCGGCGACGGCGACGAGTTCGCGCTGCGCCCCGGAGAGCGCGACCCCGTCCCCGACGAGGACGACCGGCCGCTCGGCGGAGGCCAGCAGCTCGGCCGCGCGCCCCACCGAGGCGGCCGAAGGCGCCACGTCCGTGAGGGGCACCGTGGCGGGCAGCACGAGCTCGGAGTTGAGCTCGTCCAGCACGTCCATCGGCAGGGCCACGAACACCGGGCCGCGCGGCGGGGTCAGGGCGATCTTCACCGCCCGGCGGATCGTGCGCAGCACGGAGTGCCGGTCGGTGACCCGGGTCGCGTACTTCGTCACCGGCTTCGCCATCGCCACCAGGTCGGACGCCATCTGCGCGTCCATGGCGTCGTAGCGCACCCCGGCGTCGCCGGCGACCACGACGAGCGGGGTGTGGCCGCGCAGCGACTGGTAGAGCATGCCGATGCCGTTGCCCAGACCCACCCCGGAGTGCAGCTGGAGCAGCGCCGCCCCGCCGGTGGCCCGGGCGTAGCCGTCGGCGATGCCGGCGGCCACGGTCTCCTGGAGGGCGAGGACGTAGTGGAAGTCCTCCGCCGCGTCGACCGCGTCGAGGAATCCCTGTTCCACCGTCCCCGGATTTCCGAACATGACGTTCAGGCCGTCGGCCTTGAACTGGTCGATCAGCCTTTCCCGTCCGGGAGTGGCTCCAGAACTCATCGAACTCCCCCTCCTTTTCGTACCGTCGTTCCGGAGTTACCGGAATTACCAGCCGTACCGGGTGAGACCGTTCTCCAGGACTTCCACGATCTTCTGCCCCGTGAGATACGAGTCGGGGGTCGAACGACCGGTCACGAAGGGGAAGTCGACGATCACCGAAAGGGGGTGGCCGAAATTTCCGTGGTACGCGCCGCGCGGTCCGGTCGCATCGCGGAGGATGTACTCCAGCGGATACGGCGGCGGCCCCATGTTGAAATCGGTGCCGAGGAATCCGGTGCCGTCCTTGTAGTCGTACTCCTTGCAGTGGCCGGTCACGTGCTTGCCCCAGATGATGCTGCGGCGGTCGCCCCAGTCCCGGGCGAAGGCCAGGCAGGCGACGCCGTAGCACTCGGCCGCGACGACCTTCCCCGCGTTCTTGAAGGCGAGGATCAGGGCGTGCACGCGCTCGTTGTTGGCGAGGTCGACGATCGGACCGCTGCCGCCCACGACGAGCACCGCGTCGAAACCGGCGATGTCGGTCTGGAGCTTGTCCAGATCGCGGTGGTACTGCTCCAGCTTGGGCAGATAGGCCGAGTCGCTCGTGTACGGGCGCTCGGGGGCCCACGCTTCGATGTCGAGGGGGGAGTCGAGCCGGCTCGACTGCTCGAACTCCCGGCCCAGCCGGGCGTTCTCCTCGGTGGTGACCGAGCGTCCCAGCGGAGGATCGATGTAGTTCGCGTCGAGGCTCGGCGGGAGAGCGTGGGCACGCTTTCCGGTCGGCGTGGCGAATACGACTTCATAGCCCTGCTCGTCGAACTGCGATACGGGGCCGATCAGTTCCTCGGCCCAGTAACCGTGTTCGGAGACAATGACCAGAATCTTTCTGCTCACGGATTCCTCCAGGCGCCGCCTGTTGTCGTTGGCGTCCCCCACACTGGCCGCGCCCGGGGTTCCCGTCAAAGCGCTGGTGTGCGACTTCGTGAGGTAGTCGCCCAGGCCATGGGGGCACCTCAGGAAGTCGTCCGGCGATGTCATGAAGTAGCTTCCGGACTACCTGACTTCGTCCGAATCCCTGAACCCCCGCCGGGGCCCCGCCTTATGGTCTGGACGCGCCGGAATCTCGGGCGCGCCGCATATCACGGGCGCGAAGCGCGACAGCGCGAGAGCGCGGGAGAGGGACGGGGACGATGACGATGGACCTGTTGTGCACCCACATCGAGTCGATACGTCCGGTGAAACCGGGCACCGAGGGCTGCGAGGAGTGCCTCGTCTCCGGTGACACCTGGGTGCACCTGCGGATGTGCCTGAGCTGCGGGCACGTCGGCTGCTGCGATTCCTCGAAGAACCGTCACGCCACCAGGCACTACGGGACCACCGCGCACCCGATCGCGGCCTCCCACGAGCCCGGCGAGGACTGGGCCTGGTGCTACACCGACAAGCTGATGCTGGACCCGGCGTGAGCGCCGCCCCGGAGAGCGCCACGGCGCCCACGAGCACCACCGGCACCACCGCCGGCGGCACCGCCGCGAGCACCACCAGCACCACCGGAACCCCCGGCGCCGCCGCCACAACGGCGGCCGCGACCGCCGAGGCCGCGGCGCGCGCGGAGAACCGCAAGCCCGTCATCCTGGCCGTGGACGACGACCCGCAGGTGCTGCGCGCCGTCCGCCGCGACCTGCGCAGCGCCTACGGCGACCGCTACCGGGTGCTCGGCGCCTCCTCGGCCGCCGACGCCCTCAAGATCCTGGACTCCCTCGACGAGCGCGGCCACGACCCGGCGCTCTTCCTCGTCGACCAGCGGATGCCGGACGTCACCGGCGTCGAGTTCCTGCTGGAGGCCGTCAGCCGCTTCCCCGACGCCCGCCGCGTGCTCCTCACCGCGTACGCCGAGACGGACGCGGCGATCACCGCCATCAACCGGGTCCGCCTGGACTACTACCTGCTCAAACCCTGGGACCCGCCGCACGAGCGGCTCTTCCCGGTCCTGGACGACCTGCTCTCCGACTGGCTCGCCACCTACCGCCCGGCGTACGACGGGATCATCGTCGCGGGCCACCTGGTCTCCCCCGGCACCCACGCCGTCCGGGACTTCTTCACCCGCAACGGCCAGCCCTTCCGCTTCCTCAACGTCGAGCGGGACCCCGAGGCGCTGACCGTGATCGCCGCCGCCCAGCCCGACGCCGCGCTGCCCCTGGTCCGCTTCCCCGACGGCTCGGTGCTCTCCGCGCCGACGGACACGCAGCTCGCCCAGCGCCTGGGGCTGGCCACCACCGCCTCGCGCCCGCACTACGAGTGCGTCATCGTCGGCGCGGGCCCGGCGGGCCTCGCGGCGGGGGTCTACTCGGCTTCCGAGGGCCTGTCCACGCTCATGCTGGACTCCCGCGCCCCGGGCGGCCAGGCCGGCACCTCCAGCCTGATCGAGAACTACCTCGGCTTCCCCTCGGGCCTCTCCGGCGGCGACCTGACCCGCCGGGCCACCATCCAGGCCTCCCGCTTCGGAGCGGAGATCCTGCACCCGGTGGAGGTGACCTCGCTGACCCGTGACGACCCGGCGAAGATCCTGACCCTGGCGGACGGTACGGAGATCAGCGCCGAGACGGTGCTCCTGGCGACCGGCGTCTCGTACAACCGCCTGGACGCCCCCGGCGCCGACCGCTTCGAGGGCGCCGGGCTCTACTACGGCGCGGCGACCACGGAGAGCTCGGCGTGCATCTCGCAGCACGTGTTCATCGTGGGCGGCGCCAACTCGGCCGGCCAGGCCGCCGTGCACTTCGCCAAGTACGCCGCCCGGGTCACCATCCTGGTCCGCGCGGCCTCGCTCGACGACAGCATGTCCCGCTACCTGATCGACGAGATCGAGCGCACTCCCAACATCGAGGTGCGGGTCCGCACGACGGTCGTCAGCCTGCACGGCGAGGACCACCTCGAACGCCTGACCCTCCACAACTCCGAGACCGGCGAGGACAAGGAGATCCCGGCCCGCTTCATGTTCACCTTCATCGGCGCCCGCCCGCACACGAGCTGGCTGGCCGGGGTCGTCGAGCGGGACGAGTACGGCTTCGTCCTCACCGGCTCGGACCTGATCTCCAACGGCGGCGAACTCCCGGAGGAGTGGAGCCTGGAGCGCGCCCCGTACCCGCTGGAGACCAGCGTTCCCGGCGTCTTCGCGGCGGGGGACGTACGGGCCCACTCGGTCAAACGGGTCGCCTCGGGCGTGGGCGAGGGAGCCATGGCGGTCTCCCTGATCCACCGCTACCGCTCGATGGGCTGAGAGCGAACACCGGTCCGGTCCCCTTGCGATCAAGGGAGCACCGGACGCACCGTTGATTACATGATTACATCCGCGCAGAACGAACAGCTCCGCACCTGGTTCGCCGAGCACCTGCCGGTGGACGTCTACACCTCGCTCCTCTCGGTCACGGTCGACCGGGAGGAGATCACCGTCGTCGGCGCGATCCCCGAGACCGAATCGGTCGCCGCCTTCCGCGAGCGCACCCGCGAACAGCGGATGGAAGTCGCCCGGGAGGCGGAGGAGCTCTACCGCCGCAAGGTGTCCTGGGCCGCCCGGTCGGGCGAGGAGCAGACCCTCTTCACCCACCTCGCCGTCCCGGTCATGACCCGCCTGCGCCAGCCCGAGCGCCAGGTCCTCGACACCCTGGTCGCGGGCGGCGTCGCCCGCAGCCGCGCCGACGCCCTGGCCTGGTGCGTCCGCCTGGTCGGACGCAACACCGACACCTGGCTGACGGACCTTCGCGAGTCCCTGGACCGGGTCCAGCAGGTCCGCGCCGAGGGTCCGGACCTCGCCGACTCCCAGAAGTCCGGGTCATAACTGCGAAAGATCTCCCCGCGCCCGCAAGATCGCGCAAGCCTGGCACGGACCACCGGCGATCAACGCCCGCCCCCAGGGAGAGGCCCGCACCATGACCACCACCGTCGAATACATCCGCTACCGGATCGCATTGGACGACCAGCCGGCTTTCGAAGACGCGTACGTCAGGGCCTCCGAGGCCCTGACCGCCTCGCCGGAGTGCATCGACTACGAACTCGCCCGCTGCGAGGAAGAGCCCGAGCGCTACATCCTCCGCATCCGCTGGACCTCGATCGACGCCCACCTGAACGGCTTCCGCAAGGGCGAGCACTTCCCCGCGTTCTTCAGCGCGATCCGCCCGTACGTCACGGCCATCGAGGAAATGCAGCACTACCTCGTCACGAAGGTGGCCGGCCCCGGAAAGGCTTCGACCCCGTCATGAGCACCACACCCGAAACCACACCGAACACGACGCCCGGCACCACGCCCACCATCTACGAATGGATGGGCGGCGAGGAGGCGATGAACCGCCTCACGGACGTCTTCTACGCCCACGCCCTGCGGGACGAGATCCTGGCCCCGGTCTTCGCCGGCATGGACTCCGAACACCCCCAGCACGTGGCGGTCTGGCTGGCGGAGGTCTTCGGCGGCCCGAAGCAGTACACAGCTGCCCACGGCGGCCACCAGCACATGGCCACCAAGCACCTGGGCCGCGGCATCACCGAAGAGCAGCGCCGCCGCTGGGTCGACCTCCTGACGGACACCGCCGACGAGGTGGGCCTGCCCACGGACCCCGAGTTCCGCGCGGTCTTCGCGTACTACATCGAATGGGGCACCCGCATGGCCCTGATCTACTCGGGCCCCAACCCACCCCCGGTGGACGCGGCCGACATCCCGGTCTGGTCCTGGGGCCAAACCCCACCCTGGATCCCCAAGCCCTGACCCCTCAGCCCGGCGGACCCCCCGCGCTCCGCCGGGCCCGCCGGGGCAAATTCAGCCTCGCCGGCGTTTGAGGCGCGGGGTCCGGGGCGGAGCCCCGGCAGTCGGCCCCGGGCCGGACTCGGCGAGCAGCACCGTCAACCCCGGCGCCTCGCCCTCACGCTCGGACTCGGCCCGCCAGAAGTCGACGGCCTCCTCCAGCACCTCCCGGAACGTCGCCCAGTCCGCGGGCCGAGCCTCCGCATACCCGCGCCAGGAGGTCACGGCGAGCAGCCGGCCCGGCGCAGCCGGCAACCAAGACAAATCCCTCAGCGCATCGGCCAGCGCATCCCAGTTCCCCCCGACCCACGGCGGCAGCCGCAGCGCGCCCCCAGCCCGCCGCATCAGCTCCGCTTTGCTCCGTACGCCGTCCAGATCCAGCCGTACGGTCGCCCAGCCGGCGGCCTCGGCCGCTTCGAGCACGGGGGCCAGGGGCCGCGGGTCCAGGCTCATCGGAGAACCGCCTTGAAGGTCTTGTAGTGGTCGTCCGTGTAGAAGAACTCCCCGCCCACACCGGTCACGATCCGCCGGGCCCCACGGTCCCGCTCACCGGGCGTCTTCACGGTGAACTCGTGGTAGTAGCCGCGCTTCTTCTGCGGCAGGGCCTTCTCGAAATTGCCGAAGACGGTCCCGTCCTGCCGGTACTGGTACGGCCCGCCCTTGTCGATCAGCGCGAGCACGTCCCGGGCCTGCTGCGGCAACGCCGCGGCCCGTACCGTCGCCATCCCCTTCGCCCATCCGGGCGTCGGCACAGCGGAACTCGCCGCCCCACTCGGGGCAACGTCAACGCCGGAGCCGGCGCTCGCGCTCGTACTGGTGGCCGCGGCAGGCGCGGGTTTCTTCCCGCTGCAACCCACCGCACCGACCAGCGCCGCGCAGAGGAACACGGCCCCCAGCACACGCAGCAACGATCGGGGCACGTTCCGAAAGATCATGCACCGATCGTGCCAAATATCCGATTCGCCCGCGAATCGCGCGGTGTCTTCAGAGGGCGGACATCTTGGTGTACGGGCTCAGAATGCGCTTGCGGACCTCAGGCCCGAATTCGACGAGGACAGCGATCCCCTCCTCAACGGCGACGACACGGCCGAGGCCGTGCTCATCGTGAGAAACCCGGTCGCCGACGCTGAAGTGCCGGAGCGGCGCTTCCACGGGGGCCTTGAACGGGCTGGACGGAAGATGGCGGCGAGGTACTGCGGACTTTGTCATTGCACCCAGTATGCGCCCAGCAGGCCGCCGAACGGTCCGCCGTTCGGATCTCAATTACGGCACCATCCGCATCGGCGAACATCACGTGCCCGCGTTTGACCGGCATTCGCCCGGACAATCGGACCAATCCGAACAATCACTCGTCGGGGTCGGCCCGCTCCAGTGCCGGCCTCAGGCCGGGCTCCGATTCGGTCAGCAGGTAGTCCGCGACGGCGGTGTCGGTGACCAGACTGGTCACGAGCCCCGAGCGCAGAACAGCGCCGATCGCGGACGCCTTGCGCAGCCCGCCGGCGATGGCGACGACCTCGGGGATCCGGCGCAGCCGGTCCGCCTCCACGGTGATGCACCGCTCGCCGAGGTCCCGCCCGACCCGGCGCCCCTCGGCATCGAACAAATGGGCGGACATCTCAGCCGCGACACCCAGCGAGGCGTAGTGCGCCCGCTCCTCGTCGCTCAGCATGTCGTGGACGGTCGAGATGCCCGGCTCCCAGGACCCGATGGAGACGGCGGCGACCGTCACCTTGTCGAAGTACTCGAAGGCCCGCGCGATCCCCGTCTGGTTCCGCAGGGCGGCCGCGGTGGCCGGATCGGGCAGCAGCATCGGCGCGTAGATCGGGTGGGCGTCTCCGCCCGACACCTGCGCGGCCCTGCGCACGGCCTCCACGGACCCGCGCTCGGCCGTACCGGCGTCGTACACCCCCGTCAGCTGGACGACGGTGCACGGAGGCAGCCGGTGCAGGGAGGCGGCCATGTGGATGGTCGACCGCCCCCACGCGAGGCCGAGCACATCCCCCTCGTTGACGAGCTCACCCAGCAGATCTGCGGCTACGGCACCCAGGTTCTCCGGGTCCGGCGCGTCCTCGGTGGCATCGGCGGGGGACTCGACGACCACGGCGTGCCGCAGCCCGTACCGGGCGCGCAGCGCGTCGGAGCGCTCCGCGTCCAGCTCGGCCGGCACGCGGATCTCGATGCGTACGAGATCGCGCTCCAGAGCGGTCTCCAGGACCCGGGCCACCTTGAAGCGGCTCACGCCGAACTCCTCGGCGATCTGGATCTTGGACTTCCCCTCCAGGTAGAAGCGGCGCGCCATGGCCGCCGCCTGCACCAGCTCCGCGGGTCCCATCCGCAGGGCTGACCGTCCCGCCGACATTGCAGACACCGCGTTCTCCTCACTGCTGTTCACACTCTCGTGTTCACACTCTCGACTCGCCGTTCATCCTGTCAGATCCGACGGCCGTTGATCAGCCTGGACAGCTCCCGTTCACCGAGCTGTTCACCAAGCCTTGGTTCAGTGGTCGCAAGCCCAGGGCGCGGCGGCGATCGCCGCACCCGCCTGGTCACGCAGCGTGCGTACGGCTGCCGCCGGATCGACCGCTCCGTAGACCGCGCTGCCCGCCACGAAGACGTCCGCTCCGGCCTCCGCGCACCGCTCGATGGTCGTGGCGGAGACGCCTCCGTCGACCTGCAGCCACAGCTCCAGACCGTGCTTGGAGATCAGCTCCCGGGTGCGGCGGATCTTGGGCAGCATGATGTCAAGGAAGGGCTGACCGCCGAAGCCGGGCTCCACGGTCATGATCAGCAGCATGTCGAGCTCGGGAAGGATGTCCTCGTACTGCTCGATCGGCGTCGCGGGCTTCAGCGCCATGGCCGCCCGCGCCCCCTTGGCCCGGATCTCCCGCGCGAGCCGCACGGGCGCAGCGGCGGCCTCGGCGTGGAAGGTCACGGATCCCGCACCCGCCTCGACGTACTGAGGGGCCCAGCGGTCGGGGTCCTCGATCATGAGGTGCAGATCGAGCGGGATGTCCGTCGCCCGGCTGAGCGACTCCACGATCGGCACGCCGAGCGTGAGGTTGGGGACGAAGTGATTGTCCATGACGTCGACATGCAGCCAGTCGGCCCCCTGAACGGCCTTCGCCTCTTCGGCGAGCCGGGCGAAGTCGGCGGACAAGATGCTGGGATTGATCTGAACGGCCATGCCCCAAGCGTGCCATGCCGCCAACGCCTTCCGGCCACTACCCCGGAAGTGGAGACGGGGGGCGGGTTTCGGGGGCTGCGGGAGGGGTGGGCTTGGGCTGCGGGTTGGTCGGTGGCTGCGTGGGGTTCCGGGGGGCGTCCCGGCAGTCCAGTGTCCTTTCGGGGTGGGCCGGTCCGTCAAGAGCGCTCCCTGCGGTCGCGTCGCTTCGCGATGGCCTTCGGCCACCCTTGACAGTGAGGATGATGGCGGCACTGTTCGGGTGGTCTGACTCAACCCTTGACAGTGAGGATGATGGCGGCCTTGTTCGGGTGGTCTGACTCGACCCTTGACTGACGCTTCGGTTGTCCTTGGTTGGAATCGTCGGCTGCCCGGGCGGTGCTGTTTTTGCGCGCGCCGGCCGGTGGGCCAGTGACCTCATAGGAGCCCGGCCAAAGGTCCCGTCACTGTCTTGTCCGGCTTTCCGGCCGGCGCGCGTGCCGTCCCTCGCGTGTCACACGGAAGGCAGCCCCCCAAGAATGGCAGAACCGATAGCGGTCCTCGCAGGAATCGACACCCACACCGACTTCCACCAGGCCGCCGTGATCGACACGATCGGCCGGCACCTGGCGACCCAGGCGTTTCCCACCACCCCCGACGGCTACCGGCACCTGCTGGACTGGCTCCTCTCACACGGCGAGGTCATCGCCGTCGGTATGGAGGGCACCGGCGCCTACGGCGCTGAACTCGCCCGCCGCCTGCGCAAACATAAGGTGACCGTGATCGAGGTGGACCGGCCTGACCGGCGGGCCCGCCGCGCCAGCGGCAAATCCGACCCCGTCGACGCCTACGCGGCGGCCACCGCGGTCCTTTCCGGCCGCGCGAGCGGCACCCCCAAGACGCGGGACGGGATCGTGGAGGCCATCCGCGCCCTGCGCGTGGTCCGCAAGAGCGCGGTGAAGTCCCGGACCCAGACGATCAACCAGATCCGGAACCTGATCGTCACCGCCCCGGGCGAGGTCCGCGAACGCCTGCGATCTTTACCCACCAGCGACCTGATCACCACGCTCGCCCGGTCCCGGCCCGGTGCGGACCTCAGCGATCCCTCCTGCGCGGTCAAGATCGCGTTACGGCGTCTGGCCCGCCGCTACCAGCACCTGACCGAAGAGATCACCGACGCGGACCGCGAGCTCAGACCACTGGTCGCCCAGGCAGCGCCAACCCTGCTGGATCTTCCCGGAGTTGGACCCGAAACCGCCGCACAGCTGCTGATCACCGCAGGCGACAACCCCGACCGACTCACCTCGGAAGCGGCGTTCGCGCACTTGAGCGCGGCCGCCCCCATCCCCGCCAGCTCCGGGAGGACCGACCGCCACCGCCTCAACCGCGGCGGCGACCGAGCCGCGAACAACGCCCTCCACATGATCGCCCTGACCCGCATGAGACACGACACACGCACCCGCGACTACGTCACCCGCCGCACCACGCAAGGCCTCTCGAAGAAAGACATCCTGCGCTGCCTCAAACGCTTCATCGCCCGCGAGATCTACAGACACCTCACCCGGCCGATCAGCACACCCACCCCGCTCCCCCACACCACTTGACGATCCATAGGAGCTTCCGACCGACCCACCCCGAAACGCCACAAGACTTCCGGGATCCCCCCGGGGAACGGCCGGGGGGAGGAGTGGGGAGGAGCGGGCCGGCTGGAGATGCCCAGGTCGCCTCCGGCCGATGGCCATCCGGACACGGATCCGGCAGGACCGTGACCTCAGCCGGAACGGACGCGCGGGGCGGTCAGAGCATCCAGGGCCGGGCGCCTGGACACCCTTCCCGTGACCGTCGACCGCCGACATGAGCGTAAGGACGACATTCAGCCCCTCAGGGTCGGGGGGCGCGACAGATCGCTACACACTCCCGCTCGGCTTAGCGACTACCGACCGTCCGTGGCCGAGGGACGAAGAGTGGATGCTAATCAAGTTTGACTAATCGGGGCGGGTGGTCCTACGGTCGGAGGATGAGCGAGAAACTGGCGGCGATGCTCCCCTGCAGGTCCATCCCCGAGACGGTCGACTTCTACAAGGCCATAGGTTTCGAGGTGACGTTCTATCAAGAACGTCCGTACGCCTATGCCGTCGTGCAGCACGGTGACGTCGAGTTGCAGTTCGCGGCACTGAAGGGCTTCGAGCCGGCCGAGTCGTACGGCGCGTGCTACATCACGACCGACGACGTCGACGGTTTGTACGCGAAGTTCCGTAGCGGACTGAAGCAAGAACTGGGCAGGATCCCGACCCGTGGTCTCCCCCGGATCGGTCCACTGAAGGACACCACCTACGGGATGCGGCAGTTCATCATGGCCGACCCGGGCGGCAACAGCATTCGCATCGGCCAACCGATCAGCGAAGACCTCCACCACTCCCCGGTTCCGAAGGACCCGGTGGCCAAGGCCCTCCACATGGCCTCACTCCTCGGCGATTCCAAAGAGGACTACGCGGCCGCCGCCAAGATCCTCGACCGCCTCCTTTCCTCCGACGTCCCTCCCCCGTCCCGCGTGAAAGCCCTCATCCTCCGCGCCGCCATGGCCGTCCACCTGGACGACACCCCGCTAGCCGCCCGCTTGCTGTCCGAGGCCGACCAGATCCCCCTCCCGACCCCCGACCGCACCTCCCTGGCCGACGACCTCCTCCGCGCCGAAGACCTCCGCGACAACCTCCCCGACAGCTGACCGAAGCGCTCGCAGCCGCCTCTCCACATCAGCCACCCCTCCAGACCAGCCACCCTCTCTAGATCAGCCACGGACGGTCGGTAGTCGCTAAGCCGAGTGGGAGTGTGTAGCGATCTGTCGCGCCCCCCGACCCTGAGGGGCTGTATGTCGTCCTTACGCTCATGTCGGCGGTCGACGGTCGCGGGAAGGGTGTCCAGGCGCCCGGTCCTGGATGCTCTGATCGCCCCGCGCGTCCGTTCCGGCTGAGGTCACGGTCCTGCCGGATCCGTGTCCGGATGGCCATCGGCCGGAGGCGACCTGGGCATCTCCAGCCGGCCCGCTCCTCCCCACTCCTCCCCCCGGCCGATCCCCCCGGAACCCCACGCAGCCACCGACCAACCCGCAGCCCGGGCCACCACCCCGACACCCCCACCCCTCACTCCCCCAGCCCCCCAGGCGAGTCCCCATACCGGGCCGCGACCGCCGCCGCCCGGTCGTGCAGCAGCGTGCGCAACGACTGCGGAGCCAACGCCTCCCCATCCATGCCGAGTTGCCACAGGGCCCATTGGGCATGTCGTGAATCCTGGAAGGTCACCTCCAGGCGCAGCCAGCCGTCCGCGTCGGCGTCGGGCTCTTCCGCGCGGACCGCCAGTGCGGTGTTCAGCAGGTCTTCCCGCCGCGCCGGGTTCACGCGGACCAGCACGGCGATGTGGTCGCCGCCGGAGAGGAACTGCGCGGAGCGCTCCCGCCAGATCCGGTCCAGATCGACCCGGTTCGGTCGCTGGGCCGCTTCGGGGAGTTCCTCGGCGGCCAGCACGCGCGACAGCCGGTAGGTGCGGTCCTCGCCGGCCTTCGTGGCCAGCAAGTAGCCCCGGTCCCGTACGGTGACCAGCCCGATCGGGTCCACCGTGCGCCACTGCGGCGTCTGGCCCGTGGCCGCGTAGTGGATCCGCAGTTTGTGTCCGGCGAGCACCGCGCGCCGGACCTCGACCATCGTGGATCCGGGGACCTCCTCGGCGACCAGCCGGCGCGAGAGCAGGTCGGCCTCCGGGTCGACGAGAAACCGCTGGGCCGCGTCGCTCGCCGTGGCCCGGTGGCTTTCGGGCAGCGCGTCGACCACCTTCCGCATCGCCGAAGCGAGCGCCGAGCCCAGGCCGAACACCTGCTCGCCGCGCCCCGATCCGGCGGCCAGCAGGGCAAGGGCCTCTTCGTGGTTCAGGCCGGTGAGCTCGGTCCGGAATCCGGGAGACAGCGCGAAACCACCGTGCCGGCCGCGTTCCGCGTAGACCGGGACCCCGGATGCCGACAGCGCCTCGATGTCGCGCAGCACCGTACGGGTGGATACCTCCAGCTCGCGGGCCAGCGTGTCCGCAGTCAGCCGACCGCGCTGACGCAGCAGCAGCACCAGCGAGACCAACCGGTCAGCGCGCATGAAAAAACTTTATCGGAATACACGACAGAGGGTGTCGTGATTCCTTGCAAGGCTCATCAACAGAACAAGCGGGCGGCTGCCGAGCCACCGCACCACCAACCCGATGGAGACCTGAAATGGCAACGCAACGAACCGCGGTCAACCCGGTGACCTGGTCAGTCGACATGGGCTTCAACCAGGGCGAGGTCGTCTCCGGCCACACCCGGACCCTGTACCTCTCGGGGCAGACCGCGATGAACGCGGACGGCAAGCCCGAGCACGACGGGGACATGGCGGCGCAGCTGGCACTGAGCATCGACAACGTGGAGGCCGTGCTCGCCGAGGCCGGCATGTCCCTCGCGGACCTCGTCCGCCTCAACGTCTACACGACCGACGTCGACCTGCTCTTCCAGCACTACGGTGTGCTGGCTGCGCGGCTGGGCGCCGCCGGGGTGGCACCGACCACCACCATGCTCGGCGTGACCCGACTGGCGATCCCCGGCCAGCTGGTCGAGCTGGAGGGGACCGCCGTCGCGTAACACGACCCTGCCTACCCGGTCCTCCGGATCAGCGCCAGGTACATCGCGTCCGTCCCGTGCAAGTGCGGCCACAGCTGCACGTCCGGGCCGTCGCCCAGCGCCGGGACCTCCTGCATGTACGGTCGCGCGTCGATCAGTTCCGCCGCGATCGGGGCCGCACCCGCGCCCCGTCCCTTGAGGACGTCCTCCACGACCACCCGGGTCTCCGCCAGGTGCGGGGAGCAGGTCGCGTAGCCGACGACGCCGCCCACCCGGACGGCCGACAGGGCCTCGCGCAGCAGCCCGCGCTGGAGCGGCGCGAAGCTCTCCAGGTCCTCCGGCCGGCGGCGCCAGCGCGCCTCCGGCCGGCGGCGCAGTGCGCCCAGGCCGGAGCAGGGCACGTCCATCAGGACGCGGTCGAAGGATCCCGGCAGCCACGGCGGGCGCGTTCCGTCGGCCGTGATGACCTGGTACGGGCCGGGGTTGCCGGCGAGCGCCCGCTCGACCAGCCGGGCCCGGTGGGGCTGCTTCTCGGAGGCCAGCAGGAACGCCCCGCGCTGGGCGGCGAGCGCCGCGAGCAGCGCCGCCTTGCCGCCCGGGCCCGCGCAACCGTCCAGCCAGCGCTCGTCGCGGCCCTCGACCGGGACGGCCGCCAGGGCCATCGCCACCAGCTGGCTGCCTTCGTCCTGGACACCGGCGCGGCCCTCGCGCACCGCCTCCAGCGCGCCCGGTTCGCCGCCCTCGGCCATCCGGACGGCGTACGGGGACCAGCGCCCGGGCAGCGCCGAGTCCTCGCCCACCGCTTCCAGCAGCTCCTGCGCCGTGGACCGCCCGGGCCGCGCCACAAGCGTGACCTCGGGCCGCTCGTTGTCGGCCTCCAGCAGGTCCTCGATCCCGGCCCGGCCACCGCCCAGCGAGTCCCACAGGGCGCTGACGACCCACCTCGGGTGCGAGTGGAAGACCGCGAGGTGTTCCTCGGCGTCGTCCTCGTACGGCGGGGCGACCTTTTCCAGCCACCCCTCCAGGTCGTGCGCGGAGATCTTGCGCAGCACCGCGTTGACGAACTTCGCCCGCCCGTCCCCGAGCACCACCCGGGCCAGCTCCACGCTCGCGGACACCGCCGCGTGGGTGGGGATCCGGGTACCGAGCAGCTGGTGCGCGCCGAGCGAGAGCACGTCGAGCACCGGCGGGTCGACCTCGCGCAGCGGCCGGTCGATGCAGGCCCTGATGACCGCGTCGTACGTGCCCTGGCGGCGCAGGGTCCCGTACACGAGCTCGGTGGCCAGCGCCGCGTCCCGCGCCTGGAAGGTCTCGTCCTTGCGGGCCTTCTTCAGCAGCGGCGGCAGCACGAGGTTCGCGTACGCGTCACGCTCGTCCACCGCCCGCAGCACCTCGAAGGCCAGCATCCGGACGGGGTCCTTCTTGGGCCTGCGGTACGGCTTGGCCGTCTTGGCCGGCTTGCTACGAGGCTGCTCGCTCACGTGAAAGGTGCTCCGGGGGTTACGGGAAGAACTGCAAGAACCGAAAAACAAGAACCGAAATACAAGAAACTACGAAAATCAGCCTACGTCGGCCCCGCCACCTACGTCGGCCCCGCCACCCAGGCGCTCACCAGGAGCGATCCGCACCCCGCGCGCCCAGTCGGCGGCCTTCATCGGCTTCTTGCCCTGCGGCTGCACCCAGAGCAGCTCCACGGCGTGCGAGCCGGTGCCGACGTAGACGTTGTTCTTGGCCACGCTCAGGTCGCCCGGCTTCAGGTCGGTCCGGTCCGCGACGAGCCCGACCGAGACCAGCTTGAGCCGCTCCCCCCGGAAGACCGTCCATGCGCCCGGCGCCGGGGTGCAGCCGCGCACCAGCCGGTCGGCGCGCATCGCGGGCGCGTTCCAGTCGACCCGGGCGTCCTCGACGGTGATCTTCGGCGCGAGCGAGATCCCGTCGGCGGGCTGCTCCACCGCACGCAGGGTGCCGTCCTCGATGCCGTCCATGGTGGCGACCAGCAGCCCGGAGCCGGCGAAGGCGAGGCGGGTCAGCAGGTCGCCGCTGGTGTCGGTGGGCCGGATCTCCTCGGTGAGGATCCCGAAGACCGGGCCGGTGTCCAGCCCCTCCTCGATCCGGAAGGTGGAGGCACCGGTGACCTGGTCCCCCGCCATGATCGACTGCTGCACGGGCGCCGCGCCGCGCCACGCGGGCAGCAGCGAGAAGTGCAGGTTGACCCAGCCGTGCTTGGGGATGTCCAGGGCGCCCTTGGGAATCAGCGCACCGTACGCGACCACCGGACAGCAGTCGGGCCCGATCTCCCTCAACCGGGCCTGGAAGTCCGGGTCGCGCGGCCGGGCGGGCTTGAGCACCTCGATGCCGGCTTCCTCGGCGCGCTCGGCGACGGGGCTGGCGACGAGGCGACGGCCTCGGCCGGCGGGCGCGTCGGGCCGGGTGACGACGGCGGCGACCTCGTGGCGCCCGGAGGCGATCAGAGCGTCCAGGGCGGGCACGGCGACCTCGGGGGTGCCTGCGAAGACGAGCTTCACTGGGGTCTACCTCGCTATCTCGGCTGTCAGCAGCACATCAGTCTATGGTCTGTCCGCCCACGGTCCCACCTGCGTCGTACTGCCCCCTGTACTGCCCGGCCGAGGGGGCGTACGCACACACGCGCGCTCCTCGCATATGCCGACACGCCCCCACAGCGTGACCTGCCCACCGGGTAGCGCGTTGGTCAAGAGAGATTGACCGAAACGGGCCGCGAAACAGAACGGTGTCTGCGGCCCTATCCGCTCTTCAGCACCGGTTCGAGAGGCTTCTTCATGGCCGACCACGCCACCCACGACGCCCAAGCACGGGCCAGCCTGCACCTCCTGGTGCGGGACATCGAGCGGGTTCGCCGGCAGGTGGATGCTCTGCGTACGCTCACCGCCCAGCTCGGCAACGTCTACCGCCCGCGCCGCTCAGGCCCTTCCACGGGCTTCGTCGTCTACGGCCGGGCACCCGCGCCCACCGTCCGCCTCGCCCAGGAGCTGCGGGACAGCGTCGAGACGCTGGTCACCGCCGCGGTGGACTTCGACCGCTCGCTCGGCTTCTCGTGGGACGCGGTCGGCTCGGCGCTCGGCGTCACCAAGCAGGCCGTCCACCGGCGCTACGGTGCCCGGCGGGCGCAGAGCGCCGAGCCCGGCAGCGCCGAGCGGGAGCCCCTGGCCGAGGGCACGACGACCCGGACCCTCGGGCCCCTGCCCACCGTCCCGGCGGCGCGCTCGGTGCCGCCGCAGCCGGTGCGCGAGGAGTCGGGCGCGTCCCGCACCGCCGCCTTCCCCGGCCCCCGCAACGGCTGACCCCTCCCCGCCGGGACGCCGACCCCCGACGGCCAGCCCCCGGCGGAGCGCCCCCCAAGGCCGCCCCGCCGGGGGCTTCCGTCGTCCCCGCCGGAACCGGGCCGTCGCCCTGCGGGCGGCTTCCCCCACCCCGCCCCTTCCCGAAACCGGGGCTCCGCCCCGGACCCCGGTCCTCAAACGCCGGACGGGCTGGATTTCCCACCCCCAGGTCCTCCAGCCCATCCGGCCGATCCGAGCCTCGCCGGCGTTCGAAGCGCGGGGTCCGGGGCGGAGCCCCGGGGTCTGTTCAGCCCGTCCGGCGTTTGAGGACCGGGGTCCGGGCAGCGTCCGGGGAACGGTGGAAGGGCGGGTAGGGGACTTCGCCCCGCGCAGCGGCAAGGGCTACTGCGGGGAGTTCGCCCCGCGCAGCGGCAAGGGCTACTGCGGGGACTTCGCCCCGCGCAGCGGGGCACCCGCAGCCCGCGGCCGGGCCGGGCCGGGGTCAGCCGATGTCCAGCGGATCGATCCGGATCCGGACCGCCTCCGCCGCCGGAGCCCCCCGCGCCATCCGGGCAACCTGCGCAGCCTTCAACGCGGCCGCCAGCGCAGCGCCACTGCCCGGCGGGACCCGGACCAGCGCCCGCTCCCCCACGGACGGCTCCCCCCGCCGCGCGGGCAGCGGCACCGGCCCCAGTACCTCCGCGTCCGGCGGCAGCCCGGCCCCCGCCAGGAAGGCCTGCACCAGTTCCGCGCTGCCCGCGGCGACCGCCGCCATCCGGGAAACCGGCGGGAACCCGAGCTGCGCCCGCTCCGCGAGCTCCCGTACCGCGTGCCCGACGGGATCCCACCGCACCAGCGCCTGGACGGGCCGCAGCGTCGGCTCGGCGACGACCACCACCTGCCCGTCCCCCCGGACCAGCGAGGCCGCCGCGATCCACCGCCGCAGCGCGTCCTCGCCCGCCCGCAGGTCGGGCCGGCTCAGCATGGCCCAGCCGTCCAGCAGCAGCGCCGCCGCGTACCCGGCGCCCGCCGCGACCGGCTCGGCGCCGGGCGTGGACACCACCAGCGCGGGCCGGTCCGGCACCTCGTCCAGGATGTGGTCGCGCCCGGAAGTCCGTACGGGGACGGCCGGGAAGGCCCGCCCCAGCTCCTCGGCGGTCCGCCGCGCGCCCACCACCTGGGCCCGCAGCCGGAACGATCCGCACTCCTCGCAGTGCCAGGCCGGCTCTGCCCGCCCGCACCACCCGCAGTGCAGGTCCCGCGCGTCGGGCGCCTCCAGCGGCCCGGCGCAGACCGTGCACCGCGCGGGCGTCCGGCACCGCTCGCACGCCAGCCGGGGCACGTAGCCGCGCCGGGGCACCTGGACGAGCACGGGCCCGGTCTTCAGGCCCTCCCGTACGGTCTCCCACGCGAGGCTCGGCAGCCGGGCGGCCCGCGCGGCCCCGTCCCGGGCCAGCAGCTCGTCGCCGACGGTCCGGATCCGGGGCGCGTACGTGCGCACCGTCTCGCGGTCGGCGACCAGCGGGCGGGCCCAGCCGGACTCGACGAGCTGCGCGGCCTCCACCGTGCAGCTGGTGCTGCCCACCAGGAAGGCGCAGCCGTCGGTGACCGCGCGCAGTTCCAGCACCTCCCGCACGTGCGGGAAGGGGGCGTGGACGTCGCTGTGGCTGGAGTCGCCGTCGTCCCAGACGGCGACGAGCCCGAGGTCCCGTACGGGAGCGAACATCGCGGCCCGGGTGCCGACCACGGCCCGCACCGAACCCCGGCTGACGGCCAGCCACTGGCGGTAGCGCTTCTCCGGCCCGGACTCGGCGGTCAGCAGGGCGTGCCGCCCCTCGCCGAGCAGGGCGGTGAGCGCCGCGTCGACACGGGCGGCGGTGCGCCCGTCGGGGACCACGGCGAGGGCGCCGCGGCCCGAGGCGAGGGTGGCGGCCATGGCGCGGGCCAGCTCGTCGGCCCAGCCGGGGCCGGGCAGGGCCGTCCACACGGCGCGCGGGGTTCCGCCGCCCGCCAGGGCCCGCAGGAAGCCGGGGCCCGCTCCGTACCGCTCCCAGCCGGCGGGCTCGGGCGCGGCGGGCGGGGGCAGCGGTTCGGGGGACGGCTTGGCCTCGGCGCGGGCGCTGCGCGCGGGCAGCGCGAGCTGGAGCACGTCGGCGAGGCTGCCGGCGTACCGGTCGGCGACGGCGCGGGCGAGGGCGAGCATGCGGGGGCCGAGCACGACCTCGGGCGAGACGACCTGGGCCAGGGCCGCGAGAGCTCCGTTGTAGTCGGACTCGGCGCGGCGCTCGATGACGAAACCGTCGATGAGCCCGCCGCCCTCGCGGCGGCCGCCGTGCACCCGGTGGGAGCCCGCGCCGAAGCGGACCCGGACGCGGACACCGGGCTGGGCGGACTCGGAGAGTTCGGCGGGTACGGCGTAGTCGAAGAGCCGGTCGAGGTGGAGCACGCCCTTGTTGACGAGGACCCGGGCCACGGGCAGTTCCTCGGCCACGGAAGCGCCGCGCCAGGTCCGCGGCTTGGCCTTGGGCGCCTTGGCCTTCGCCTCGGCGACCATCTCCCGCATCAGCGCGAGCTGCTCCGGCGGACCGCCCGGCGCGCTCCGCTCCCCCATGTCATCGGTGCTGCTCACACCCGCATTCTTACCAAACCCCACCGACAACGGCGGACGGGGCGCCGCACGCGGACGGCCCCGGACCACAAGGGTCCGGGGCCGTCCGTCGATCAGGCGGGTCCTACAGGCCGGCAGCGGTGCGCAGGGCGTCCACGCGGTCGGTGCGCTCCCAGGTGAAGTCCGGCAGCTCGCGGCCGAAGTGGCCGTAGGCGGCGGTCTGGGCGTAGATCGGGCGCAGCAGGTCGAGGTCGCGGATGATCGCGGCCGGACGCAGGTCGAAGACCTGGCCGATGGCGTTCTCGATCTTCTCGACGTCCACCTTGTGCGTGCCGAAGGTCTCCACGAACAGACCGACGGGCTCGGCCTTGCCGATCGCGTACGCGACCTGGACCTCGCAGCGCGAGGCCAGACCGGCGGCGACCACGTTCTTGGCGACCCAGCGCATGGCGTACGCGGCGCTGCGGTCGACCTTGGACGGGTCCTTGCCCGAGAAGGCGCCGCCACCGTGACGGGCCATGCCGCCGTAGGTGTCGATGATGATCTTGCGGCCGGTCAGGCCGGCGTCGCCCATCGGGCCGCCGATCTCGAAGCGGCCGGTGGGGTTGACCAGCAGGCGGTAGCCCTCGGTGTCGAGCTTGATGCCGTCCTCGACGAGCTGGTTCAGCACGTGCTCGACGACGAACTCGCGAATGTCCGGGGCGAGCAGCGAGTCCAGGTCGATGTCCGCCGCGTGCTGCGAGGACACGACGACCGTGTCGAGGCGGACGGCCTTGTCGCCGTCGTACTCGATGGTGACCTGGGTCTTGCCGTCGGGACGCAGGTACGGGATGGTCCCGTTCTTGCGGACCTCGGACAGCCGCTTGGAGAGGCGGTGCGCGATGTGGATCGGGAGCGGCATGAGCTCGGGGGTCTCGTCGCAGGCGTACCCGAACATCAGGCCCTGGTCGCCGGCACCCTGCTTGTCGAGCTCGTCCTCGTCGCCCTCGACCCGCTTCTCGTAGGCGGTGTCGACACCCTGCGCGATGTCCGGGGACTGCGCGCCGATGGACACCGACACGCCACAGGAGGCGCCGTCGAAGCCCTTCTTCGAGGAGTCGTAGCCGATCTCGAGGATCTTGTCGCGGACGAGCTGCGCGATCGGCGCGTACGCCTTCGTCGTCACCTCTCCCGCGATGTGGACGAGACCGGTCGTGATGAGGGTCTCCACGGCGACGCGCGAGGTCGGGTCCTCGGTGAGGAGCGCGTCGAGAATGGTGTCGCTGATCTGGTCAGCGATCTTGTCGGGGTGACCCTCGGTCACAGACTCCGAGGTGAAGAGACGACGGGACACAACGCTCCCTGGGGTTGCAGCGGCTGCTGGCTGAAATATTGGTGGGACGACATCGGAGGCTGCGCCCGATCACGTTCCGGCTGCAGTTTATCGGTCGCCACCGTTCGCCGGACCACCCGTCTCGCCCTGTGGGAGCCGTGTGACCTGCGACACTCCATTCTTACTCAAGGATCAGCCTGCGGAAAGAGCCTCCGCTCAGGCGCGTCGCGCGCCGATGCGCGGTGCGACCTGATCCCAAATCACGTCTGCGAGCGATTCCTTCGGACCATAGGGGACGGCGAGCTCGCTCCCATCGGAGGACAGGATGACCGCTTCGTTCTCCTCGGAACCAAAGGTCTTCGCCTCACCCACCTCGTTGACGACGAGAAGATCACACCCCTTGCGGAGGAGCTTGCTCCGCCCGTTGGCTAGTACGTCGTCGGTCTCGGCGGCGAAACCGACCACGACCTGGCCCTCCCGGGCCCGGTCGGCGGAAATCTCCGCGAGAATGTCCGGATTACGTACGAGGGCGACGGGAGCGGGCTCCTGCCCGTCCTTCTTCTTGATCTTCCCGCCCGCGTACTCGGCGGGCCGGAAGTCGGCCACGGCCGCGGCCATCACCACCGCGTCGGCGTCCGCGGCCGCCTTGAGCACGGCCTCGCGCAGCTGCAGGGCCGTCCCGACCCGTACGAGGTCCACCCCGGCCGGGTCCGCGAGCGCGGCGTTGGCGGAGACCAGGGTGACCCGGGCCCCGCGGGCGACCGCTGTACGGGCCAGGGCGTAGCCCTGCTTGCCGGAGGAGCGGTTGCCGAGGAAGCGGACCGGGTCCAGCGGCTCGCGCGTACCGCCCGCGCTGATCACCACGTGCCGGCCGGCGAGGTCGGGCTCGGCCACCCCACGGGCCAGGACCCTGACGCACACCTCGAAGATCTCCTCGGGGTCGGGCAGCCGCCCCTTGCCGGTGTCCTTGCCGGTGAGCCGGCCGACCGCCGGCTCGATGACGACGGCGCCGCGCCCGCGCAGCGTGGCCACGTTCTCCTGGGTGGCCGGGTGCTCCCACATCTCGGTGTGCATCGCGGGTGCGAACACCACGGGGCAGCGCGCGGTGAGCAGCGTGTTGGTGAGCAGGTCGTCGGCCAGCCCGTGGGCGGCCTTGGCCAGCATGTCGGCGGTGGCAGGGGCCACGACGACGAGGTCGGCGCCCTGCCCGATCCGTACGTGCGGCACCTCGTGGACGCTCTCCCAGACCTCGGTGGAGGCCGGGTTCCCGGAGAGGGCGGCCCAGGTGGCCTCCCCGACGAAGTTCAGCGACGCCGCCGTCGGCACCACGCGTACGTCGTGCCCGGACTCGGTCAGCCGGCGCAGCAGCTCGCACGCCTTGTAAGCGGCGATCCCGCCGCTGACTCCGAGCACGACCTTCGGCTTACCCACCACACACGCCCCTTCGGCTGATGACCGCCACCACACCTGCATGACCTCTATGACACCTATGACACACCACAGGCCCGGCAGATGTTCTGCCGGGCCTGTGGTGAAAGGACACTCGTGCCTTACTGAGCCGGGGCCTCGATGGCCTCGGAGGTCAGCAGACCCGCGTTGATCTCGCGCAGCGCGATCGAAAGCGGCTTCTCGTGGACGTGGGTGTCCACCAGCGGGCCGACGTACTCGAGCAGGCCCTCACCGAGCTGCGAGTAGTACGCGTTGATCTGACGCGCGCGCTTGGCCGCGTAGATCACGAGGCTGTACTTCGAGTCCGTGGCCTCGAGCAGCTCGTCGATCGGCGGGTTGATGATGCCCTCGGGCGCAGTAATGGAAGAGGACACGCTCTACCTTCCGAAGATGGGGTAAGACCTAGAAGTGTCGAATTCGGACCGTCCGGACCGGTTGAACACCGGTCAACGATCAGACGACATTCATCAAGGCTAGCAGCTCGCGCGCGACGTCCTCGACCGAGGTGTTGACCAGGGTGGTGTCGAACTCGGATTCGGCAGCCAGTTCGATCTTGGCGGCGCCGAGCCGGCGCTCGACGACCTCCGCGGTTTCGGTGCCCCGGCCGGTGAGCCGGCGGACCAGCTCGTCCCAGCTCGGAGGAGCCAGGAAGACCAACTGTGCCTCGGACATGGACTCGCGTACGAGCCGTGCGCCCTGGAGGTCGATCTCCAGCAGGACCGGCTCGCCGTTCTCCAGGCGTTCCAGCACTGCGCCACGCGGTGTGCCGTAGCGGTTGCCCGCGAACTCGGCCCACTCCAGCAGCTCGCCATTGGCGATCAGCTTGTCGAACTCGTCGTCGTTGACGAAGAAGTAGTGGACTCCGTGTCGCTCACCGGGCCGCGGCTTGCGGGTGGTGGCCGACACCGAGAGCCAGACCTCGGGGTGAACCTTGCGCATATGCGCGACGACCGTGCTCTTGCCGACCCCCGAAGGGCCGGAGAGCACGGTCAGCCGCGGACGAACCTCTGCTGCCATAGAGCGATTATCCAGCTTCTCGGGACTGCCTGAGAACGCCGGGAGAACTTCGGACGACGCCTTAGGCGGCGTTACCGCCGAACTCACGCTCCAGAGAGGCGATCTGGTTGGAACCGAGACCTCGGACACGCCGGGACTCGGAGATGCCGAGGCGCTCCATGAGCTGCTTGGCTCGCACCTTGCCGACGCCAGGCAGGGACTCCAGGAGAGCGGAAACCTTCATCTTGCCGATGACGTCGTTCTCCTGCCCCAGCTTGATGACGTCGTGCAGGGAGGCGCCGGAGTGCTTGAGTCGATTCTTCACCTCGGCCCGCTCCCGGCGAGCCGCGGCGGCCTTTTCGAGCGCTGCTGCGCGCTGTTCAGGGGTAAGGGGCGGAAGAGCCACGCCTACGTCACCTCGGATGTCGAACTGTCGGATACGGACCAGTGGAATGCCTGAAGGCATCACACCAGGCGAGCGCCCGAACAGCGGTGGTGCTCGATCGCTGCTCGTTGACTCTGCTCGGAGACTAGCGGCCATCACCGCTCCAGTCAGCGAGAACGGACGAAAAGTCCTGGTCAGCCTCCACTGAACCGTACATCACGGACAAACCACCCCGGATTTGTCCGGTGAAAGACGTTCGAATTTCGTCAGAGAGTGCGATGAGCCACCCCGACGGCGTCCTCGAACGCCCCGAAACCGCGTGCGGCGAGTGCCGCGCGCAGGTCGTCGCGGATCCGCAGGGGCGCGGACGGATCGTTGAACAAGGCGGTCCCCACCGCCACGCCCGAAGCGCCGGCGAGCACGAATTCGAGCGCGTCCCGGCCGGAGGCGATCCCGCCCATCCCCAGGATGGGGACCCGCCGGACGGCGCCGGCCAGCATCGCGCCGTGGACCTGGTGAACGCAGCGGACGGCGACGGGCCGGATCGCCGGACCCGAGAGGCCTCCGGTGACCCCGGCGAGGGCCGGGCGCATGGTGTCGGTGTCGATGGCCGTCCCGAGGACGGTGTTGATCATCGAGAGCCCGTCGGCGCCCGCTTCCGTACAGGCGGCCGCGATGTCCGTGATCCGCGTCACGTCGGGGGTCAGCTTGGCGTAGACGGGCAGTGCGGGGTCGGCCGCCGCCTTGACCGCCTTGACCACCTCGAAGGAGGCGTCGGCGTCGCAGGCGAAGACGAGGCCGCGGTCCGCGACGTTCGGGCAGGAGATGTTGGCCTCGATGCCGACCACCGCGGGCTGCCCGGTCAGCCGGGCGGCCGCCTCGGCGAACTCCTCCGTACGCTCCCCCGCGACCGATACGAGAACCCGTGCCCCGCGCTCGGCCAGCCAGGGCAGCTCGTGCTCGACGAAGTGGTCGATGCCGGAGCCCTGGAGTCCGATGGAGTTCAGCATCCCGCTGGGGGTCTCGGCCATCCGCGGAGTGGCCCGGCCGGAGCGGACGTACGGCATCACGGTCTTCGTGGTGATGGTGCCGAGCTCGTCCAAGGGGGTGAAGCGGTGCAGCTCCCGGCCGTAGCCGGCGCAGCCGGAGGCGGTGGAGACGGGGTTGGGGAGGGTGACGTGAGCGCCGAGGGGCGCGGACATGTCGACATCTTCGGGCTTGAGGGGACTCAGGGGACTCAGGGGACTCAGGGGACTCACCGGTCGCTCGCCTTCGGGGTCATGGCGGCCGCGCCTTCGAGGTCCTCGGGCAGGGTTCCGGCGTCGTCCCAGCGGACGGTGGTGCCGTCGAAAACGGGGCCGGATGTGCAGGAGCGAAGGAAACGGGTGACGCCGTCGGGGCCGGTGACGGGCAGGACGCAGCTCATGCAGATCCCGATCCCACAGGCCATGGCCTCCTCGACGGCGGTGTGGCTGGCGGCTCCGGCGGCGGTGGCGATCTCCGTGACGGCCTTGAGCATGCCCATCGGGCCGCAGGAGTGGACCTCGGTGGCGCCGGTCACCGTGATGGCCTCGAGGAGCACGTCGGTGACCCGTCCCCGCCGTCCGGCCGAACCGTCGTCGGTGACCACGTACACGTGCTCGGCGAGGGCCTGCGCCCGGTCGACCCCGAACAGCCGGTCCCCGGTGGCCGCCCCGAGGACGAAGGCGACCCGGCCGCCGCGCCCGAGGACCTCCTCGGCGAGGGCGAACATCGGGGCGCTGCCGTAGCCGCCGGCCACGAGGACCGCGCCGACCGGGCCGTCGGGGAGCGGGAAGGGGGTGCCGAGGGGGGCGATGAGGTCCACGGTGTCGCCGGGGCGGTGCGCGGCCAGTGCCCTGGTCCCGCGGCCGGCCTCGGCGAAGACGAACTCGACGGTGCGGGTGGCGGGGTCGGCGCGGTGGATGGAGAAGGCGCGGCGGAGCAGTGTGCTCGAATTCCGGCCGCCGATGGCGAGGGCGCCGAAGTGGCCGGGGCGGACGCCGGTGACGCCGGGGGCGTCGAGGACGAGATGATAATAGGCCCCGACGGGCGTGATCCGCCGGATCGTGGCGACGGTCTGTACTGGGGGCACGCGGGGCGCTCCGTCCGGGGTAGGGGGCCTAACCCCCCACCCCATGATCGCCCTTCGGCCCCCCACACCACACCGGTCCGAAGCCCCGACCCTCCGGGCCCTACGCCCTTGCCGCACACCGGTTTCCCGCTGCGCGGGGCGAGGTCCCCGACCCGCCCTTCCACCGTTCCCCGGGCTCCGCCCGGACCCGCGCCTCAAACGCCGGCGGGGCTGGGTGTGCTCCCGGGCGCTGCCCGGCCCCCGCCCTCAAACGCCGGACGGGCTGAAGCGGGGCCCCGGGCTGCGCCCGGACCCCCTGGGGCTCCGCCCCAGACCCCGCGCCTCAAACGCCGGCGGGGCTGGATATGCCGCTGCGCGGCACACCAGCCCGCCTAACGCCCACCTGCAGGCCGCCGCCCAAATCCAGCCCGGCCTCACAGCCACGTACGGGCCGAGGCCGGCCAAATCCAGCCCCTCCGGCGTTTGAGGAGCGGGGGTCCGGGGGCTGGCCCCCGGCAACGGCGCCGCGCGCGGCAACGGGTCCGGGGCGGAGCCCCGGGGAACGGGCGAAGGGTGGGTAGGGGACTCCGCCCCGCAGGGCTACGCCGCTACGGCTGCGCGGATCTCGTCCGCGAAGGCCCGCGCGGAAGCGCGGAGCGCGGCCGCGTCCGGCCCGTGCTTCAGCACGCCCCGCGACACGTTCGGAACGACATTGCGCACGGCCGCGCCGAACACCGCCGGGAGGTCCGCCGCGGTAGCGCCCTGCGCACCGATGCCGGGGGCCAGCAGCGGCCCGTTGATGTCCAGGTCGAAGGAGGACAGGTCCCCGAGCGTCGCCCCGACCACGGCTCCGAAGGAGCCCATCGGGGAGGCGCCCGCGTTCTCCGCCGCCAGGTGCGCCAGCATCGTCGCCCCGATCGAGCGGCCGTCCGAACGGACCGCCCGCTGGACCTCCGCACCCTCCGGGTTGGAGGTCAGCGCCAGGACGAACAGGCCGGCCCCCGACTCACGGGCCAGGTCGACCGCCGGCTTCAGCGAGCCGTAGCCGAGGTACGGGGAGACCGTCAGCGCGTCGGAGAACAGCGGCGACGAGGGCGACAGGAAGGTCTCCGCGTACGCGGCCATCGTCGAGCCGATGTCACCCCGCTTCGCGTCCATGACGACCAGCGTGCCCGCCGCACGGGCGTCGGCCACGGTCTGCTCCAGTACCGCGATCCCGCGCGAGCCGAACCGCTCGAAGAACGCCGCCTGCGGCTTGAAGACCGCGACCGAGTCGGCGAGCGCCTCGACGACCGTGCGGGAGAACTTCTCCAGGCCCGCGATGTCGTCGTTCAGGCCCCAGGAGGCGAGCAGCGCCGCGTGCGGGTCGATGCCGACGCAGAGCGGCCCACGGGTGTCCATCGCCTCGCGCAGCCGCGTACCGAAGGGGATCACAGGAGTCGCAGAGGTCACAGGGCGGCCTTTCGGGTTTCCGCGCCCACCGCTTCGGCGAGCGTCGCGTACGGGCTGGCGGCCAGGCGCGCGGCCAGGCCCTTGTGGATGGCGCGGGCGTAGCAGGGGCCCTCGTAGATGAAGGCGCTGTAGCCCTGGACCAGGCTCGCGCCGGCCAGGATCCGCTGCCAGGCGTCCTCGGCGTTCTCGATGCCGCCGACGCCGACCAGGACCAGCCGGTCGCCGACGCGGGCGTACAGCCGGCGCAGGACCTCCAGGGAGCGCTCCTTGACCGGGGCGCCGGACAGGCCGCCGGTCTCCTTGATGAGCGAGGGGTCGGACTTCAGGCCCAGGCCCTCGCGGGCGATCGTCGTGTTCGTCGCGATGATGCCGTCCAGGCCCAGCTCCAGGGCCAGGTCGGCGACCGCGTCCACGTCCTCGTCCGCGAGGTCCGGCGCGATCTTGACGAGCAGCGGGACCCGCCGGTCGGTGACGACGCGGTCCGCCGCCTCGCGCACGGCGCTCAGCAGGGGCCGCAGCGACTCCGTGGCCTGGAGGTTGCGCAGGCCCGGGGTGTTCGGGGAGGAGACGTTGACGACGAGGTAGTCCGCGTGCCGGGCGAGGCGCTCGGTGGAGGCGACGTAATCCGCGACGGCCTCCTCCTCGGGGACGACCTTGGTCTTGCCGATGTTGACGCCGACGACCGTCTTGAAGACGGGGTTGCGGGCGGCCAGGCGCTCGGCCACGGCCGCCGAGCCCTCGTTGTTGAAGCCCATGCGGTTGATCAGCGCGCGGTCCGGGACCAGCCGGAACAGCCGCTTCTTCGGGTTGCCTGGCTGGGGCTCGGCGGTGACGGTGCCGATCTCGATGTGGTCGAAGCCGAGCATCGACATCCCGTCGATGGCGACGGCGTTCTTGTCGAAGCCGGCCGCGAGCCCGAAGGGGCCGTGCATCCGCAGTCCGAGGGCCTCGGTGCGGAGTTCCGCGTGGCGGGGGGCCAGGTAGGCGGCGACGAAGGTGCGCAGCACCGGGGTGCGGGCCGCGAGGCGGATCCAGCGGAAGGCCATGTAGTGGGCCTGCTCCGGGTCCATCCGCTTGAAGACCAGGTTGAAGAAGATCTTGTACATCGTGCAGGGGTTCCCTTGTGCGCTCGTGAAGCTCATGAAGAGGGGGACGACCGTCGCGCATCGCGCTGGACGGTGTCCCCCTCCCCTCTACGGGCCGTGCGGGCTTTCGATCCTGGCGGGACCTAGTCGCGGGCCGCCGTCAGCCGCTCCGCGTGCTCCTGGAGCGAGCGGACGCCCACGTCGCCGCGGTTGAGCGCGTCGATGCCCTGGACGGCCGCGGCGAGCGCCTGGACCGTGGTGAGGCACGGGACTCCGCGCGCCACGGCGGCCGTACGGATCTCGTAGCCGTCGAGGCGGCCACCGGTGCCGTACGGGGTGTTGACGATCAGGTCGACCTGGCCGTCGTGGATGAGCTGGACGATGGTCTTCTCGCCGTCCGGGCCCTCGCCCTCGCTGAGCTTGCGCACGACGGTGGCGTTGATGCCGTTGCGGCGCAGGACCTCGGCGGTGCCGGAGGTGGCCATCAGCTCGAAGCCGTGGGCGACGAGCTCGCGCGCCGGGAAGATCATCGTGCGCTTGTCGCGGTTGGCGACGGAGATGAAGGCGCGGCCCTTGGTGGGCAGCGGGCCGTAGGCGCCGGCCTGCGACTTGGCGTACGCCGTGCCGAAGACGGAGTCGATGCCCATGACCTCGCCGGTGGAGCGCATCTCCGGGCCCAGCACGGTGTCGACGCCGCGGCCGTGGATGTCGCGGAAGCGCGACCACGGCATGACGGCCTCCTTGACGGAGATCGGCGCGTCGAGCGGCAGGGTGCCGCCGTCGCCGGTCTTCGGGAGCATGCCCTCTTCGCGGAGCTCGGCGATGGTGGTGCCGAGCGAGATGCGGGCGGCGGCCTTCGCGAGCGGGACGGCGGTCGCCTTCGAGGTGAAGGGGACGGTCCGGGAGGCACGCGGGTTGGCCTCCAGGACGTAGAGGATGTCACCCGCCATCGCGAACTGGATGTTGATCAGGCCGCGGACGCCGACGCCCTTGGCGATGGCCTCGGTGGAGGCGCGCAGGCGCTTGATGTCGTAGCCGCCGAGGGTGATCGGGGGCAGGGCGCAGGCCGAGTCGCCGGAGTGGATGCCGGCTTCCTCGATGTGCTCCATGACGCCGCCGAGGTAGAGCTCGGTGCCGTCGTAGAGGGCGTCGACGTCGATCTCGATCGCGTCGTCGAGGAACCGGTCGACCAGCACGGGGCGGGTCGGCGAGATCTCGGTGGACTCGGCGATGTAGGAGGACAGCCGGTCCTCGTCGTAGACGATCTCCATGCCGCGGCCGCCGAGCACGTACGAGGGGCGTACGAGGACGGGGTAGCCGATCTCGTCGGCGATGGCCTTGGCGCCGGCGAAGGTGGTGGCGGTGCCGTGCTTGGGGGCGGGCAGGCCGGCCTCGGCGAGGACCTGGCCGAAGGCGCCGCGGTCCTCGGCGGCGTGGATGGCCTCCGGCGGGGTGCCGACGACGGGGACGCCGTTGTCCTTGAGGGCCTGGGCGAGGCCCAGGGGGGTCTGGCCGCCGAGCTGGACGATGACACCGGCGATGGGGCCGGCCAGCGATTCGGCGTGGACGATCTCCAGCACGTCTTCGAGCGTGAGCGGCTCGAAGTACAGGCGGTCGGAGGTGTCGTAGTCGGTGGAGACGGTCTCCGGGTTGCAGTTGACCATCACGGTCTCGTAGCCGGCGTCGCTGAGGGCGAAGGAGGCGTGGACGCAGGAGTAGTCGAACTCGATGCCCTGGCCGATGCGGTTCGGGCCGGAGCCCAGGATGATGACCGCGGGCTTCTCGCGCGGGGCGACCTCGGACTCCTCGTCGTACGAGGAGTAGAAGTACGGGGTCTTCGCGGCGAACTCGGCGGCGCAGGTGTCGACCGTCTTGTAGACCGGGCGGACTCCGAGCGCGTGGCGGACCTCGCGGACGACGTCCTCGCGCAGGCCGCGGATCTCGGCGATCTGGGCGTCGGAGAAGCCGTGGCGCTTGGCCTCGGCGAGCAGCTCGGGGTAGAGCTTGTCGGCGGCGGCCAGCTCGTCCGCGATCTCCTTGATGAGGAAGAGCTGGTCGACGAACCAGGGGTCGATCTTCGTGTACTCGAAGACCTCTTCCTGGGTGGCGCCGGCGCGGATGGCCTGCATGACGGTGTTGATGCGGCCGTCGGTGGGGCGGACCGCGGTGGCGAGCAGCTCTTCCTTGTCGCCGGTGGGGCCGACGAAGGTGAACTGCGAGCCCTTCTTCTCCAGCGAGCGCAGGGCCTTCTGCAGGGCCTCGGTGAAGTTGCGGCCGATGGCCATGGCCTCGCCCACCGACTTCATGGTGGTGGTGAGGGTGGCGTCGGCGAGCGGGAACTTCTCGAAGGCGAAGCGCGGGGCCTTGACGACGACGTAGTCGAGGGACGGCTCGAAGGAGGCCGGCGTCTTCTCGGTGATGTCGTTGGGGACCTCGTCGAGCGTGTAGCCGATGGCCAGCTTGGCGGCGATCTTGGCGATCGGGAAGCCGGTGGCCTTCGACGCGAGCGCCGAGGAGCGCGAGACGCGCGGGTTCATCTCGATGACGATGACGCGGCCGTCGACCGGGTCGATCGCGAACTGGATGTTGCAGCCGCCGGTGTCGACGCCGACCTCGCGGATGATCGCGATGCCGATGTCGCGCAGCCGCTGGTACTCGCGGTCGGTGAGCGTCATCGCCGGGGCGACGGTGATGGAGTCGCCGGTGTGGACGCCCATCGGGTCGAAGTTCTCGATGGAGCAGACGACGACGACGTTGTCCTTGGTGTCGCGCATCAGCTCCAGCTCGTACTCCTTCCAGCCGAGGATGGACTCCTCCAGGAGCACCTCGGTGGTCGGGGAGAGCATGAGGCCCTGGCCGGCGATGCGGCGCAGCTCTTCCTCGTCGTGGGCGAAGCCGGAGCCGGCGCCGCCCATGGTGAAGGAGGGGCGCACGACGACGGGGTAGCCGCCGAGGGTGTCGACGCCCTGGATGACGTCGTCCATCGTGTGGCAGATGACCGAGCGGGCGGACTCGCCGTAGCCGATCTTGGCGCGGACGGCTTCGACGACGCCCTTGAAGAGGTCGCGGTCCTCGCCCTTGTTGATCGCCTCGACGTTGGCGCCGATGAGCTCGACGCCGTACTTCTCCAGCACACCCTGCTCGTGCATGGAGATGGCGGTGTTCAGCGCGGTCTGGCCGCCGAGGGTCGGGAGCAGCGCGTCGGGGCGCTCCTTCGCGATGATCTTCTCGACGAACTCGGGGGTGATCGGCTCGACGTACGTGGCGTCGGCGATCTCCGGGTCGGTCATGATCGTGGCGGGGTTGGAGTTCACCAGGATCACCCGCAGGCCCTCGGCCTTGAGGATGCGGCAGGCCTGGGTCCCGGAGTAGTCGAACTCAGCGGCCTGGCCGATGACGATCGGGCCGGAGCCGATGACCAGGACGGACTGGATATCGGTGCGCTTAGGCACGATCGGCCTCCATCTGGGCGGTGTTCATCAAAGACGTGAAGCGGTCGAAGAGGTACGCGGCGTCGTGCGGGCCGGCAGCCGCTTCGGGGTGGTACTGGACGGAGAAGGCCGGCTGGTCGAGCAGCTGGAGGCCTTCCACGACGTTGTCGTTCAGGCAGACGTGGGAGACCTCGGCGCGGCCGTAGGGGGTCTCCGAGACCTTGTCGAGGGGCGCGTCCACGGCGAAGCCGTGGTTGTGCGCGGTGATCTCGACCTTGCCGGTGGTGCGGTCCTGCACCGGCTGGTTGATGCCGCGGTGGCCGTACTTCAGCTTGTACGTGCCGAAGCCGAGCGCGCGGCCCAGGATCTGGTTGCCGAAGCAGATGCCGAAGAGCGGGGTCTTGCGGGCGAGGACGCCCTGCATGACGGAGACCGCGTGGTCGGCGGTGGCCGGGTCGCCCGGGCCGTTGGAGAAGAACACGCCGTCGGGGGCGACCGCGTAGACGTCCTCGACGGTGGCGGTGGCGGGGAGCACGTGCACTTCGATGCCGCGCTCGGCCATCCGGTGCGGGGTCATGCCCTTGATGCCGAGGTCGACGGCGGCGACGGTGAACTTCTTCTCACCGATCGCGGGGACGACGTAGGTCTCCTTGGTGGCGACCTCGGCGGAGAGGTTGGCGCCCTTCATCTGCGGGGCGGCCTGGACCTTGGCCAGCAGCGCCGCGTCGCGCACGCCCTCCCAGGCCTCGCCCGAGAAGATGCCGACGCGCATGGCACCGCGCTCGCGCAGGTGGCGGGTCAGGGCGCGGGTGTCGATGCCGGAGATCCCGACGACGCCCTGCTTGACGAGTTCCTCGTCCAGCGAGCGCACGGAGCGCCAGTTGGAGGGGACGCGGGCGGGGTCGCGTACGACGTACCCGGCGACCCAGATGCGGGAGGACTCGGGGTCCTCGTCGTTGACGCCGGTGTTGCCCACGTGCGGGGCGGTCATCACGACGACCTGCCGGTGGTACGACGGGTCGGTGAGGGTCTCCTGGTAGCCGGTCATGCCGGTGGAGAACACGGCCTCGCCGAAGGTCTCCCCCACGGCGCCGTAGGCGCGGCCGCGGAAGATCCGACCGTCCTCCAGGACGAGTACGGCGGGAGTTTTGGCTGCTCCCCTGGTGGAGGTCGTCATCGTTCGGCGCCTTCCGTCGTGGTGATTGAGTGGTTCATGTCGTTGATCGCTTCGACCCAGGCGGCGTGTTCTGCCGCTCGGTCGGAGCGGAATCCGGAGTCGATCAGCCTGTCGCCGTGCGCCCATGTGACGACGAGGAGACCGCCCTCGGTGAGTACCTTGCCCGCGATTCCCTTGTCGAGGCGGGCGCCGCGCAGCTGCGCGGCCGGTACGAAGAAGTCGGTGGCACCCGGACGGACCACGTCGAGGCCCGCGTCGGTGAGCGCGAGCTCGACCCGGCTGCGGACGCCCAGTCCGTGGGCGACGATCCGGTCGAGCCACTGCCCGGCGGTGGTGGACCCGTGGTACCGGCCGGTCAGGGCCAGCCGGTGCTCGGGGAGACCGCCGGGGGCGGCGGGCAGCTCCGGCAGATCGCTCTGCAGGGTGCCGCGCCATTTCCATCCCTGGCGCATCAGCCAGTACACGAACGCGATGAAGACGAGCAGACCGATCACCCACGCGATGCGGGCGCCCCAGTCCGTCACCTCCGCCGACTTCTGTGTCGCCTCGGCGGCCAGTTGGATTACTGCAGGTGTCACGCCAGCGTCCCGTCCACGACCGTTGCCCGGCCCCGCAGGAAGGTGTGAGTGACGCGCCCCGGCAGCTCACGGCCCTCGTAAGGCGTGTTGCGGCTGCGGGAGGCGAAGTGTGCGGGGTCCACGACACCACGGTACGAGGTATCGACCAAGGTCAGGTTGGCGGGTTCACCTGCCGAGACGGGGCGTCCGTGGTTCGGAAGGCTGCCGATGCGCGCCGGGGCGAAGGACATCCGCTCGGCGACGCCCGCCCAGTCGAGCAGTCCGGTCTCCACCATCGTCTGCTGGACGACGGAGAGCGCGGTCTCCAGGCCCACCATGCCCATGGCGGCGGCGGCCCACTCGCAGTCCTTGTCCTCGTGCGGGTGCGGGGCGTGGTCGGTGGCGACGATGTCGATCGTGCCGTCGGCGAGCGCCTCGCGCAGGGCCAGGACGTCGGCCTCGGTGCGCAGCGGCGGGTTGACCTTGTAGACCGGGTTGTACGAGCGCACGAGCTCGTCGGTGAGGAGCAGGTGGTGCGGGGTGACCTCGGCGGTGACGTCGATGCCGCGGGACTTGGCCCAGCGGATGATCTCGACGGAGCCGGCGGTGGAGAGGTGGCAGATGTGGACGCGCGAGCCGACGTGCTCGGCGAGCAGCACGTCGCGGGCGATGACCGATTCCTCGGCGACGGCCGGCCAGCCGCCGAGGCCGAGCTCGGCGGAGACGATGCCCTCGTTCATCTGGGCGCCCTCGGTGAGGCGGGGCTCCTGGGCGTGCTGGGCGACGACGCCGCCGAAGGCCTTCACGTACTCCAGGGCGCGGCGCATGATCACGGCGTCGTCCACGCACTTGCCGTCGTCGGAGAAGACGGTGACGCGGGCGGCGGACTCGTGCATGGCGCCCAGCTCGGAGAGCTGCTTGCCCTCCAGGCCCACGGTGACGGCGCCGATGGGCTGTACGTCGCAGTAACCGGACTCCTTGCCCAGGCGCCACACCTGCTCGACGACGCCGGCGGTGTCGGCGACGGGGAAGGTGTTGGCCATGGCGAAGACGGCGGTGTAGCCGCCGGAGGCGGCGGCGCGGGTGCCGGTGAGGACGGTCTCGGAGTCCTCGCGGCCGGGCTCGCGCAGGTGGGTGTGGAGGTCGACGAGGCCGGGGAGGAGGACCTGGCCTGCGGCCTCGATGACGGTCGCGTCGCCGGCGTCGAGGCCGGTGCCCACGGCGGCGATGGTCTCGCCGTCGATCAGGACGTCCTGGACGTCGCCACCGAGTACCTTCGCGCCACGGATAAGGATCTTGCTCATCTTTACTTGCTCTCCTCGGTGCGGGGCGTGCTGGTGGTGGTGACGGCGGGCTCGGAGCCTCCGAGCAGCAGGTACAGGACGGCCATGCGGATCGAGACGCCGTTGGTGACTTGCTCGATGACCGTGCAGCGGTCGGAGTCGGCGACCTCGGCGGTGATCTCCATGCCGCGGACCATCGGGCCGGGGTGCATGACGATGGCGTGCTCGGGCATGCGGGACATCCTGGCGCCGTCCAGGCCGTAGCGGCGGGAGTACTCGCGCTCGGTCGGGAAGAAGGCGGCGTTCATCCGCTCGCGCTGCACGCGCAGCATCATCACGGCGTCGGACTTCGGCAGTACCTCGTCCAGGCTGTACGAGATCTCGCACGGCCAGGCCTCGACGCCGACGGGCACCAGGGTGGGCGGGGCCACCAGGGTTACCTGGGCTCCGAGGGTGTGCAGCAGGTGGACGTTGGAGCGGGCGACCCGGCTGTGCAGGACGTCGCCGACGATGGTGATCCGGCGGCCGTTCAGGTCCTTGCCGAGTCCGGCGTCCTTGCCGACGAGGCGGCGGCGCATCGTGAAGGCGTCGAGCAGGGCCTGGGTGGGGTGCTCGTGGGTGCCGTCGCCGGCGTTGATCACCGGGGCGTCGATCCAGCCGGAGGTGGCGAGGCGGTAGGGGGCGCCGGAGGCGTGGTGGCGGATGACGACCGCGTCGACGCCCATGGCCTCCAGGGTCTGGGCGGTGTCCTTGAGGGACTCGCCCTTGGAGACGCTGGATCCCTTGGCCGCGAAGTTGATGACATCGGCGGAAAGGCGCTTCTCGGCGGCCTCGAAGGAGATCCGGGTCCGGGTCGAGTCCTCGAAGAAGAGGTTGCAGATCGTGCGGCCGCGCAGGGTGGGCAGCTTCTTGATCGGCCGGTCAGCGACGCGGGCCATCTCCTCGGCGGTGTCGAGGATCAGGACGGCATCGTCGCGCGTGAGATCGGCGGCCGAGATGAGGTGGCGCTTCATCCGGGTGCTCCGTAAGTCGGTGAGTCAAAGCCGTGGTGAGGTCAAAGCCGTGGGGAGGGCAAGCCGTGGGGAGGGCAGACGGGCTGGCTGGGGGTGCGGCAGGGCAGACTCCGGCGCGGACCCCGAGGGGCCCGGCCGCCGGCGGGGGCTACTGCCCGACGGCTGCCCGGTCGGTCCGCTGGCCGAGCAGCACGGCGTCGCGGCCATCCTCCTCCTGGACCTGGACCTGGACGTTCTCCCGCAGCGACGTGGGGAGGTTCTTGCCGACGTAGTCGGCGCGGATCGGCAGTTCGCGGTGGCCGCGGTCGACGAGGACCGCGAGCTGCACCGCGCGGGGGCGGCCGAGGTCGCCGAGGGCGTCGAGGGCGGCGCGGATGGTGCGGCCGGAGAAGAGAACGTCGTCGACGAGGACGACCAGGCGGCCGTCGATGTCGTCGCCGGGAATCTCGGTGCGGCCGATCGCCCGGGCCGGCTTCATCCGCAGATCGTCGCGGTACATGGTGATGTCGAGGGAGCCGACCGGGATCTTCGCACCGGTGATCTCTTCGAGCTTGGCGGCCAGCCGGCGGGCGAGGAAGACGCCGCGGGTGGGAATGCCGAGGAGCACCACATCGTCGGCGCCCTTGGCGCGTTCGACGATTTCGTGGGCGATGCGGGTCAGAACACGGGCGATGTCCTGCGCTTCGAGAACGGGGCGCATGACATCGGCAGCTGTTTGCCGGTCCTGCTGGTCGTGCCGGTCGTGCTGAGTGTCCATGAAAAGGACCTCCTTCTCCGCCTCACGGGACGGACCTTAAAGGACGTCGGATGTACGTTTTCCACGGTACCAGGGAGATTCCCGCGACCTGGCATCGGGGCAGACCAGGACCCCTCTTACGTGGGCGTTGGAGACCATTCGGCTTGACGCATCCAAGTAACGCTGCGTAACCTCACAGTGAGTTACCAGCCGCGCGGCGGAGCCGCACGTGGTCATGTCGTCACAGCGTCCGGGAGCGTTATGTCCAGCGAATACGCCAAACAGCTCGGGGCCAAGCTCCGCGCCATCCGCACCCAGCAGGGCCTTTCCCTCCATGGTGTCGAGGAGAAGTCCCAGGGCCGGTGGAAGGCCGTGGTGGTCGGTTCTTACGAGCGCGGAGACCGCGCCGTGACCGTCCAGCGTCTCGCCGAGCTGGCGGACTTCTACGGGGTTCCGGTGCAGGAACTGCTGCCGGGTACGACCCCCGGCGGAGCGGCCGAGCCGCCGCCGAAGCTGCGCCTGGACCTGGAGCGCCTCGCCCACGTGCCCGCCGAGAAGGCCGGTCCGCTGCAGCGTTATGCGGCGACCATCCAGAGCCAGCGCGGCGACTACAACGGCAAGGTGCTGTCGATCCGCCAGGACGACCTGCGCACCCTCGCCGTGATCTACGACCAGTCGCCCTCGGTCCTGACCGAGCAGCTGATCAGCTGGGGCGTTCTGGACGCGGACGCGCGTCGTGCGGTGGCTCACGAGGACATCTAGTCCCCCAGGCCTCAGCAGAAACGTTTACCGGTGGGTGCCGGGAGCCGACAGGCTCCCGGCACCCACCGGCTTTTTCATGCCCGTACAGGCGCGCCCTCCGGCGCCGCCGGGACGTACGGCGGAGGGCCCGCAGCGCGTGTGCGCTGCGGGCCCTCCGTTCACGCCGTACCGGCGGCGCCGATCAGCTCTCGCTGCGGCGCAGCTTCGGCTTGAGGTCCTTGAAGCGGCCGAGCAGTCCGTTCACGAACGAGGGCGACTCGTCCGTGGAGAACTCCTTGGCCAGCTGGACGGCCTCGTCGATGGCCACGGCGTCCGGGGTTCCGTCGACCCAGATCAGCTCGTAGGCACCGAGACGCACGATGTTCCGGTCGACGACCGGCATGCGGTCGAGGTCCCAGTCCACGGCGTAGGTGGCGATCAGATCGTCGATGCGGTCCACCTTGTCGGCGTACCCCTCGACGAGTTCCATGGTGAACTCGTTCACCGCGGGCTGACGGTCGGTGTCCGACCGCGAGTGGCGGACCCAGTCCGCGAGGACCTCGCGCACGGAGACCCCGCGCTGGTCGGCCTCGAACAGGATCTGGAAAGCGCGCTTGCGCGCGTTGCTCCGGGCAGCCACGGTTAGCTGTTCACCCGGCCGAGGTAGTCGCTGGTGCGGGTGTCGACCTTGATCTTCTCGCCGGTGTTGATGAAGAGCGGGACCTGGATCTCGTGGCCCGTCTCCAGCGTCGCCGGCTTGGTGCCACCGGTGGAGCGGTCGCCCTGGACGCCCGGGTCGGTGTGCTCGATCGTCAGCTCGACGGCGGCCGGGAGCTCGACGTAGAGCACCTCGCCCTCGTGGCGGGCCACCGAGGCGGTGAAGCCCTCGATCAGGAAGTTGGCGGCATCGCCGACGGCCTTCTTGTCGACCATCAGCTGGTCGAAGTCCTCCATGTCCATGAAGACGAAGTACTCGCCGTCCATGTAGGAGAACTGCATGTCGCGGCGGTCGATGGTGGCCGTCTCGACCTTGGTGCCGGCGTTGAACGTCTTGTCGACGACCTTGCCGGACATGACGCTCTTCAGCTTGGTGCGCACGAAGGCCGGGCCCTTGCCGGGCTTGACGTGCTGGAACTCGACGACGGACCAGAGCTGGCCCCCGTCGAGCTTCAGCACCATGCCGTTCTTGAGGTCGTTCGTGGAAGCCACGGTGTGGGAATCTCCTGCACTGGAAGACCACGGGTGCGCGCACAGCCCGGCGACGCGGGCTAGAGCGCGAGCAGCTCCTTGGTCGTAATGGTGAGTAGCTCGGGACCGCCGTCCGCCTCGGGGCGTACGACGAGCGTGTCATCGATCCGGACACCACCCCGGCCAGGGAGGTGAACCCCCGGTTCGACGGTGACCGGCACGCAAGCGTCCAGTTTACCCATGGCGGTAGGTGCAAGCTGCGGGTCCTCGTCGATTTCGAGACCGACACCGTGTCCGGTCCACGCCGCGAGGGCCTCGCCGTGACCTGCGGAGTCGAGTACGGAGCGGGCCGCGTGATCCACATCGCGGTACGCGGCCCCGGGCCGCAGGGCCTCCCGGCCCGCCCGCTGGGCGGCGAAGACGAGCTCGTACAGCTCGATCTGCCAGTCGGCGGGGGTCGTGCCGATCACGAAGGTGCGGCCGATCTCGCAGCGGTAGCCCCGGTAGTTCGCGCCGAGGCAGACGGACAGGAAATCACCCTCCTCGACCCGCCGGTCGGAGGGCCGGTGCCGGGAGCGGCCGGAGTGCGGGCCGGTGCCGACGGAGGTCGGGAAGGCCGGGCCGTCGGCCCCGTGGTCCACGAGCCGGCGTTCCAGCTCCAGCGCGAGGTGCCGTTCGGTGCGGCCCACCAGGATCGATTCCAGCAGCTCCCCGAGGGCCTGGTCGGCGATCTCGGCGGCGATCCGCAGGCAGGCGATCTCCTCCTCGTCCTTGACGAGGCGCTGCTGTTCCACGGCGGTCCCCAGATCGGCCAGGCGCAGCCCGGGCGCCACCGAGCCGAGCGCCCGGTGCCGGCCGACGGTGAGGTGGTGTTCCTCGACGGCGAGGGATTCGGCGCGGGCCGCGGAGGCCGCGTCGGCCGCCGCGACGGCGGGATCCGCTCCGGGGCCGGCCAGCACGGAGAGCCGTAGGTTCTCGTCGAGCCGTCCCTCGTCGGCCTCCCCCGTGGGCTGCCCGGCACAGAACAGCATGTCCGTACTCCCCGGACCGAGCAGCAGGACCGCGCCCAGCGGCGACGCCCCGGAGAGGTAGCGGACGTTCGCCGGACGCGTGATGAGTGCGGCGGCGTTTCCGGCGGCCGCACAGCGGTCGCGAAGCAGGCCCCGGCGGGCCGCGTACACGTCTGACATGTTTCCGAGCCTACGAGCGCGGCGCGCATCCGGCCTGGTGAGCGCAGCCGGACGGGGGCCGGGCCCGGCCCGGCGGGCGCCGCGGGCGGGGGTTCAGTAGGCCGACTGTTCAGTAGGCCGGCTGGGAGATGACGCGGGCCAGGGTCTCGTCCAGGGCGCGGGCGGTGCCCTCGACGTCCAGGTGGGAGTTGTCGATGATCGGCAGCCCGGATCCGTACCAGCCGGCCATCCGGCCGTGGATCCGCGCGACCTCCTCGTCGGAGAGCCGCCTGTTCCCGGAGCGGGCGGCGTTGCGCTCCAGGACGATCTCCAGGCCGGGCAGCAGGACGACCGGCAGCAGCGCGGGCCCGACATGGCGCTTCCAGCCGCCGAGGCCCACCACCGGCCGGTCCGGGAACACCGCGTCGTCGAGGATGCAGGAGATCCCGTTGGCCAGGAAGTTCCGGGCGGCGAACCCGCAGGTGCGGCGGGCGAGGCGGTACTGCGCCTCGGAGTGGTCGTTCCAGCCGGCCTGCGGATCCGCGAAGCCCGAGCAGACCCATTCCCGTACGTCGTCCAGGCTGATGTGCGCGGTGGGGACGGGCCGGGTGCCGGCCCAGTGGCGGGCCACCGTGGTCTTGCCGGCGCCCGCGGGGCCGATCAGCAGGACCGCGAGGGTGGCGCCGCCGGTGCCGGGAGCGGCGGGCGGCAGCGGGACGTGCCCGGTGAACCCGTCCGGGGGCCCCGGCGAGGCCAGGGGCGGGGCGTGCCCGGAGGGCATGGGAGGCATTGGAGGCATGGGCCAGCCCGCCACCGGCGGCACCGGCGGCTGCGGGGGCGCCGCCGGGTGCTGACTCCCCGGCGGCTCCCAGCCCCCGCCTCCCACTCCCTGCTGCATCCGCTGCCACTCCGTCTCGTTCCACCACGACTGATACGAGAACGTTATATGACCCCGGAGGCTCGCCGGGTCACACGGTCGCGGGATGGCGCTGCCCAGACCGGTACAGACCGGTTCGGGCGGGTTCATGCCGGCTGCGGGCGGCTCAGGCCGTGACCTCGCCGAAGGCTGCCACGAGGACGGCCGGGTCGGGACCCTCCAGAACGGTCGGCTTCGCCAGCCCGTCCAGGACGATGAAGCGCAGCAGGTCGCCCCGGGACTTCTTGTCGAGCTTCATGGTCTCCAGCAGCTTGGGCCACTGGTCGCCGCGGTAGGTCAGTGGCAGCCCCACCGAGGCGAGGACGGCCTTGTGCCGGTCGGCCGTCGCGTCGTCGAGCCGGCCCGCGAGCCGGCCGAGCTCGGCGGCGAAGACCATGCCGACCGAGACGGCCGCGCCGTGGCGCCACTTGTAGCGCTCGTTCTTCTCGATGGCGTGCGCGAGGGTGTGCCCGTAGTTGAGGATCTCCCGCAGGCCCGACTCCTTGAGGTCGCTGGAGACCACGTCGGCCTTGACCTGGATGGAGCGGCAGATCAGCTCGGCCGTGTGCGGGCCGGCGGGCGTGCGCGCCGCCTCGGGGTCCGCCTCGATCAGGTCGAGGATCACCGGGTCGGAGATGAATCCGGCCTTGATGATCTCGGCGAGACCGCTGACGTAGTCGTTGACCGGCAGCGATTCCAGCGCCGCCAGGTCGCAGAGCACGCCGGCCGGCGGGTGGAAGGCGCCGACGAGGTTCTTGCCCTCGGCGGTGTTGATGCCGGTCTTGCCGCCGACGGCCGCGTCCACCATCGCCAGGATGGTGGTCGGTACGGCGATCCAGCGCACCCCGCGCAGCCAGGAGGCCGCGACGAAGCCCGCGAGGTCGGTGGTGGATCCCCCGCCGACGCCGACGATGGCGTCGCTGCGGGTGAAGCCGGACTGGCCCAGCGCCTTCCAGCAGTACGCCGCCACCTCGGCCGTCTTGGCCTCTTCGGCGTTCGGCACCTGGATGGCGACGGCCTCGTACCCCTGGGCGGCGAGGTCGTCGCGCAGGGCCTCACCGGTCGAGGCGAGGGCCTCGGGGTGGATGACGGCGACCCGCTGGGCCTTCGTACCGATCAGGGAGCCCAGCTCGCCGAGCAGCTGCCGGCCGACCAGCACCTCGTACGCGTCGTGCCCGGCGCTCGCGCCGACCTGGATCCGCGTCACCTTGTCCGTCATGCGTTCTTCAACTCCAGAGCGTCGAGGACCGCCTGGGCGACCTCTTCGGGGGTGCGCTCGTCGGTGGCCACCACGACGCGCGCGACTTCGGTGTACAGGGGGCGCCGGGCGTCCATCAGCTCGCGCCACTGGCGGCGCGGGTTGACGGCGAGCAGCGGGCGCGCGGCGCCGAGGCCCACGCGCTTGACCGCTTCCTCGACGTCCATCGAGAGGTACGCGACGGGCAGCCCGGCCAGCAGCTCGCGCGTCCTCTCGTCGAGGACGGCGCCGCCGCCGAGGGCGAGGACGCCCTCGTGGCCGGCGAGGGCCGCGGCGACCGCCTCCCGCTCCAGCTCACGGAAGTACGGTTCGCCCTCGTCCACGAAGATGTCGGAGATCTCCCGGCCCTGGGCCGCGACGATGTCGGCGTCGGTGTCCCGGTAGGAGACGCCGAGCCGCTGGGCGATCAGCTCGCCCACGGTGGACTTCCCGGACCCCATGGGGCCGACGAGGACCACCAGGGGGCCGGTCGCGCGGCCGCCGGTCACCGGATCTGCAGGTTGTCGAGGTACGACCGGACGTTGCGGCGGGTCTCGGGGACCGAGTCCCCGCCGAACTTCTCCACGACGGCGTCGGCCAGCACCAGGGCGACCATGGCCTCGGCGACGATGCCCGCGGCGGGCACCGCACAGACGTCGGAGCGCTGGTGGTGCGCGACGGTGGCTTCGCCGGTGGCGACGTCCACGGTGGCGAGGGCCTTCGGCACGGTCGCGATGGGCTTCATCGCGGCGCGCACGCGCAGCAGTTCGCCGGTGGTCAGCCCGCCCTCGGTGCCGCCGGAGCGGCCGGAGGTGCGCCGGATGCCCTCGGGGGTGGAGACGATCTCGTCGTGGGCCTGCGAGCCGGGCACGCGGGCGAGGTCGAAGCCGTCGCCGACCTCGACGCCCTTGATGGCCTGGATGCCCATGAGCGCGGCCGCGAGGCGCGCGTCGAGGCGGCGGTCCCAGTGGACGTGCGAGCCGAGACCGACGGGCACGCCGTAGGCGAGGACCTCGACGACGCCGCCGAGGGTGTCGCCGTCCTTGTGGGCCTGGTCGATCTCCGCGACCATCGCCTTCGACGCGTCGGCGTCGAGGCAGCGCACCGGGTCGGCGTCGAGCTTCTCGACGTCGGCGGGGGTCGGGTAGACGCCGTACGGGGCCTTGGCGGCCGCCAGCTCCACGACGTGGGAGACGATCTCGATGCCCGCGACCTCCTTGAGGAAGGACCGGGCGACGGCGCCGAGGGCCACGCGGGCGGCGGTCTCACGGGCGCTGGCGCGCTCCAGGATCGGCCGGGCCTCGTCGAAGCCGTACTTCTGCATGCCGGCCAGGTCGGCGTGGCCGGGGCGGGGCCGGGTCAGCGGCGCGTTGCGGCCGGTGTCCTTGAGCAGCGAGGGGTCGACCGGGTCGGCCGACATGACCGTCTCCCACTTGGGCCACTCGCTGTTGCCCACCATCACGGCTACCGGGGAACCGAGGGAAAGTCCGTGGCGAACACCGCCGAGAAATGTCACCTCGTCCTGCTCGAACTTCATCCGGGCACCGCGGCCGTAGCCGAGCCGGCGCCGGGCGAGGTGGTCGGCCACCAGCTCGGTGGTGACCGGAACGCCGGCGGGAAGCCCCTCCAACGTCGCTACCAGAGCCGGGCCGTGAGATTCCCCGGCCGTCAGCCAACGCAACCTGCTCAACGATGCTCCTCGTGCTCGCGCCTGATCCGTCGATGGCGCGATCGGGTGCGCGGCCCTGACCCGCCTTCACCCGATCCTCCCATGTCCGGGCCGGTACACCGCCCTCCGGTCCAGCTGTCGGACGGCGGCGCACCTCTGCCCGGGGCGACATGTGGATCTAGAAAGGGGTTCCGCTCCGGCTCAGTGGCGGGCGCGCAGCGCCGCCTCGCCCGCGGCGCGCATGGCCCCGAGCGGAGCGGTGGGGCAGCCGGTCATCAGCTCGACCTGGAGGACCGCCTGGTGGACCAGGAGGTCGAGGCCGCCGAGGAGCTTTCCGCCGCGGTGCGTCCAGGCCGCGGCCAGGGGCGTGGGCCAGGGGTCGTACAGGACGTCGAAGAGGGTGCCCGGAGCGGCCGGCACGGAGGCGGCCAGCTCGTCCGTGGCACCGGCCGGGGTGGTGGCGATGACCAGCGGCGCGGCCAGCGCCTCGGCCGCCCGCGACCAGTCGGCCGTACGGACGTCCACGCCGAGCCGCTCGCCCCACGCGCGCATCTCGGCGGCCCGGGCCTCGGAGCGTACGTACGCGGTCACCTCGCCGGTGCAGATCCGGGCCAGCGCGGCGAGGGCCGAGGAGGCGGTGGCGCCCGCTCCGAGGACGGCTGCGGACTCCACCTTCCGGACGCCCTGCTCGCTCAGCGCCGCGAGCAGGCCCGGGATGTCGGTGTTGTCACCGACCTTGCTGCCGTCCTCGGTGAAGACGACGGTGTTGACCGTCTCCACGGAGGCGGCGGTGTCGCTGATCTCGTCGAGCAGCGGGATGATCGCCCGCTTGAGCGGCATGGTCAGCGACAGCCCGGCCCACTCGGGGCCGAGCTGCGCGATGAAACCGGGGAGCGCGGCCTCGTCGATCTCGAAGCGGTCGTACGACCGGCCTCCGAGGCCGAGCTCCTGGTACGCGGCGCGGTGCAGCACCGGTGAGAGGGAGTGCTCGATGGGCGAACCCAGCACCGCGGCCCGTATCCGTGACATGTCCTGCTACCCGCCGTTCTTCTGCTTCTGCCGTTCCTGGAACTCGGCGACGAGCTTGAGGTGATCGTCGTAGGTCTGGGTGAAGGTCGTCTTGTCGCCGTCGACCGACACGAAGAACATCCAGCCGCCGTGGTCGGGGTCGAGCGTAGCGGTCAGCGCATCCAGACCGGGGTTCCCGATCGGGCCCGGGGGCAGGCCCGCCACGTTGTGCGTGTTGTAGGGGTGGACGAAGGCCTTGGCCTCCACGATGTTGAAGTTGATCTCGCTCGTGCCCTTGACGTAGTTGTACGTCGAGTCGAACTCGATCTTCCGGTTCGTGACGTCATTGGTCTTCTTCAGGCGGTTGTAAACCACTTCGGACATCTTCCGGAAGTCGTCGTGGTTCTTGCCCTCGGCGTTGACGAGGCTGGCGACCGTGATCACCTGGAGCGGGTTGTCCAGCCCCAGTTCCTTGGCCTTGCCCTCGACTCCGAGCTCCGTGTACTTGTCCGTCGCGTTCTTGACCATCTGCTTGAGCAGGGACTCGGGAGTGCTGTCCTTGGTCAGGTCGTAGCGCATCGGGTACAGGAAGCCCTCGAGCGGGTCCATGATGTTCTTGTCGTTGTTCGCCCAGGCGGGCAGGCCGAGGGCCTTGGCCTGCTTGAAGGCGATGTCCTTGGTGGTGCCGGCCGGCTTTTCGAGCTTCTTGTCGATCGCTTCGTAGACCGTGGTGTTGCGCATGCCCTCGGTGATGGTGAGCACGTGCAGCTTGGAGGGGTCGGTCATGACGGCGACCGCGGCCGCGGCGGACATCTTCTTCTTGAGCGGGTAGATGCCCGGCTGGATCTCCTTGCCCCCGGGCCTGGCCGTCGCGGCGTTCACGAAGGCCTGGGCGCTCGCGACCACGCCGGCCTCCTTGAGGATGCGGCCCATCTGGCCGAGGCCCGCGCCCTTGGGGATCTCCACGTCGACGGTCTCGTCGATGCCGTCGCCCGCGAAGTCCTCGGCCGCGGAGAACTTGTCCTTGAGGTAGCTGTAGCCGTAGTAGCCGCCACCGCCGACCACGCCGACGATGACCACGGCCGCGATGAGGCAGGCCATGCCGCTGCGCTTCTTCGGTTTGCCGCCGGAGCGGCCCGACCGGCGGCCGCCGCGCCCGCCGTCGTCGCCGTCACCGTCGTCGCCGTCGTCACCGCCGCTGCCGCCGCCGCCCGCGAGGAAGGAGTCGGCCGCGGCGTCCTCTTCCTCCTGCCAGGGCAGCTCCTCGGTCTGCAGGTGCCTCATGCTCGGCGGCCTCGGCGGCGGAAAGGCCTCGGGCGTGCCGTAGAGGTCGGGGGCCTCGCCGGGGTAGCCGCTCGCCTGCTGCTGCGCGTACGGATCCGCGCCCGCGTACGGGTCGGCGGCCTGCGGGGCCGGGGCGTACTGGCCCTGGCCCGTGTCCCAGACCTGGCCCTGACCGGTGTCCCAGAGCTGGCCCTGGCCCTGCCCCTGGCCCCCGTACGTCTGCTGGTGCTGCTGCTGGTACTGGTGCTGCGGATGTTGTTGCTGCTGCTGCGGGTGCTGCGGATACTGCATGTGCTGCTGCTGTTGCTGCTGTTCCTGCGGGTACGGCATCTGCTGGGCCTGGGGGTACTGGGCCTGCTGCTGCGCGTAGTAGGCCTGCTGAGGCTGAGGCTCCTGCTGGTACTGCTGCGGGCCTCCGACGTAGGGCATCTGACCCTGCTGGGCCTCGTGCCCGTTCCACCCCTGGTCCCCGTACTGCGGGTCCTCGGGATGCCACGGTTCGGGGCCAGGGCCCCGGCCATACTCAGTCATCGATCCCCTAGCGCGCCGCAGGGCGTTGGCCGCGGCTCCGTCCGCCGCGGCACACGGTGCCGCCTCTTCTGATGGGCGACGGCTGTTCGAATGCCGTCACATCGCGCGGAACGTTACCGTATCGCGATCAGACAACCACTTCGACGCACTCACCGGGCGGATTACCTGATACCCGTTCGGTCTCAAGAGCGTTCTGCAGGATCACCACGGCGGCCGCCTGATCGATGACCGACCGGCTCTTCTTCGCGTTCTTCCCCGAGGCCCGCAGGCCCTGGGCGGCGGTGACCGTCGTCATCCGCTCGTCCACCAGACGCACCGTCACGGGCTTGATGCCCTTCGCCAGTTCCGTGGCGAAGGCGCGGCACTTGGCCGCGGCCGGCCCTTCCCGCCCGCTGAGCGAGCGGGGCAGACCGACCACCACCTCGATGGGCTCGTACTCCGCGACGAGCTGCCGCAGCCGCCGGTGGGCGAAGGGGATGTCCCGGCCCGGAACGGTTTCCACCGGTGTGGCCAGCACCCCGTCGGGGTCGCACGAGGCGACCCCGATCCGGGCGTCACCGACATCGATGGCCAGACGGCGGCCGCGGCGCAGTGTCATCGGACTTCTTTCGTGGATACCCCCTGCTTTAGCTGGGGGAGGAAACGAACCCTTGGGCCGGAGGCGCGGAGCCCCGGAGGTCATCTCGCTCTGCCGATGGCGGTCAGATGGCAACGGTGGGGCCTTCGGGTCGGGCGGTGTAGGCGTAGCCGTCGGCCCGTTGGAGGAGCCGGAAGTGTTTGTGTCCGATGCCCTGGATGAGGCCGTGTGCGGTTTTGATGTTGAAGCGGCCGGTGGCGCGGACGGCGACCCGGCCGACGTGGGTACCGGCCTTCTTGCCGGTACGTACGACTGCGCTAGCCAAATCGCCGGTCTGGTAGCCGAAGAACTGTTTCTGCCTGGGCAGCCGTAGGCGGGGGAAGCCGTACTTGTCGGTGCGTGTGCGGGCGTAAGTGCCGCGCCCGGTCGCGGTGACCGCGAGGACGCGGGCCGGGGTACGGGTGATGGTGTCGAGTTCGCCGACGCACAGGGCGTCGAGGGTGTGGGTCTTCGGGGTACCGGTCCGCATCCGGTTCCACTTCGTGCGGCCACCGGACGCCGTGTGCACGTTAGGGAACGCGGTATCAAGGGCGTGCCAGAGTACCCAGCGGGTGGCATTGACGGCTGCCGCGTCGCGGAGTGGGGCTTTTGCCTGGGCAAGGATGCGGGCCAGCTGGCACGGCGATTGCCTGAGGAAGTCTTCGACGAGCTGGTTGGACTTCTTCTCGTTGCAGGGGATGCAGGCGGTGCACAGGTTGGAGATGCGGTCGCTGCCGCTGCGTGAGCGGGGGTGGATGTGGTCGATGTTGAGGGGCACTCCGGTGATGCCGCAGTAGGCGCAGGACCTCCTCCACTTGGCGAGGAGGTATTCGCGGACTTCTGTGCCGTGCAGGGTGCCGTGCTGGTACTCGGCCCCTTCCAGCGGTCCGCCGTTGGACATGGCGTGGGTGTCGAACGCGACCCGTTCCACATGCACCGCTCGGACGGGTGCCCAGCGTGCGAGCCGGTCGGTCCACGACATGGTCGTGTCCACGCGGTGACGCAGCGACGGGGCGAGCCAGCCCTGGGGACGGGCCCGGTTGGAGAAGCGAGGCGCGCGGTAGCGCAGGTTGCGGCTGCGCCTGCCACGCCGGTAGGCGGCACGAGCGGTCAGCTTGTCCCGGATCACGCTGCCCCGGTGGGCGAGTTCGACCGCGTACAGGCCACGGCGCTCACCGTTCTTCGCGGTCAACACGGCGATGCCGGTGTGCTTCGAGCCGGGGTCGATCCCGAGTTCCACACCGTCCACCTGCGATGCGCAGACCGTACGGTCTTTGAGCCGGATCACGAATGGAGTGTGCCGGGCCACGACGGCCCGGCCCTGGCAGAGGAGCTTGCGGGCTCTGGGGGGGCTGGTGGGTTGGAGCGGTGTGCCGTGCTTGTCCAGGACGAACACGACGGGGTGGCCCTCACGGGCCTTCTCCCCAACCTGGTGGTTGGGGGTGACGCGCCCGGCGCCAGGTGAAGCGTCGGGCATCTCCCCTCGCACATGTACCGCGCCGGGTGCCTTGCGGCGTTCGAGTCCCGTTTCGTCCCCGATCCGGGGGGTGTCTGCTGACGCGAATTCGAGAGCAAGCTGCTGAGGAAGCACAGCTTGGTCGGTCTTCCGTCCTACGCGGTACGTAGCCAACTTCGTTCACCTCCACACGTGTGTCGTTGGCTGGTGCTGGTAACGGCGGCCCTCAGCCAGTGCGGCTGAAAGCCCCCTCCTTCAGGAGGGGGATCCCGTTACCTTCAGGCCGTCTCTACGACGAGGCGCTCGACGGCGCTGATGGCCTGCGGGATGGCGGCCGGGTTCTGGCCACCGCCCTGGGCCACGTCCGGCTTGCCGCCACCGCCGCCGCCGAGGGTCTTGGCGGCCGTACGGACCAGGTCGCCGGCCTTGAGGCCGCGCTCGCGGGCGGCCTCGTTGGTCGCGATGACGGTCAGCGGGCGGTCGTTCGCCGTGGTGAACAGGGCCACGACGGCCGGGCGGTCACCCTGGATGCGGCCGCGGACGTCGAGGACCAGCTTGCGCAGGTCGTCGGCGCCGGTGCCGTCCGGCACGGTGCCCACGACGAGGGCGACGCCGTGGATGTTCTGGGCGTTGGCGGCGAGGCCGGCGGCGGCCTGGAGGACCTTCTCCGCGCGGAACTTCTCGATCTCCTTCTCGGCGTCCTTCAGCTTGCCGAGCATGGAGGCGATCTTCTCCGGCAGCTCCTCCGGACGGCCCTTGACCAGCTCCTGGAGCTGGGCGACGACCGTGTGCTCCTTGGCGAGGAAGTTGTACGCGTCCACGCCGACCAGGGCCTCGACGCGGCGCACGCCGGAGCCGATGGAGGACTCGCCGAGCAGCTTCACCAGGCCGAGCTGGCTGGTGTTCGCCACGTGGGTGCCGCCGCACAGCTCCTTGGAGAAGTCGCCGATGGTGACGACGCGCACGCGCTCGCCGTACTTCTCGCCGAACTCGGCGATGGCGCCCTGCTTCTTCGCCTCGTCGATGCTCAGGATCTCGGCGGTGACGTCGAGCTCGCGGGAGAGCACGTCGTTGATCTTCTGCTCCACGTCGGTGAGGACCGAGCCGGGGACGGCGTTCGGCGAGCCGAAGTCGAAGCGGAAGCGCCCGGGCGAGTTCTCGGAGCCGGCCTGGGCGGCCGTCGGGCCGAGCGCGTCGCGCAGCGCCTGGTGGGTGAGGTGCGTGGCCGAGTGGGCGCGGGCGATGGCCCGGCGGCGGTTCACGTCGATGGCGGCGTACGCGGAGGCGCCCACCGTCACCTCGCCGACCTGGACGGAGCCCTTGTGCACGGAGACGCCCGGGACCGGCTGCTGCACGTCGCGGACGTTGATGATCGCGCCCGAGTCGAGCTTGATCCGGCCCTGGTCGGCGAGCTGGCCGCCGCCCTCGGCGTAGAAGGGGGTGCGGTCGAGGACGACCTCGACCTCGTCGCCCTCGGAGGCGGCGGGCGAGGAGACGCCGTTGACCAGGAGGCCGACGATGGTGGACTCGCCCTGGTTGGTGGCGTAGCCGGTGAACTCGGTGGCGCCGGAGCCGTCGGCGATCTCCCGGTAGGCGGACATGTCCGCGTGACCGGTCTTCTTGGCCTTGGCGTCGGCCTTGGCCTTGTCCTTCTGCTCCTGCATCAGGCGGCGGAAGCCGTCCTGGTCCACGGAGAGGCCCTGTTCGGCGGCCATCTCCAGGGTCAGGTCGATCGGGAAGCCCCAGGTGTCGTGGAGCAGGAACGCCTTGTCGCCGGCCAGGATCGAGCCACCGGTGGCCTTGGTCTCGGTGATGGCGGTGTCGAGGATGTTCGTGCCGCCGCGCAGGGCCTTCACGAAGGCGGCCTCTTCGGCGAGCGCGACGGTCTCGATGCGCTTGCGGTCGGTCACGAGCTCCGGGTACTGCTGCCCCATCGTGTTGATCACGACGTCGACGAGCTCCTGGACCACCGGGCCGGTGGCGCCCATGAGGCGCATGTTGCGGATGGCGCGGCGCATGATGCGGCGCAGCACGTAGCCGCGGCCCTCGTTGCCGGGGGTCACGCCGTCGCCGATGAGCATGACGGAGGTGCGGATGTGGTCGGCGACCACGCGCATCGAGACGTCGGTGCCCTTCGCGGCGCCGTACCGCACGCCGGTCAGCTCGGTGGCCTTGTCCATCACCACCTGCAGGGTGTCGGTCTCGTACATGTTCTGTACGCCCTGCAGGATCATGGCGAGGCGCTCGAGACCGAGACCGGTGTCGATGTTCTTCGACGGCAGGTCGCCGAGGATCGGGAAGTCTTCCTTCCCGTCGCCGGCGCCGCGCTCGTACTGCATGAAGACCAGGTTCCAGATCTCCACGTAGCGCTCGTCGTTGACGGCGGGGCCGCCCTCGACGCCGAACTCCGGGCCGCGGTCGTAGTTGATCTCGGAGCAGGGACCGCAGGGACCCGGGACGCCCATGGACCAGAAGTTGTCCTTCTTGCCCAGGCGCTGGATGCGCTCGGAGGGGACGCCGACGACGTCGCGCCAGATGGTCTCGGCCTCGTCGTCGTCGAGGTAGACGGTGATCCAGAGCTTCTCCGGCTCGAGGCCGTAGCCGCCGTCCGCCACGGAGCTGGTGAGGAGCTCCCAGGCGTACTTGATGGCGCCTTCCTTGAAGTACTCGCCGAAGGAGAAGTTGCCGCACATCTGGAAGAACGTGCCGTGGCGGGTGGTCTTGCCGACCTCTTCGATGTCCGGCGTACGGACGCACTTCTGCACGCTGGTGAGCGTCGACCCGGGCGGCTTGACCTCGCCGAGGAAGTACGGCTTGAAGGGCACCATGCCCGCGTTGACCAGCAGCAGAGTCGGGTCGTCCGCGATGAGCGACGCCGAAGGGACAACGGTGTGACCGCGCTCCTCGAAGAAGCTCAGCCAGCGGCGGCGAATTTCAGCCGACTCCATCAGTGGTCCTCATTCCGGTTGTACGAAAACTGTGTGGTCTGGTCGTGCTCGATGGCCCGCAGCCGCCTCGGCCCGGGAAGGGCGGTGACGTTGGCGGGCAGGTCGGGATCCTGGTGGAGTCCCAGTGCGTCGTTCAGCTCGTCCTCGCGCTGCGACATTCCCGACCTGACGTCGAGGGCGAAGTCCTTGAGGCGGTGGCCCGCCTCGATCGCCTTGTCGGCGGCCTGGGCGGCGAGGCTCTCCGGCGTCAGCTTCTTGAGCTGCCGGTTGACCTTGGTGGTGGCCCACACGCCGGCGGCCGCGCCGGCGGTGAACCAGAAGGCTCGGCGGAACATCGGAGATCTCAGCCCTTCTGCTTCCGGCGCCGGGCCGCCGGCACCGTACGGCCGACGATCACGGTCCGTCGGGAGGTCGTGCCCGGCGCGTCCTGCGCGTTCGCGCCGCCCTTGCCCAGCGCCTTGCGGACGCCGTAGCCGAAGGCCGCGACCTTGACGAGCGGGCCGCCGAAGGTGGACGCGACGGTGGAGGACAGTGCGGAGGCGTTGGAGGTGACTTCCTGTACGTCGCTCGCGATGGCGTCGACCCGGTCGAGCTGGGTGCGGGCGGAGCGGACGGTGGTGGAGGCGTCCGCGAGCAGCGGGACGGCCTGCTCGGTCACGTCGGCCACCAGCTTGGTGGTCGCCTTGAGCACCTGGGCCAGCCTCACCAGCACCACGGCGAGGAAGGAGACCAGGATGGCCCAGAAGACGGCCACGAGGATCCCGGCCACCTCTCCACCGGACACGTTCACACCGCTCTCTACAGATTGATCACCAAGCGAAAAAGTCGTCCTCCGACCCTATCGCGCCGGAGATCCGCCGCAGTACCGGAATTCCGGGGCGCCGCGCCTGCCGGGCGCCGGGAAACGGCTCGCCTTGTACGCAGCGCATGCGGACCAGTACGCTCCGTGTCCCATGCGACAAAGACCCATTCCACGAAGGACGCCGGGCAATCTTCCCTCGGACCTGAGCGGCTTTGTCGGGCGGGGCGGGGAACTTTCCGAGCTGGGGCGGCTGCTGGACGCCTCGCGGCTGGTCACCGTGACCTGCGCGGGCGGCGTGGGCAAGACCCGCCTGGTGCTGGCGGCGGCCAGGGCGGCCGCCGACGCGGCGGCCGGTCCCGCCGGCCCCGCCGACGGGAGCGGTCACGCCGATCCGGCGCAGGAACGCTACTGCGACGGTGTGTGGCTGGCCGAGCTGGCCTCCGTACGGGATCCGGCGCTGCTGGAGCTGACGCTCGCCGAGGCGCTCGGGCTGACCGACCACACCACGCGTCCGCCCCGGACGGTACTTGCCGAACATGTGGCCGAGCGGCGGCTGCTGCTGGTCCTGGACGGCTTCGAGCAACTGGTCGACGAGACCGCCGACCTGGTACGGGACCTCCTGCGCCGCTCCCCCGGCCTGCGCGTGCTCGCCGCGGGCCGGCGCCCGCTGACCCTCGACGGGGAGCTGTCCTGGCCGCTGGCCCCGCTGGGTCCGGAGGAGGCCCTGGCCCTGCTGATCGAGCGGACCTCGGCGGCCGATCCGGCCTTCGCCCTGACGGAGGCCAACCGGGCGGTGCTGGCCGAGCTGTGCGCCCGCCTCGACGGCCTGCCGCTGGCGCTGGAGCTGGCGGCGGGCCGGCTGCGCACGCTGTCGCCGGAGCAGGTGCTGTCCCGGCTGGAGGATCGCTTCGCCCTGCTGACGGGCGGCTCGCGCGGCGCGCTGCCCCGGCACCGGGCGCTGCGCACGGCGATCGGCTGGAGCCACGAGCTGTGCACGTCCGGGGAGCGGCTGCTGTGGGCGCGGCTCTCGGTGTTCGCCGGGCAGTTCGACCTGGACGCCGCCGAGTACGTGTGCGCGGGGCCGGACCTGCCGGTGGATTCGGTGCTGGACCTGGTCGGGGAGCTGCTGGGGCAGTCGCTCCTGGTCCGGGAGGAGACGGCGGCCGGGGTCCGCTACCGGATGCTGGAGAGCGTACGGATCTACGGGGCGGGCTGGCTGGAGTCGCTGGGCGACGCCCGGCGGCTGCGGCGCCGGCACCGGGACTGGTACATGGGCCTGGCGACCTGGTGCGAGCTGGACTGGTTCAGCCCGCGCCAGGAGGAGGTGGCCGCGCTGGTGGAGGCGGAACTGCCGAACCTGCGGCTCGCGCTGGAGTGCTGCCTGGACGAGCCGGAGGAGATCCACCTGGGCCAGTACCTGGCGGGGACCCTCTGGTTCTACTGGGCGGGCTGCGGCCGGCTCACCGAGGGCCGGCACTGGCTGGACCGGACCCTGGAGGGCGACCTCGGGCTCGCGGGAGGGGAGTACGAGAGCTCCCGGCTGAAGGCGCTGTGGGTGCTCGGGTACGTCGCGGCGCTGCAGGGCGACTCGGTGGCCTCGATGAGCGCGCTGTACGAGTGCCGGGACGGGGCCGCGCGGAGCGAGAACCCGGTGGCGGGGGCGTACGCCGTGCACCGGATGGGCTGTCTGGCACTGGTCTCGGACGACATGGCCCGGGCCGGGGAGCTGCTGGGCTCGGCGCTGGAGCGCTACCGGGAGGCCGGGGAGCTCAACAGCAACGTCCTGATGTGCCAGGTGGAGCTGGCGATGACGCTGGCCTTCCAGGGGGAGCTGGCGGGCGCGCTCACCTTGTGCCGGGAGGTCCGTGACATCTGCGAGGAGCGCGGGGAGCGCTGGACCAAGGCGTACGCCCTGTACGTCCTGGCGTACGCGGCGCTGGACGCCGGGGGCACGGCCGAGGCGCGGCGGCTGCTGGCCGAGTGCGTGGCCATCAACCACACGTTCCGCGATCTGGTGGGGCTGGTGCTGGCGGTGGAGCTGCTGGCGCTGGTCACGGTGGCCGAGGGGCATCCGGCGGAGGCTGCCGTCCTGCAGGGCGCGGCGGAGCCCCTGTGGGACGGGGTGGGGCTGCGGCTGTTCGGCTCGGGGTACTTCAACGCCCCGCGGCTGATGTGCCAGGAGCGGGCGGGCGAACTGCTGGGCGCCGAGCGGTACGCGTCCTGCGCCCGGCACGGCCGGACCCTGCCCCTGGACGTTCTGGTGGAGCGGGCCCTGCGGGGACCGGAGCCGGCGCCCGTGCCGGCGGGGCCGCTGCCGAGGCCGCGCGCCACCGCGGAGCGGCCGATGGGCCACCCGGAGCCGAAAAGCAGGAAACCCGCCGGCTCCCCCAAGGGGGAACCGGCGGGCTGAACCAGCCTGTGAGGGCTACGTCCGCTGGTACTGCTTGATCAGCGGGCGTAGTACTCGACGACGAGCTGCTCGTCGCAGATGACCGGGATTTCCTTGCGGTTCGGGTCGCGGTCCAGGCGGAAGGCCAGGGCCTTCAGGTTGACCTGCAGGTAACGGGGGGTCTCGCCCTCGCCTGCGTAGCCACCCTCACGGGCAACCTGGAACGGAACCTTCTCGCGGCTGCGCTCGCGCACCGTGATGACGTCGTCCGGACGGACGCGGAACGACGGCTTGTCGACCTTGTCGCCGTTGACCTCGATGTGGCCGTGAACGACCATCTGACGGCTCTGGTAGATGGTGCGGGCGATGCCCGAACGCAGGACCAGGGCGTCGAGGCGACGCTCGAGCTCGACGACCAGCGCCTCGCCCGTCTTGCCTTCGGCCTTCTTGGCGCGGTCGTACGCGCGGGCCATCTGACGCTCAGAGATGTCGTACTGAGCGCGCAGACGCTGCTTCTCCAGCAGACGAACCTTGTAGTCCGAGTTCTGCTTGCGGCCACGGCCGTGCTCGCCCGGCGGGTAGGGGCGGGCCTCGAAGTACTTGACGGCCTTCGGGGTCAGCGCAATGCCGAGGGCACGCGACTTCTTGACCTTGGGTCGCTTCTGGTTCACGTGGAACCTACCTCCATGTAAGTTAGGTGAGGCTTACCTTAGCGAGGAGGACGTAATGTCTCGACCACATGGGATCCCCCTGCCCAGTGCGCACCGAAGTTCAGATCCAAACGAAACAGGATCTGCTTTCGGCGACGATAGGCAAGGTCAGCCGCGTCCCAGGGAAGGCGTTCGGCAGCTCACCGGAGCCGAACGCGTACGAACCCTCGTAGAGTCCAACGCCTCAGTATCCCTCACGCTCCCGGGTGCTTATGACCGGGAGGAGCTCGGGACAGGGGTGCCGGCCGCTAGGACCGTCACCCCGGACGGGGACGTGATTCTCCTGGTATCAGGGGAATCCGCGGCTGCCAGGGCAGCCGCTCACGCCCAGGACGACGACCTCACCGCCGTGATCGAGATCACGGATGTGGCGCCGGTGTCCGTGCCCCATCGTATCCGAGGCCGCGCCTGGCTCGCCGGGTGGCTCACCCCGGTGCGCGGGGCCGCCGACCGGGCGGCCTGCGCGGCGCTGCTGGCCGAGCGGCATCCGGTCGGCGAGCTCCTCGGCCTGACCGAGTCGCTCGACGCCCCGCCCGCCGGCCGGCCCGCGTGGATGCTGCTGCGCCTGGAGGTCGGCGAGATCTCGGTGGACGACCTGTGGGGCGCCGAGCACGTGGATCCGGAGCTGCTGGCCGGGGCCGAGCCCGACCCGATGGTGGCCCACGAGACGGAGCTCCTCCAGCACCTGGCCTCGTCGCACGGTGACCGGATGGGTGACCTGTGCGCCCTGCTGGGCACCCGGGACACCGCGGACCTGACCGCGGTCCCGCTCGCCCTGGACCGGCTGGGCCTGCGGGTGCGCTTCACCCGCGGCCGCGCCGCCTTCGACGCCCGCTTCGACTTCCCGGAGCCGGTGACGGACGTCTGCGGCCTGCGCCGGGCGATGAACACGCTGTTCGCCGGCTAGCCCGACCTAGGCCGGGCAGGTGCCGAGCATCTCCTGGAGGGCCTGCTTCTCCGGCGGGGTCACGGAGAGCCCGTACTTCGCCTTGATCCCGGTGTACCGCCGCGCGTACTCGCACCAGTAGCCCTTCTGGGGCGGCTTCCACTTGTCCGCGGTCTTGCTGCTCTTCTCGTAGTTCGTCTGCTTGTCCACGGCGAGCAGCACGTCCAGGTCGTTGGCGTACTCCAGGCGCCGCTGCGGGGTCCAGGCGTACGCGCCCCCGCGCCAGGCGGCGCCGAGGGCGACGACGTGGTCGGTCTGGATCTGCGAGGCGCGGCGGTGGGTATAGGGGAGCTCCTTCCCCGTGTACGGGTCCTTCAGCACCCCGGACAGCACGACGCACGGGTTCCTGTCGCCCTCGCGCAGCTCCCGCAGGTCCCTGCGCAGGACGTCGTCGCGGGTGTCGCAGCCGTTGCGGCCGCCGATGGCGTCGGTCTCGTCGGACCAGTACTTGCCGAAGTTCTCGCGCTTGTACGTCTCCCAGTTCTTGCCCCACTCGACCTTGAGCTTGCCCAGCTCGGTCTTGGCGGTGCCTGCGGCCGGCGGGAACCCGGCGCTCGCGAGGGGGACCTGGGCGACAAGTGCGGCGGCGCTGGCCTGCGGCCTTTCGCCGTCTCCGTGGTGACACCCACTGAGCAGCAGCGCGGCCGCGACGGCGATGAGCGGAGCGGAGCGTCCCATGCGACGGAGCCTAGGCCGGGGCTCTGCGCCCCGCGACGCCGACACGACGCCGCTGCGCGGAGCGGTGTCCCCTACCCGCCCTTCCACCGTGCCCTGGGGCTCCGCCCCAGCCCCCGCTCCTCAAACGCCGGAGGGGATGGATTATCCCGTCCACCGGCGTTCACCTGCGGGCCTACGCCGGCCAAACCCAGCCCGGCCGGCGTTTGAGGCCACCTCAGCCCCGCCGGGGCGCAAGGTTCGCACTAAGCGCGCTTCGGTGCCGACGCCAGCCAAAATCCAGCCCCGCCGGCGTTTGAGGCGCAGGGGTCCGGGGGCGGCGCCCCCGGGAACGGCGCCGCGGGTCAGGACCCGGCGCCGCGGAGCCGCTCGCGGACCTTCTCCACCACGTCCGCGTAGCGGGCTTCGGCCCCGTACCGGGTCGGTTCGTAGTACCGCTTGCCGTGCACGGCATCCGGCGCGTACTGCTGCGCAGCAATCGCTCCGGGCACGTCGTGCGGGTAGACGTATCCCACGGCGTGCCCCAGCTTCGCCGCCCCCTTGTAGTGCCCGTCACGCAAGTGCGCCGGCACGGACCCCGCCAGCCCCGCCCGGACGTCGGCCAGCGCAGCCCCGATGGCCGTCGTCGCGGTGTTCGACTTCGGGGCCAGCGCCAGCGCGATCGTCACGTGCGACAGCGTGAGCGAGGCCTCCGGGAAGCCGATCATCGCCACCGCCTGGGCGGCGGCCACCGCGAGCGGCAGCGCCGTCGGGTCGGCCAGCCCGATGTCCTCGCTCGCCGAGATCATCAGCCGGCGCGCGATGAACCGGGGGTCCTCCCCCGCTTCGATCATGCGCGCCAGATAGTGCAGCGCCGCGTCCACGTCCGAGCCCCGGATCGACTTGATCAGCGCGCTCGCCACGTCGTAGTGCTGGTCGCCGTCCCGGTCGTACTTCACCGCGGCCCGGTCGACGGCCTCCTCCACCGTCTGGAGGCTGATCTCCGGCTCGCCCTTGGCGATCGCCGAGCCCGCGCCCGCCTCCAGAGCCGTCAGCGCGCGCCGCGCGTCTCCGCCGGCGATCCGCAGCAGGTGGGCCTCCGCGTCCGGCGGCAGGGTGACCGCGCCGCCGAGGCCCCGCTTCTCCGTCAGCGCCCGGTGCATCAGGGCGCTCAGGTCCTCGTCCGTCAGCGGTTCCAGCGTCAGCAGCAGCGAGCGGGACAGCAGCGGGGAGATGATCGAGAAGTACGGGTTCTCCGTGGTCGCGGCGATCAGGGTGACCCAGCGGTTCTCCACGGCCGGCAGCAGCGAGTCCTGCTGCGCCTTGCTGAAGCGGTGGATCTCGTCGAGGAAGAGGACGGTGTCCTTGCCGTATCCGCCGGCCGCCCGCTTGGCGCCTTCGATGACGGCCCGTACTTCCTTCACGCCGGCGGTGATCGCGGACAGCTCGACGAACCGCTTCTTCGTCGCCTGGCTCACCACGTACGCGAGCGTGGTCTTCCCGATGCCCGGCGGGCCCCAGAGGATCACCGAGGAGGCACCGGCGGGACCGCCCGCCCCGTCCCCGACGAGCCGCCGCAGCGGGGAGCCGGGCTTCAGCAGGTGCTGCTGGCCGACGACCTCGTCCAGGGTGCGCGGGCGCATCCGGACGGCGAGCGGAGAACTGGAGGGGTCCTTCGCCTGGCGGTCTTCGGCGGCGGCGGTGAAGAGATCTGGTTCCACACCGGAAGCGTCTCAGATGAGCTTAGGTTTTCCCGGGTGGGGGTGGGTGTTCGGCCCGGTGGGAAAAGAGTCTCGGATTCGCCGTGGTCCTTTGAGTGGAGTGGCGTGGGTGTGCAGGTGGAAGCCTGCTCCGAGTCTGGCCCCGGTCGGCTGGTGCCGGTTGGGGGTGCTCATCGTGTGCGGTGCCTGCCGCCCACGTCGCCGCCGGATGCGGTGGGTGGGTGACTGGGGCTGCCGCCCCGCCGGACGCTTTCCACCCGGGCCGGTCGATACCGGTGTTGCGGGTGGGGCGGGGACCCTGCGCCGCTGCCTGGGCACAGGGCGGTTTCTCGTCGGGCCCGCCTTCGTCCGGTCCGCACAGGGATCCTGCGGGTCGGAGAAGGGCGGGTCGGGATGGGTTGGCTTGGGATGCCGGACGGGGCGGTCCAGTTCCTGGACGGTGCGCCGGAGCAGGTAGGTGCCGGTGGTCCGGTCCAGGACGGTCAGGTGCTGGTGTTGCAGGCCGCGGGCGCCGATGCGCTGCCAGGCGGCGACGTCCCGGTCCGCGCTGTACCCGCAGTCGGGGTGGGGGCAGGTGGCCCATTTCCAGCCCGGCCGGGTGTTGTCGGGGGCGGCGTGGTGGCGGAAGGCGGTCAGGCAGCGGGGGCAGTACTTGGAGGTGCCGCGCGCGGGGACGATGACCACGGCGATGCCGTGCCGGGCGGCCTGATGCCGTGCATCGGCCACGATCTGTCCGCGCACCGAGCCGGAGAGGCGGGTGTTGAGGGTGCGGCCCTTGCCGCGGGACTCCATGTCCCGCAGATCCTCCAGATAGATCACCGACGCCCCGGTGGCACGGGCGTGATCCACCATGAACCGTGCGGCCGCCTTGGCGATCTGCCCGTTCAGCCGTTCACGGCGCCTACTGACCCAGGCATGCTCGGTGCGCAGCACCGCGAGCTTGGCGACCGTCGGCGGGTCCGGGCAGCGGCCCAGGGCGCGCTGGCCGTCCAGGAGACATTCCAGGTGCGCGGCCTTGGCCCACAGGTGTTCGGCGTGGACGCGGAGCCGGTCGGCCTTGGCCAGCACCCCGTCCATGCGGAGGAAGACGGGCTGTCCGTCGGTCAGGACGGCCGATTGGATGCCGCCGGTCAGGGTGAGGGTGCCGCCGGTGAGCAGGGTGTTCAGTCCGTAGTCGAAGGCCACCGCCCGACCGTGCCCAGAACGCAGCGTCTTGGGCACGCCGGTGGTGTGGGCGACATCCAGACGCAGCCGCCCGGCGCGCAGGCGCAGGGTCGGTGCGTGCAGGGCAGCGGTGGCGTCGATGGTGGGCGGTAGCCGGAACCGGATCCGCACCGGACACCAGTCGGAACGGGTACGTGGGTCTGGACGTGCCGGGAGCCGTACGGTCAGCACCGCGTAGCGTGCGGGCTCGTCCTCGCACCGGACGAGGGTGGCGAGCTGTTTGTCGGCGGCGGCCAGCACCACCTGATGGCCGCCGCCCGGCGCCGCCTCCAGCTCACACAGACCAACCGGCAGACGCCGGTACCCAGTGAGGAAACGGAGCACCTGCCGGGTCCGGGAACGGAAGACGGAAGCGGGCACCGCCGTCCCCTGCGGACAGGCCTCCCGCAGCGCCGCCCATTCCTCGTCGGTGCGTTTCATCGGGTCACCGCCGACCGACCAGGTGGTCAGGACCGCATCCACCAGCTCGGCCCGCCATTCGGCTGAGCGCAGTACCCGCCCAGCCTGTTCCTCGGCGACCCGCCGGACCCGGTCGGGCACATACAGGCCCTCCGGCACGGTCGCCGTCCAGCCCAGAGTCCGCAACGCCATCCAGGCGTTCGACGGCAGCCGCTCACCCGACGGCCCGACGCCCGAAGCAAGCAGGTCCAGCTCGGCCCGGGACCAGTGCCCGCCGATCACCCCGGCAGCCATCGACTCCACCAACGTCGTCAGCCAGCGCACCCGCTCACCCAGCGCGGCAGTATTCAGCACCTCACCAGAGACGGTGTCCATTCCCCGGAACGCGGTCGCGGACGCGCACGCCACCCGGCCCGTCTCGCCCTCACCGAGCGCAATCTTCCGCCGCACACCCACACCCCCGCTCCGCTCGCGACCTACTGTCCGATCATCGGACCCACATACGAAACGAGCCCAACCCGGCAAGGTCACGCAACCCGAGGGACGGCTCAGGAGGTCCAGAAGTCCCACCAGCGGGTCAGGATCAGCATGCCGATGATCCCGATGTGCAGGACGGGCAGCACCCAGGTGAACTCGTCGAAGAAGGCGCGCAGCCAGCCGGGGGCCGGCAGCAGGCGGCTGCGGACGTTGTGGGAGGTGACGTACCAGAACATGACGATGGTGGCGACCCAGGCCAGGCAGCACCACAGGCACAGGGAGTTGATGGTGTAGAGCGACTGGTACATCAGCCAGGTGCAGAAGCCGACGCCGAAGAGCATCCCGGCGTTCAGGGTGAGCCAGTACCAGCGCGGGAAGCGCGCCCGTGCGAGCAGGCTCATGCCGACGCACACGACCATGCCGTAGGTGACCAGTCCGAGCATCGGGTTCGGGAAGCCGAAGACCGATGCCTGGTCGCTGGTCATGATGTTGCCGCAGGAGACGATCGGGTTGAGGCTGCAGCCCGGAACGAAGTCCGGGTCCTCCAGCAGCTTGAACTTGTCGATCGTGATGACCCACGCGGCGAACAGCCCCGCGGCTCCCGTGATCACCAGCAGCAGGGCGAGCGCCCGGCTGCCGCCGACGGCCGTACGCGGCTCGGCGGTGTCCGTATCGGTCCCTCGTGTCGTCATCCGGCCCGCTCCACATCTGCAAGGTCAACAAGCACCGGCCATTGTGCCGTACCCGGCCCGACTGTCCGTCGTTCGACGGACAGGAGGAGGTACGCACGGGGGGACCGGTGGGCGGGCTTCCGCCACACCATGGAAAACATGACACAGAACGCGGTGGAAGTACGGGGGCTCCGCAAGCAGTACGGCGAAGTCACCGCGGTGGACGGACTGGACCTGACGATCCGGCGGGGCGAGGTCTTCGGCCTCCTGGGGCCCAACGGCGCCGGCAAGAGCACGACGGTGGAGATCCTGCAGGGCCACCGGGCGCGGGACGGCGGCGATGTCTCCGTCCTGGGGGCGGACCCGGCGCGGGCCGGGCGGGCCTGGCGCTCGCGCGTCGGGATCGTCTGGCAGGACGAGTCGGCGCCCGCCGAACTCACCGTACGGGAGACGGTCGGGCACTTCGCCCGCTACTACCCGGCCCCGCGGGACCCGGCCGAGGTCATCGCCCTCGTGGGCCTGGAGCACAAGCGCGACGAACGGGTGAAGGGCCTGTCCGGCGGCCAGCGGCGGCGCCTGGACGTGGCGCTCGGCGTCATCGGCGACCCGGAGCTGCTGCTCCTGGACGAGCCGACCACCGGCTTCGACCCGGCGGCCCGGCGGCGGTTCTGGGAACTGATCCGGCAGCTCGCCGACGGCGGCACCACGGTCGTCCTCACCACGCACTACCTGGAGGAGGCCGAGGCCCTCGCCGACCGCCTCGCGGTGATCGCCCGGGGCCGGGTGGTCGCCGAAGGGGTACCGGCCGAGCTCCGCACCCGCTTCGGCTCCGGCGCGACCGTCGCGTGGACCGACCCGGACGGCACCGGGCGCAGCATCGCCACCGAGACCCCCACCCGCACGGTCCGGGAGCTGATGGCCCGCTTCGACGGGGAGATCCCGGGGCTGAAGATCGCCCGCCCCACCCTGGAGGACGTGTACCTGCGCCTCACGGGCCAGCTCGACGGGGCGGCCCTGCCGGCCCAGAGCGCCCAGAGCGCCCAGAGCGCCCAGAGCGCCCGAACCACCCGGAGCACCCAGACCACCCAGAGCGCCGTTCAGCAGCCGGAGGACTCCCGATGAGCACCGTCGTCACCAAGCCGGCCCCGGCGCTGCCCGGCGCCTGGGCCGTGGGTCTGTCCCGCGGGGCCGTGGAGATCAAGCAGTTCGCCCGCCAGCGCGACGCGGTGATCTTCACCTTCGCCTTCCCCATCGTCTTCCTCGCGCTCTTCGCCTCGATCTTCGGCGGCAGCGTGGAGGGCACCGGGGTCACCGCCTCCCAGCTGTACGCGGCCGGCATGGTCGCCGCCGGGATCATGTCCACCAGCTTCCAGTCCCTCGGCATCTCCATCGCCGTCGAACGCGACGAGAAGGTGCTGCGCCGCCTGCGCGGGACCCCGATGCCCCCGGCCGCGTACTTCCTCGGCAAGGTCTGGCTGGTGCTGCTCACCGGCCTCGCCGAGACCGCGGTCCTGCTGTTCGTCGGCGCCTCCCTCTTCGACCTCGATCTGCCGGCGTCAGCCGTCAAATGGCTGACCTTCGCCTGGATCTTCACCCTGGGCCTGACGGGCTGCGCCCTGCTCGGCATCGCGATCAGCAGCCTGCCCAAGTCCGGCAAGAGCGCCAGCTCGGTCGTGGTGCTGCCGTTCCTGATCCTGCAGTTCATCTCCGGCGTCTTCATCCCGGTCCACCAGATTCCCGACTGGCTGCTGAACATCGGTGCGCTGTTCCCGCTCAAGTGGATGTGCCAGGGACTGCGCGGGGTGTTCCTTCCCGAGTCCGCGGCCGTTCTCGAGCAGACCGGTTCCTGGGAGTATGGGCGGATCGCCCTGGTCCTGGGGGCCTGGGTGCTCGGGGGGCTGGTGCTGTGCCTGCTGACCTTCACGTGGAAGAACCGGCGCGACGGCTGAGCGCCTTCGCCGGGGCGGCCGGAGCGCGCGAGTCCCACGTGTGGGACCGCGCGTTCGGCCCGTGGGACCTCTACTTCGGGGTCGTGTGGATCGCGACCGCGGCCTTCGTCCTCGGCGCGGACTCCCCCGGGCCGGCGTACCGGATCACCGCCGTCGCCCTGCTCGCCCTCATGGTCCCCTGCTACCTCGGCGCCGGACGCCGGCTGCTCCTGCTGGCGCCGGACGCCGCACCCCGGCGCTCCGCCCGCTACGTGGGCGTGGCGCTGGCCCTCTTCCTGCCGGCCGCCTCCCTGGCCGGCGAGGCCCGGCTGATCACCTTCGCCCTCGCCCCGCAGTGCTTCATGCCGCTGCCCCTGCGGCGCGCGGTCGGCGCGGCGGGCCTGCTGTGCCTGCTGCCGGTGGCGGGCTGGGCGCTGGTGTGGCGGCCGGAGGGGCACTCCGTCTTCGCGAGCGCGCTCGGCGCGCTCGTCGCCTTCTTCTTCTCCGCCTTCTTCGGTGCCTGGATCGTCCGGATCATCGAGCAGAGCGGGCACCGGGCCTCCCTCATCGCGGAACTCGACGCCAGCCGGGAGGAGGTGGCCCGGCTCTCCGCCGAACGCGGCGCCCATACCGAGAGGGAACGCATGTCCCGCGAGATCCACGACACCCTCGCCCAGGGCTTCACCAGTCTGCTGATGCTCGTACAGGCCGTGCAGTCGGAGCTGGACACCGATCCGGAGCGGGCCAGGCGCCACCTGGAGCTGATGGCCGTCACCGCCCGGCAGAACCTGGCCGAGGCCCGCGCCCTGGTCGCGGGCGGCGCGCCCGCCGATCTCGACGGCGGTTCGCTGCCCGACGCGGTACGGCGGCTCGCGGCCCGGCACGATCCGCCGGCGGCCGTCTCGGTGACCGGGGAGGTCCGGCCGCTGGCCGCGGTACTGGAGGTGGTGGCCCTGCGGTCCTGTCAGGAGTCCCTGTCGAACGCGGCCAAGCACGCCGGACCGCAGGCACGTTGCGCGGTGTCCCTCGCCTACGGCGCCTGCGAGCTGACCCTCACGGTCCGGGACACCGGGCGGGGCTTCGACCCGGCGGCCCCCGCACCGGGCTACGGACTGCGGGGGCTGTTCGCCCGCGCGGCGGAGGTGGGCGGCGCCGCGGCGGTCGACAGCACCGCCTCGGCCGGTACCACCGTCACCGTCACCCTCCCGATCCGCTGATCCGCTGAGCCGCTGAGCCGCTGAGGAGCCGTACGACATGATCCGCATCCTGCTGGCCGACGACCACCCGGTGGTACGGGAGGGCCTGCGCGGCATGCTCGCCGCCGAACCGGACCTGGAGGTCGTCGCCGAGGCCTCGAACGGCCCGCAGGCGGAGGCGCTGGCCGCGCGGCTGGCCCCCGAAGGCGGCCTGGACCTGATCCTGATGGACCTGCGGATGCCGGGCGGCGACGGGGTCGAGTCGATCGCCCGCATCACGGCGGCCCGGCTGCCGGTACGGGTGGTGGTGCTGACCACATACGAGGAGGACCGGGACATCCTGCGCGCGGTGGAGGCCGGAGCTGCGGGCTACCTGCTGAAGGACATGGCGCGGGCGGAGCTGGCGGCCGCGATCCGGGCGGCCGTGCGGGGCGAGACGGTCCTCGCTCCGACGGTGGCGGGCCGGCTGGTGGACCGGCTGCGGAGCCGGCCGTCGCTGCCGCGGCTCTCCGAGCGGGAGGTGGCGGTGCTCCGGCTGGTCGCGGAGGGGGCGACCAATGCGGAGATCGGCCGGCGGCTGTTCGTGGCGGAGTCCACGGTCAAGACGCACATGCTGCGCATCTTCGGGAAGCTGGAGGTCGCGGACCGCACCGCCGCCGTGACCACGGCCATGCGGCACGGCCTGCTGTAGCGGCGTCCGCTGCGCGGGGCCTTCCCCCACCCCGCCCCTTCCCGAAACCGGGCTCCGCCCGGACCCGTACGTGCGCTCCGCGCACGTGTCCTCAAACGCCGGACGGGCTGAGAATGCCGCGCAGCGGCATATCTCAGCCCCGCCGGCGTTTGAGGCGCGGGGTCCGGGGCGGAGCCCCGGCGAACGTCAGGCCAGGCGGGCCTGGACGGTGGCGACCACGTCGGCGACGGCCACCGGGGTCTGCTCCCCGGACTGCATGTCCTTCAGCTGGACCACGCCCTCCTCGAGGTCACGGTCCCCCGCGACCACCGCGAAGCGGGCCCCGCTCCGGTTCGCGTCCTTCATCGCACCCTTGAGGCCCTTGCCCCCGTAGGAGATGTCCGCGGCCACACCGGCCCGCCGCAGCTCGGTCACCAGACCGAACAGCACCGGCTTCGCCGCGCCGAGCGCCACCGCGAAGACGGAGGTCGCGGACGGGATGTCCAGTTCGACGCCCTCCGCCTCGAGCGCCAGCACCGTGCGGTCCACGCCCAGCGCCCAGCCCACCGAAGGCAGCGCCGGCCCGCCGATCATCTCGGAGAGGCCGTCGTAGCGGCCGCCGCCGCCCACCGCGGACTGGGAGCCCAGACCGTCGTGGACGAACTCGAAGGTGGTGCGGGTGTAGTAGTCCAGGCCGCGCACGAGCTTCTCGTCGTCCTCGAAGACGACCCCGGCCGCCGTCACCAGCGCCCGCACCTCCTCGTGGTACGCCTTGCAGGCGTCGCAGAGGTAGTCGCGCAGCATCGGGGCGCCGACGAGCTGCTTCTGCACGTCGGCCCGCTTGTCGTCGAGCACGCGCAGCGGGTTGATCTCGGCCCGGCGCACGGTATCCGCGTCGAGGTCGAGCCCGCGCAGGAAGTCCTGGAGTGCCTCCCGGTACACCGGGCGGCACTCCTTGTCGCCGAGCGAGTTCAGCAGGATGCGGAAGTTGCGCAGGCCCAGCGAGCGGTACGCCTGGTCGGCCAGGATGATCAGCTCGGCGTCCAGCGCCGGGTCCTCGGCTCCGATCGCCTCGGCGCCGACCTGGGAGAAGTGGCGGTAGCGGCCCGCCTGCGCCCGCTCGTAGCGGTAGTAGGAGCCGGAGTACCAGAGCTTGACGGGCAGGCCGCCGAGCTTGTGCAGGTTGCCCTGCAGGGCGGCGCGGAGCACGGAGGCGGTGCCCTCGGGGCGCAGGGCGAGCTGGTCGCCGCCCTTCGTGGTGAGGGTGTACATCTCCTTGCTGACGATGTCGGTGGACTCGCCGACGCCGCGCGAGAACAGCTCGACGTTCTCGAAGCCGGGGGTCTCGACGTACCCGTAGCCGGAGTTCTTCAGGGGCGCGGAGATCGCCTCGCGCACCGCCAGGAAGGTGGCGGAGCGGGGCGGCAGCAGGTCGTACGTGCCCTTGGGGGCCTGAAAAGTACTCACGAAACTCTCGTCACATTCCTCGTCGTGGAGACGTGAGGCCGTCTCCCAGGCCGGCGGCCACCTGCCGCAGGTACGGGTTGGTGGCTCGCTCACGGCCCATGGTCGTGTGCTCGTTGTGTCCGGGCAGCACCACGGTCGAATCGTCGAGCGGCAGGCACACGCGGGCCAGCGACTCGAGCATGTCGGCGTGGCTGCCGCCGGGGAGGTCGGTACGCCCGATGGAGCCGGCGAAGAGCAGGTCGCCCGAGAACAGCAGCGGCGGGATGTCCGCCGCCGCGGGCATCCCGAAGGTCACCGACCCCCTGGTATGGCCGGGGGCGTGCGCCACGGTGAGCTCCATCCCGGCCAGGGTGAGCTGGGCGCCGTCGGTGAGCTCCTTGACGTCGGAGGGCTCCCCCACCGTGAGCTCGCCCATGAGCTGGGCTCCGAGGGAACGGCCGAGGGCCTTCTCCGGGTCGCTCATCATGAAGCGGTCCTCGGGGTGGATCCAGGCCGGTACGTCGTGTGCTCCGCACACCGGGACCACCGAGGCCACATGATCGATGTGGCCATGGGTGAGGACGACCGCGACGGGCTTGAGCCGATGCTTCTTCAACGTCTCCTCGACACCCTGGGTGGCCTGGTGGCCCGGGTCGATGATGACGCACTCCTCACCGGCGGCGGGGGCGACCACGTAACAGTTGGTCCCCCAGGCCCCGGCGGGGAATCCGGCAATCAGCACGTTCGTCCTCAATCGTCGTCCGGCGGGAGGCTGCAGATCGGAATGCTGCTGCTCAGAGGGTACCGGCGCCGCTCATTACACAGCGAACCCATATACGGTACGGCCTAACCCAGCCCGGACAGTGGTACCAGATACGCACAAGGAGACGACCCGGTGGTCACGAGCGATCAGCGGCGGCGCCAGCTCGCCAGGGAAAAGTACGAACGCCAGCAGCAGCGGCGTGCCGAGGCGCGGCAGAAGTCGCGCAAGCGGCTCGCCGTGATCGGCGCGGCGGTGGCCGTGGTCGTCGCGGCGCTGGTCGGCCTGGTGGCCGGCGGTGTGTTCGACAAGGACAAGAAGGACGAGGCGGCCGACCCGGCCGCGACCCCCTCGGCCCCGGCCTCGCCCACCCCGCAGCAGTCCCCCTCCCCGGCGATGGCGATCGACGCCAAGGCGAAGTACACCTTCGACCTGAAGACCAGCGCGGGCGACGTCAAGTTCGAGATGGACGCGGCGAAGACCCCGCAGACGGTCAACTCGTTCAAGTCGCTCGCCGACAAGAAGTTCTTCGACAACACCAAGTGCCACCGCCTGACGACGGGCGGCATCTTCGTCCTGCAGTGCGGTGACCCGCAGGGCACCGGCATGGGCGGCCCCGGCTACACCATCGCCGACGAGAACCTCGACTCTCTGGGCAAGCCCAACGCGACGGGCCAGGTCGTCTACCCGGCGGGCACGGTGGCGATGGCCAACACCGGCCAGCCCGGCTCGGGCGGCAGCCAGTTCTTCCTGGTCTACAAGGACAGCCCGCTCGCCCCCTCGTACACCCCCTTCGGCAAGATCGACGCTGCCGGTCTGAAGGTGCTCGAAGAGGTGGCCAAGGCCGGTACGGCCGACGGCGGCCAGGACGGGGCCCCCAAGACCCCCGTGACCATCGAGAAGGGCACCGTCACCCAGAACTGACCGGGACCGGGCGCCCCGGGCCCGGGCTGTCTCCTCGAATTCCTCGAAGGCGCTCCGGTACGGCGATATTCCGTCGTGCTGGATGCGGACAGCCGGCCCGGCGGTCGCCTATGTTGGCGTTGTGCAGGGCGGGCGCGGCCCGCCCCAGGAAACTGTGGACGATGCCCAGGGGGTGAACCCCTCGCAAGGCATCAGGTGGAGGAGGCGCTGTGAGCAGCGACCCGTGGGGCCGAGTCGACGAGACCGGCACCGTGTACGTGCGTACTGCCGATGGCGAGAAGGTCGTCGGCTCGTGGCAGGCCGGCACCCCGGAGGAGGCCCTGGCCTACTTCGAGCGCAAGTACGAGGGCCTGGTGGTCGAGATCGGCCTCCTCGAACGACGGGTGCGGACCACCGATCTGGCCGCCAAGGACGCCCAGACGGCCATCGAGCACTTGCGCACGCAGGTGGACGAGCACCACGCCGTCGGCGACCTCGACGCGTTGCGCGTCCGGCTGGACAAGCTGGTGTCGACCGTCGACTCGCGCCGCGAGGAGCGCAAGGTCCAGAAGGCCAAGCAGACGGACGAGGCCCGTACGGCCAAGGACGCGCTGGTGGCCGAGGCCGAGGAGCTGGCGCAGAGCGACCAGTGGCGCAGCGCCGGCGAGCGGCTGCGGGCCCTGGTGGACATCTGGAAGGGTCTGCCCCGCCTCGACCGCAAGTCGGACGACGAGCTGTGGCACCGCTTCTCGCACGCCCGCTCCGCCTTCTCCAAGCGCCGCAAGGCCCACTTCGCCTCGCTGGACGCGCAGCGCGAGGACGCCCGCAAGGTCAAGGAGAAGCTGGTCGCGGAGGCCGAGTCGCTGTCGAAGTCGACCGACTGGGGTCCGACGGCCGCGCGCTACCGCGAGCTGATGGAGAACTGGAAGGCCGCGGGCCGCGCGCAGCGCGAGTCCGAGGACGACCTGTGGAACCGTTTCCGCGGTGCCCAGGACGTGTTCTTCGCGGCGCGCAGCGAGGTCTTCGCGGAGCGCGACGCCGAGCAGGTGGAGAACCTGAAGCTGAAGGAGGAGCTGGCCGACGAGGCCGAGAAGCTCGTCCCGATCACGGACCTGAAGGCGGCCCGTGCCGCGTTCCGCTCCCTGAACGAGCGCTGGGAGGCCATCGGCCACGTACCGCGGGACGCGCGTCCCAAGGTCGAGGGCCGGATGCACACCGTCGAGCGGGCCATCCAGGAGGCCGAGGAAGGCGAGTGGCGCCGTACGAACCCGGAGGCGCGGGCCCGTGCGGCCGGCCTGACGGGTCAGCTGCAGGCGGCGGTCGACAAGCTGCGTGGCCAGATCGACACGGCGCGCGCGCAGGGCAACAACTCCAGGGCCGACAAGCTGTCCCGGGAGCTGGAGGGCCGTCAGGCCCTGCTGGACCAGGCGCTGAAGGGCCTGGAGGAATTCGGCGGCTGATTTCCCGGCCGCCCGGCATGTGAAAGGGCCCCGGTACGCACTGCGTACCGGGGCCCTTTCACATGTGCGGTGCTAAGGCCTGCGGGCCGAGGTCACGCGGTAGACGTCGTAGACGCCCTCGACGCCCCGCACGGCCTTCAGGACGTGGCCCAGGTGCTTCGGGTCGCCCATCTCGAAGGTGAACCGGGAGGTCGCCACCCGGTCGCGGGAGGTCTGCACGGCCGCCGACAGGATGTTCACGTGCTGGTCCGACAGGACCCGGGTGACGTCCGAGAGCAGCCGGGACCGGTCCAGCGCCTCGACCTGGATGGCGACCAGGAAGACGGAGGACTGGGTGGGCGCCCATTCGACCTCGAGCATCCGCTCGGGCTCCTGGGAGAGCGAGTCCACGTTGACGCAGTCCGCGCGGTGGACCGATACGCCGCTGCCGCGCGTGACGAAACCGACGATCGGGTCGCCCGGCACCGGGGTGCAGCAGCGGGCCAGCTTGACCCACACGTCCTCGACGCCCTTGACCACCACGCCGGGGTCGGCCTTGCCACGGCGCGAGCTGCGGCCGCGGGCCGGCGGGATGGTGTCCTCGATGTCCTCGTTGGCCGCGTCCTCGCCGCCGAGGGCCTGGACCAGCTTCTGGACCACGTTCTGCGCGGTGACGTGGCCCTCGCCGATCGCCGCGTAGAGCGAGGAGATGTCGGGGTACCGCATCTCGTGCGCGAGGGTGACGAGGGAGTCCCCGGTCAGGATGCGCTGGATCGGCAGGTTCTGCTTGCGCATGGCCCGCGCGATGGCGTCCTTGCCGTGTTCGATCGCCTCGTCGCGGCGCTCCTTGGAGAACCAGGCGCGGATCTTGTTGCGGGCCCGGGGGGACTTGACGAAGCCCAGCCAGTCGCGGGACGGCCCGGCGCCCTCGGCCTTGGAGGTGAAGACCTCGACCAGGTCGCCGTTGTCGAGGGTCGATTCGAGCGGTACCAGCCGCCCGTTGACCCGCGCTCCTATGGTCCGGTGGCCGACCTCGGTGTGGACGGCGTACGCGAAGTCGACGGGGGTGGCTCCGGCCGGCAGGGCGATGACGTCGCCCTTGGGCGTGAAGACGAAGACCTCGTTGCGCGAGAGGTCGAAGCGCAGCGAGTCGAGGAACTCGCTCGGGTCCTCGGTCTCCTTCTGCCAGTCCAGCAGCTGGCGCAGCCACGCCATGTCGTTGACGGTGTCGTGGCCCGCGCTGCCCTTGGCCGCCTGCGGCACGTCGGTGCGTACCTTCGAGGTGCCGGCGACGGTCTGCTGCTTGTACTTCCAGTGCGCGGCGATGCCGTACTCGGCACGGCGGTGCATGTCGAAAGTGCGGATCTGGAGCTCTACGGGCTTGCCGCTGGGGCCGATGACCGTCGTGTGGAGCGACTGGTACATGTTGAACTTCGGCATCGCGATGTAGTCCTTGAACCGGCCGGGGACCGGGTTCCATCGCGCGTGCACGGTGCCGAGGGCGGCGTAGCAGTCCCGGACGGTGTCGACGAGGACCCGGATGCCGACCAGGTCGTAGATCTCGGCGAAGTCGCGGCCGCGCACGATCATCTTCTGGTAGACGCTGTAGTAGTGCTTGGGGCGCCCGGTGACGGTGGCCTTGATGCGGGCGGCCCGGAGGTCGGCCTGCACCTCGTCGGTGACGACGGTGAGGTACTCGTCCCGCTTGGGTGCCCTTTCGGCCACCAGCCGCACGATCTCGTCGTACATCTTGGGGTAGAGGATCGCGAAGGCGAGGTCCTCCAGCTCCCACTTGATGGTGTTCATGCCCAGCCGGTGCGCCAGCGGGGCGTAGATCTCAAGGGTCTCGCGGGCCTTCTTCTCCTGCTTCTCCCGCTTGAGGTAGCGCATGGTGCGCATGTTGTGCAGCCGGTCGGCGAGCTTGATCACGAGAACCCGGGGGTCCTTGGCCATCGCCACGACCATCTTGCGGACGGTCTCGGCCTGGGCGGCCTCGCCGAACTTGACGCGGTCGAGCTTGGTGACTCCGTCGACGAGCAGGGTCACCGCGTCGCCGAAGTCGCGCCGCAGGTCCTCCAGCCCGTACTCGGTGTCCTCGACGGTGTCGTGGAGCAGTCCCGCCATCAGCGTGGCCGGGTCCATGCCCAGCTCGGCGAGGATCGTGGTCACCGCGAGCGGGTGGGTGATGTACGGGTCGCCGCTCTTGCGCTTCTGGCCGCGGTGCCAGCGCTCGGCGACCTGGTAGGCCTGCTCGATCTGGCGCAGCGTGGCCGTCTCGATCTTCGGGTCGTTGCTGCGGACTATGCGGAGCAGCGGTTCCAGGACCGGGTTGTACGGGTTGGAACGCTGGACGCCGAGGCGGGCCAGCCGGGCGCGCACCCGATTGGAGGACCCGGCCGACTTCGCGGGCGCGGGCTTGACCGGCGGGGCCGGCGGAGCCGGCGGGGGCGTGGCGGCGGCCGCCGCGGCCGGCTGCTCGGCCTCCGGGTCGGGCTGCGCGGCGGAGATTGGCTGGACCTCGTCTGGCAAGAGCGCTCCTCAGCGGATCCGGTGCCCGTGTCCGGTCCGGATAACCCATCGTAGCGAGGGTTGCGCCACCCCGTTCCCCTAGCCTGCGCGAATCAGCCCGCCCGGCGTTCGAGGACCGGGGTCCGGGGCGGAGCCCCGGGGAACGGCGTCCGGGGCGGAGCCCCAAGGGACGGGGTCCAGGGCCGGAGCCCCGGGGAACGGTGGAAGGGCGGGTAGGGGACTTCGCCCCGCGCAGCGGCCCCCCGCACACGCCGAAGCGGGCGCGCTCCGGGGATTCCCGGTGCACGCCCGCTTCGTGAAACAGCGAGGTCAGACCACGATCAGCGCGTCGAGCGGAGCATCGCCCAGCGTCGGCGCCAGCCGCTCACGGCCCGGCAGGAACGAGAGTTCCATCAGGACCGCGACCCCCGCGACCTCCGCCCCGGCCCGCCGGATCAGCTCCAGCGAGGCGGCCGCGGTGCCACCGGTGGCCAGCACGTCGTCGATGACCATGACCCGGTCGTCGGCGCACAGCGCCTCCGCGTGGATCTCGATCTCCGCCGACCCGTACTCCAGGTCGTAGGACTGCAGGAGCGTCGCCCCGGGCAGCTTCCCGGCCTTGCGGACCGGCACGAAGCCGATGCCCGCCTGCACGGCCACCGGAGCCGCCAGGATGAATCCCCGCGCCTCCAGCCCGACGATCTTCGTCGCTCCGTACTGCCCGGCCAGGGCCACCAGCGCGTCCGTGAGGGCGCCGAACGCCTTCGGGTCGGCCAGCAGCGGAGTGATGTCCTTGAACATCACGCCCGGCTTCGGGTAGTCCGCGACGTCCGTGATCCGGCTGAGCAGCAGGTCCCGTACGCCGGAGGGCAGCTCCGCGGTCACCGGCGCCGTCCCGCGCGGCCCTGCGCCACTACCTCGGGCGCGCCTTCGGTCCCGGCGTCCTCGGGCGATTCGCCCCTGGCCTCGGCCGACGCCCGCTTCGCGAGCACCCGCTTCTTCAGGGCCTTCATCGCCGGCTCGCGCTCCTTCAGGTCCACGACCAGCGGGGTCGCGATGAAGATCGACGAGTAGGCGCCGGCCGCGAGGCCGACGAACAGCGACAGCGAGATGTCGTTGAGCATGCCGGCGTCGAGGATGCCGCCACCGATGAAGAGCAGCGCGCCGACCGGGAGCAGTGCCACGACGGTGGTGTTGATCGAGCGGACCAGGGTGCCGTTGATGCTGCGGTTGGCGATCTCGCTGTACGTGTAGCGGGTCTGCTTGGTGATGTCCTTCGAGCCCTCCTTGAGACCGTCGAAGACGACGACGGTGTCGTAGAGGGAGTAACCGAGGATGGTCAGCAGACCGATGACCGTACCCGGGGTGACCTCGAAGCCGACCAGCGCGTACACGCCGACGGTGATCGTGAGGTCGTGGATCAGCGCGATCAGCGCCGCGACCGCCATCCGCCACTCGAAGGCGATGGCCAGGTAGATCACCACGAGGACCATGAAGACGCCGAGGCCGGTCCAGGCCTTGTTGGCGATCTGCTCGCCCCAGCTGGGGCCGACCAGGTCCGCGTTGATCTGAGCCGCGTCGACCTTGAGGTCGGTGGCGAGCTTGGCCTTCACGTCGGCCGCGGCATCGGTGCCCAGTTCCGAGATCTGGATGCGCAGGCCACCGGTACCGAGCTTCTGGACGATCGCGGCGTGGCCGGAGGCCTCTTCCGCGTCCTCGCGGGCCTGGGCCTCCGAGACGGAGGTCTTCGGGGTGGTGAAGACGGCACCGCCCTTGAACTCGATGCCCATGTTCAGGCCCGAGACGGCCACGGCCACGATCGCCGTGATGGTGATCAGGATGGAAACGCCGTACCAGACGAAGCGCTTGCCGACGAAGTCGTAGCCGACCTCACCCCGGTACAGCTTGGCGCCGAGATCTCCGAGCTTCGACATCTCTCACGCCTCCTTTGCGTCGACGGGAACGGAGACGGTCACGGCGGCCGCGTCGGAGCCGGTACGACGCGAGCGTCGCAGCGGCGGCTTCGCGCCCAGTCGCTTCGGGTCCAGCCCGGACCACGGGTGACCGCTGGCGAAGAAGTTCGTACGGGCCAGCAGCGTCATGACGGGCTTGGTGAAGAGGAACACCACGACCACGTCGAGCAGGGTGGTCAGACCGAGGGTGAAGGCGAAGCCCTGCACCTTGCCGACGGTGACGATGAACAGCACCGCGGCGGCCAGGAACGACACGAAGTCGGAGACCAGGATGGTGCGACGGGCACGCGGCCAGGCGCGCTCGACGGCCGGACGCAGGGTGCGGCCCTCGCGGATCTCGTCCCGGATGCGTTCGAAGTACACGATGAACGAGTCCGCGGTGATACCGATCGCGACGATCGCACCACAGACGGCCGGCAGGTTCAGCGCGAAGCCGATGCCCTTTCCGAGCAGCACCATGATCGTGTAGGTGAGGATGCCGGAGACGATGAGGCTGATGATGGCGACGAACGCCAGGCCCCGGTAGTACGCCAACAGGTAGATCACCACGAGGGCGAGGCCGATGGCACCGGCGATGAGGCCGGCCTTCAGCTGCTCGCTGCCGAGCGCGGCGGTGACGGTGGTGACGCTGTCCTCCTGGAAGGACAGCGGCAGGGCGCCGTACGAGAGCATGTTGCCCAGGTCCTGCGCGGACTGCTGGTTGAAGCCGCCGGAGATCTCGGCGTTGCCGCCGGTCAGCGCCTGGCTGACGGACGGGTCGGAGATGACCTCGCCGTCGAGCACGATGGCGAACTGGTTCTGCGGGGTCTGCTTGGCCGCGAGCTCACCGGTGATCTTGGCGAACTTGTCGGCGCCGCTGTCGGTGAACTGCATCGTGACGATCCAGATGCCACGCTGCGTGTCGATGATGCCCTTGGCGTCCTTCACGTCCTGGCCGTTGACCTGGGCCGGACCGAGCACCCACTTGTACCAGACGTCGCCGCGCTTGCCGCAGGCGAGCGTCGGGTCCTCGGGCTTGACGTTCTTGCTGACGGCGGTGCGCTGCGCCTCGTTGCTGCAGTCCAGCGCGGCGAACTTCGCCTGCAGGTCCGCGGCTGCGGCCTGGTCGGCGGTCGGCGCGGACGGCGACGTGGACGGGGTGGCCTTGTCGTCTGCCTTCTTCGACCCGCTCGCCGAGGGCGAGGGAGAGGGTGCGTTCGGGGCCTTGAGGGCCTCGCTGACCGCACGGCCCTGGGAAGTGGCGCTGGACGACGGGGTGGGCGCACTGGCAGACGGGCTGCCGGAGCCGCTCGGGGCGGCGCTCGGAGAGCCGCTCGGGGTGCCGCTCGGCTTGGCCTCGGGGGCTGCCGGGGCACCCTCCGCCGTGGCGAGCACGGGGCGGAAGTACAGCTGGGCGGTGGTACCGACCTGGTCGCGCGCCTGCTGCTCGTTCGTCCCCTTGGGGATGTTCACGATGATGTGGTCGCGGCCCTGGGTCTGGACCTCGGCCTCCGACACACCGAGACCGTTGACGCGGCGCTCGATGATGCCGACCGCCGTGTTCATGTTGGTCTCGTTGATCGCGTCCGGCTTGCCCGGCTCGCTCTTGGCCTTGAGCGTGATGCTCGTACCGCCGGCGAGGTCGATGCCGAGTCGCGGCGTCGTCTGCTTCGTGAGGAACATCCCCGCGGTGAGCGCCACCATCGCGATCAGGATGATGGCCAGGGCACGCCCCGGCCTCCCCTGAGCCCCCGTGGGCCGCCGGCCCTTCTTCGGTGCTGCCACCTTGTCGTATCTCCCTGTCCAACCGTCCCGCGCCGGGTCAGCGCGTGGACGGCCACCGAAATGTGTGTGGGGACCCCTGCCCCCCGCAGAAGGGTCACTGGCGGGGACCGCCGGGGCTGCCGGTCAGGCGCCCCGCACGGTCCCCGGCCCAGCGCTACTTCGCGCCGGCGTCGCCGTCGGTCTTGCCGTCCTTGGGCTCGTCGCCCTTGGGCTCCTGCGCCGCGGGCTCGTCGGCCTTGGGCTCGTCCTTCTTGCCCAGGTCGAGCTTGGGGGCCTCGTCCCCGGTCAGGGAGGAAGCGTCGTCCGGGACGACCGGCGTGTCGATCGTCAGATCATCGGTGATGCCGTGGACGATGCGGTTGTACTCCGCGTCCTCCAGCACGGCGCCGATGGAGTTCTTCGCGTAGATCGCGTGGACGCCGGGGGCCACCTCGAGGGTGACGGTGTCCTCGCCGATCTCCTTCACCGTGGCGTACATGCCGCCGATGGTGCGGACGCCGGTGCCGGCGGTCAGCTGGTCGCGCATCTGCACGGCCGCCTGCTGCTTCTTCTTCTGGCTGCGGGTCAGCAGGAACATCGCCCCGATGATCAGCACGAACGGAAGGAGGGACATGATATTCACGGGACGCAGGTCCTTCGCATCGACCGCACAAGCGCACGGCCTTTGTACGGGGGGTGGGTACGCCGACCGTAAGGGTCGGCATCGGCGGAGTCTAGGCGAGTCCGCACCGATGGAACAACGCCCAGCATGTCACCGCAGTTCCTGACGGGGCGAACGTCCGCGCCGTCAGGTCCCGAAGAGGCCCTGTTGTCCGCTTGATCCGTTCACGCCCTGCTGTGGCGGGACAAGTCCCAGGTGAGCCCATGCGGCCGGGGTCGCGACCCGTCCCCGCGGGGTCCTGGCCAGGAGCCCTTCCCGGACGAGGAACGGCTCGGCCACTTCCTCCACGGTCTCCCGCTCCTCGCCGACGGCGACGGCGAGCGTCGACAGGCCGACGGGTCCCCCGCCGAAGAGCTTCAGGAGCGCCTCCAGAACGGCCCGGTCCAGCCGGTCGAGCCCGCGCTCGTCGACCTCGTAGACCTTCAGGGCGGTGCCGGCGACCTCGCGGTTGATCACACCATCGGCCCTGACCTGGGCGTAGTCGCGGACACGGCGCAGCAGCCGGTTGGCGATACGGGGGGTTCCGCGCGAGCGGCCAGCGATCTCGGCGGCGCCCGCGGTGTCGATCTCCACGTCGAGGAGCCCGGCGGAGCGGTGGATGACGCGCTCCAGCTCCTCGGGGGCGTAGAACTCCATGTGCCCGGTGAAGCCGAAGCGGTCGCGCAGCGGGGGCGGCAGCAGACCGGCCCGGGTCGTGGCCCCGACGAGGGTGAACGGGGGCAGTTCCAGCGGGATGGCGGTCGCTCCCGGGCCCTTGCCCACGATCACGTCGACGCGGAAGTCCTCCATGGCCATGTAGAGCATTTCCTCGGCGGGCCGGGACATGCGGTGGATCTCGTCGAGGAAGAGGACCTCGCCCTCCTGGAGGGAGGAGAGGATGGCGGCGAGGTCGCCCGCGTGCTGGATGGCGGGGCCGGAGGTGATCCGGATGGGGGCGCCCATCTCGGCCGCGATGATCATGGACAGGGTGGTCTTCCCCAGGCCCGGGGCGCCCGACAGCAGCACGTGATCGGCGGTGGCGCCGCGCTGGCGGGCCGCCTTCAGGACGAGGTCCAACTGCTGGCGGACCTTCTCCTGCCCGACGAACTCACCGAGGTCCTTGGGCCTCAGGGCCGCCTCGACGGCGGTGTCCTCGCCGTCCGCCGCGGCTGCGACGATCCGGTCGTCGCTCTCGTCATCCCAGTTCACGGTGTCAGTCTGCCTTCTCGGTGGAACGGTGGTGTGTCGCGTGCGGGCGCCCTGCGGGGCATTCTCCCCGCCCCGCCCTTTCTCCGTTTCCCGGGCTCCGCCCGGACCCGCGCCTCAAACGCCGGCGGGGCTGGGACTGCGCTGCGGGCAGCCGGCCCGCCGGCCCGCCGGGCCGCACGGTGCGCTGCGCGCACACGCGGGCCACCACCGGCCAAAATCCAGCCCCGCCGGCGTTTGAGGCGCGGGGCCCGGGGCGGAGCCCCGGCAACGGCGCCGCGCCGGAATCATCGGGCCCGGTTCAGGGACTGCAGGGCCGCGCGCAGCAGCTGCGGCACGGGGGCGGAACCGCCGGCGGCGATCGCGGCCTCCGCCTGCGGGGTGACGGCCGAGACCGCGTCCTCCGCGTCCCGGGGGGCATAGCCCAGGCCGATCAGCGCGGCGGAGAGCTGCTCCGACCACGGGGCCGGCCCGGAGGCGGCCGCGCGCTGCGCGCCGACCATCCCGCTCGACCCCAGCGGAGCGCCCAGCTTGTCCTTCAGGTCCAGCAGCAGCTTCTGTGCGCCCTTCTTCCCGATGCCGGAGACGGCCATCAGCGCCTTCTCGTCCCCCACGGAGACGGCGATGCGCAACGCGTCCGGGCTGTGCACCGCCAGCATCGCCTGCGCGAGCTTCGGCCCGACCCCGCTCGCGGTCTGCAGGAGCTCGAAGACCTGGCGCTCGTCGTCGTCGGCGAAGCCGTACAGCGTCAGCGAGTCCTCCCGTACGACCAGGGACGTCGCCAGCCGGGCCGGCTCGCCGGTCCGCAGGCCCGCGATGGTGTTGGGCGCGCAGTGCACGGCCATGCCCACTCCCCCGACCTCGATGACGGCCAGGGTGGGGGCGAGGGCGGCGACCGGGCCGCTGACGAAGGCGATCATGTGGTGCGGCCTTTCAGGGCGCTGGCATGCCGGTTGACGGCCTGCTGGAGGCGGTTCTGCGCGGGGGCGCGCCAGATGTGGCAGATGGCGAGGGCGAGGGCGTCCGCGGCGTCGGCGGGCTTGGGCGGGGCGGACAGCCGGAGCAGCCGGGTGACCATGGCTCCGACCTGTGCCTTGTCGGCGCGACCGCTGCCGGTGACGGCGGCCTTGACCTCGCTCGGCGTGTGCAGCGCGACCGGTATGCCGCGGCGCGCGGCGCACAGCATGGCGACGGCACTGGCCTGGGCCGTGCCCATCACCGTGCTGACGTTGTGCTGGCTGAACACCCGCTCCACGGCGACGACTTCGGGCCGGTGCTCGTCGAGCCATTCCTCGATGCCCTGCTCGATCGCGACGAGCCGGTGGCCCAACTCGGCGTCCGCGGGCGTCCGTACGACCCCCACGCCCAGCATCGTCAGGGGGCGGCCCGCCACCCCCTCGACCACACCGACACCGCACCGCGTCAGCCCCGGGTCAACACCGAGTACGCGCACCGCGCCCCCTCCCCCTTTGCGGCTAAACCGCCGCCGCTCTCGCGGAGATGGTGCCTCGCCGTCGTGGCTGCTCAATTGATGGTTGCGGTCGCCAGACTAATCGCTGCCTCTGACAACGCAGCGGGCCGACGGGGTGTGTCCCCCGTCGGCCCGCTGCTCCACGCTGTGAGCGGTCTACGCCACTCAGGCGTCGACCTTCTCCATGACCTCGTCCGAGACGTCGAAGTTGGCGAAGACGTTCTGCACGTCGTCGCTGTCCTCCAGCGCGTCGATCAGCTTGAAGATCTTGCGCGCGCCCTCTTCGTCCAGCTCGACCTGCATGGTCGGCAGGAAGTTGGAGTCGGCCGAGTCGTAGTCGATGCCCGCCTGCTGGAGCGCGGTGCGGACCGCGACCATGTCGGTGGCCTCGCTGATGATCTCGAACTGCTCGCCGAGGTCGTTGACCTCTTCGGCGCCCGCCTCCAGCACCGTCTCGAGCACGTCGTCCTCGGACAGCTCGCCCTTGGGCAGCAGGACGACGCCCTTGCGGTTGAACAGGTACGAGACCGAGCCCGGGTCGGCCATCGAACCGCCGTTGCGGGTCATGGCGACACGGACGTCGGACGCGGCACGGTTGCGGTTGTCGGTGAGGCACTCGATGAGCACCGCGACGCCGTTAGGACCGTAGCCTTCGTACATGATCGTCTCGTAGTCGGCGCCGCCGGCCTCGAGGCCGCCGCCGCGCTTGACCGCGGAGTCGATGTTCTTGTTCGGGACCGAGCTCTTCTTCGCCTTCTGGATGGCGTCGAAAAGGGTCGGGTTGCCATCGATGTCGGCGCCGCCCATACGGGCCGCGACCTCGATGTTCTTGATCAGCTTCGCGAAGAGCTTGCCGCGCTTGGCGTCAACCACGGCCTTCTTGTGCTTCGTCGTAGCCCATTTAGAGTGGCCGGACATCTGCCTGTCTCCTTCGCGTCACCAACAATGTTCGCCTCAGATCCTACCGGGACGCCGTTACAGCCCCGCGCGCACCATGTCGACGAAGTACGCGTGGACCCGGTCGTCACCCGTGAGCTCCGGGTGGAACGAGGTGGCGAGGACATTGCCCTGGCGCACGGCGACGGTGTGGCCGTCGTACCTGGCGAGCACCTCGGCGGCGCCGCCGACGGACTCGACCCAGGGAGCGCGGATGAAGACGCCCTCGACGGGGCCGCCCTCGATGCCCGCGAAGTCGACCTGCGCCTCGAAGGACTCGTTCTGCCGGCCGAAGGCGTTGCGGCGCACGATCATGTCGATGCCGCCCAGGGTCTCCTGGTCCTCGCGGCCGTCCAGCAGCTTGTCGGCGAGCATGATCATGCCGGCGCAGGTGCCGTAGACCGGCATCCCGGCCCGCACGCGCTCGCGCAGCGGCTCCAGCATGCCGAACAGCACGGCGAGCTTCGACATGGTCGTGGACTCGCCGCCGGGGATCACCAGGGCGTCGACCTCGGCGAGCTCCTCGGGACGCCGGACCGGCCTGGCCACGGCGTCAGCCGAGGCCAGGGCGATCAGGTGCTCCCGTACGTCGCCCTGGAGTGCCAGGACACCAATCACGGGGGTGGTCATGGTGATGACTACCAGCCGCGGTTGGCGTAGCGCTCGGACTCGGGGAGGGTGTCGCAGTTGATGCCGACCATGGCCTCGCCCAGGTTGCGGGAAGCGTCCGCGATGATCTTCGGGTCGTCGTAGAAGGTGGTGGCCTTCACGATGGCGGCGGCGCGCTTGGCCGGGTCGCCCGACTTGAAGATGCCGGAGCCGACGAAGACGCCCTCGGCACCGAGCTGGCGCATGAGCGCGGCGTCGGCCGGGGTGGCGACGCCACCGGCGGAGAACAGCACGACCGGGAGCTTGCCGAGCTCGGCGACTTCCTTCACGAGCTCGTACGGGGCGCGCAGCTCCTTGGCGGCGGCGAACAGCTCGTTGTTGTCGTAGCCGCGCAGGCGGGCGATCTCGTTCTTGATCTGGCGCAGGTGGCGGACGGCCTCGACCACGTTGCCCGTGCCGGCCTCGCCCTTCGAGCGGATCATGGCCGCGCCCTCGGCGATGCGGCGCAGGGCCTCGCCCAGGTTGGTGGCGCCACAGACGAAGGGGGTGGTGAACGCCCACTTGTCGGAGTGGTTGACCTCGTCGGCCGGGGTCAGGACCTCGGACTCGTCGATGTAGTCGACGCCGAGGGACTGGAGCACCTGGGCCTCGACGAAGTGGCCGATGCGGGACTTCGCCATGACCGGGATGGAGACGGCCTCGATGATCTCTTCGATCATGTTCGGGTCGGACATCCGGGCGACGCCGCCGTCCTTGCGGATGTCGGCGGGAACCCGCTCCAGGGCCATGACGGCCACGGCGCCGGCGTCCTCGGCGATCTTCGCCTGCTCGGCGTTGACCACATCCATGATCACGCCGCCCTTGAGCTGCTCGGCCATGCCGCGCTTGACGCGGGAGGTGCCGATCGCCGACTCAGCGGACTGCGGGGTGGAGGGAAGCGTGCTCACGGATTGACCTCACTCGAAAGGAAGATTCAGGCGCTACTGGCGATCGCTACGGGCGATCTGGTGGTACTCGACTGGTACTCGACCGAGGAAACCTTCTCGACCAGTCCACGGCAAGGGCCAATGTGCAGCCGGTGGCTCCTTGCGATTTGGCCATTGGGTACAAGTTAGGGCCGCTCGGCCAGATCCACCGGAGGCTCGTCGTCCATCTCGAAGGCCAGCGGGAACGGTGCGTGGCCCGCAAGCCGGAACCAGCGGACCTTGCGGTGCCGGCGCAGGGCCCGGGCCGCGCGTACGGCGTCGTTGAGGAACCGCCGCGCCATCGGTACCCGGCGGACCGCCGCCGCGAGCTCCTCGGCGGCCTCCGCTCCGCCCGGGGCGGCCTTGAGCACGTCGACCTGTTCCGCGTCGGCGAAGACGGCGCGCAGCGCCTGGCTGAGCTCGCTCTCGGCGACCTCGCGGTGCTCCTCCTCCGCCTGGCGGGCCGCGTGCGCGGCCTCGTACAGGACGAGGGCCGAGGCGGGGTCCAGCACCCCGGAGGTCGCGACCTCCACCACCACGGAGGCCCGGCGCACGAGCTGCGCGTCGAGGGCGGCGCGGGCGGCGTCCATCCGGGAGTGCAACCGGTCGAGACGACCGGCGGTCCAACTGAGGTACACCCCGACGAGGCCGAGGCCAAGGGCAATCCAGACAAGGGTTTCGATCACGGGCGGCGACTTTACCTTTGAACGCGCGCCTCGCGCGGTGCGGCCCTGGCGGGCCGCCCCGGCTTCGCCCCGCTGCGCCGGACTCCGTCCGGCGGTGGCCGGGCGGGGGTGCGGCCACCGCCGCGTGTTGCGGCCCTGTGGGCGGGTGCGGGTGGCTGCCCTGCGGGGCTGGGTCCCCTACCCGCCCTTCCACCGTTCCCCGGGCTCCGCCCGGACCCGCGCCTCAAACGCCGGCGAGGCTGGAATTGCCCTCCGGGCAATCCAGCGCCCCCTACCGGCCTACACGGTCAGGGCCGACGCCAGCCCAAATGCAGCCCCGCCGGCGTTTGAGGCGCAGGGGTCCGGGGACTGGTCCCCGGCAACGGCGCCGCACGCGGCAACGGGTCCGGGGCGCAGCCCCGGGGAACGGGCGAAGGGCGGGTAGGGGACTTCGCCCCGCGCAGCGGCACACCCGCGGCTGGGTTCCCGCGCGGACGGGCCGCCGCGGCCGCACCCCGCCCGGGCGGGAACCCGGACGGGGCCGGAGCCCGGACGGGGCCGGGACCCGGACGGGGCCGGAGCCCGGAGGGGCTACGCGTCGCGGGTGAGGCCCAGGCGGGTACGGAGCGGAATCCGCTCGTCCTCGGCTACCGCCGTCGCGCCGTCTGTCACCGTTTCGTAGACGGCCAGGATGTCCGCCGCCACCGTCGACCAGTCGAAGCGGCGTACGTGGGCCGAGCCTCGGGTGCTCAGTTCCGCGCGCCGCGCGGGGTCGCGCAGGAGGGCGATCGCCGATGCCGCCAGGGAGTCGGGGTCCTCGTTCGAGAACAGCTCCCCCGCCGCCCCCTGGTCCAGGACCTGCGCGAAGGCGTCGAGGTCGGCGGCCAGGACGGCCGCCCCGGCCGAGAGGGCCTCGACCAGGATGATGCCGAAGCTCTCGCCGCCCGTGTTCGGGGCCACGTACACGTCGACGCTGCGCAGCAGCCGCGCCTTGTCCTCGTCCGAGACCATGCCGAGGAACTCGACCCGTGAGCGGAGTTCGGGCGGCAGGGAGGCGACCGCCTCCTCCTCGTCGCCGCGGCCCGCCACCAGGAGGCGTACGTCCGGGCATGCCGCCACGATGCCCGGGAAGGCCGCCATCAGGACCGGCAGGCCCTTGCGGGGTTCGTCGATCCGCCCGATGAAGCCGAGGGTCTGGCCCGACCAGGCCGGGTTCGGGTCGGCCTTGGCGAAGAAGTCCACGTCCACGCCGTTCGGGATGACCACCGCGTCCCCGCCGAGGTGCTCGACCAGCGTGCGCCGCGCGTACTCGCTCACCGCGATCCGGGCGCTGATCTTCTCCAGCGCCGGCTGCAGGATCGGGTACGCCGCGAGCATCGCCCGGGAGCGCGGGTTGGAGGTGTGGAAGGTGGCCACGATCGGGCCCTGCGCCGCCCAGCAGGTCAGCAGGCCCAGCGAGGGGGCGGTCGGCTCGTGGATGTGGACCACGTCGAAGACTCCGTCGTGCAGCCAGCGCCGTACGCGGGCCGCCGAGAGGAAGCCGAAGTTGAGCCGGGCCACCGATCCGTTGTACGGCACCGGCACCGCCCGCCCCGCCGACACCACGTAGGGGGGCAGCCCTGTCTCGTCGTCCGACGGGGCCAGGACCGACACCTCGTGACCGAGTCCGATCAGGTGCTGCGCCAGGTCCCGGATGTGGAACTGGACCCCGCCGGGCACGTCCCAGGAGTACGGGCAGACGATGCCGATCTTCACGCGGGGTGCTCCTCGGGCCGGCCGGCGGTGTCGGTGGCGCTGTCGGTGGCGCTGTCGGTGTCCGTGTCGGTGGTCTGTCGCAGGTCCCCGATCCACAGCCGCTGGAGCATGTGCCAGTCCTGCGGGTGTTCGGCGATGCCCTCGGCGAAGGCGTCGGCGACCGCCTGCGTCATGACGGCCGTCTTCTCCTGCCGGGTGCCGTTCCCGGGCACCTCCACCGGGTGGTGGATCCGGCCGTACATCTTCGGCGCGTCCCCGTAGTACAGGGTGGCCGGGAGCAGGACCGCGCCCGTCTGCTGGGCCAGCAGGGCGGGCCCGGCGGGCATCCGTGCGGCCGAGCCGAAGAAGTCCACTTCCACCCCGGAGGCCGACAGGTCCCGGTCCGCGACCAGGCAGACCAGGCCGCCGGAGCGCAGCCGCCGCGCGAGCGTGCCGAAGGCGGCGCCGCCTTCGTGCGGGAGCACCTCCATGCCCAGGCTCTCGCGGTAGGCGACGAAGCGGTCGTAGAGCGTCTCGGGCTTGAGCCGCTCGGCGACGGTGGTGAAGGGGACTCCGATGTGGGTGACGGCCCAGGCGCCGGCGAGGTCCCAGTTGGCCAGGTGCGGGAGGGCGACCACGACACCGCGCCCGGAGGCCAGGGCCTCGCGCAGGATGTGGTCGTCCTTCATCTCCACGTCGGCGCTGAATCGTTCCTTGGCCATGGTGGGCAGGCGGAAGGACTCCATCCAGTACCGCATGTAGGAGCGCATGCCCGCGTGGGACAGCTCGCGCAGCCGCTCGGGCGTCGCGTCCGGTACCACCCGGGCCAGGTTCGACTCCAGGCGCAGCACGCTCTTGCCGCGCCGCTTCCAGGCGAAGTCCGCGATCCGCCGGCCGAGGGCCGCCGCGGCCGGCTCGGGCAGCTTCTTGACCCCGGCCCAGCCGAGCCCGTAGAGCCCGTCGACCAGCTTGTCCTGTGCCTTGCCCATCAGGGCGTACCGCCTTCGGAGGGAGCACCCGCGGCACTCGCGGCAGCGGCGTCGGCCTCGGCCGATTCGCGCCGTACGGTCACCACGCGCTGGATGAGGGTCACGAGCGAGCCCGCCGCGACCACCCACAGCGCGATCGGCAGCAGCAGGCCGATCCACGAGGGGACGCCGAAGGTCTCCAGGCCGGACAGACCGGCCGCGACCAGCGTGATCACCAGGCGTTCCGCGCGCTCGATGAGCCCGTTGACGGCCACCGGCAGTCCGATCGACTCGCCGCGGGCCTTGGTGTACGAGACCACCTGGCCGCTGGCCAGGCAGAAGATGGCGACCGCGCAGAGCGCGTTGTTGTTCCCGGAACCCGCGTACCAGAGCGCGAGTCCGCCGAAGATCGCCGCGTCCGCCACCCGGTCGAGGGTGGAGTCGAGGAACGCGCCCCACCGGCTGGAGACGCCGGCCTGGCGGGCCATGTTCCCGTCCACCAGGTCGGAGAAGACGAAGAGCGTGATGGTGATCGTGCCCCAGAAGAACTCGCCCATGGGGAAGAAGACCAGGGCTCCGGCCACCACTCCGGCCGTGCCGATGAGGGTGACCGCGTCGGGACTCACTCCCATCCGGAGCAGAAGAGCGGCGAATGGCGTGAGAACACGCGTGAAGAATGCACGCGCGTACTTGTTCAGCATGGCCTTCCCGGAGGGTCGCTGGGCCGCACGGCCACCACGGCCACCGGCTGGCCCATCGTAGCCAGGGCCCCGGGCCATCGGCGCCGCGCACCCACCGGTTCACACGACGCGGGCCGTTCTCGGGCCGTTCGCCACGTTCCGGACGCCTTCCCCGGGCATGTTTCCGGGCATGTTTCCGGGCACGTTTTTGGACAGTTTCCCGGGCGCCGTCCCCGGCACGTTCCCGGACGCCTCCTCCGGCTCCTCCCCCGGCACGTTCCCCGACGCTCCCCCGGCGCCTCCCCCGGCGCCTCCCCGGCACGTTCCCCGACGCCTCCCCCGGCGCTTCCTCCGGCGCTTCCGGTACGACGTATGGACGCCGTGTGACGGCAGTGCAAAGCTCGAAGGAGGCGTTTTCCCCTCCATCCCCTCCAAACGGGAGGCACGAGCATCGTGGGAGCCGCATCACACCAATCCGGAGCCGCCGGCAGAGCACCGACGGCCGACCACCCGGCCTCCGTACGGAACGTCGTGCTGGTCGGCCACAGCGGATCCGGCAAGACCACTCTGGTCGAAGCGCTGGCCCTGACCGCCGGCGCCGTGAACCGGGCCGGGCGCGTCGAGGACGGCGCCACCGTCTCCGACTACGACGAGATCGAGCACCGCCGCCAGCGCTCCATCCAGCTCTCCCTGGTCCCCGTGGAGTGGGCCGGAATCAAGATCAACATTTTGGACACCCCCGGTTACGCCGACTTCGTCGGTGAGCTCCGGGCCGGACTGCGCGCCGCCGACGCGGCCCTCTTCGTGGTCTCGGCGGCCGAGGACGGTGACGGGCTCTCCGGAGCCACCCGGATGGTCTGGGACGAATGCGCCGCCGTGGGCATGCCGCGCGCCATCGTCGTGACCCACCTGGAAGCCGCCCGCGCCGACTACACGCAGATGACCACGGTGTGCGGCGACGCCTTCGGAGCGGACGACCCCGATGCCGTGCGCCCGCTCTACCTGCCCCTCCACGGCCCCGCCGGCCCCGACGGCCACGCCCCGGTGGCCGGACTGCTCGGACTGCTCTCCCAGCGCGTCTACGACTACACCTCCGGCGACCGCGTCGAGCGCGACCCGGACCCCGGCGAGCTCGCCCTGATCACCGACGCCCGCGCCCGGCTGATCGAGGGGATCATCGCCGAGAGCGAGGACGAGACCCTCATGGACCGCTATCTCGGCGGCGAGGACATCGACCTCAAGACCCTGGTCGACGACCTGGAGCGCGCCGTGGCCCGCGGCACCTTCCACCCCGTCCTGATGGCCGCCCCCGCCGCCGACGGCGCCCGCAAGGGCCTGGGCACCGTAGAGCTCCTCGAACTGATCACCGGCGGCTTCCCCACCCCCCTGGAGCGCGCGCCCGTCGGCGTCACCACCCCCGACGGCGCCTCCCGCCCCGCGGTCACCTGCGATCCCGACGGGCCGCTCGTCGCCGAGGTGGTGAAGACCTCCTCCGACCCGTACGTCGGCCGCGTCTCGCTCGTCCGCGTCTTCTCCGGCACCCTGCGCCCCGACGAGACCGTCCACGTGAGCGGGCACGGGCTGACCGACCGCGGACATGAGGATCACGATGTGGACGAGCGCATCGGCGCGCTCACCTCCCCCTTCGGCAAACAGCAGCGCACCCTCGCCCACTGCATCGCCGGCGATCTGGCCTGCGTGGCCAAACTCACCCGCGCCGAGACCGGAGACACCCTTTCCGCCAAGGACGACCCGCTCCTCATGGAGCCCTGGTCCATGCCCGACCCGCTGCTCCCCCTCGCCATCGAGGCCCACAGCAAGCCCGACGAGGACAAGCTCTCCCAGGGCCTGGCCCGGCTGGTCGCCGAAGACCCGACCATGCGGCTCGAACAGAACCCGCACACCCGCCAGCTCGTCCTGTGGTGCCTCGGCGAGGCCCATCAGGACCTCGCCCTCGAACGGCTGCGCACCCGGTACGGGGTCCAGGTCGACCCGGTCCCGCACAAGGTCAGCCTCCGCGAGACCTTCGGCGCCAAGGCCGGCGGCCGCGGGCGGCACGTCAAACAGTCCGGCGGGCACGGCCAGTTCGCCATCTGCGAGATCGAGGTCGAGCCGCTGCCCCCGGGCAGCGGCATCGAGTTCGTCGACAAGGTCGTCGGCGGAGCCGTGCCGCGCCAGTTCATCCCGTCCGTGGAGAAGGGGGTCCGCGCGCAGGCCGCCCGGGGGCTCGCCGCCGGCTACCCGCTGGTCGACGTACGCATCACCCTGCTCGACGGCAAGGCCCACTCGGTGGACTCCTCCGACGCCGCCTTCCAGACCGCGGGCGCCCTCGCGCTGCGCGAAGCCGCCGCCGGGGCCTCGGTCCGGCTCCTCGAACCGGTCGCCGAGCTCGCCGTACTGGTTCCGGACGAGTACGTCGGCTCCGTCATGAGCGACCTGGCCGGCCGCCGGGGCCGCGTCGTCGGCACCGACGCGGCGGGCACCGGCCGCACCCGGGTCCTCGCCGAGATCCCCGAGATCGAGATCGGCCGGTACGCCGTCGAGCTGCGCTCCGTCTCGCACGGCACGGGGCTGTTCAGCCGTACGTACGCGCGGCACGAGCCGATGCCGCCACAGATAGCGGACAAGATGCGCGAACAGGCCGAGAAGGGAAGTCAACTGACATAGCGTCACTCAGGCCGCCCATCCAACCCGCTTGCGGTGGGCGGCATTTACCTGTCCCATGACCACGGGGAGGAATCGGCCGATAGGCTCGTCCGCGCGTGAGGCGGGCAGACCGAACGGGTAGACCAAGCAGACAAGCCGAACGGACAGACCAAGCGGACAGACCAAGCGGGCAAGCGCGCAGGGGCGGGAACGCCGCACCGGGGACACCACCCGGAGCGGGCGGCATCGCGGGCAGGCCCGCACACGAGGCACACGAGTACGACGCACAGCGATGGGGGCAGCGGTGGCGGACGACGGATTCGACTTCAGGCCCGGGGCACAGATCCCACTCCAGGGCGGCGGCGGCCAGACCGCCGCGACCAACGCCCTCGCCTCCGCCGCCTACCGGGACGGCGGGCGCGACACCAAGCTGGAAGAGATACTCAAGGCCAACAACGAGTATCACGAGTCCGTCGTCAAACCCGCCAAGGTGTCCCTGCTCGCCCCCAACCTCGGCGAGGCCTTCTGCCGCGCCGTCGAGGCCCGCACCATCCCGCCCACCCGCAAGCCCCTCATCCAGTCCTTCGGCGCCGACCCGCAGACCGTCGTCGAGCACTGCCTGGCCGCCTCCCGCATCCGCAAGGAGCGCGACCGCAAGCTGCGCCTGATCATGCTCGTCTGCGGGGTCGTGTTCCTCCCCGGCCTGCTGCTGTGGCTCGGCCTGTTCTGGGCCCGCAAGGCGCTGGCGGCCTCGGAGGCCAAGCGGGCTTCCTGGATGGGTACGGCGCTCCTGGTCGGCGTCGGCGTGGTGGTCGCCGTCCTGATGTTCCGGCTCCCGGTGACCGGCGTCCTGGGCATCTACGTCCGCGCCATGGTCATCGCCCCGGTCGCCGGCTGGTTCCTCGCCCGCCGGGTCTGCGCGGCCACCGCCGAAGACCTGCGCTCCCGCTGGGACGGGCTCCTCGCGGGCGGCGGCGGGGTCGCCGCCAAGATCCCGGAGGCCGTCCCCGGCAACCCCGACGAGAAGGCCCGCGAGGACCTGCGCCACTCCCTGGCCAAGCTCACCGCCGAGGACCGCAGCAATGCCGTCTTCTACGCGGGCCCCAAGGGCATCCTCGGCATGGGCACGCGCTGGGGCAGCTGGCAGATGGCCGAGGAGCTCGCCCCCAAGAACGAGGGCTCAGAGATCCACCCGTTCCGCAGCTGGGACGTCATACGCGCGATCGACACCCAGCTGCGCAAGCTGGAGCGCGGCCCCCTGCACACCGGCGGCCTCCCGCCCGCCTCGATCCAGCACTGGATCGTCTCCCCGGTCGGCGAGGGCGCCAAGGAAGTGACCCGCCCCAGCGGAGCGGACGTGGACACCTTCCTGGTCAAGCCGCACGAGATCACCCGGATCTGCAACGAGCAGCAGTTCAGCGCCGGCAACCGGCACTACCTCGGCATCCAGTACCCGCTCTGGGACGGCCAGCTCGTGATCACCATGCTGGTCACGGTCACCGTGCTCTACAAGACCCTGCGCGTGGAGGTCACCGGGCACGCGCTCGGCCCGGTGCACGGCCTGTTCACCACCAAATCGGCGGCGCCGGTCGACGAGGTCGCCAAATCCGTCCGCTTCTGGGAAACCGTGGAGCTCAAGCGGCCCGTGGTCGACACGAACGAGGTCGTACGCCTCACCGTGCGCGCGCCCTTCACCTGGTACCCGCCGCTCCTGGACTTCCTGGGCGGCAAGCTCGTCCTCCCGGAGCCCTTCGGCGTCCGCCACGTCTGGGCCGGCCAGCCATGGCGACACCGCTTCATGGCGGACGACGCGATGCGCGCCGCGACCCCGGTCCTGCGGGCGGTGCACACCGCCGCGATGCGGGTCCTGGAGGAGAACGGGGTCGACACCGAACGCTTCACGAACCGCTCGATGATCGTCAGCGGCCTGGTCCAGGACGCAGCACCGCGCAAGGCGGACGTCTACGACGCCTGAACCCCGGCCGGCCGGCCGGGACCGGTGGGTCTCAGCCGGTCGGTCTCAGCCGGTCGGTCTCAGCCGGTGGGTCTCAGCCGGTGGGTCTCAGCCGGTGGGCCAGGAATCGGCGAGCATCTGGCGGGTTTCCGCGAGCAGTTGGGGCAGCACCTTGGTGTGGCCGACGACCGGCATGAAGTTCGTGTCCCCGCCCCAGCGGGGCACGATGTGCTGGTGCAGGTGCGCGGCGATGCCCGCGCCCGCGGCCTGGCCCTGGTTCATGCCGATGTTGAACCCGTGCGCACCGGAGGCCTTGCGCAGTGCGACCATCGCCCGCTTCGTGAGGTCGGCGAGTTCCATGGTCTCGGCGCCGTCCAGGTCCGTGTAATCGGCGACGTGCCGGTACGGCACGACCATCAGGTGGCCGCCGTTGTACGGGTAGAGGTTCAGCACGGCGTAGACGTGCTTGCCCCGGGCCACGACCAGCCCGTCCTGGTCCGACATCTCCGGAATCCCGCAGAAGGGACAGCCGTCCCCGGCCTCCGGCCCGGTCGGCTTGTTCTCCCCCTGGATGTAGGCCATCCGGTGGGGCGTCCACAGACGCTGGAACGCGTCCTGCGTGCCCACACCGATCTGCTGCTCCGGCTCAATCGTCATGGGATGCAGCATATGACCTTGGCCCCGAGCGGCGTGTCGCCGGGGCGAACACCGGTGTGCGGGCGGCGATGCTGAGCCCATGAACGATGCACCCGAGACCGGTGACCAGGCCTGGGAACGCCGGACCGAGCTGCCGCTGTTCTACGCCTCCCTGCTCTTCCTCGCCGGCTACGCGACCTCCGTGCTGGCCTACCGGACCCACCCGCTGTGGCGGGACATCGGCCTCGGCCTGGTCGCGCTGACCTGGGCCTGCTTCATCGTGGACTACGTGGCCCGGCTGTTCCTGAGCCGCATGCGGCCGCTGCACTTCGTCCGCGTGCACATGCTGGACACCCTGATCGTGCTGCTGCCGATGCTGCGGCCGCTGCGCATGGTCAAGGTCCACAACGCGGTCCAGGCCAGGCGGAGCCGCCCGCGCCAGGGGCTGCACGCGCGGGTGATGTCGTACGCCGGCCTGTCGGCCGGGCTGCTCGGGTTCGCGGGCGCGCTCGGGGTCTACCACTTCGAGCGCAGGGCCCCGGGGGCCACGATCCACACCTTCGGCGACGCGGTGTGGTGGGTGTGCGAGACGCTCACCACGGTGGGCTACGGGGACATGGCCCCGGTCACCCCGGCGGGCCGGATCATCGCGGCGTTCATGATGGCGGGCGGTCTGGCGCTGCTGGGCGCGGTGACGGGCTCGTTCTCGTCCTGGATGCTCCAGGTGTTCCGGCGCCAGGACGAGGAGGAGCCCCCGGGGACCTGAGGTCCCCGGGGGCTCCGGGCCGTCACGCGGCCGTCACCGCGGGTACGGCGATCACCGCAGTCAGGCGGTCGCGGCGGTCACGGCCGCCGTGCGCGGTCACACCTGGACGCGGCGCTCCACGACGTCGACGAGCTTCGCCAGCGCCTGGTCGCGCGGGACGCCGTTCTCCTGCGAACCGTCGCGGTAACGGAAGGAGACGGTGCCCGCGGCCATGTCCTCGTCACCGACGATGATCATGAAGGGGACCTTCAGCTTCTGCTGGTTGCGGATCTTCTTCTGCATGCGGTCGGAGGAGGCGTCCACCTCGACGCGCAGGCCCTTCTTCTTCGCCTCGGCGGCGAACTCCTGCAGGTACTCGATGTGCGAGTCGCCGATCGGGATGCCGACCGCCTGGACCGGGGCGAGCCACGGCGGCATGACGCCCGCGTAGTGCTCCAGCAGGACGGCGAAGAACCGCTCGATGGAACCGAACAGCGCACGGTGGATCATGACCGGCCGCTGCTTGGTGCCGTCGGGGCCGGTGTACTCCAGGTTGAAGCGCTCCGGCAGGTTGAAGTCGAGCTGCACGGTCGACATCTGCCAGGTCCGGCCGATCGCGTCACGGCACTGGACCGAGATCTTCGGGCCGTAGAACGCGGCGCCGCCCGGGTCCGGGACCAGGGGCAGGCCCTGCTTCTCGGCGACCTGCTGGAGGGTGGCGGTGGCCTCCTCCCAGATCTCGTCCGAGCCGACGAACTTTTCCGGGTCCTTGGTCGACAGCTCCAGGTAGAAGTCGGTCAGACCGTAGTCGCGGAGCAGGTTCAGCACGAAGGTCAGCGTGCGGTCGAGCTCCTCCGCCATCTGCTCCTTGGTGCAGTAGATGTGCGCGTCGTCCTGGGTGAAACCGCGCGAGCGGGTCAGGCCGTGCACGACGCCGGACTTCTCGTAGCGGTACACCGTGCCGAACTCGAAGAGGCGCAGCGGCAGTTCGCGGTAGGAGCGGCCGCGCGCATCGAAGATCAGGTTGTGCATCGGGCAGTTCATGGGCTTGAGGTAGTAGTCGGTACCACCGTCGAGCTGCATGGGGGGGTACATGCCCTCCGCGTACCAGTCCAGGTGGCCGCTCTTCTCGAAGAGGGTGCCCTTGGTGGCGTGCGGGGTGTAGACGAACTCGTAGCCCTCTTCCTCGTGCCGCTTGCGCGAGTAGTCCTCCATGGTGCGGCGGATGACGCCGCCGCGGGGGTGGAAGACGGCCAGGCCGGAGCCGATCTCGTCCTGTACGGAGAACAGGTCGAGCTCGGTGCCGAGCTTGCGGTGGTCGCGCTTCTCGGCCTCCACGAGGAAGTCGAGGTGGGCCTTCAGCTCCTCCTTCGACGGCCACGCGGTGCCGTAGATGCGCTGGAGCATGGGGTTCTTCTCGCTGCCGCGCCAGTAGGCGGCGGCGTTGCGCATGAGCTTGAACGCGGGGATGTTGCGGGTGGTGGGCAGGTGGGGGCCTCGGCAGAGGTCCTTCCAGCACAGGTCGCCGGTCTTCGCGTCGAAGTTGTCGTAGATGGTCAGCTCGCCGCCGCCCACCTCGACGTTCGCGCCGTCGTCGGTCGAGGCCGAACCCTTGATGCCGATGAGCTCCAGCTTGTACGGCTCGTTCGCGAGCTCCTCGCGGGCCGCCTCGTCGGTGACGACGCGGCGGGCGAAGCGCTGGCCGCGCTTCTGGATCTCCTGCATCTTCTTCTCGATGGCCTTGAGGTCATCGGGGGTGAAGGGCTTCGCGACGTCGAAGTCGTAGTAGAAGCCGTCCCGGACCGGCGGGCCGATGCCCAGCTTGGCCTCGGGGAACAGCTCCTGCACGGCCTGCGCCATGACGTGGGCGGTGGAGTGGCGCAGGATGTCCAGGCCGTCCGGGGAGGAGATCTCCACGGGCTCGACGGTCTCGCCGTCCCGCACCTCGTACGCGAGGTCCTTCAGCTCACCTGCGATGCGCGCGGCGACGATGGTGCGCTCGCCGGCGAAGAGCTCTGCCGCCGTAGTGCCCGTGGCCACCACGCGCTCGTCCCGCTCGGAATCGCGTTGGATGAACACACGGACGTCTGACACCGGTCTCTCCTGACTCAGGGGGTGCGCTAGCGAACACTGCGCGCCTGAATCGTACCGAGCGGATGGGCTGCGCCGCTAAACGGTTAGGGCCGGCCCCCGCCGGGACCTCTGCGAGCCACCGCGCGGAGCGCACGGACGCGGCCCTGCGGGACTGTCCCCTACCCGCCCTTCGCCCGTTCCCCGGGCAGCGCCCGGGGAACGGGCGAAGGGCGGGTAGGGGACGGCCCCGCAGGGCAGCCGGGGCGCGCGCCGACGCGTCAGTCGTCCGACGGCAGGACGTCCCCCGCGTCGAGGGACTCGTCCAGGGATTTCATCAGCCGGTCCCGCTCGACCTCGTCCAGCGGGACCGGACGGACATCCGCGGCGTCCGTCAGCCGGCGGAAGCCGCCCCGCCGCTGCAAGCGCCCGCTGACCCGGATCGGGAGTCCGACCAGGTGTGCGTGGCCCGCCACCCGGTACGACTCCTCGTCGAGCACCACGCGGACGTACGGGATCTCCGCCCCGGCGAGGACCCGCAGCCGGACCGTGCCCCCGCCGCCCGGGGCCGAGCGGCGCATCCGGACCACCGAGCCCGCCACCCGGACCGGGACCGCCGGCTCGTCCCGCGTGTAGCGCGCGGCCGCCTCCCGGAGCACCGGGAGGTCGCCGGGCGAGAACTCCACCGGCTCCGGCCGGGCCGCGCACCCGGCGGGAACCCCCGCCGCCGGGGCCCACGCGAGGGCCACCCGGGCCCCCTCCGACCCGTGGACCAGCGAGATGAGCGCCTCGGCGAGCTCCCGGCTGACCCCGGCCTCGACCGCCGCGTCGAAGGCCTCCATGCCGCCGGTGGCCCGCTGGTAGTCGACGGCCTCGCGGGCGGCGTGCAGCGCGTGGTGCAGCCGGGTCATGGTGCCCCGGCCCCCGTCGACGGGGACGTACGCGGTCAGCCGGCGCCCGCCCGGAGCCGGCCCGACCAGGACCCCGTCCAGCGCCCGCTCCGCCTGGCCGCGGTGCCGGGCTCCGTAGTACCCGGCCCGTGCCCGGTCGGCGAGCGCCCCGGCGAGGAGCAGCTGGCGCGCTGCCGAGCGGAGCTGCTCCTGGACGGTCCAGTCGGCCTCCCCCTGGAGCCCGTACGCCCCGCGTGGGATCTCGCGCTCCCAGCGGATCTCGTCGCTCGGCACGCTGAGGCCGTACAGCACCTCGCGCGCCGACGGCAGCGCGCTGCGCGAGAGCGCGGTGAGCGCCTCTTCGAGCAGGTCGGCGCAGTCGGGGAAGGCCCGGCTCTCGGGGACGAGGAGGCTGGTGCCGCCGCTGCCCGTGGCGTACGGGGCGGGCGGCGTCCAGCGCCCGTACCGTCCGGCGGCGCCGCCGCGGCGCAGCCAGCCGTGCCGGTGCAGCAGCGCGCCGAGCACGAGGGGATCGATCTGCGCGGGATCGGGGGCGCCCGCGGCGAACTCCTGTGGGGAGAGCGGCTCCAGGTGCGGTGACTGCCAGTTCATCAAGGTGTCCCTCCCGACCCGACCCGGGTCATGATCTCGCAGAGCGCCCGGTCGTCGAAGATCCGCGTGGTCGGGATCCGTACGGTGGTCCGGCGCCGGCCGGTCACGGGGTGTCCGGCGAGATTGGTCCAGTAGCAGCAGTGCCGCAGGTCGAGCCGGTCGTGCCCGGCGCTCAGCCATTGGTCGCGTTCCCGCGGGACGAGCATCACGACGAGGATCTTGTGCACGGCGACCGGGGTGCGGGCCAGCTTCACCAGGTGTTCGTTGTCGAGGGTGAAGCCGAAGGTGGGCCCGGCCGGTCTGGGCGGTATCTGGTAGGTCGCCTTGAGCTGGACCTTGATGGTCACCTCGTCGTCGACGACGTGCTCGGGGGCGCCGTGGCTGACGTGCCAGTCGATGCCGTTGTCGGGAAAGGGCTGGGACAGCGAGCAGCCCGCCGCGGCGACGACGGCGTGCAGGTATCCCACTTGAAGGGTTTCCATGCAGGCGGTGGTGGCGAGCGTGCCGCGCAGCGGTCCGCTCCGCGGGTCGGTCCGCGGATCGATCTGCCCCGCGAGCACCCCGCCCGGTTCGGGCTGCGCGAGCGCCATGGCCGGCTCCCCATGCCTTCCGGGCTGTCCCGTTCGAAGCGGCCGTGCCGGGCCGCGTCAGGTGCGTGTCAGGGTGTCGGGGTTGACGACCGGTCATGTGTGCGGTCCCCCAGTTGAGTTGTCTCCGCAGTCGGCGCCCCGCAAACGGCGTACGGAACAAAGAGCCCGGGTATCACCGTTTCGGGCAAGGGTGGCGGGGCCTGGGGCGCGGTGCCCGGGTGGGGCCATCTGCCGACGGGTGACGAGGAGTTCGCCATGACACGCTGGTACGAGGGCCCGCTGGCCGCATTCGACACGGAGACGACCGGGGTGGACGTGGAACGGGACCGGATCGTGTCCGCCGCGCTCATCGTGCAGGAGTGCGCGGGCGGCCGGATCCGTTCGACGCGCTGGCTGGTCAATCCCGGCATCCCGGTACCCCCGGGGGCCACGGAAGTGCACGGTCTGACCGACGATCACCTCCAGCGCAACGGGCGGTGGCCCGCGCCGGTGGTGGAGGAGATAGCCCGCGCGCTCGGTGAGCAGCAGGTGGCGGGCCGGCCGGTGGTGGTGATGAACGCGCCGTTCGATCTGACGCTGCTGGACCGGGAGTTGCGCCGGCACCGGGCGTCCTCACTGGCCCGGTACCTGGACAACCGGCCGCTGACGGTGCTGGATCCGCGGGTGCTGGACAAGCATCTGGACCGCTACCGCAAAGGGCGCCGGACGCTGACGGATCTGTGCGCGCACTACGGGATAGAGCTGGAGGGTGCCCATGACGCGGGCGCGGACGCGCTGGCGTCCCTGGAGCTCGTACGGGCCGTGGGGCGCCGCTTCGCGGGCCGGCTGGAGCGGCTGTCGCCGGCGGAGCTGCACACGCTCCAGCAGGTGTGGCACGCGGCCCAGGCGCGGGGACTGCAGGCGTGGTTCGCCCGGCAGGGCACGCCCGAGTCGGTGGATCCGCACTGGCCGCTGCGGCCGGAGCTGCCCGCGGCTGCGTGAGGGGGCCCGTACTCGTACCGGTACCCGTACCCGTTACCCGCACCCGTACGGCAAGGCCCCGTACATGCGGAAGGCCGGTCCGTCATAAGACGGACCGGCCTGTCCCGGTGGGCGATACTGGGATCGAACCAGTGACCCCTTCGGTGTGAACGAAGTGCTCTCCCGCTGAGCTAATCGCCCGGGAACGGTGTGAACAATACAGAAGGCCCGGGGCTGGTTCAAACCGCTTCCGGCCGGACCGCCAGATGTGCGGCGAGCCCGCGCCGTCCGGCCCGCATCATCAGCGTGTGGTTGAGCCGGAACACCGGCCGCCCGGGGAACGCGAGAAGGCGCATGAGGGGGCGGCGCACCTCGACCTCCTGCTCGTACAGGGCCCGCGTGCCGCCGGACCGCGGTCGTACGGTCCAGCGCGCCCAGCCCTCCAGGTCGCCGAGCAGGGCGACCTCCAGGATGCCGCGCACGGGGTCCCGCAGGAGTTCGGCCGCGCTCACGCGCAGGGTGTACGGGAGGGCGGAGCGGATGAAGGCGGTGCCGCTGCTCCCGTCGGCGGCGGGGGCGACGGCGCGGATCTGGGGCCACCACAGGGGGTAGGACTCGGGGCGTTCCAGGGCGGCGTAGACGCGGTCGGGCTCCGCGTCGAGGTCCCACACGCTGCGGAAGCGGTAACGGGTCCACCGGTCACCGGGGTTGGCGCGGGCGGCACGACCGCTGCCGGGCGGACCGCTGCGGCTGCTTCGGTTCATGTCTCCAGTCTTGCGCGCGGCGGGGGCGCACACCGGGTACTCAGCCGCAGCTCACCCGGAGATGAGTACGCGCACCCATGTCCTGACGGGGTGACGGGCACCACACTCCGAACCATGAACAACCCCCTGCCGCCGGCCGAGGAGCTCGTGCTCATCGACCGCGAACTGATCCAACTCGACGCCCGGCGTCACTTCCTGCTGAGTCGGCGCGCGTGGCTGCTGGGCGCTCAGGCCCCCCATGCGTGGGGTGCGCCGGCCCGGCCGTCGGCGCCCGCGCAGGGGACGGAGGCCTCCGCTCCCGGTGCGCAGAACGTGCTGCTGGCCCTTGGCGCGGTGCTGCTGGCGGTCGCGGCGCTGGCGTTCACGCTGGTCAGCTGGGGCTCCCTCGGGATCGCCGGGCGCAGCGCGGTGCTCGCCGCGGTGACGGCGGCCGCGCTGGGCGCCCCGGTGGCGCTGCTGCGCCGGGGGCTGCGCTCGACCGCCGAGGCGGTGGCCGCCGTCGGCCTGCTGCTGACGGTGCTCGACGCGTACGCGCTGCATGCCGTCGGCATGCCGGAGGTGGACGGCACGGCGTACGCGGCGGGCGCGGCGGCGGTACTGGCCGCGGGCTGGGCCGCGTACGGCTGGACGCCGGCCGCGCGGGCGCTGCGGGCCCCCCTGCCCGCGGCGCTGCTGACGGCGCAGCTCCCGTTGCCGCTCGCGGCGCTGGCCGGCGGGGCGACCGGGCCGGAGCTGGGCTGGGCGCTGCTGGCGACGGCGGCCCTGGACGCGGGGCTCGCGCTGCTCCGGCCGGGGCGCTGGTCCTCCTGGGCGGGGGCGGCGGGCTCGGTGGCGGGCGGGGCGGCGCTGCTGACGGGCCTGGCGGAGTCGGTGGCGGCGGAGTCGGCGGGCGCCGCGCTGGGCCCCTCGGCGCTGCTGGCGGCGGTCGCCGTCCTGGCGGTGGCGGTGGCGTGGCGCACCTCCCTGATGCCGGTGGCGTTCGCCGTGGCGGGCGCCCTCGCGGCGGTGGCGGCGGTGGGTGGCCTGGCCGCCCCGGAGCTGCGCCCGCCCTGGGCCGCGGTCGGGTACCTGGTGGTGGCCCTGCCCCTGCTGGGGACGCTACGGGTCTCCGCGCTCCCGGAGCCGGTCCGGCGCGGCCTCGCCCTGGCCGGTGCGGGGGTGGCCGTCCTGGAGGCGGTGACCGCCCTGACATGGGTGGCGACGGTGCTGCTCGGGCGGCTGCGGGTGCTGGAGGAGGTCTGGTCGGTGACGACGCCCGCCGCGACTCCCGCTGCGGCGGCCGGGAACGGCCCGGGGCTCGCTCCGCTGGTGGCGCTGCTGCTGACGGCCGGGGCCGCGTGGTGGCTGGTCCGGGTGCTCCCGGGGCGCCGGGAGCCGGGGGTGGCGGCGGTGGTCCTGGGCTGGGCGGCGCTGTTCACGGCGCCCGTGGTGCTGGACCCGGCCCCGGCCCCGGGCGCGGTCTTCGCGGCCCAGCTCGCGGTGACGCTGGCGGCGGGGGCGCTCGCGCTGCGGTCCGGGGCGACGGCTTCCGCCGGTGCACCCGAGGAGGCCACGGCGGCGGCCGGCGGCAGCCCGGCGGGCACCACGCCCGCCGGCGACGGCACCCCCGCGGGCGCCGGTCGCGGCCTCGCGGGGATCGCTGCGGGCGCCTGCGCGCTGGCAGGGGCCCTGAGCGTGTCCGTGGCGGCCCTGGACGGCCGACTGGCCACCTTCGGGGTGCTCGGCCTGCTGGGGGCCGCCTGCGCGGCGGGGGCGGCGTACCGGCCCGCTCCGGCGTGGGCCCGCGCGGGGGCGGCGGCGCTCACCGTCGGGTACGCGGCGCTGCTCGCGGTGGCGCTGGGCGCACTGCTGGAGCGGCCGGTGGCCTGGTGGGCGCCGGCGGTGCTGGTGGTCCCGGCGGCGGTGGCGGCGCTCGGGCCGCGGCTGGGCCCCCTCAGGGTCCCGGCGGAGGTCGCGGCGGCCGCGGCGGGCCTCCTCGCGGTGGCCCTGGCCACCGGGGACGCTCCGGTGCTTTCCCTGGTCCTGGCGCTGGCCGGGGTGGTGTGCGCGGCGGCGGCCGTGCGGCCCGAGCGCCGGTCGGCGGCGGGCTGGCCGGCCGGGGCGCTGTTCCTCGCGGCGACCTGGGTACGGCTCGCGGCCTCGGAGGTGACGGTGCCCGAGGCGTACACCCTGCCGGTGACGGCGGCGGCGCTGGCCGTGGGATTCCTGCGGCGGCGCCGTGATCCGCTGGCCGGGTCCTGGACGGCGTACGGGCCGGGTCTGGCGGCGACCCTGCTGCCGAGCACCCTCGCGGTGTGGGGCGATCCGCACTGGCTGCGGCCGCTGCTGCTGGGGACGGCCGCGCTCGGGGTGACCCTGGCCGGTGCCCGCGGCCGGCTCCGGGCGCCGCTGCTGCTGGGCGGGGCGACGCTGGCGGCGGTGGCCCTGCACGAGTTGACCCCGTACGTCGTCCAGGTGGTGGATGCGCTGCCGCGCTGGCTGCCGCCGGCCCTGGCGGGGGTGCTGCTGCTGGTGGTGGGGGCCACCTACGAGAAGCGGCTGCGCGACGCCCGACGGCTGCGGGAGGCCATCGGCCGGCTGAGGTAGCCCGGCGGAACTCGGGGCCGGAATCCCGGGGGCGGAGCCCGGGGTCGGAACCCGGGGGCCGGACGGGTGAAAAAGGCCGGGAAACGCCAGAGGCCCGGAGACTGTGAAAGTCTCCGGGCCTCTGGTCCGGGTGGGCGATACTGGGTTCGAACCAGTGACCCCTTCGGTGTGAACGAAGTGCTCTCCCACTGAGCTAATCGCCCGGACGCACCGCAAACATTACCGCATGTCAGCGGTGCCCTCCGCCATGGTCTGGCGGGCTCACTCCACCTCGCGGTTCCAGGGCAGCACGAGCCCGTACTTCCACAGGTAGAAGCCGATCAGGACGCCCGCGATCACGAGCCCGACGCTGGTCAGGATGATGTTGCGGCGGCGGACCTTCGGGTCCAGGGCCTTCTGGGCGGCTTCACTGACCTTGCGCTTGGTCCAGCGCAGGGCGAAGTGGGCCCAGGCGAATTCCGTGGCCCAGATCGCGAGGCCCGCGAAGATCGCCACCCAGCCCGGTCCGGGCAGGACCAGCATGGCGACACCGGCGCCGATGACGGCGAGGCCGACGACGAAGACGCCGACCTGCCAGCTCAGGTGCAGGCTCCGGCGGGCCTTGATGAAGGCAGGCGCCTTGGAGACGTGCGGCGCCTCCTCGGCGGCGGTGGGCCCGGGCGCGGATTCGGACGCCGCCCCGGTGGTGGATTCGGCTGCGGACTCGGCTGCGGACTCGTTGGCCTCGCGGTCACTCCCCGTGTTCATGGGGTCGAATCTACCGGAGGTCCCAGCACACGTGAATGCGCGTTTGGATCCGCCGTCCGAGGGACCCAGAGGTCCGCAAAACGGTCAGAGGGGTTTACAACGGCACCGTAGGTGGCATGTCGATTTCGCCGACGTGCGAATCCCCGAGCGCACACTGAGCGAAAGGCCCTGGCGCTTATGAACACCACGGTCAGCTGCGAGCTGCACCTGCGCCTCGTTGTGTCGAGCGAGTCCTCACTGCCTGTTCCCGCGGGCCTGCGGTATGACACGGCCGATCCCTACGCCGTGCACGCCACCTTCCACACCGGCGCCGAGGAGACGGTCGAATGGGTATTCGCCCGCGACCTCCTCGCCGAGGGTCTTCACCGGCCCACCGGTACCGGCGACGTCCGTGTCTGGCCGTCCCGCAGTCACGGTCAGGGAGTCGTCTGCATCGCCCTGAGCTCACCGGAGGGAGAAGCGCTGCTCGAAGCACCCGCCCGAGCACTGGAGTCGTTCCTCAAGCGGACGGACGCCGCGGTTCCACCAGGAACCGAACACAGGCACTTCGACCTCGACAAGGAGCTCTCCCACATCCTGGCCGAATCCTGAGCCAGGCCCACAGAGGGAACCCTCCCCCGGCTGAGCCCGGGGGCCGCACGACACCGTCCGACTCGGGGCGACGGTGCACGGCGGACAACCACATACGGAAGTGCCGGCGCTGTTCACGCGGAAGCCACCCGCGCGGACGGCGCCGGTGCGCTTTGGGGGCGACCCGCTAGAGTCGGCCAGCGGCGGCGGCAGCAGACCGTCACCGCAGGCCCGGCCCTCCAGGGAGACCCCGTGCAGATCCCCCACGACACCCGTCGCGCGCTCGACGTCGTCGTCGCGCTGGTGAACACCTCGGCCGAGACGGAGCAGCCCGACGGGCTGGCGGACGTGAACGCCCTGCGCGCCTTCGTTCACGAGTACGCGATCAGCGACGTCGGCGAGCTCAGCGCCCGCGACCTCGCCGGCGTGCGCGCGGTGCGCGGCAAATTCGCCCAGGTCTTCGCGGCGCCGAACTCCCGCATCGCCTCCGTGCTGATCAACGAGCTGGTCGCGACGGCCGGCACCACCCCGCAGCTGACCAACCACGACGGCTACGACTGGCACGTGCACTACTTCGCCCCGGGCGCCTCGGTGGGCGACCACCTGGCGGCCGACGGCGGCATGGCGCTGGCCTTCATCGTGGTCTCGGGCGAGCAGGAGCGGCTGCGCCGCTGCGAGGCCCCGGACTGCAGGCGGGCCTTCGTCGACCTGTCCCGCAACCGCTCCCGGCGCTACTGCGACAGCCGTACCTGCGGGAACCGGCTGCACGTGGCGGCGTACCGGGCCCGGCGCAAATCGGAGCTGGGCACGGAGCCGGGCTCAGAGCAGGAAGAGATCGTGCAGGGCGGCGAGCAGCAGCAAGCCCCCGATCACGGCTAGGAAGATCATCAGGGGTGGCTGGGAGAGCGCGAAGAGGCAGCCTCTCGGCTCCTCGGCGACGGGGACGGTGGCCGGCGCGGGAACGGCCGGCTCACCCGATGATGTGTCGAGCATGTCGGGGCGATGATGGCCCAGCGGACCCGCGCGCGCCGCTCAACACGCCAGACGGAACGCGCGAGTTCACCGGATCCCGTCAGATCAGGTGGTTCCCGGTCAGATGCCGTGCTTCTTGAGGATCGCCTCGATGTCGGAGAAGTCCTCGGCGGGGGCGGCGGCCGGAGTGGGCCGCGGGCGGGCACCGTCACCCAGCGAGGGCGCGGAGGCTGCCGGGGCGACGGCCTCCCGGGCCGGGCGACCCTTGGCGGCCTTCGGCTTCTTCTGCTTCCCCGGCCCTTCACCCTCTCCCGCGCCCTGCCCGCGCCGCTCTATCGCGCGGGTGGTCGTGAAGAGCAGCCAGGCCAGTCCCAGCACGGCGAACCCGGCCCAGACGGTCGGCTTGAAGACGATTCCGGTCGCCCAGGCCACGACGCCCGTCATCACCAGGCCGACGGGCACCAGCGAGTACGCCGCGATCCGGGTGGCCGCGAGGAAGCGCTTGCGGTAGGCGGTCAGCGCGGCGATGCCCAGGCCCGCCGCGGACACCGCGGAACAAATGGTCTCGGCGAGCATGCGGGGCCTCCAGGGGCGGATCGGTCGGTCGGACCCGGCCGGCGGGCCGGGCGTTCTGTCCCCATCCATCCTGCACCGGCGACCCTCGCCCTGGCCACGGCCGGAGCCCCTCGCGGGCGGATCTCCGGGACATCTCGGGGTCCGGTCTCCTCCCGAGGTCCCGGTCCGTGCTCCTCCCCGCGGGCTGGGAGACTGTCCGCATGACCGATTCCGTGATCCTCGACGTCTGGTGCGAACTTCAGTGCCCGGACTGCCACAGCGCTCTGGACGACGTGCGCGCCCTGCGGGCCCGCTACGGCGACCGGCTGGACATCCGGCTGCGCCACTTCCCGCTGGAGAAGCACAAGCACTCCTTCGCCGCCGCGCAGGCCGCCGAGGAGGCCGCCGAGCAGGGGCAGGGCTGGCCCTACGTGGAGGCCGTCCTGGCCCGCACCGCGGAACTCGGCAAGGCCGGCGAATCGGTACTCGTCGAGGTCGCGCGTGAACTGGGCCTGGACGCCGAGGAGTTCGACACCGCCCTGATCGACGGCCGGCACATCCTGATCGTGGACGCCGACCAGGCCGAGGGCAAGGCGATCGGCGTGACCGGCACCCCGACGTACGTGATCGACGGACAGCGCCTCGACGGCGGCAAGAGCCAGGAGGGCCTGCGCGAGCGCATCGAGGAGATCGCCGACCGGCTGCTCGCCGCGGAAGCCTGAGAGGCGTTCCGTAATTCCGCTACGATGCCCAAGTCCCGCAAGGGATAGGGCGAGAAGACGCCCTGTGGGAGTCAACCGCACCGTGTCCGTCTCCCGCTTGCCGGAACGGATCACGCGGCAGCACAACGTCTGATCTGTGCCTCTGCTCCCCGAATGCCGGACCAGCGCCCTGAGCGACCCCGGATGAGCCGCCCCCGGGCGACCACGCCGGACAGCCCAGGAACCGCCCCGGCTGCAATCCGTCATCCCTGCGGGAACAACGGATCAAGTCTTAGGTCAAATCCTTGGCGTAGTTGAAGTCGGTCGTCCGGTAGCCGAGGGACTCGTAGAGCCGCAGGGCCGGGACGTTGTCGGTGAAGACGTGCAGCGCGAGCACCCGGTGGCCGGCCGCGAGGGCGGTGCGTTCCGCGAGGAGCATCAGGTCCCGGCCGTAGCCGCGGCCGCGGTGCTCCTCGGCCACCGCGACGTCGTAGACGTAGGAATCCCCGCCCTTCGGCGCGACCCATACGGTGCCCACGGGGACGCCTGCCGCCTCCAGCACCGAGAAGCTGACGCCGGGGGTGGCCGACCCCAGGGGCAGCAGGGAGGCGTGGTCATTCGCCGACTTCACGTGCGCGGCGTCGGCCGGCATGCCTCGGCTGATCCAGTTCTGCGCGTACTGCTCCAGTCCCGCGGCGTGCCAGGTCTCGAACTCGGCCTGCGTCATCGGGCGGCCGGCCACCCCCTCGGACAGGTCGGGCGGCCCGGCGGGGAGTTCCTTGGCCATGTTGCGGCTGTACTCGGCGTACCCGAGGGCGGCGGCCAGGCGCAGGCCGCCCGCCGAACCGGCCGGGACCGAGGCGCGGACCCGCCGGCAGCCCCAGCCGCGCAGCACTTCCTCGGCGGCGAGCGCGGCGACCGTGGCGCGGCCGCGCCGCCGGTCGGGCTCGTCGACGGCGAGTTCGCGGATCTCGGCGACCGTCGGCCCGAAGGGGGTGTCGGCGGCGAGCAGCAGGGCGCCGACGCGCCTGCTGTTGACTCGGATCTCGTACGGGCGCGAGCGCGCCCCGCCGGTGCTCTGCTGAAGCGGCCCGCTCGGCCGCAGGGTGGTGGTCATCAGTCGAGTTCTACCCGCCCTGCGGCCCGAAGCACAGCAGATTTGTCCGGTCCCGGTCAGGAGCGGGGGTCGGTGTCCCCGGCGGAGCGGGCGTCGAAGATCCGCATGGCCTCGGCCGTGACGGGGCCGGGGGCGGAGCCCAGGTCGCGCCCGTCGATCCGTACGACGGCCTGGACGTCGCGCAGGGAGGAGGTCAGGAAGACCTCTTGCGCCTGTTCCAGCGCTTCGAAGGGCAGGTCGGTCTCCTTGGCCCCGCACCATTCGGCGACGAGGGCCCGGGTTATGCCCGCGAGGCAGCCGGAGGCCACGGGCGGGGTGTGCAGCTCACCGTCGAGGACGACGAACACGTTGGATCCGGTGCCCTCGCAGAGCCGCCCGACGGTGTTGGCGAAGAGGGCCTCGGAGGCGCCCTCCCGGTGGGCGGCGGCGAGCGCGACCACGTTCTCGGCGTACGAGGTGGTCTTCAGGCCCACCACGGCGGACCGCTCGTTGCGCACCCACGGCACGGTGACCACGGCGGTGGTGTCGGGGCGGCGGGTGGTCCCGGCGAGGGCGACGATCAGCGTCGGGCCGGCCTCGCCGCGGTCGGAGCCGAGCGGGGAGACGCCCCCGGTGTAAGTGACGCGCAGCCGGCCGAGCGGCAGCGGGTTGGCCTCCAGGACGGCGGCGCAGGCGCGGCGCACCTCGTCCAGGTCGGGGTCCGGCAGGCCGAGGCCGCGGGCCGAGCGGGTCAGCCGCTCCAGGTGCCGGGTGAGTGCGAAGGTCGTCCCGCGCTCCGCCTTGAGCGTCTCGAAGACCCCGTCGCCGACGGTGAGGCCGTGGTCGAACACGGACACCTTCGCTTCGTCCGCGTCCCGCAGTGCTCCGTCGAGCCAGATCCTCACCGTACGGTCCTCCCGCTTTCGTCCGTCTGTGTATCGACCGCGCCGGTCGGGCTGACCGGGCTGACCGGGCTGATCGCCCCGCTCGCGCCGGGCGCGTTCGCTTCGATAGCCCCCGACGCTACCCGCAGCAGCCGGGCGGCCTTCAGCTCGGTCTCCGCCCACTCGCGGTCGGGGTCGGAGCCCCAGGTGATCCCGGCGCCGGTTCCGAAGAGCAGCCGGGGCCCGCCGGGGGCCGTGCGGTCGATCCAGAACGTCCGGATGCCGACGGCGAGCTCGGCCGTGCCCCGGTCGGCGTCGACCCAGCCGATGCCCCCGCAGTAGGGGCCGCGGGGGGCGGTCTCCAGGGCCTCGATGATCCGCAGGGCCGAGGACTTGGGGGCTCCGGTGACGGAGCCGGGCGGGAAGGTGGCGGCGAACAGCTCGGGCCAGCCGGCGCCGTCGGCGAGGTCCCCGGCGACGGTGGACACGAGGTGGACGAGGCCCGGGTGCTCTTCGAGCGCGCACAGTTCGGGGACGGTCACGGAGCCCGTGGCGCAGACCCGGCCGAGGTCGTTGCGTACGAGGTCCACGATCATCACGTTCTCGGCGTGGTCCTTGGGCAGCAGATCGGCGGCGGTGCGGCCGGTGCCCTTGATCGGGCCGGACTCGACGTGGCGGCCGCTGCGGCGCAGGTAGAGCTCGGGGGACGCGGTGGCGATCTCGACGCCGTGGGCCGGCAGCCGAATCGTTCCTGCATACGGGGCCGGGTTGCCGCGCGCGAGCAGCGCGGTCAGGGCGTCCACATCGGCGCCCGCCGGATCGGGAAGCGGCGCGGACATCACGCGGCAGAGGTTGGCCTGGTAGACCTCGCCCGCCTCGATGTGCTCGCGGATGCGGCGCACACCGGCGATGTACGCGGCGCGGTCGAGGGAGGAGGTCCACTCGTCGGCGTCGGGGCCGCGCCAGGCTCCGGGAACGGGGGCCGGCACCGGGTCGGGGCGTATGTCCCCGAAGCGCGCGCAGACGAGACGGCCTTCGAAATCGGCCGTCACCGCCCAGAAGCCGGTGGAGTCCAGGGCGGCGGGATCACTGGTGACATCTCGGAGATCGGTCGCGAGAAGGCCGCCGAAGCGGGCGAGGGGAGGCAGGTCGTGCACGGCTGCGAGTCTATGACCGGTGACGCCCGGGCGCCGGTGAGGCGTCCGCCGGGTGACCGGCGGTGATCGGGCGGCAGCACGCTGCGGAAACGCGTTTTTGAGCTGGCCCGGGAATCCGCTAGAGTTCAACACGTCGCCAGGGAGCGAAGGGGGAAAACCCCGGAGCGAACACGGCGACCTGCGGACGTAGCTCAGTTGGTAGAGCACCACCTTGCCAAGGTGGATGTCGCGAGTTCGAGTCTCGTCGTCCGCTCTAAGGTGGGGGATCATCTTCCCGAGGACCCCCTGCTTGCTCCATGGTGGAGTGGCCGAGAGGCGAGGCAACGGCCTGCAAAGCCGTCTACACGGGTTCAAATCCCGTCTCCACCTCCAAGGACGATTAGCTCAGCGGGAGAGCGCTTCCCTGACACGGAAGAGGTCACTGGTTCAATCCCAGTATCGTCCACTGGTCCGCAAGGATCCCCGCGCGATTAGCTCAGCGGGAGAGCGCTTCCCTGACACGGAAGAGGTCACTGGTTCAATCCCAGTATCGCGCACGCAGTATGCTTCACACTTGCCGCCTGCGGTGTTCGCACCGTGAACGTGGTCCCGCGCGATTAGCTCAGCGGGAGAGCGCTTCCCTGACACGGAAGAGGTCACTGGTTCAATCCCAGTATCGCGCACCAGTTGTCCGGAAGCCCCGGCCGTTCCTACGGCCGGGGCTTTCGCGTGTGTGGCCCTCTGGCTCAGGAGGAGAAGAGCATCCGGCCGAAGCCGCCCTTGCGGTGGCCGTGGCCGTGGCCGCCGTGCTGCGGGGCGCCCCAGGCGGGCGCGGGGGCGGCGTGCTGCTGCGGGTACGCGGCAGGGGCCGGGGCCGGCGGGGCGGCCTGGGGCGGGACCTGGCCGTACTGGGCGGTGTACTGGGACTCCAGGCGGGTCAGCGCCTCGAGCTCGCCGTAGTCGAGGAAGATGCCGCGGCAGCCGCTGCACTGCTCTATCTGGACACCGTTGCGGTTGTAGGTGTGCATCATCGCGTGACACTTCGGACACTGCATGACCGGATCAACTCCTCGCCGTTCGCGTCGACACCGGATGCGTACCCGGTGGTGTGAGGCTCACCCTACGACGGGCCCTTCGGCTCCAAGTCGGGCGGGAGGGAGGCGATTCGGGCACAGGCTTCGACCATCAGCCGCTCCACGTCGTCGAGTCGGCGCCGTTCGCGGGCGGCCTTGGCGAGGGCCAGCGCGGCCGTCTGCACGGTGAGGGCGCGGGCGGCGAGGTCGAGTTCCGGCCAGGGATCGCTGCCGGGCGCACCGGCCGCGGGGCCGCCCGCGGCGCGGTAGGCGTCGAGGAAGCGCAGCCAGGTCTCCGTGTCCAGCAGCCCGGCGGCGTACCAGGCCGCGGGCCGGGCGAGGTCCCACGCGGGCATGCCGAGTCCCAGGTCGTCCACGTCGATCAGCCGCCAGCCCCCGGCCGGGCTCCGGACCAGCTGCCCGAGGTGCAGGTCGCCGTGGCAGAGCGCCCCGCCGGACGGCGCCGGCCCCTCCCCCCGGGCCCACCCGGGGAGCGTGGCCGCGGCGGCCCGTACGAGCCGCGCCAACTCCGCGGCGTCGGCGTCGGCGTCCTCGCCTGCCGGCCCGGCCGGGAATGCCTGCCCGGCCGGGAATGCCTGCCCGGCGGGGATGGACAGAACGGCGCGGCGGGCTCGGCCGGCTTGGTCGGCTCGGTCGGCTTGGTCGGCTCGGTCGGAGGACGGCGCCGCGGGGAGGGTGGCAGCCGCCCCGGCCCGGGTCGGCCCGCCCCCGGAGCCGCGGTCGGAGCCGCGGTCGGGGCCCTGGCCCTGGCCCTGGCCCTGGCCCTGGCCGGCAGGGTGTTCCCCGACCGGGCGCCCCCGCGGCACGCCGCTCGGGTCGTCTGCTTCCGTGCCCGCAGGCGCGGGCCGTCCCGGCACGGCGCGCCCCGCGGCGAGCGGGGCCGCGGGCGGGTGCGCCGCGTCGAGGCGGTGGAGGGCGCGGGCGAGCTTCGCCGGGCCGCGCATCGGGGGGAGCGGGTACGGGAGGTGGTGGAGCGGGGTCCGGTGGAGGGCGGCCAGGAGTTCGGCGGCCGGCTCCCAGGGGGCCTCCTCGGGGCGGTCCGGAGCGACCGGAGCGCCGTAGGGCCACAGGGAGACGGGCCGCGATCCGACCAGGCCGAGCCCGGTGCGCAGCGGGGGCAGCAGAACCCCGGCCAGTGCCGGGTCCCCGGCCACGCGGATCCGTAGCGCCAGGGCGTCGGGATCACTGTCGCCCGCGTGCGCCTTGGCCACGACGTCCCCGCAGCGGACCACGGTGCCGTCGTCGCGGTCCGCGAGGAGTACGTACTCCGCCGCGCCCGCGTACGCGGCGAGCTCGGCCGCGCTCACTCGCTCCAGCGGAACCACGCCTCGGCTCTCCCCGTGCTCCGCACCCCGGGCGGGTGCTCCTCGGGACGAGGGTACGCAGCGCAGGGACTCCTTGGGGTGCGCCTCTCGGGCCGGGCCGGGCCCGCGCCGTCCCGCGGCGGAAGGGTTCCCCCGCAGGCCGGACCGGCTGCACCCACCCGCCGGTCCCGCGGGCCGGACGGCAGAAGCACCACCGCTGCCCGGCCACCGCCGGACGGAGTCCGGCGCGGCGGCGCGAGGCCGGTAAGGCCCGCCAGGGCCGCACCGCGCGAGCGGCGCGTCGAAAAGGGTTGCGCGCGGGCATGAAAAAGGGTGCTGCGCGTCCGGCTCCCCAGCCGTACGCGCAGCACCCTTCACCTGCCGTCCGTCGACCGCTCCCCCGTCCCCACGGGGTTCGGCCGGTGACAGTCCCGGCCCAGGCCGCTCTCCTGGGCCCGGGGCGCCGCTCAGCGCCCCAGCATCACGCTTACGGACGACGCCTGTGCCGCCACCTGGTCGAAGCCTCCGAAGAGGAAGAGCAGGAGGGCGGCCAGGGGGAGCACCATGGCCGCGGCCACCAGTGGGTGGCGACGGCCGGACTCATGGCTGTTGAACGCGAATGCCTTGCGTCCCTGCCGTGCGATGTCCGCCATGGTCCTCTCCCTGTCGTTTGGCAGCGGCGGGTTTGTGACCTCGGGGGACGAGTGATCGACCCGCCGCTTGTCTTCAACACTAGGCGCGGGAAAGGCTTCTGGCCTCATGCCTTCGTACCCATTGCCTGGCCTCCAGGAGGATGAGGCGTCCACCTCGCACGTACTCCCCTGGGTGGAGACCGACCCCCCGCTCTAAGGGTCTTCCCGGAGGGGACACCGGAGCGTATTGAATCCTCCCCCGGCCGAAGCAAGGGGATTCCTGGCTCACACCGCTCGGACGCTCAGCAAGCGACCAAGGCTTCCGCGATCAACACCAGCCGGGTTGAAACCAGCCCGGATGCATGAAGTTGTCAGACCGTGCCGTGCCAGCCTGGTTCTCGCTCGGCACCTTGCACGCGCTTGGTTCTCACAACGCACGACACGGACCTTACTCAGCAGTGCGTGGCCTGGGGACAAAGCCACTGGCCGCCGTCCCGCTTCGCAGGAGTCAGGCTTCCGCCTGCGCCGAGGAGCGAGCGTTCCCGGAGGTTCTCGGTGACTTCCCTCACTTCTGTCACTGCCCTCACACGACCCGCTGCCGACCAGGCCACCCCAAGATCAACCGGACCGAACCGGCCCCCTCGCCGGGCGCCTTTACCCCGATTCCCCGTCCGTGACCCCAATTCCCTTGGTCGCGGCCCGGCTTGACCGGACCGCCCCGCTCCGTACATGCGTCCTACCGGTGGTCCGGTGATTCCCCAAGTGGACTGCCCCGTACTGACAATCGAATCCCCCGGCGAGGGCGCGGCCTCTGAGCGCGCATGCCGGATGGTCCGTAAGCTGTGCCACGTCAACAGGACGACCGGTCAGCGGGGTGGACATGGCGATGATGCGGCTCCGGCGCGAGGACCCGCGTGTCGTCGGCTCGTTCAGGCTGCACCGGCGCCTCGGCGCCGGCGGCATGGGCGTCGTCTATCTGGGCTCCGACCGGCGCGGACAGCGCGTCGCGCTCAAGGTGATCCGGCCGGACCTGGCCGAGGACCAGGAGTTCCGCTCGCGCTTCGCGCGCGAGGTCTCCGCCGCCCGGCGGATCCGCGGCGGGTGCACCGCGCGCCTGGTCGCCGCGGACCTGGAGGCGGAGCGCCCCTGGTTCGCCACGCAGTACGTGCCCGGCCCCTCCCTGCACGACAAGGTGGCCGAGGAAGGCCCCCTGACGGCCGCGGCCATCGCCGCCATCGGCGCCGCGCTCTCCGAGGGACTGGTCGCCGTACACGAGGCCGGGGTGGTCCACCGCGACCTCAAGCCCTCGAACATCCTGCTGTCGCCCAAGGGCCCGCGCATCATCGACTTCGGCATCGCCTGGGCCACCGGCGCCAGCACCCTCACCCACGTGGGAACGGCCGTCGGCTCCCCCGGCTTCCTGGCGCCCGAGCAGGTGCGCGGAGCCGCCGTCACCCCCGCCACCGACGTCTTCTCGCTGGGCGCCACCCTCGCCTACGCGGCCACCGCCGACTCGCCCTTCGGGCACGGCAGTTCCGAGGTCATGCTCTACCGCGTGGTGCACGAGGAGCCCCACCTCCAGGGTGTTCCGGACGCGCTCGCGCCCCTCGTACGGGCCTGCCTGGCGAAGGATCCCGAGGAGCGCCCGAGCACGCTCCAGCTGTCGATGCGGCTCAAGGAGATCGCGGCCCGCGAGGCGCACGGGATGGGCGACAGCCGCCCGCCGGCGCAGCGCGCGCGGACCGAGCGGCCGACGGGCCGTCTGCCCGAGGGCTACGTCGAGGACATCGATGGGTACGCCGAGCAGCGCACGGAGCGCCGTAGCGCCGGCACTCCCGTTCCGGGACGTCCGGGGACGGGAACAGGAGCGGGCCAGGGGAAGACGCCGGCCAAGGGTCAGGGACCGCGCGGCGGGCCGGACTCCCGGCCCTCCTCGACCCGGAGCACCGGCTCGCGGGGCACCGGCTCCACCGCCGGGCGTACGGGCGGCCGCCCGGCTCCCCGTACGACGGGCACGGGGCGGCGGCCGTCACGGCCGGACCCCAAGCTGATGCGCCAGCGCCTGATCGTCTTCGTCGTGGTGACGTTGCTCGTGGCGCTGGGCATCGCGCTGGCCCAGAAGCTCTAGCCCCCGGGCCTAGGGCCTGTCGTCAAACTCCCGTCTGCCTCGCGACGCCTGGCACGCGCTCTCGCCGCACCGGGCGAAAGCCAAGTACGTCCAGTACGCGGGCTTCCGCCCGGCACGCCGAGAGCACGCACCAGACCCCGCGAGGCCGCCCTTCGGGCGACGACGGGAGTTTGACGACAGGCCCCAGGGGCCTACGGGCGGCCGCCGGCCACCGCGTAGAAGGCGACGGCCGCGGCCGCGCCCACGTTCAGCGAGTCCACGCCGTGCGCCATCGGGATCCGCACCCACTCGTCGGCCGCGACCAGTGCCTGCGTCGAGAGCCCGTCCCCCTCCGCGCCCAGCATCAGTGCGACCCGCTCCAGCGTCTGCGGGGCGGCCACGTCGATCGGCGAGGCCTTCTGGTGCGGGGTGAGGGCGAGCAGCTTGAAGCCCGCCTCGCGCACCGAGTCCAGGCCCTTGGGCCAGGCCTCCAGCCGGGCGTACGGGACGGAGAACACCGCGCCCATGGAGACTTTGACGGAGCGCCGGTACAGCGGGTCCGCGCAGTCGGGCGAGAGCAGTACGGCGTCCATGCCGAGGGCGGCCGCGCTGCGGAAGATGGCGCCGATGTTGGTGTGGTCGTTCACCGCTTCCATGATGACCACGCGCCGGGTGGTGGCGAGCAGTTCCTCGGCCGTGGGCAGCGGCTTGCGCTGCATGGAGGCGAGGGCGCCGCGGTGCACGTGGTAGCCGGTGACGCGCTCGGCGAGCTCCGGGCTGACGGCGTAGACCGGGGCCGGGAGCTCGTCGATGACGTCGCGCATGACGTCGACCCACTTGGCGGAGAGCAGCATCGAGCGCATCTCGTACCCGGCGTCCTTGGCGCGTCTGATCACCTTCTCGCCTTCGGCGATGAAGAGACCTTCCGCGGGCTCGCGCCTGCGCCGGAGTTCTACGTCGGTCAGGCCCGTGTAGTCGCGCAGGCGCGGGTCGTCGGGGTCCTCGACGGTGATGAGATCAGCCACAGGGTGATACTGCCTTGTCCTGGGTGCGGTGCCAACGGCTCTGCGGGGTTGCGGGATTGCGGGGTGTCACTCGGCCGCGGGCCGGTGCACCTTCACCACGTCGCCGATCACGATGACGGCGGGCGGCCTGACCTCCTGGGCCTTGACGGTCTCCCCGACTGTGGCCAGGGTGGCGTCCACGCGGCGCTGGGAGGCGGTGGTGCCCTCCTGGATGACGGCGACGGCGGTGTCGGCGGGGCGGCCGTGGCGCACCAGCGCCTCGGCGATCAGACCGATCTTGTCGACGCCCATCAGGATGACCAGGGTGCCGGTGAGCTTGGCCAGCGAGGCCCAGTCCACCAGCGAACGCGGGTCGTCGGGGCCGACGTGGCCGCTGACCACGGTGAACTCGTGGGCCACGCCCCGATGGGTGACCGGGATGCCGGCCGCGCCGGGCACCGAGATGGAGCTGGAGATGCCGGGCACGACCGTGCAGGGGATGCCCGCCTCGGCGAGGGCCTGGAGCTCCTCCATGCCGCGGCCGAAGACGTACGGGTCCCCGCCCTTGAGCCGGACCACGGCCTTGCCGGCCTTGGCGTGCGTGATGAGGGCGTCGTTGATGGCCTCCTGGGCCATGAAACGGCCGTACGGGATCTTCGCGGCGTCGATGACCTCGACGTGCGGCGGGAGCTCGTCGAGGAGGTCGCGGGGGCCCAGCCGGTCGGCGATGACCACATCGGCCTCGGCGAGCAGGCGGCGGCCGCGGACCGTGATCAGGTCCGGGTCGCCGGGACCGCCGCCGACGAGGGACACGCCGGGAGTGTGCGGGCGGGCGGCGGTCAGGGAGCCGTCCCGCAGCCCCTCGACGACCGCGTCGCGGACGGCGGCGGAGCGGCGGGGGTCGTTGCCGCTCAGTACGGCGACGGTGACGCCCTCCACCCGGCCGGTGGCCGGGGTCCAGGCGCTCGCGGCCTCGGCGTCGTCGGCGCGGACGCACCAGATCCGCTCGCGCTCGGCTTCGGCGGAGGCGGTGTCATTGGCGGCGCGGTCCCGGGTGGCGACCAGTGCGTACCAGGCGCCGGCCAGGTCGCCGTCCTCGTAGCGGCGGCGCTCCCAGCGGATCTCGCCGGTCTCCGCCATGGCGTCCACGGAGGGCGTCGCGGAGGGCGAGATCAGGACGATGTCGGCGCCGGCCGCGATGAGCGCGGGCAGCCTGCGCTGGGCGACCTGGCCACCGCCGATCACGACGACGCGGCGGCCCGTGAGGCGGAGTCCGACGGGGTAGGCGGGGTGTGCCGGGTGTCCCATGGCGGTTGCGGCTCCTGATGCGGCGGTGACGGCGGGCCGCTGCGTCGCTGGAGCGGCTGATCGGGCGGTGACGTGCGGTGGCCCGTCCGGGGTCCACGATACGACCCACCTGCGCGGTGGTCGCCTCGGGGGCCATTGCCCTGGCCGGGCGGTGACCCGACCCATCCCTGGCTCCGCCCCAGGCCACGGGGCTCCCGCCCCATGATCCCCGGCCGGTACGCGGGCTCCCGCCCGGGGTCGGCTGCGCGGCCGCGAGGCCGACGCGGCTCATCCGGGCCCTGCGGGGCTCTCCCCACCCCGCCCCTTCCCGAAACCGGGGCTCCGCCCCGGACCCCGCTCCTCAAACGCCGGAGGGGCTGGATTCGGCCCGGAGGGGCTGGATTCGGTGACGCGGGATGCGCGCCGGGGACGGGGACGGGGTGGGGTGTCGTCCGGGACGTAAAACGTGATGTGTTGGCGCGAAAACAAGGCCATCCGGGCGCAGCGGGCACGGGGCGCCATAAATCATGAGTCCCGGACGACACCCCACCCCGTCCCCGGCACCGGCCCCCGCAGCCCCGGCTACTTCTCGGTGACACCCGCCGAGTCGAACGTAGCCACCTCGTGCATGGCCCGCGCAGCGCTCTGCACCAGCGGCAGCGCCAGCAGCGCGCCCGTGCCCTCGCCGAGGCGCAGGTCCAGGTCGACCAGCGGCCGCAGCCCGAGCTTGTTCAGCGCCGCCACGTGGCCCGGCTCCGCACTGCGGTGTCCGGCAATGCAAGCGGACAGCGACTCCGGAGCGATCGCACGGGCCACCAGCGCGGCCGCGCCGGCGCTGACGCCGTCCAGGATCACCGGGGTGCGCAGGGAGGCTCCGCCGAGGAGGAGGCCCACGATCGCCGCGTGCTCCAGGCCGCCGATGGCCGCCAGGACGCCGATCGGGTCCGCCGGGTCGGGCTGGTGGAGCTCCAGCGCGCGGCGCACGACCTCGACCTTGCGGGCGTGCGTCTCGTCGTTGATGCCCGTACCCCGCCCGGTGACCTCGCCCGGGTCGACCCCGGTGAAGACCGAGATCAGCGCCGCCGACACCGTGGTGTTCGCGATGCCCATCTCTCCCGTGAGGAGAGCCTTGTTGCCCGCCGCGACCAGGTCGCGGGCCGTCTCGATGCCCACTTCGATGGCCGCGACGGCCTCCTCGCGGGTCATCGCCGGGCCGACCGACAGGTCGGCCGTACCCGGGCGGACCTTGCGGGGCAGCAGGCCGGGCGTGGCCGGGAGGTCGCCGGCGACGCCCACGTCGATCACGCAGACCTCGGCGCCCACCTGGTTGGCGAACGCGTTGCACACCGCGCCGCCACCCAGGAAGTTGGCCACCATCTGCATGGTGACCTCCTGGGGCCACGGGGTGACCCCCTGGGCGTGCACGCCGTGGTCACCCGCGAAGATCGCCACCGCGGCGGGCTCCGGGATCGGCGGCGGGCAGACCCGCGAGAGGCCGGACAGCTGGGCCGAGATGATTTCGAGCATGCCCAGGGCCCCGGCGGGCTTGGTCATGCGCTTCTGCCGCTCCCAGGCCTCGCCGAGCGCCTTCGCGTCGAGCGGCCGGATGCTGGCGACCGTCTCGGAGAGCAGGTCGTGCGGCTCCTCGCCGGGCAGCGCGCGGCGCCCGTACGTCTCCTCGTGCACGACCCACGCCAGCGGACGGCGCTGCGACCAGCCGGCCTGCGCGAGCTCGGGCTCGTCGGGGAACTCGTCCACGTACCCGACGCACAGGTACGCGACGACCTCCAGGTGCTCCGGAAGACCGAGCGCACGGACCATCTCGCGCTCGTCGAAGAAGCTGACCCAGCCGACCCCGAGGCCTTCGGCACGCGCCGCGAGCCAGAGGTTCTCCACGGCGAGGGCCGAGGAGTACGGGGCCATCTGCGGCTGGGTGTGCCGGCCCAGGGTGTGGCGTCCGCCCCGGGTCGGGTCGGCGGTGACCACGATGTTCACCGGGGTGTCGAGGATGGCCTCGATCTTGAGTTCCTTGAACTGCTTGGCCCGGCCCTTGGGCAGCGACTTCGCATAGGCCTCGCGCTGGCGCTCGGCGAGCTCGTGCATCGTCCGGCGGGTTTCGGCGGACTTGATGACGACGAAGTCCCACGGCTGGGAGTGGCCGACGCTGGGCGCGGTGTGGGCCGCCTCCAGGACGCGCAGCAGCACCTCGTGCGGGATGGGGTCGCGGCGGAAGCCCTTGCGGATGTCACGGCGCTCGCGCATGACGCGCAGGACGGCCTCGCGCTCGGCGTCGGCGTATCCCGGGGCCGCCTCGGTGACGGGGACCTCGGGCTCGGCTTCCGGCTCGGGCTGCGGCTCGGTTCCGGCCTCGGGGGCCGGTCCGGCCGCCAGCGGTACGTCGGCCTGCGCGACGGCGACCGGCTCGGGCTCGGGCTCGGGTACCACGACGGCGGCGGGCTCGGGCAGGGGCTGCGGCTCCTCGGCCTGAACCACCGTTTCCACGACCGGCTCGGCCTCCGGCTCGACGGTGGCGGCAACGACAGCCGCGGCCTCGGCTTCGGCTTCGGGAACCGCGACGGGCTCGGGCGCCGGTACGACGGCGGCCTCGGGCTCCGCGAAGACGACGGGTTCGGCAACGGGTTCGGCGACGGGCTCCACGAGGACCGGCTCGGCCACGGCGACGGCGACCGGCACCGGCTGCGCCACCGGCACGGACTCCGGCTCGGCCACGAGGACCGGCTCGGGCCCGGCGAAGACGACGGGGGCCGCGACCGGCTCCGCGACGGGCCCGGCGACCGGTTCCGCGACCGGCTCGGCCACGGCCTCCACGACGGGTTCCGCCGAGGCTTCCGGAGCCGGCTCCACGGTCCACGGCGTCCCTGCCTGGACCGGGATCTCGACCGGCTGCTGCGCCGGGCCCGGCACGTGCCCGGCGTCGGCCGCGGCCTCGGCCTCCGTGTAGTCCAGGTACTCGGGGCCCGTGGTCGGCGGCCCGGACTGGCGCACCGGGACGGGCACCGCCGGGGTGCTCAGATCCGGGGCCACGGGCTCGGAGACGGAGGGAACGGAGGCGACCGGGACGGAGGCGACCGGGACGGGAACGGGCCCGGCCGGCGTCAGCGGAGCCTGGGCCTGGGCCTGCACGGGAGTGGCGGCGGGCGCCGGCGCCGCGGCCGGGCCGCGGTCCGCGAGGGAGCGTACGACTCCGCCGGTGGCCTCGGGCACGGGCGGGCCCATGTGCAGCGGCCGCCGCACCGGGGCCGCCGCGACGGGGGCCACCGGGGGCTGGGGCTGGGACATGGACGGCGGGGCCACGAGGCCGCCGAGGTCCAGCGCGCCGGAATCCCGGCCGCCGGCCTCGTGCGCACCGGCGCCGTAAGAGGCGTCGGCGTAGGAGGCGTCGGCGAAGGACGGCTGCTCCGCGAACGGCTGCCCCTCGAAGGACTGCTGCGGGTAACCGGCGGACTCGTAGCCGAGCGGCGCCCCGGGGACCGGAAGCTGGGCCGGGTGGGACTGCTGGTACTCGGGGGCCCCGCCGAAATCGGCGTACGGGGCGTCCGCGTACGCGGAGGGCTCGGGGAAGTCGGGGAAGGCCGGCACGGGCGGGACGACCTGGGGGTCGCTCCACGCGCCCTGGCTGCTCGGCATCAGCAGCAGTTCCTCGTCCTCCGGCTCGGCCGGGTTGTCCACGAGGTCCTGGAAGGCGTAGCTCCCGGTCGCCGGGGACGAGGGGGGAACCGGGGCGGGGACGCCCTGCTGATCCACCATGCCCGTGCTGTCCGGGAGACCCTCGCCCGGAACCTGGCCGGTGTCAGTCATGCGTACCCCTCGCCCATCGGTGTTGCCTCTTCGACTGCCCGGTCGCCCACGAGGCCTCACGTACGCCCGCACGACAACCAGTAAGTATTGTCCTGCCCGTTCGCCACCGTGTCGGCCATAACCGGCACGGTCCTCTGTGGACTGCGCCACGTCGCGCGTCCGGCCGGAGCCGCGTGCCCGAATCGTCCGGGCGGTGCGACGATCGGCCAGCCTACCCCGGGCTCGTGGCTAGGTACGGTCCGGGCGGTTAACGGGGCGTTCGGCGGCCAGCAGGAACACCACGGAGCGCTGTTGTTCGGTCCAGGTACGGGTGTCCAGGCCGACGGACTGGAGCAGCGCGCACTCGACGGCGTAGCCGCCCTCGGTCAGGACCCGGCCGATGGCCTCCGCCTCGTCGCGCGTGGAGGCGTGGCTGACGATCCGTTCGGGGCGCCGGTCGGCGACGGCGGCGACCACCGCGGCCCCGCCGCCGCCGACGCGGACGACGTCGGGTTCGGGCAGGGTTTCCAGGACGTGCGGGGCGCGGCCGCCCACGACCTGGAGCTGCACACCCCGGGCGCGGGCGGCGGCTGTTGTGCGTTCGCAAGCGAGTCGGTCGGCGTCGACGGCGATGACGGCGGCGCCGAGCGCGGCGGCGTCCACGGCGAGGGCTCCGGAGCCGGAGCCGATGTCCCAGACGAGGTCCCCGGTGCGCGGGCCGAGCCGGGCGAGCTGGGCCGCGCGCAGCTGCGTGGCCTCTCCTTCTCCTACGTCGATCTGCGGGCGGGCCCAGCCGCGTCCGGCGGCCGGGGTCGCGCTCCGGCCGAGCAGCCAGGCCGGTTCGGCGGCGGCCGCGGCGGGTCCGGTGCCGCCGATGACGATGACCACGTTGGGGTCGCGCCAGCTGTGGTCGGCGGCCTTGTCGGAGGTGAGGACCGTGACCTGTTCCTTGTCGGTGCCGAGTTCCTCGCAGATGACGAAGGTGCGGTGGACGCCTTCGAGCAGCAGGGCGAGTTCGGCGGGGCCGGCGCCGGGCGAGGTGATGACGGCGACCTTGGAGTGGGCGCGGCAGACGTTGACGGCCCGGCGCAGGGTGCGGCGGTGGGCGACGACGACCTGGGCGTCGTCCCAGGGCATCCCGGCGCGGGCGAAGGCGGCGGCGACGGCGGAGACGGCCGGTACGACCTCCACCTCCAGGCCGTGCTCCGGGGCGCGCAGGGCCCGTACGACGCCGAAGAAGCCGGGGTCCCCGTCGGCGAGGACGACGGCGGTGCCGCGGTGGCCGGCGATCCGGCGGGCGGCGAGGGACAGGCTGCCCAGGCGCACGCGTTCGGCGGTGGGCGGGACTTCGGGGAGTGCGAGGTGGTGGGCGGCGCCGGCCACCAGCGTGGCGGCGGAGAGCGCGGACCGGGCTGCCGCGGTCAGGGGGGAGCCGTCCCAGCCGATCACCGTGACCCGGTCGGCCATCGTCGTCAGTCTCCTGATGTGGGAGGGGGCCCTTCCCGGCGGTGGCCGGGGGCAGGGCGAAGCTTCGTCGAGGGGGCGGGCTTGGTGAGACTACCCGGTCTTCCGGTCAGTTCCGGTCCGAGAAGAGGGCGTAGCCGTTCGCGTCGTTCGCGTGGACGGGCTGGATCCGGTGGTCGTCGCGTGCGTCGTCGCGTGCCCCGTCTCGTGCCTCGTCGCGGGGGTCCGCGTAGCCCACGGAGTAGCCGTCCGAGTACCCGTCGCCGTAGTCGCCGGAGTACTCGTCGGAGTAGCCGGAGTAGCCGTCGGCGTCCTCGTCGAGGTCCTCGGGGACCAGGCCCCAGACGATGAGGTCGCTGCGCGTGTCGGCCCAGGAGCCGTCGGGGTTCTGGGTGCGCACTATGCAGGCGTTGCGCAGCACGCCTTCACTGATGCAACCGGTCTTCTGGGCCACTTGCTGCGAGGCCGTATTGTCGGCGGCGGTGCGCAGTTCGAGGCGTTCGAAGCGCTGGTCGGTGAAGAGCCAGCGGGCCACGGCGCGGACGGACTCGCTGGCGTAGCCCTCGCCGCGGGCCCAGGGGGCGGTGACGTAGCCGACCTCGGTGGTGCGGGTGCGCCAGTCGGTGTCCTGCAGGTGCACGATGCCGACGAGCCGTTGGGTGAGGAACTCGGTGACGGCGAAGACGATGCCGCGGCCCTCGGTGCGCTCCGTGTGGGCGGTCTTCGTGGCCCAGGTGACCGCGTCGGCGTAGGTGTAGGGGTGCGGGACGGAGGTCCAGGCGGTGACGTGTTCGTCGTTCATCATCTCGGCGAGCGCGGTGACGTCTTCTTCCTCGAAGGGGCGCAGCACCAGCCGGTCCGTGCTGATGGTGACGTCCGGGAAGGTGGTAGTCATGCGCAGCTCCAAGCCTGAGACCGTGGTGCGACCGTGATGCGAGGCGACCGTGGCGCGGGACGGTATACACGGGGCATACGGTCCGCAGCCGCGGGTCGTAGGCCACAGCATGCAGCATCGGCCTGGGGATGTGCAGGGCCGGGCTGCCCGGAAGCGGGCAGCCCGGGGCCCCGTACACCGGTGGGGCGTACGGGGCCGGTCGGGCCTGCCGGATCGGGCCGGCCCGGTGCCGCGGGCCGGATCTAGGCGACCGGCTTGCCGAAGGCCGGGATGACCGAGCCCTCGTACTTGTCGTCGATGAACTTCTTGACCTCGTCGGAGTTCAGGAGCTTGGCGAGCTTCTGGATCCGCGGGTCGTCCTGGTTGCCGTTCTTGACGGCCAGGATGTTGGCGTACGGGTTGCCTTCGGCCTTCTCCAGGACGAGCGCGTCCTTGGCCGGAACGAGCTTGGCCTCGATGGCGTAGTTGCCGTTGATGACGGCGGCGTCCACGTCGTTCAGGGCGCGCGGGACCGTGGCGGCCTCCAGCTCCTTGAACTCCAGGCCCTTCTTGTCGGTGATGTCGGACAGCTTGGCGCTGGTGCCGACACCCTCCTTGAGGGTGATGAGGTTGTTCGCGGCGAGCAGCTGGAGCGCGCGGCCCTCGTTGGTGGGGTCGTTGGGGACGGCGATGGTCTGGCCGGCCTTGATGTCCGTGAGGGCCTTGTTCTTCTTGGAGTACAGGCCCAGGGGCTCCAGGTGCACGTTCACGACGGGCACGATGTCGGTGCCGTTCTTCTTGTTGAAGTCGTCGAGGTACGGCTTGTGCTGGAAGTAGTTGGCGCCGACCTGGCCCTGCTGGGTGGCGGTGTTCGGCAGGACGTAGTCCGTGAACTCCTTCACCTCCAGCTTGAGGCCGTCCTTGGCCGCGAGGTTGTCCTTCACGAAGTTCAGGATGTCGGCGTGCGGGGACGGGGACGCCGCGACGACCAGGGGCTTGCTCTCGTCGGTCTTGCCGCCGTCGGCCTTGGTGGAGGACGGGTCCGAGGAGCTGCCGCAGGCGCTGAGGCCGAGGGCGAGCGCCGAGACGGTGGCGGCGAGGGCGGTGAGCTTGATGTTCTTGCGCACGAAGAGTGCCTTTCTTGCGTCTTGCTGTGTGGATGACGGCCCAAGCACGACAAGTGCGGGCTTTCTTGGGAAAAGTAGATGAATGTCCCGCTCGGGCGGGTTCAGGCTGTCCGGCCGCGCCGGGCGAGGAGGCGTACCACGCCGTCGCCGATGAGCTGGATCACCGTGACGAGCACGATCAGCACCACGACGGTGGCGAACATGAAGCCCGTCTCGAAGCGCTGGAAGCCGTACGTGATGGCCTTGGAGCCGAGGCCCTCACCGCCGACCGCGCCGGCCATGGCCGAGTAGCCGATCAGGGTGATCACGGTGGTGGTGACGGCCGCGATCAGGGAGGGCAGCGCCTGCGGGAGGAGCACCTTGCCGACCAGGGTCGGGATGCCGCCGCCCATGGACTCGACGGCTTCGATCAGGCCGTGGTCCACCTCGCGGACGGCGGTCTCGACGAGCCGGGCGAAGAAGGGGATGGCGCCGATGGCGAGGGGCACGATCATGGCGGTGGGGCCGATGAAGGTGCCGACGATCGCCGTGGTGACCGGGATCAGGAAGATCAGCAGGATGATGAACGGGAGCGAGCGGCCCATGTTCACGATCACGCCGAGGATCTTGTTGACCGCTCGGTTCTGGAGCATGCCGCCCTTGTCGGTGAGGACGAGCAGGATGCCGATGGGCAGTCCGCCCAGGATCGTCACCAGGGCGGACCACAACACCATGTAGAGGGTGTCGAAGGTGCCTTGCGTGAGCAGCGGCTGCATTTCGGACCAGGTCACTTCGCACCGTCCTTGACCAGCTCGGCCAGTTCGCCGTCGAGGTCGGCCTCGACGTCCGCTTCCGTATCCGTATCCGCTTCCACGACGTCCACCTGCAGGCCCTGCTCGCGCAGGAAGCCGACGGGTACGACGTTGTCCTCGTAGCGGCCGGGGAACTCGATGCGCATACGGCCGATCTGCCGTCCGGCGACGGTGTCCATCGCGGCACCGAGGATCGATATGTCGATGTTGTAGGTGCGGGCCAGCTGGGAGATCACCGGCTGGGTCGCGGTCTCGCCGTGGAAGGTGACGTCGATGACCGTGTGCTCCGCGGTGGTCGCGGACCCGGTCAGCGGGAACAGTTCGTGGGCGAGCTCGGAGCCGGGGGTGGCCAGCAGCTCGGTGACCTTGCCGGCCTCCACGATCCGGCCGCGGCGCATGAGGGCGGCCGAGTCGCAGACGGACTTGACCACGTCCATCTCGTGCGTGATGAGCAGGACGGTCAGGCCCAGCTGGCGGTTGAGGTCGCGCAGCAGCTGGAGGATCTGGCGGGTGGTCTCGGGGTCCAGGGCGCTGGTGGCCTCGTCGGAGAGCAGCACCTTGGGGTCGCCGGCCAGGGCGCGGGCGATGCCGACGCGCTGCTTCTGGCCGCCGGAGAGCTGGCCGGGGTAGGACTTGGCCTTGTCGGCGAGGCCGACGAGGTCGAGCAGTTCGGCGGCCTTGCGGGAGCGCTCGCGGCCGGAGACCCCGAGGATCTCCAGGGGCAGTTCGATGTTGCCCTGGACGGTGCGCGAGGACAGCAGGTTGAAGTGCTGGAAGACCATGCCGATGCGGCTGCGGGCCTCGCGGAGTTCCTTGCCGGCGCGGCGGCCCCGGCCGGCGAGGGCGGTGAGGTCGACCCCGTCCACGGACACGGTGCCGGTGGTGGGGCGCTCCAGCAGGTTCACGCAGCGGATCAGGGAGGACTTTCCGGCGCCGCTCTGGCCGATGACTCCGTAGACCTCGCCCTGGCGGACGTGCAGGTCGACGCCGTCCAGGGCGGTGACCTCGCGGCCACGGGACTGGTAGACCTTCGTGAGGCCCGATGTGGTGATCACAGGATTTCCGTCGCTGTCGAGTGCGCGGCGCAGCGGGTGCCGGGCACGGGGCAAACATCTGGGACGCGATACGGGGCGAACCATCGGAAAACGACGGCTTCGGCGCATGCGCGGGGCAGGAGCGGTCCTGGTTCACACGGAGGTGCCGGGAGCGGCTCGGCCGGTCTCGCTTCGGGGCGTGAGACCTGGGGCAGGGGCCCTCAGAAGGCGCGCATTCGACACATACAACGAGCACCGGGCGTCATCGTCGCCTCGGTCGCAAGGGTGCGGCTGCTCGTCGTGGTCATGGGCCCCAGTAAACCAGACGTTCCCCGTCACCGATCAAAGCCGTCCGAATAGCGGACGGATTTCGGCCGCATACCGGACAACACCGGTCAGGGCCGATCGTCCGTCTCGATCGTCACACCATCGGCTCCGACCAGCACGGACACGGCCGAGAGATCCCGTACGACCACGTCCGCGTCGAGTTCGGCGGCCGGGTGCGTTGTGGTCAAGGCCACGGTGGTCATCCCGGCGGCGCGGCCCGCGGCCAGGCCGGCGGGGGCGTCCTCGAAGACGGCGCAGCGGGCCGGGTCGACGCCGAGCCGGGCGGCCGCCAGCAGGAAGGGCTCCGGGTCGGGCTTGCCGCGGGTGATGTCGTCGGCGGCCACCATCTCCGGGCCCCCCTCCTCCCAGACGGCGATGCCGACTTCCCGCAGCCGGGCCTCGGCCAGCGGGCGGGTCGCGGAGGTGACCACGGCCCAGCGCCCGGCGGGAAGGGCCGAGAGCAGCTCCTTGGTGCCGGGGAGCAGGACCACCCCGCCCGCCACGTCCTCGGTCTCCAGCACCTCGATCCGGGCGAGCGCCGCGGCCCGTACGGCCTCGGGCAAGAGGTCGGCGATGATCTCCGCGGCCGGGCGGCCGTGGAGTTCCACCGCGGCGAAGGCCTCCTCGGTGATCCCGTACTCCCGGGCCCAGCGGGTCCAGCAGCGGTGCACCGACTCCATCGAGGAGATGAGCGTGCCGTCGTTGTCGAACAGCAGCGCGTCGAATTGCGGGCCGAGCTTCCCGTGCAGCAGCTTCATGTCTTCAAGGAAAGCCCCGGGGCAGGGGTGAGCGCATCGGGTCTTTCGGCCCGTAATACCCTCGCTGCATGCTCGACGCCCTGACGCTCGCCATCGGCGTGGCCGCACTCGCCCTCGCCGCCTGGTGCGGTTTCGCCGCCTCGCGGGACCAGCCGACCAAGGACTGGCACTTCATCGGCATGGCCGTGGTGACCGTACTGGTCCTGGCCCAGCTGGTGATCGGCCTGGTCCAGCTCGCCCGCGGCGAGGAGCCCGGCCAGGGCACGGTGCTCTTCCTGGCCTACCTGGTGGGAGCCTTCGCGACCATCCCGGCCGCGGGGCTGCTCTCGCTGAGCGAGCGGACCAAATGGGGTTCGGTGACGGTGGCCGCGGGAGCGTTCGTCCTCGCCGTGCTCGAAGTACGGCTCTACGACATCTGGGGAAACACCGGTGCCTGATACCGACACGGACGCCACGGCCACCGCGACCCCGCCGCCGGCCGGGCGCAAGCGACTGGTGACCGGGCCCGGGGTGCTGCTCGTCTGGTTCTACGGGGTGATCACCGTCGGCGCGGTCTCGCGCTCGATCTACCAGATCTCCACCGAGTTCGACCGGGCGCCGCTCGCGTACTCGCTGTCGGCCGCGGCCGCGCTGGTCTACGCCTTCATCACGTACTCGCTGGTGCGCGGCGGTGAGGCGGCCCGCAAGGCGGCGCTGATCTGCTGCGCCGCCGAGCTGACCGGCGTACTCGTCGTGGGCGCCTGGACCCTGGCGCGGCCCGACGCCTTCCCCGACGCGACCGTGTGGTCGGACTTCGGGATGGGTTACCTGTTCATCCCGGTGATCCTGCCGATCACCGGGATGCTCTGGCTCCGCGCGAAGCGCTAGCCATCAGGCGCTAGCCGTCAGGCGCTGACCGCGAAGTCGGTGGCCTCCTTGGCCTCCTTCTCCAGGATCACCAGGCGGACGCCGTCGGACGCGGTGCGCCCGCCGACCTGGGTGTAGCCGGCCTTGCGGTAGAGCCGCAGGTTCGACTCGCTCTTGTGTCCGGTGAACAGCCGGAAGCGGGTGGTCGCGTCGTTGCCCGACAGGGCCGCCTCGACCGCGCTCAGCAGCCGGGCGCCGAGGCCGTGGCCCTGGAGCCGGGGGTGCACGCAGAGCTTGGTGATCTTGCCGGTGCCCGCCTCGTCGACGGTGCCGCGAACGGCTCCGACGATCTCCTCGCCGAGCCGGGCCACCAGGACGGTGTCCGAGGCCAGCTCGGCCTTGAGGGAGTCCAGGGACTGGGTGAGCGGCTGGATGCGGTAGTTGCCGTACAGCTCGGCCTCGGTCTGGAACGCCAGATACTGCAGCTTGATGATCTGCTCGGCATCCTCGGCGTCTGCCGCCGAAATGGTCACGCTCATACCCATGTGCGCATGCCTCCCGCTCACCTGGTGGCCTGTTGGTCTACCGCTCCATTCCCCGCAGGGCGGGAGCCGCAACCTCTACGGCCAGCATTCTGCGCAGACATCCCAGGCAACGGGAACGGACGGGCCCCAAACTTCCTTGTGAGATACCCAACTCTCCTGCGATTTCACGGTAGGTGAGGTCCCTGGGCGAAAGAAGTGCCCTCATGAGCTCCGGACACCTTCCGGGCAATCGGGCGACCGCCGATCGGAGGGCCCGGTTCTCCTCTCCGTGCAGGAGGGCGTCTTCCGGTTCCGCACCCGTACTGGTACGGCTCCCCGCGCCGGGCCCGCCGTGCACCGAGTGCTGGCGGTGGCCGTCCACGGAGTGATGACGGTAGTCATACGGAACTTCGCGCCGGGCCCGGCGCCGCGCCCGGCGGGCCTCGCCGCGGACCGCCCGGCGCAGCCAGTCGGCGGGTTCGGCGGGGATGCGGCGGTGCTCCAGCAGCCTGACCCAGACGGCTTGTTCCAGGTCGGCGGCGTCCACCCCGGTGCCCGCGGTCTCGGCGGCCGCTTCCGCGGAGAGCAGCGGGCCGAGCGTTTCGTACAGGTCGGGGAGGTCAGCCTTCAGCAGGTCCATGCCGGGCGGGACGCGAAGGCCGTGCCGGGCGGTTTCCCCGCCGGGCACGGCCCACTCGTACGAGAAGCTGCGGCCGGCCGTTGACGGTCAGCCGTCGACGTCCAGCCCTCGACGTCTAGCCCTCGACGCCGCGGCCCGGGCGGAAGGCCTCCGCCGCGAGCAGTCCGGTGTCGGGGTGGTCGGTGAAGATGCCGTCGATGCCCTGTTCGAAGTAGGCCTTGAAGGCCCCGAAGGCGTCCCCGTAGGCCGTCGGGTCGGTGCCCTTGCGGTAGTCGGCCGGCAGGAAGTTGTTCTCGTTCCGCGCGGTGTAGGGGTGCAGGATCAGGCCCCGCGCGTGGGCGTCCGCGACCAGGGTGGTGGGGGCGCCGAGCTTGCCGGAGGCGTCGCGCGGCAGGATCAGGTCCATGGTCGGCCCGATGCCCTGGGCGAAGCCGGCGATCCACCGCAGACCCTCGGGCTTGACCAGATCGGCGACCGTCCGGGGATCCTTGGCCAGCTCGAAGTCCCACGGGCGGGTGCCCGCCGCCGAGAGGAGCACCACGCGCGGGCTGGAGACCAGCCGGGAGAGCCGCTGGATGCTGGAGGGTTCGAAGGACTGCAGGAAGACCGGGGCGCCCCGGCCGTCGCGCCCGTAGCGGCGCAGCAGTTTGGCGAGGGGCTCCTCCAGGCCGAGGCCCAGGCCGCGGAAGTAGCTGGGGTGCTTGGTCTCCACGTGCAGCCACACGCGCTTCCCGCGCCGCCGGCCCTCGCGGTCGGCCCAGCGGAGCACCTCTTCGAAGGTGGGAACGTCCCAGCGGCCGTCGTAGAGCGTGTTGCGCTGCCGGAGGGCGGGGATGCGTTCCTTCGCGCGCAGGGTCTTCAGCTCGGCGAGGGTGAAGTCCTCGGTGAACCAGCCCGTGACGGTGACGCCGTCGATCGTCTTGGTCGTCTTGCGGGACGCGAACCCGGGGTGGTCTGCGACGTCCGTCGTGCCGCCGATCTCGTTCTCGTGGCGGCAGACCAGGTGGCCGTCCTTGGTGGGCACGAGGTCCTGTTCGACGACGTCGGCGCCGAGGTCCAGCGCGAGCTGGTAGGACGCGAGCGTGTGCTCGGGCCGGTAGCCGCTGGCCCCCCGGTGCCCGATGACCGTGGGCACCGGCAGGTCCCGGTAACCACCGCCCCGGCCGCTTCCCGCGACTCCCCCGTGGCCGCTCTCCGCCGCCGCGGCCTGACCGCCGCCCGCCACCAGTCCGCCGAAGGCTCCGCCCGCCGCGACGACGGCCGCGCCCAGTACCGTGCGCCGCGCTGCCCCACCCTGTGTCATCAGTGCCACTCCCCACCGGACAGGGCCGGGCGTCCCGGGATCTCCGGGGCCTTCGGCCCGAATCCGCGTGCCGATGGTAGGCAAGCGTCGGTGGCGGGCGGGGGTGCGCGGGCGGAACACGGCGGAAACGTGCGTCAACACTGCGTATCCACCTCGTGAACCCGATGTGCGATCAGAGCGGACCCGCGAGTATCGTCCTCACCTGCACTACCGCCGCGTGTGGTGGGTGCGAGAACCTTGCTTTTCGATGCCGGAGGGCCCACGTTGTTCCGTACGCGCCTGATCAAAGCCACTGTCGGACCTGTCATGCGCCTGATGTTCCGCACCCGCGTCGAGGGCATCGAGAACATTCCGGGCACCGGGCCGGTGATCCTCGCGGGCAACCACCTCACCTTCATCGACTCGATGATCCTGCCGCTGGTGTGCGACCGCACGGTCCACTTCATCGGCAAGGACGAGTACGTCACCGGCAAGGGCATCAAGGGCCGGGCCATGGCCTGGTTCTTCACCGGCGCCGGCATGATCCCCGTGGACCGCGACGGGGCCAACGGCGGCGTCGCCGCCCTGATGACCGGCCGCCGGATCCTCGAAGAGGGCAAGATCTTCGGCATCTACCCCGAGGGCACCCGCTCCCCCGACGGCCGCCTCTACCGCGGCCGCACCGGCATCGCCCGCCTGACCCTGATGACCGGCGCGCCCGTCGTCCCCTTCGCGATGATCGGAACCGACAAGCTCCAGCCCGGCGGCGCCGGCATGCCGCGACCGGGCCGGGTCACCGTCCGGTTCGGCGAGGCGATGGAGTTCTCCCGGTACGAGGGCATGGACCGCGACCGCTACGTGCTGCGCGCCGTCACCGACTCGGTGATGGCCGAGGTCATGCGGCTCTCCGGCCAGGAGTACGTGGACATGTACGCGACCAAGGCGAAGGCCGCGTAGCTCTCCTGCCGCCGGCTACTGCCGTTGCAGTGACCGGCTGACGCCCGCCGCGGTCGTCGTGGCGAGGACCCAGCCGGTCACGATCAGCAGGTACGACAGCCACTGGTACCAGCCGTCCGGCGCGAACGGCGCCTCCTGGCCGAAGCCGATGATCGGCAGCATCAGGTCGATCGTGTAGAAGACCGGGTTGAACTCCGGCGCCTCCCCCGGCTTCAGCTCCCGGGGCGGGTGGAACCCGTACGCGACCGTTCCCGTGATCAGCAGCGCCAGCAGCCAGCCCGCGGCGCGCAGCGGCCGGAAGCCGTAGCCCACCGTGGTGTCCTGGAGCAGTCCCCAGAACCTGGCGGCCCGGGGCAGGGTGCGGCGGTGCCGCCGCAGTTTGGCGAGCAGGACGGTCCGCGCCCCCGCCTCGTCGCCTGCCGTCCGGTAGGACGTGGCGAGCTGTTCGTAGGCGTGCGGGAGGTAGCCCGACTCCTCGCGCTCCAGGACGGGCAGTCTCTGCTCGGCGGGAACGTGCGGGCTGAGGGCGCGGTAGGTGAGTCCCGCGATGCGGACCTGCGGCGGCCAGGTCTCGGGGGTGATGTGGAGCAGGTCGAACTGGGAGCGGCGCAGGTTCACGCCGCCCTGGACGGTCGGGCAGTTGCGCAGCCACACTTCGCCGGCGACACAGCTGGAGGCGCGCAGGGCGACCCCGCCGGGGTTGATGAGGCGGGCGTAGGCGAGGTTCAGCTGGCCCGGTATCCGGGAGCCGGTGAGGTTGACCCGGCCGCGGGCCTCCAGGCGCATGGCGCGCAGGTCGGTGCCGACGCCCAGGATCTCGGCGTGCAGGGCGGTCCCGCCGGGGGCGAGGAGCCGGGCGTCGTCGAAGTTGATCTGGCCGCCGACGGTGGCGCCGTTGATGCGGGTCTGGCCGTGGACGGTGAGTTCCATGGCGATGACGTCGGTTCCGATGTCGGCGTGGTTGAACTGGAGCGCCGCCTCCTGGCCCTCCTCGGCCGGGCCCGCGGTGCCGATGACCGCCTTCCGGAGGAAGAGTCCGCCGGCTATCCGGGCACCCGCGAGGCGTACCGGCCCGGTGATGCGGCAGCAGGACAGCCGGAGCGCGAGGTCGACGCGGACGGTGTTCGCGGTGAGGCCGGGAAGGGTGGAGTCGTTGGCCACGAAGACCCGCAACTGGGCTCCGTAGAGCAGGGGTTTGCGTTCGAACCAGCAGGCCCGCAGCCGGATCGGGTGCTCCACGACGGCGTACTTGAGGTTCAGCTTGCCGGTGATCCGCGCACCCCGGACGTTGAGTCCGGCGACCTGCCCTTCGGCGGTGGGGCCACCCAGCAGGAGCGCGGTGAGGACCTCGGCGCGCACGGTCCGTTCCGGCCCCCAGTCGGCGCCGCCGGAGCCGGTTTCCCCGGGTTCCTCAAGGAAGTCGACGCGCTCCCCGCTCGGGAAGGCGTCCCATACGCGGCGCTCCGCCGGGGTCAAGTCGTTGATCTCCATCGCCGGGATGGTGTCCCGTGGTTCCACGGACTGTCAACTCCGTGCAGGACACCGCCCCCTGACGAGCCGCCACGTGGCGTCAGTGCTCGATGCCGTCCTGGAGCTCCTGCCCCTTGAGCAGGAACCAGGCGGCCACGGCGGTGGCCAGCAGGACGGCCGCGCCCACGCCGGAGGCCAGCCGCAGGCCGTCCACGAAGGCTTCCTGGGCTGCGCCGACCATCTGCTGGGCGGTCTGCGGGTCCAGTGACCTGGCCGCTTCGACGGCGCCGCCGAGCGATTCGTGGGCGGCGTCGGCGACGGGTCCGGTGACGGAGGCCGGGGCGGTGAAGCCCTGGTAGACGCCGGTGACGACCGAGCCGAGCAGGGCGATGCCGAGGGCCGCGCCCAGTTCGTAGGCGGTCTCGGAGACGGCCGAGGCGGAACCGGCCTGCTCCTTGGGCACGCTGGAGAGGATCACGTCGGCGGTGACGGTGAAGGAGAAGCCGGCGCCGAGGCCGACGATGAGCAGGGCCGCGCCGAGCAGCGGGTAGCCGGTCTCCTTGTGGATCACGGTCAGCGCGGCCAGCGCGATGCCGATGGCGGCGAGGCCTCCGGTCACGATGGCCCGTACCCCGTACTTGCGGGCGTACTTGCCCGCGACCAGGCCGGTGACCACCGCGCCGACGGCGGCGGGCAGTTCGGCGAGGCCCGCTTCGAGCGGGTCGCGGCCCTGGACGAGCTGGAGGAACTGGGAGAGGAAGAAGACAAGTCCGGACAGGCCGAAGACGGTGAGGAGGTCGGCGAGGACCGCGCCGGAGAACCCGCGGTGCTTGAAGAGCCGCATGTCGAGGAGCGGGGCCGGCAGCGTGAATTGGCGGCGTACGAAGGTGTGGAGCGCGCCCGCTCCGATGACGGCGGCCGCCCACACCTCCCAGCCCATGCCGTGGGTGGCGACCTGCTTGACGGCGTAGACCACGCCGATGATGCCGACGAGGGACAGGCCCACGCTGAACAGGTCCCAGGGTCCGGCGACCGGGTTCTTGGACTCGGGCAGCAGCTTGATGCCGACGATGACCAGGACGACCATCACGGGGACGTTGATGAGGAAGACCGAGCCCCACCAGAAGTGCTGGAGCAGGGCTCCGCCGACCACCGGGCCGACGGCCGCGCCGGCCGAGGCGGTGGCGCCCCAGATGCCGATGGCGAGGCTGCGCTCCTTGGGGTCGTGGAAGATGTTGCGGATCAGGGCGAGGGTGGAGGGCATCAGGGTCGCGCCGGCCACGCCGAGCAGGGCCCGGGCGACGATCATCATCTCGGGGCTGGTGGCGTAGGCGTTGAGGACCGAGACGGCGCCGAAGGCGGTCGCGCCGACGAGGAGGAGCTTCTTGCGGCCGATCCGGTCGCCGAGGGAGCCCATGGAGACGAGCAGGCCGGCGATGACGAAGGAGTAGATGTCGCCGATCCACAGGAGCTGGGTGCCCGACGGCTTCAGGTCCTCGCTGAGGGCGGGCGTGGCGAGACCGAGCACGGTGGCGTCGACGGCGACCAGCAGGACGGCCAGGACGAGCACGGAGAGCGCGAGCCAGCGCCCGGGGCTCCGGCCCTCGGCCCCCTTCGTCTGGGTCAGCTGTTCGGTACGGCTCATTTCTCCACACTCCGTCGGGCGCCACCGAGCAGCAGCTCGATGATCATGTACTGAAAGTCCTTGGCCGCGACCCGGCCGTCCATGACGGCCCAGGCGCAGGCGCCGATGAGGCTGTAAAGGGCCTCGGTGAGCCAGGCGGGGCTCAGGTCGATCCGGATGTCGCCCTCGTGCTGGCCGCGCCGGAAGAGCGCGCCGACGCGGGCGTCGAGGCGGGCCCAGCCCTCGTTGACCTGGTCCCCCTCGAAGAGCTGGTTCTCGGTGACGAGGAAGGCCAGCAGCTCGGCATTGGGCTCCGCTTCGGCGACGAGCCTGCGGAGCGCGTCGATCGCCGTGCCCTCGCCGAGGCGGGCGTTGTCGAAGGCCACCTCGAACTCCCGGATCCCGAGCTCTTCGAGCGCCCGTACGAGGGCGTCGCGCCCGGCGAAGTGCCGGTGGAGGGTCGCGCGGCCGATGCCTGCGGCCCTCGCGACCTCGTCCATCGTGGCGGTCGATTTGCGGGAGAGCAGGGCGGCGGCGGCGCGGAGCGCCTGATCACGATCCATGGCCATGAGACAACCATAACCCGAATGAGACGTCGATGTCTCATCGAATAAATGAGGTGCCCCTTCGGGCGCCGGAAGGAAGCATGCCGAGATGAACCCGAAGCCCCTGCTGCTGATCGACGTGGACGGCCCCCTGAACCCCTACGCGGCCAAGCCCCAGCGGCGCCCCGAGGGCTACCGCACCCACCGGATGCGCCCCACGGGCTGGACCGGGGCGGAGAGTGCGAAGCCGCTGCGGGTCTGGCTGAATCCGGACCACGGGGCGGAACTGCTCGCGCTCGCGGACGCGTACGAGCTGGTCTGGGCGACCACGTGGAAGGGCGAGGCGAACGAGTGGATAGGCCCGCACCTGGGACTGCCGGAGCTTCCCTGGATCGACTGGCCGCAGATGCACGGGCGCGCACCGCGCGGGACGTTCTGGAAGACCCAGTACATCCTGGAGTGCGCGGGCGGGCGGCCCTTCGCCTGGATCGACGACGACATCACGGACATGGACCGCGCGTACGTGGAGCAGCGCCACCCCGCGCACGCGCTGCTGCTGCGGATCGACGAACGGATCGGGCTGGTCCGGGCCGACTTCGACGCGCTGGCGGACTGGGCCGACCAGTGACGAAGGGTGATTCGATCATTACTGCCCGCATTCGTCGCGATCATGCTGACCCGTCAACGGGCCCCACGAGGAAATCCCCATCGAACGAACGCGCTCACGCCGCACGGTTTGATCATTTGGAGTGACTGGGCCCTCAAGATCTTCCCCGACCGGCCGGGGAAGGAGGAGCCTCCTCTCCAGTGGGCCCTTACCCGGGGCGGGTTCACCTGCCACTAGTCCGTCTTGAGCAGGGAGAGAACCATGAACGGATCGAAGAAGCTGGCCTTCGGGGCCGTAGTGCTGGCACTCACGGTCGGCGCCGGCCTAGCCGTGTCCTCCGCGTCGGCCGAGCCGAGGGAGGCGGCCCGCGCCGCGGTGACCACCTCCGCCTGGGCCAAGGTCAACGCGAACGGTCAGGTGCTGGGCTCCTCGGGCGTCAGTGCGGTCCGGAAGTTCGGCATCGGCCGCTACAACATCGACACCTACGCTGATCTGAGCAACTGCGCCCTGCTGGGCACGATCAACACGAACGACGTGAACGACCCCGGTCCGGGCAGCTCGTCCATCCTGGTCGGCAAGGTGGGTGCGCACACCCTCTACATCCGCACCGCGACACCGTCCGCCGGCGGCACCGCCGCCGTGGACAGTGACCGGCCGTTCTCGGTCACCATCATCTGCGGCGCCTGATCCTCGGCAACGCCGAAGGGGCGGTGACGGCCGTTCGGCCGTCACCGCCCCTTCGGGGCCCGGATCCCGGTCAGTTCTTGTGCGCCGCCCAGGCGTGCTGGATGACCAGGTCGGCCTTCAGCTCCGTGAGCTGGATCGCGACCGCCGACGGGGCGGTGCCGCCGCGGCCGTCGCGGGAGGCCAGCGCGCCCTTGACGTTGAGGACCGTACGGACCTCCGGCGTCAGGTGCTCCGAGATCTTCGCGAACTGCTCGTCCGTCAGCTCGTCGAGCTCGATGCCGAGCCCCTCGCACTCCTTGACGCAGCTGCCGGCCACCTCGTGCGCCACCCGGAACGGCACGCCCTGCTTGACCAGCCACTCCGCGATGTCGGTGGCCAGCGAGAAGCCGGCCGGAGCCAGCTCCTCCATCCGCTCCCGGTTGATCGTGAGGGTGGCCATCATCCCGGTGAAGGCCGGCAGCAGGACTTCGAGGGTGTCGCAGGAGTCGAAGACCGGCTCCTTGTCCTCCTGGAGGTCCCGGTTGTAGGCCAGGGGAAGGGCCTTCAGGGTGGCGAGCAGGCCCGTCAGGTTGCCGATGAGGCGGCCCGACTTGCCGCGCGCCAGCTCGGCGATGTCCGGGTTCTTCTTCTGCGGCATGATCGACGAGCCCGTGGAGAAGGCGTCGTGCAGGGTCACGAAGGAGAACTCCTTCGTGTTCCAGATGATGATCTCCTCCGCGATCCGCGACAGGTTGATCCCGATCATCGCGGTGACGAAGGCGAACTCGGCGACGAAGTCGCGCGAGGCCGTGCCGTCGATGGAGTTGCCGACCGAACCCCGCTCGAAGCCCAGGTCGGCGGCGACCGCCTCCGGGTCCAGGCCGAGTGAGGAGCCCGCCAGGGCGCCCGAGCCGTACGGGGACACCGCGGTCCGGGTGTCCCACTGGCGCAGCCGCTCCGCGTCCCGGGACAGGGACTGCACGTGGGCCAGTACGTGGTGGGCGAAGAGCACCGGCTGCGCGTGCTGCAGGTGGGTCCGCCCCGGCATGGCCACGTCGGCGTGCGCCTCGGCGAGGCCGACCAGCGCGTCCTGGAGCTCGGCGATCAGGCCGCCGATGATCCGGGCGTGGTCGCGCAGGTACATGCGGAAGAGGGTGGCGATCTGGTCGTTGCGCGACCGGCCGGCGCGCAGCTTGCCGCCGAGGTCGGCGCCGAGCCGCTCCAGCAGGCCGCGCTCCAGCGCGGTGTGGACGTCCTCGTCGGCGATGGTGCCGGTGAAGGAGCCGTTCTCCACGTCGATCGCGAGCTGGTCCAGGCCTGCGATCATGCGGCCGAGCTCGTCGGCCGTGAGCAGGCCCGCCTTGGCGAGCACGCGGGCGTGGGCCTTGGAGCCCGCGATGTCGTACGGGGCCAGGCGCCAGTCGAAGTGGACCGACGCGGACAGCTTCGCGAGGGCCTCGGCGGGACCGTCGGCGAACCGGGCGCCCCAGAGCCGGACGTCACCACCGTTGTTGCTGCTCACAGCTACTGCTCCTCAAGAACGTGCATGGCTTCGGATGTGCAACCGCCTCCCCGCCGCGGAGGTAACGGGGAGGTGGTTCGTACTACGGGGTCCGGACGGGAACATCCGGACGGGACCAGCCGGATCAGGCGAGGTCGCGACGGGCGGCGATCTTCGAGGACAGACCGAAGATCTCGATGAAGCCCTGGGCCTTCGACTGGTCGAAGGTGTCGCCCGAGTCGTAGGTCGCGAGGTTGAAGTCGTACAGCGACTCGTCCGACTTCCGGCCGGTGACGACCGCGCGGCCGCCGTGCAGGGTCATCCGGATGTCGCCGCTGACGTGCTGGTTGGCCTCGTTGATGAAGCCGTCCAGCGCCCGCTTCAGCGGGGAGAACCACAGGCCGTCGTAGACCATCTCGCCCCAGCGCTGCTCGACCTGCCGCTTGTAGCGGGCCAGTTCGCGCTCGACGGTGACGTTCTCCAGCTCCTGGTGGGCGGTGATCAGCGCGATCGCGCCCGGGGCCTCGTACACCTCGCGGGACTTGATGCCCACGAGCCGGTCCTCGACGATGTCGATCCGGCCGATGCCCTGGGCCCCGGCGCGCTCGTTGAGCTGCTGGATGGCCTGGAGCACGGTGACGGGCTTGCCGTCGATGGCGACCGGGACGCCCTCCTTGAAGGAGATGACGACCTCGTCGGCCTCGCGCGGGAGGGCCGGGTCCGCGGTGTACTCGTAGATGTCCTCGATCGGCGCGTTCCAGATGTCCTCCAGGAAGCCCGTCTCGACGGCGCGCCCGAAGACGTTCTGGTCGATGGAGTACGGGGACTTCTTGGTGGTCGCGATCGGCAGGTCCGCCTTCTCGGCGAAGGCGATGGCCTTGTCGCGGGTCATCGCGTAGTCGCGGACCGGGGCGATGCACGTGAGGTCGGGGCCGAGGGCGGCGATGCCGGCCTCGAAGCGGACCTGGTCGTTGCCCTTGCCGGTGCAGCCGTGGGCGACGGTGCTCGCGCCGTGCTTGCGGGCGGCGGCGACGAGGTGCTTCACGATGGCCGGCCGCGAGAGGGCGGAGACCAGCGGGTAGCGGTCCATGTAGAGGGCGTTCGCCTTGATCGCCGGGAGGCAGTACTCGTCGGCGAACTCGTCCCGGGCGTCGGCGACCTCGGCCTCGACCGCACCGCAGGCGAGCGCCCGCTTGCGGATGACGTCCAGGTCCTCGCCGCCCTGACCGACGTCCACCGCGACGGCGATGACCTCGGCGCCCGTCTCCTCGGCGATCCAGCCGATGGCGACGGAGGTGTCCAGACCGCCTGAATAGGCGAGTACGACGCGCTCGGCCACGGGGTTCTCCTTACAGGTGCATCCGCCGTTGCATCCAACAGCTAGGCATAACTATGCACTGCTCCGTATGTTTCGTCAATTGAGCCCGGGGTGCGGGGGGCGCGAGGGGCCTGACCAGCATGGATATCCGGAGGCCCTGCACCCGAGCGGCCGTCTACCATCGGCGAACGACTCGGGGAGGGCGCATGAGGGCCGGTACACGGCGGGACATATCCATGGGGCAGGAAGCCGCGGTGGAGCTCCTCCGGGGGAAGCGCGCCCCGGTCGGCGGCGTGCTCGCATCGAACGGACCCGACGCCTGGACCGCCTTCGACGAGGAGGTGCGCCGGATCGGCCGCCGCTCCTACGAGCCCCTGCGCAGCAAACGGATCGAGGCCCGGCTCTGCGACCCCGACGGGCGGGTCCGCGCGTCCGCACTCGTCGCGTGGGGGCTCCCGCCGCTCAAGGTCTTCCTGCTCTGGCACGTCTCCTGGGTCCCGCTGCTGCGCCGGCGGGTCCGCCAGGAGCTCCGCTGGGCCGCGGGCCCGCCCCTCGAGCTCGTCGTGCTCCGCTGCGCCGACTGGGCCCCGCCGGTCCGGGGGCGCGCCCGGCGGGTGCTGGGCCGGGCCGTGGCCAAGGATCCCGCCGGATGGCTGGTCCGGCTCACCCCGCTCATCCTGCGGCTGAGCCGGCGCGAGCACGGCGCCTGGGCCCTGGAGCAGCTGGAGGCCGCCCTCAGCGGCCGGTACTCCCTGCTCGCCGCCTGGTGGCACCCCGGGCGGCCCTCGACCACGTGGAGCTGGAACGCCCTGACCGCCGCGCAGCGCGGCCTGATCCTGGACCGGCTGCACCGCTCGGCCGACCCGCTGACCCGGCGCTTCGCCGCCCGCCTCGCCCTGGAGATCGGCGGGATCGGCGGGGTCGGCGGGGTCGGCGGGATCGGCGGGATCGGCGTACGGGAGCTGGCGTGGCGGGCCGCCTCGGAGCCGGACCCGGCCGCGGCGCGGCTGTGGACCGATGCCGCGCTGCGGGCCATGGCCGACGACGGGCCGGACCACGCGGCGATCGACGCCCTGCTCGATGCGAACAGCCCGACGGTCCGGGCCGCCGGGGTCACCGCCCTGCGCCGGGCCGGTCGGGCCGCCGAGGCCCCGTGGTACCTGGCCGATCGCAGCGGACTCGTACGGGCCTGCGCGCGCTGGCTCGTCTCCCAGGACGGCGGGGACCCGTCCGCGCACTACACCGCTCTGGTCACGGACGCCGGGCAGGTGTCCCGGTACGCGGTGACCGGCTTCTCCGAATGCGCGGAGCGGGCGGACGCGCCGCTGCTGCGGCCCCTGCTGGGCCACCCCTCCGCCGGGGTGCGGGCCGCCGCCGTGGCCGGGTTGCGCCGGCTGGACGACGCCACCGACGACGCGCTGCTGCTCCCCCTGCTGGACGACCCGTCGGCCTCGGTGTCCCGCGAGGCGGCGCGGAGCCTGATCCCGGCAGTACTGCGGCTGGACGAGGGCCACCTCGCCGAGCGGATCGCGCCCGAACGCCCCCTGCACGTACGCCGGGCCGCCTTCCGGCTGCTGTGCGTCCCGGGCGGGATCCGCGAACTGCGGGCCGCGGTGACCGTCTCGAAGGACCCCGACCCCGTATTGCGCCACGCGGCGCGGGCGATCGTGCTCGACTGGGACTGGGAGTTCACGCTCCGCACGAGGAAGGCGGAGCTGCCCGAGCTGAACGCGCTGCTCACACACTCGGAGCAGGTGTTCCGGCCGTACGACCTGTGGCTGCGCCGCTCCCGGCTCGGTCTCACCGGCTGTACGGCCTGTGGCTGCGGCTGTGACTGCGCCGGTCCCGGCCCGGTCTCACCCGTTGAAATCCGGTGACCGACCCCTGACCACAGGCAGATAATCGGATCATGGGAAAGCTCTACGACCGCATTGACAGCCGCATGCGCACCTTCATCGAGGAGCAGCCGGTCTTCTTCACCGCCACGGCCCCGCTCTCCGGTGACGGCCATGTCAACCTCTCGCCCAAGGGCCGCGCCGGGACGCTCGTCGTCATCGACGAAACGACCCTCGCCTACCTGGACTTCGGCGGCAGCGGCGCCGAGACCATCGCGCACGTCCGCGAGAACGGCCGCATCACGCTGATGTGGTGCGCGTTCAGCGGACCGCCCAACATCGTGCGCATCCACGGCGACGGCGAGGCCGTCTTCCGCGACGACCCTCGCTGGGACGGGCTGCTCGAGCGGTTCGCAGACGCCGACGGGCCCTCGGCGCGCGCCGTCATCCTCGTGAAGACCCGGCGCATCGCCACCGTCTGCGGGTTCGCCGTCCCCTTGATGGACTACCAGGGCGAGCGCACGCTGCACGCGGAGTACTTCGGCCGCAAGACGGACGAGGAGTTCAACGAGTACTGCGAGAAGAAGGAGTTCGTCGGGGTGAGCGTCGACGGCCTGCCTGCGCTGCCGCTGCCCCTTCCGCCCCGTACCGTCTGACATGTGCTGCGTACCACGCTCCTCGCCGCCTCACTGATCGTCACCAGCCTGCTGGTACAGGGCCCCCACGGTGACCCGCCGCTCCCCGCGCTGCTCGCCGACACCGGCGGAGGCAGTCAGCTGATCACCGCCGTCGCTCCGGCTCCCGGCTCGACGACCGGGCGCCTGACCTGGTGGGGCAGATGGGCGGGGCGCTGGCACGCGGCGGGGAGCGCTCCGGCCCGGTTCGGCGCGAACGGGCTGGCCGACGGCGCGACCCGGATCCAGGGCACGGACACCACCCCGGCCGGCCTGTACGCGCTCCCCTACGCCTTCGGCATCGCGCACGCCCCGGCCGGTACGGCGTACCGCTACCGGCGGGTGACCCCCGACTCCTGGTGGTGCCAGGACAATGCCTCGGAGAGCTACAACCGCTGGGTGGAGCCGCTGCCCGCGGACTGCGCGCCGGGCGAGGCGGAGCACCTGACCACGTACGAGAAGCAGTACGCCCACGCCCTGGTCATCGCCTTCAACTACGAGCATCCGGTACGGGGCCGGGGCGCGGGCATCTTCCTGCACGTGAACGGCAAGGGCGCGACGGCCGGCTGCGTCTCGGTCCCCGAGGAGGCGATGCGCGCGTTGCTGCGCTGGGCGAACCCGCGCAGGAGCCCGCACATCGCGATCGGCACGGAGTCGGGCGACCTGGCCGTCACCCGGTACTGACCGGGCGCCGGCGGCGACCCGGGGGTCAGCCCTCCTTCTGGGCCAGCCTCAGCAGGTGGTCGGCGAGGGCCTGGCCGCCCGCCGGGTCGCGGCTGATCAGCATCAGGGTGTCGTCGCCCGCGATGGTGCCGAGGATGGCCTGGAGTTCGGCCTGGTCGATCGCGGAGGCGAGGAACTGGGCCGCACCCGGCGGGGTGCGCAGGACCACGAGGTTCGCGGAGGCCTCCGCCGAGATCAGCAGTTCGCCGGAGAGGCGCCGCATGCGCTCCTCCTTCGCCGACTCGCCGAGCGGCGCCTGCGGGGTGCGGAAGCCGCCCTCGCTGGGGACCGCGTAGATCAGCTCGCCGCCGGTGTTGCGGATCTTCACCGCGCCGAGCTCGTCGAGGTCGCGGCTGAGCGTCGCCTGGGTGACGCTCAGCCCGTCGTCGGCGAGCAGCTTGGCCAGCTGGCTCTGCGAGCGGACCGGCTGCCGGTTGAGGATGTCCACGATCCGGCGGTGGCGGGCGGTGCGGGTCTGCGGGACGGACTGGCCACCCCCGGACTCCGTCTGAGGGGACCCCCAGGGCTCGTGTTCCTGCGCCTGACTCATCGTCGTCCCATTCCCCGATTGATCATCCGTCCACGTCCGCGGCGGACTTCGCTGCGTCCAGCACGCCGGGCAGGGCCTGCAGGAACGCGTCCACCTCGGCCTCGGAGAGCACGTACGGAGGCATGAGCCGTACGACGTCGGGGGCGGGCGCGTTGACCAGGAAGCCGGCGTCCTGAGCCGCGCGCTGCACCTGCGGTGCGAGCGGCTCGGTCAGCACGATACCCAGCAGAAGGCCCGCGCCGCGGACGTGCGAGACGAGCGGGTGTGCGAATCCTTCGATTCCGCCCCGCAAGCGCTCGCCGCGCTCCTTGACCTGGTCGAGGAGTCCGTCGGCGGCGATGGTGTCGATCACCGCGAGGCCGGCGGCGCACGCGACCGGGTTGCCGCCGAAGGTGGTGCCGTGCTGGCCGGGCTGGAGCAGGTCGGCCACGGGTCCGAAGGCGGCGACGGCGCCGATCGGCAGACCCCCGCCGAGACCCTTCGCGAGTGTGACGACATCGGGCTCCACGCCCTCGTGGGCCTGGTGCTCGAACCACTGGCCGCAGCGCCCGATGCCGGTCTGCACCTCGTCGAGGACGAGCAGGGTGCCGGTCGCCCGGGTGATCTCGCGGGCCGCCGTCAGGTATCCGGCCGGAGGAACGACCACGCCGTTCTCGCCCTGGATCGGCTCGATGATCACGAACGCGGTCTCTTCGGTGACAGCGGCCCGCAGGGCCTCCACATCGCCGTACGGAACGTGGGTGACGTCTCCCGGCAGCGGCAGGAACGGGCCCTGCTTCTTGGGCTGGCCCGTGAGCGCCAGGGCGCCCATGGTGCGGCCGTGGAACCCGCCGTCGGTGGCGACCATATGGGTCCGCCCGGTCAGCCGGCCGATCTTGAAGGCGGCCTCGACGGCCTCGGCGCCGGAGTTGCAGAAGAAAACCTTGCCGGGGCGTCCGAAGAGCTGGAGCAGCCGCTCGCCGAGCGCGAGGACCGGCTCGGAGGCGTAGAGGTTGGAGACGTGGCCCAGGGTGGAGACCTGCTCGGTCACCGCGGCGACGATGGCCGGGTGCGCGTGGCCGAGGGCGTTGACCGCGATACCGCCGACGAAGTCGGTGTACTGCTTGCCGTCCGCGTCCCAGACCTGGGCGCCTTCGCCGCGTACGAGGGCCAGCGCGGGGGTGCCGTAATTATTGGTCAGCGCGCCCTGCCAGCGGGCGGCGAACTCCTGGTTGCCGGTCATGCGGGGTCCCCTCCCTGTGTATTGAGTCCTTGGTCGTCGAGCACGACCATCGTGCCGATTCCCTCGTCGGTGAAGATCTCCAGCAGGATCGAGTGCTGGACCCGCCCGTCGATCACGCGGGCGGTGGTCACCCCGTTGCGGACGGCGTGCAGGCAGCCCTCCATCTTCGGGACCATGCCGCTGGACAGCTCGGGCAGCAGCTTCTCGAGCTGGCTGACGGTGAGCCTGCTGATGACCTCGTCGCTGTTGGGCCAGTCCGCGTAGAGCCCCTCCACGTCGGTGAGGACCATCAGCGTCTCGGCGCCGAGCGCGGCGGCGAGCGCCGCGGCGGCCGTGTCGGCGTTCACGTTGTACACGTGGTGGTCGTCGGCGCTGCGCGCGATGGAGGAGATGACCGGGATCCGGCCGTCCGCCAGCAGCGCTTCGATCGCGCCGGTGTCGATGGCGGTGATCTCGCCGACCCGCCCGATGTCGACGCTCTCGCCGTCGATCTCGGGGGTGTGCTTGACGGCGGTGATCGTGTGGGCGTCCTCGCCGGTCATGCCGACGGCCAGCGGCCCGTGCTGGTTGAGCAGCCCGACCAGCTCGCGCTGGACCTGCCCGGCCAGGACCATCCGTACGACGTCCATGGCCTCGGGCGTGGTGACGCGCAGGCCCGCCTTGAACTCGCTGACCAGGCCCTGCTTGTCGAGCTGGGCGTTGATCTGCGGGCCGCCGCCGTGCACGACGACCGGCTTCAGGCCGGCCTGGCGCAGGAAGACGACGTCCTGGGCGAAGGCGGCCTTCAGGTCCTCGTCGATCATGGCGTTGCCGCCGAACTTGATCACGACGACCTTGCCGTTGTGCCGCGTCAGCCAGGGCAGGGCCTCGATGAGGATCTCGGCCTTGGGCAGGGCGGTGTGCTTGCGTGCAATGCTCATGAGGAGTACGCGCTGTTCTCGTGGACGTACTCGGCGGTCAGGTCGTTGGCCCAGATGACCGCGGACTCGGAACCGGTGGACAGGTCGGCGGTGATGCGGACCTCGCGGCCCTTCATGCTCACCAGGTCGCGGCTCTCGCCGACCGAGCCGTTCTTGCAGACCCAGACGTCGTTGATGGCGACGTTCAGCCGGTCCGGGTCGAAGGCGGCCTTCGTGGTGCCGATCGCGGACAGGACGCGGCCCCAGTTCGGGTCCTCGCCGTGGATGGCGCACTTGAGCAGGTTGTTCCGGGCGATGGACCGGCCGACCTCGACCGCGTCCTCCTCGGTGGCCGCGCCGATGACCTCGATGCGGATGTCCTTGCTGGCGCCCTCGGCGTCTCCGATGAGCTGGCGGGCCAGGTCGTCGCAGACCGTGCGTACGGCTTCCGCGAACGCCTCGTACGCCGGCACCTGGCCGGACGCGCCCGAGGCGAGCAGCAGCACCGTGTCGTTGGTGGACATGCACCCGTCGGAGTCGACCCGGTCGAAGGTGGTGCGGGTCGCGGCGCGCAGCGCCTTGTCGAGGGTGGCGCTGTCCACGTCGGCGTCGGTGGTGAGGACGACGAGCATGGTGGCCAGGCCCGGGGCGAGCATGCCCGCGCCCTTGGCCATGCCGCCGACCGTCCAGCCGGCCTGGGAGACGGTGGCCGTCTTGTGGACGGTGTCGGTGGTCTTGATGGCGATCGCGGCGGCCTCGCCGCCGTCGGCGGAGAGCGCGGCGACCGCGGTATCGATGCCGGGGAGCAGCTTGTCCATCGGGAGCAGGACGCCGATCAGGCCGGTGGACGCGACGGCGACCTCGCCGGCGTTGACCTCGCCGCCGTGCCCGTTCAGGGCCTCGGCGACCTTCTCGGCCGTGGCGTGGGTGTCCTGGAAGCCCTTGGGGCCGGTGCACGCGTTGGCGCCGCCGGAGTTGAGGACGACCGCGCTGACGGTGGCGCCGCGCAGGACCTGCTCGGACCAGTGGACGGGTGCGGCCTTGACCCGGTTGGAGGTGAAGACGCCCGCCACGGCCAGGCGCGGCCCGTTGTTGACCACGAGGGCCAGGTCGGGATTGCCGTTCGCCTTGATCCCGGCGGCGATGCCCGCCGCCGTGAACCCCTGTGCTGCCGTGACGCTCACGGTGCGACTCCGATCGTGGAAAGACCCAGCGCCTCGGGGAGGCCGAGGGCGATGTTCATGCTCTGGACCGCGCCGCCGGCGGTGCCCTTGGTGAGGTTGTCGATGGCGCTGATCGCGATGATCCGCTGCGCGGCCTCGTCGTACGCGACCTGGATCTGAACGGCGTTGGAACCGTAGACGGACGCCGTCGCGGGCCACTGGCCCTCGGGCAGCAGGTGCACGAAGGGCTCGTCCGCGTACGCCTTCTCGTACGCGGCGCGGACCGCGTCGGCCGTGGTGCCCGGCAGCGCCTTGGCGGTGCAGGTGGCCAGGATGCCGCGGGGCATCGGCGCCAGCGTGGGCGTGAAGGAGACGGAGACCCGCTGCCCGGCGACGGGGCTGAGGTTTTGCACCATCTCGGGCGTGTGGCGGTGGCCGCCGCCGACCCCGTACGGGCTCATGGAGCCCATGACCTCGGAGCCGAGCAGGTTCGGCTTGAGGGCCTTGCCGGCGCCGGAGGTGCCGGAGGCGGCGACGATCACGGCTTCGGGCTCGGCGAGCTGAGCGGCGTAGGCCGGGAACAGCGCGAGCGAGACGGCGGTCGGGTAGCAGCCGGGGACGGCGATGCGCTTGGTGCCTGCCAGGGCGGCTCGGGCGCCGGGCAGCTCGGGGAGGCCGTAGGGCCAGGTCCCGGCGTGCGGGGCGCCGTAGAACTTGTCCCAGTCGGCGGAGTCCCGCAGCCGATGGTCGGCGCCCATGTCGACGACGAGGACCTCCTCGCCGAGCTGGGCGGCCACGGCGGCGGACTGCCCGTGCGGAAGGGCCAGGAAGACGACATCATGACCGGAGAGCACCTCGGGCGTGGTCGGCTCCAGGATGCGTCCGGCCAGCGGCACCAAATGCGGCTGGAGCGCCCCGAGCGGCTGCCCGGCGTTGGAGTTCGCGGTCAGCGCGCCGATCTCGACCTCGGGGTGGGCCAGCAGCAGGCGCAGCACTTCCCCGCCCGCGTATCCGCTCGCACCGGCCACCGCTACACGTACCACCATCGGACCCTCCTCCTCGATGGCATGACTATACGTACGACCGCACGTTTATGCAAAGCAGTCCCCGGCCTCACTCCCCCAGTGTTACTCCCTTGTCCGCCAGATGATCACCGGGTTAGTGTCCCCGGGCACATACCGGGGGATCACAGCAGGTGGGGGACATGACCGAACAGGTCGGCACGATCACGGCGCGCGCGGCGATGGGCCAGGGCATCCTGGCCGTGGCCTTGATCGGGGCCATGGGGGCCGGCCTCTGGGGGGCCGGGCAGTCGGTGAATTCGAGCGGTGAGCGCAAGCCCGTCACCTGCTCGAACGGGGAGCCCGAGAAGGGCGAGTCGGCGCAGATCTCCGGGGCCCAGCTGTGCGCGGCGCTGCACCGTCCCGATCTCGCCGATCTGCTGGGCACTCCGGGGGAGGCCGTGAAGAACGCCAACGGGGGCGGCAGCACTTCCAAGCCCTTCGGCAGCGACAAAGAGATCCACACCCCCACGGCCACGATCGAGTTCGAGACCTACACCGTGCACCTGAGGGTCTCCGACGGGCCGCTGACGGTCGCCACGCTGGCCAGGCTCCTGGGGGACGGCACGCCGCCGCAGACGGTTCTGGGCCGCCCGGCCACCTTCTACTCGGACCGCACCCTCAGCATCAGCTTCCGCCTGGACGGCAGCGATGCCAGCAGCGGCTCCGGCGTCCCGACCCGCACCCTGGTGGTGGCCCGGGACACGAAGGACGGCGGCGGCGCCTACGAGCTGCACCTGTGGCGCTCCGACGGCGCGGTGCCCGACGACGCGGTGGTGCTGCGCGTGGCCGAGCAGGTGCTGCCGACGGTCCCCGGGTGGGCCGCCGCCGGCTGAGCGCGGTCAGCCGTTTCGCGGGGTGCGTGGGGTACCTGCGGTACCTGGGGTACGGGGCTGGTTGAAGCGGAGCATGTTGCCGGCCGGATCTCGGAAGGCGCAGTCGCGGACCCCGTACGGCTGGTCGACGGGCTCCTGGAGCACCTCGGCGCCCGCGGCCCGGATCCGCTCGAAGGTGGCGTCCACGTCGTCCGTCGAGAAGATCACCCCGCGGAGCATTCCCTTGGCCAGCAGTTCCGCCACCGCCTGCCGGTCGGCCGGCGAGGCGCCGGGATCGGCGAGCGGCGGTTCGAGGACGATCTCCACGTCGGGCTGCTCGGGCGAGCCGACGGTCACCCAGCGCATCCCCTCGAACGCGACGTCGTTGCGGACTTCCATGCCGAGGGCGTCGCGGTAGAAGGCGAGGGCCTTGTCGTGGTCGTCGACGGCGATGAAGCACTGCGAGAGCTTGAGGGCCATGTCTCGAACGCTACGACGCGGTCGTGGATCCCGCTCTCCCGGAGCCGGCGGAGTTCCGGACGGGCCGGGTGAAGACCTTGGCGACACACGCCGGGATGGCGGCGCCGGCCTCGTGCCGCCGGGCCCGGTAGGCGCTGGGGGTCTCACCGACCAGCTCCGTGAAGCGCGAGCTGAACGACCCCAGCGAGGTGCATCCGACCGCGAAGCAGACCTCGGTCACGCTCAGGTCGCCCCGGCGCAGCAGCGCCTTGGCCCGCTCGACGCGGCGGGTCATCAGATAGCTGTACGGGGTCTCGCCGAAGGCCGCCCGGAAGCTGCGGGAGAAGTGTCCGGGCGACATGAGGGCGACGCCCGCCAGGGCCGGTACGTCCAGCGGCTCGGCGTAGTCCCGGTCCATCACGTCCCGGGCGCGACGCAGCCGCACCAGGTCCTCGATCGTCATGTGCGTCGGCCTCCCGGCTGCCGCCCGGCTGCCTGCCTGCGGGCTACTTCTCGGTCTTCGCGGTCTTCGCGGCCTTCTCCGCCTGCATCTGCTTGATGCGGACGGTCTCCTTGCGGACGTCGGCCTGGGTGGCGCGCTCCTTCGCGAGCCACTCCGGCATCTCCTGCTTGAGGGCCTCGATCTGCTCCGTGGTGAGCGCCTCGGTGACACCGCCGCGCGCCAGACCGGCGATGGAGACGCCGAGCTTCGCCGCGACCACCGGACGGGGGTGCGGGCCGTTGTTCCGGAGGTCCTGCAGCCACTGGGGCGGCTCGGCCTGGAGGGCGGTCAGCTCGGTGCGCGAGACGACACCCTCCTGGAACTCTGCGGGGGTGGCCTCGAGGTACACACCCAGCTTCTTCGCCGCAGTAGCGGGCTTCATGGTCTGGGTGGTCTGGTGCGACGTCATGGGGTCAAGGGTATCGAGCATGTGCGCCACCTCCGACCACGGCCGGTAATCTGGCCGGGTGACAGACTCCCGGACACCCCCGTCGTTCCAGCTCGCATACGTCCCCGGGGTGACTCCCACGAAGTGGGTCCGGATCTGGAAGGAGCGGCTGCCCGACGTTCCGCTGACCCTCGTCCAGGTCGCTCCGGCCGAAGCCCCCGCCCTGCTGCGCGGCGGCGGCGCCGACGCCGGGTTCGTCCGGCTGCCGATCGACCGTACGGGCCTCAGCGCGATCCCGCTCTACACCGAGACCACGGTCGTCGTGATCCCCAAGGACCACCTCATGGCCGCCGTCGAGGAGCTCTCCCTCGCGGAGCTGGCCGACGACATCGTGCTCCACCCGCTGGACGACACCCTCGAGTGGGAGCAACTGCCGGGCAAGGCCGCGCTCCAGCGCCCGGAGACCACGGCCGACGCGATCGAGCTGGTGGCGGCGGGCATCGGGCTCCTGGTCGTGCCCCAGTCGCTCGCGCGGCTGCACCACCGCAAGGACCTCACGTACCGGACCCTGCTGGACGCCCCCGAGTCGCGTGTGGCGCTGTCGTGGCCCGAGGCGGACGTCACTCCCGACCTGATCGAGGAGTTCATCGGGATCGTGCGCGGGCGGACCGTCAACAGCTCGCGCGGGCGCGGCCGTACGCAGCCCGAGCCCGAGCAGAAGAAAGCGAAGCCGGCGGCCCGGAAGCCGGCCCCCCGGTCGGGCGGCAAGCCGGCCGCCAAGAACCCGCGCTCCGGCGCCCCCAAGGGCGGCAAGGCCACGGCGAAGTCCACCGGCAAGCGCGGTAAGCCCCGCGGTCGCTAGGCCGTCCCTTTCGGCTCCCGCCCGGCCCGTCGGGGTGACCGGCTGCTCGGTTCAGCCGTCGAGCAGCTTGACGGCGGCGGCCAGTGAGCCGACGGCGGGCAGCACTGCGACGACCACGGCGGCGAACGTGGAGACCGTGGCCGGGGCCGGATTCGCGTACGCGCGGGGGTCTGCGAAGTTCGCGCACAGCAGGAGCAGCGACGAGGGCAGGAAGACCCAGCCCCCCTCCAGCACGCCGAAGAGCGACCACCCGAGCAGCACGACCGCTACGGCCGTGCACGAGGTCATGAACCGGGCCCGGTTCGCGCGCAGGAGGGGCGGCGCCGCGAGCAGGAGGACCGGGGCGATCAGCACGAGCGGCGACAGCCCGGCCCGGCTGACGATCCCGCTGGACGAACTCCTGCGCGGCTACCGGGCCACCTACGCGGGCATCGGAGGGATCTACCTCCCCTCCTCCGCCACCGCCCCCAGCGCGTGCCGGACCCAGACGTTGGGCTCCACGTAGACCGCGAAGCCCTGCTCCGGTTCGCAGTGGACCGGGGACAGGGCGCCCGGAACGCGGACCGGGCCGGACGCGTCGAAGGGGAGGCCGGTCCACTCGCGCCACTGCGCGAGGGAGCCGGTGATCGTCATCGACAGCGGGGCCACCGAGTCGATGACGCCACCCGCGCGCACGTGGACCCGTAGCCACGGATCGTGCGGGAGGCCGTCCTCGCGGGTGCGGTACGCGTACTCGTGGATGGAGGTGTCCGGCTCGGCCGGCTTTCCGCTGGGCCGGACCGGCGCCACCACCTCGGCGAAACCGCGCGCCCGGGCGTTCTCCCGCATCGCGGCGAGCATCCGGCCGGACAGGCCCTGGCCCTGCCGGTCGGTGGCGACGCTGATCTCGATCGCGCTCACGGTGTCGGCCTCGACCCCGCGCCGCTGGTCGGAGAAGGCCCACATCAGGATCCGGTCCCAGCCCTGTGCGGGCAGCGTCCCGTCGCGGCCCGGCGCGTGCTGCGCGAAGGGCACGCCGAAGCCCCGGGCGACCACCACGTCGCCGTCCGTGGCGATCAGGACGTACTCCGGGAACTCGGCCACCATCCGCGGATACAGCAGCCAGGCCAGCGCGTCGTGCTGGGCGAACTCGGGCCACGAGTCCTTCATGTCCCAGAGCCGGGCCGCCAGTTCGGGCCGCTCCGCGAGCGTGGTGATCCGGATGCCCGCGGCGCACGTGTCGGTGATGTCGTCCATGCCCGCAGGCTAGGCACGCCCCACCTGCGCCTCAACCGATTTAGCCGGTTCAGACGGGCGCCTGGAGGGAGAGGTGCCAGCTCCGCGGCCGTCCGGCGAGGGTGAGCGTGGACAGGGGGCGGACGTCCACGTTCCAGTACGTCAGCGGCGGGGCGTTCAGGGCGTACACGAGGGCCGCCCGGACCACCGACGGCTCCGCCACCGCCACGATCGCTCCGCCGTCGTCGGCCGGCCGGGTGTCGAGCCAGCCGCCGATCCGGGCGATGAAGGCGAGGAGGGACTCCCCGCCGTGCGGCGCTGCGTGCGGATCGGTGAGCCAGAGGTCCACGGCCGCGGGGTCCCGGGCCGCCACCTCGGCCAGGGTGAGTCCGCGCCAGTAGCCCATGTCGCACTCCCGCAGCGCGGGCTGTGCCATCGGGGCGTAGCCGAGGGCGGTCCCGGTGGCCCGGCTGCGCGAGGTCGGCGAACAGTAGCGGAGCTCGGCCGAGCCCAGCGGCACGAGCCCGCGCGCGGCGGATTCCACCGCGCGCCAGCCGTCCACGTCGAGAGGGCGGTCGTCGTCGAAGCGCTCGGCGAGCAGCGAGGTACCACGGGCTGCTGCGACTAGCGAAACCCGAACATGCATGCGGCGATGGTGAGCCGTGTGCCGCACGGGGTCAAGCGTCGAGACGAAGCCCGGACCGCAGCCGCCGGACGGCCTCGGTCAGCTCGCCCGCGCCGGACACCCCGGCGAAGCTCAGCCGGACGAACGGACCGGGCGGTTCCGCGCAGAAGTACGGCCGTCCCGGCGCGACCGCGACCCCGGCCCGCAGGGCGGCCGCCACGAAGGCCGCGTCGTCGCCGCCCCCGCCGGGCCGCGCCCACAACTGGTAGCCGCCGCGCGGCGGATGGGGCACCTCCAGCTCCGGCAGCTCCCGCCGCAGCGCCCCCGTGAGCACGTCCCGGCGGTGGCGCAGCTCGGCGGCGACGGCCTTGAGGTGGCGCGGCCAGGCGGGCGCGCCGACCAGTTCCAGGGCGGCTTCCTGGAGCGGCCGGGGCACGAAGAAGCTGTCCACGACCTGGATGGCGCGCAGCCGGTCGAAGACCGGGCCCCGGGCCGCCAGGGCGCCCACCCGCAGGCTGGGCGAGGTGACCTTGGTCAGCGACCGCACGTGGACGACCACCCCGTCCGGGTCCTCGGCGGCGAGCGGCGCGGGCAGCGGGCCCGAGTCCTCGTGGGCCAGGGACCGCGCGTAGTCGTCCTCCAGCACGAACGCCCCGGCGGCGCGCGCGATCCGCAGCACCTCTCCCCGCCGCTCGCCGGACAGGACGGCCCCGGTCGGGTTCTGGAACAGCGGCTGGCATACGAACACCCGCGCCCCGGTCGCTTCGAAGGCGGCGGCCAGCAGCTCCGGCCGGACCCCGTCCGCGTCCACCGGGACGGGCACCGGCCGGCAGCCGGCGGCCCGCGCGATGGCCAGCAGTCCCGGATAGGTCGGGGATTCGACGAGGATCGGCGCCCCGGGCGGTGCGAGCGCCCGCAGTGCGGTGGCGAGCGCGCTCTGGCCGCCCGCGGTCACCAGGACGTCCCCGGCCGCGACCGCGCCACCGATCTCGCGGGCGAACCAGTCCCGCAGTTCCGCCAGGCCCTCCACGGGCGGCCGCCCCCACACTCCGGGCCGCCGGCCGGCCCGGGCGAGGGCCGCCGCCATGGCCCGCTCGGGCTGGAGCACCGAGTGCAGGTAGCCGCTGTGCAGTTCGATGACCCCGGCGGGCGGGGCGGCCAGGGTGACCAGCACCCCGGAGGCGTCCACGGAGCGCGGCACCACCTCGCCGGAGTCCTCGGCGCTCAGGGCGACGGCCTGCCAGGAGGTGTCGCCGGGCGCGGGGGCCTGCGTACGGGGCTGCGCGCGGTAGACGCCGGCGCCGGGGCGGGTGACCACCAGGCCTTCGGCGGCGAGCTGGGCGAGGGCCCGGGAGACGGTGACGGGGCTGACCCGGTACTGCTCGACCAGGGCCCGGCTCGACGGGAGCTTTCCACCCACCGAGTAGCGGTCGAGCTCGACTCGAAGGGATTCCGCCAGTTCCGCCACACTGCTACGCTCGTACATGACAGCACAGAATAGCGCTACTCTCCCGAACGCGATAGCAGTTCGAGGTACCGCGGCACGTCGGCCCCGGCCCGCCCTCGGGGGCACCACTCTCGCGGCGGCCGGAGTCGTCACCTTCTCTCTGACCTTCCCCGGCACCGCGTGGGGCCTGGAGAGCTTCGGCCCGTGGTCGCTCTTCGGCCTGCGCTGTCTGCTCGCGGGCCTGACGGCCGGAGCCTTCCTGCTGGCCCTGCGCGTCCCGGTGCCCGCCCGCGCCCACTGGGCGGGGCTGGCGGTCGTCGCGGGCGGTGTGGTCGTCGGCTTCCCCCTGCTGACCACCCTCGCCCTGCAGACCTCCACCACCTCGCACGCCGCCGTGGTGGTCGGCCTGCTGCCGCTCACCACCGCGGTCGTCTCCTCGCTGCGCACCGGAGCCCGGCCCTCCCGGCGGTTCTGGGCCGCGGCCGTCGCCGGCGCGGTCGTCGTCCTCGGCTTCACCGTGGCCCAGAGCGGCGGCGCCCTCTCGGCCGGCGACGCCTTCCTCTTCGCCGCGCTGCTGGTGTGCGCCGCCGGGTACACCGAGGGCGGGCGCCTGGCCCGGCTGCTGCCCGGCTGGCAGGTGATCGCCTGGGCGCTGGTGCTGTGCCTGCCCATCGGCGTGGCCGGCTCCGCGCTCGGGCTCGCGTACGAACCGGCCGATCCGACCGGCCGCGGGGTGGCCGGGCTCGTCTGGGTGGCGGTCGGCTCCTCGTTCCTCGGCCTCTTCGTCTGGTACCGGGGCATGGCCGAGATCGGCGCGGCCCGCGCCAGCCAGCTCCAGCTCGCGCAGCCGCTGCTGACCCTGCTGTGGTCGGTGCTGCTGCTCGGCGAACGCCTGTCCCCGGCCGCGCCCGTCGCCGCCTGCGCGGTGCTCGTCTGCATCGCGGTGACTCAGCGGCCCGATGGGCCAAAAAGGGGCCGGACGACCTAAACTGCTAGCACCGGATCGGACCGCCACCGAGGAGGTCAGCATGCGCGCGACCGAGGGCGACCAGCTGGTTCAGCACGGCAGGATCGTGGGCCAGCACGACAAGGTCGGTGAGATCACCCAGGTCCTGGGAGAGAACGGAACCCCTCCCTACCGGGTCCGCTTCACGGACGGACACGAGGCCATCATGTCCCCCGGCCCCGACTGCGTCGTGAAGCACCCGGCCGAGCACGACCGCTGAGGAGCGGCGGCCGGAGCGCCGGGGAGGACCGCCGCAGCGCACCGGACGAGCGCACCGGATCAGCGCACCGGATCAGCGCGGCGGCACCGCCACCGGCGTCGGGTAGTGATCGGCGACCACCTGGGCCAACGCCCCGTTGGGGTCCGCGACCACCTGCTTCGCGGAGAAGTAGACGTGGCCGCGGACCTCGGGGTATCCGGCGGCGAACCGCAGGTGCCGGGACAGCTCACGCGGGTCGCGCCAGGCGGCCGTGGAGCTCTGCGCGTCGCAGCGGTACAGCGCCTCCCCCACGTAGAGCTGGACGCGGGTGCCGGCGACCGTGCGCGCCCACCAGGGGACGATGGCGGCGTAGTCGGCGGCCGGATGCCCGAGCTGCCAGTACGCCTGCGGCACGATGTAGTCGATCCAGCCCTCGCGCACCCACTTGCGGGTGTCCGCGTACAGGTCGTCGTACGTGGCGACGCCCGCCCGCGTCGGCGAACCGAGCGGATCACGGTCGGAGTTGCGCCAGACGGCGAAGGGGCTGATGCCGAAGCGCGCCCGGGGGCGCAGCGCCCGCAGCCGCTCGGACATCTCGCGGACCAGGGTGTCGGTGTTGTGGCGGCGCCAGTCGGCGCGGGTCGCGAAGTCCCGTCCGTACTGCTCGTAGGCGGCGTCGTCGTCGAAATCGCGGCCCTCGACGGGGTACGGGTAGAAGTAGTCGTCCCAGTGGACCCCGTCGAGGGGGTAGCGGGCGACGGCGTCGAGCATGGCGTCCTGCACGAAGCGGCGGACTTCCGGAAGTCCGGGGTTGTAGTACAGCTTGCCGCCGTAGGGCACGGTCCAGCCCCGGTTGCGGCGGGCCGGGTGCCCGGGTGCCAGCAGGCTCCGGTCGGTGTGGTTGGCCACCCGGTACGGGTTGAACCAGGCGTGCAGTTCCAGCCCCCGGGCGTGCGCTTCGGCGACCGCCGTGCCGAGCGGGTCCCAGCCGGGGTCGACCCCCTGCTCCCCGGTCAGCCACTGCGACCAGGGCTCGCGCGCCGAGGGCCACATCGCGTCGGCGGTGGGCCGGACCTGGAGGATCACCGCGTTGAGGCGGCGGGCGACGGCGGTGTCGAGGAGCGCCAGCAGTTCGGCGCGCTGCTCCCGCGCGGAGAGCCCGCTGCGCGACGGCCAGTCCACGTTCTGCACGGAGGCGACCCACATCCCGCGGAACTCGGCCTCGCCCGCCCCGCGCACCCGCTCCCCCTCTCCCGCCCGTGACGGCCTGCCCGCTCTCGCCGGGGCCGCCGTCGCCACCGCCGCCAGCACCCCGGCCGCGCCTGCCAGCATGCTCCGCCTTCCGATGGACGCCATGTGACGACTCCGTTCCGCTCCGTGACATTGCCTCGTGTCCGCCCAGCATGCCCGCCCCGGCCCGCCACGCCGGGCAAGGACGGGGGTAACGTCGGGGGGCGTGGCGGGCGCCGGAACGCAGTTACCACTGCACGAGTACGGGGGACCCGCGATGGAGAGCAGCGAAAGGCACGATGTGACGGACCTCCCAGACGACATCGCACGCGTCGGCGTAGTGGGCTGTGGCCAGATGGGCGCGGGCATCGCGGAGGTGTTCGCCCGGAGCGGGCTCGAGGTGATGGTCGCCGAAACCACCGGCGAGGCCCTCGAGCTCGGGCGGACCCGGCTGCACACCTCTCTGACCAGGGCCGCCGAACGCGGCAAGATCAGCGAGGAGGAGCGGGACGCGACCCTGGCCCGCCTCTCGTTCACCACCGATCTCGGCGAGTTCGCCGACCGCGACCTCGTCATCGAGGCGGTCGTCGAGAACGAGCAGGTCAAGACGGAGATCTTCCAGGTCCTCGACCAGGTGGTCACCCGCCCGGACGCGATCCTCGCCTCCAACACCTCCTCGATCCCGCTGGTCAAGCTGGCCGTCGCGACCTCGCGGCCCGACCAGGTCATCGGCATCCACTTCTTCAACCCGGCCCCGGTGCAGCAGCTCGTCGAGCTGATCCCGGCGCTGACGACGAGCGACGAGACCATCAAGCGCGCCGAGGCGCTGGTCGGCCAGGCGCTGGGCAAGCACGCGATCCGCGCCCAGGACCGTTCCGGCTTCGTCGTCAACGCGCTCCTGATCCCGTACCTGCTGTCCGCGATCCGGATGTTCGAGTCGGGCATCGCGAGCCGCGAGGACATCGACAACGGCATGGAGCTGGGCTGCGCCCACCCGATGGGCCCGCTGAAGCTCGCGGACCTCATCGGTCTGGACACGGTGGCCTCGGTGGCCGACTCGATGTACGCGGAGTTCAAGGAGCCCCTGTACGCGGCTCCCCCGCTGCTCCAGCGCATGGTCGACGCCGGCCGCCTCGGCCGCAAGACCGGCTCGGGCTTCTACCCGTACGGCTGACCCGTACGGGCGGCCGCCCGCGGCTCAGCCGAGCCGCAGGTGGTGCAGCAGCAACAGCCCGGCCGCCATGTTGGCGGCCGGGATCTCGCCTCGCGCGATCATGTCGGGAACCAGCTTGAGCGGTACCCACTCGCGGCGCGAGGACTCGAATTCGTCCTCGGGGTGGCCCGTGTAGGTGGCGCCGTCCGCCCAGTAGAGGTGGTGGCGGGCGTCGGTCAGCCCGTTGGACGGCTCGACGGTCATCAGGTGGTGCAGGGGGCCGGGCCGCCAGCCCGACTCCTCCTCCATCTCGCGGGCGGCCGCGCGCTCCACGGACTCCCCGTCCTCGACGACCCCGGCGGGCAGTTCCCAGCCCCAGCTGTCGGTGATGAAGCGGTGGCGCCACAGCAGCAGCACCTCGCCCGCCTCGTTGACGGCCGTGGCGACGGCGACCGGGCGCAGCCGGATGACGAAGTGGTCCAGGTGCCGGCCGTCGGGGAGCTCCACGTCGGCGAGATTCACGTCGAACCAGCGGTTCGTGTACACGGTTTGCTCACTCAGGTTCGTCCACTGCACGGTTCTGCCACCTTCCGATCGAGTAGGTGGCAACATGGCAGCAGTTCACCCCCGCCCAGGGGAACGCGCAGAGGGCGGCGCAGAGAACGCCGCGGGGATGTCACAGCGGAACGCGCAGCGCCCCGTCGATGAGCTCGGCCGCGCCCTCGGCCCCCGAGCAACCACTGGTCAGCAACTGCTCCCGGACCGCGCGCAGCCGGTCGCGCAGGCGCAGGGACTCCATCCCCTTGGCCCGCTCGGCCATTTCGGCCGCCGAAGCCACCGCCTGATCGGCCTCGCCCTGACGCAGCTGGATCTCGCACAGCATCGCGAGCCGGTGCACCCGGCCCCGGTCGTGCGCGGGGGTCCCGACCGCGGCCGAAGCCTGCTCCCGGGCCGCCCGCAGATCACCCAGACCGAGCAGCGCCTCCGCCACCTGTACGTTGACCAGCCCGGGCTGCACGTACCCCGTCTCGTCCGGCTCCGTGCCGGGACGGATCCGCTCCGCAGCCGCCTCCGCCTTGCAGATGCAGGCCAACGCGGCCGTCGTATCGCCGAGTTGGGCGTACGCCTTGGCCTGCATGGCGTACAGGTCCGCGGCCAGGGCCGGGGTGGTGTGCGGGCCGGCCGCGCGCAGGGCGGCCTCGGCGAAGGCCACGGCCTGGCGGAACTCCCGTAGGTGCAGGCACTGGTTGACGATCAGCGCGATCACATAGGCCCCGAGCCCGCGGTCCCCGCTCGCCTTGGCCAGCCTCAGCGCCTGATGGAAATAGCGCTGGGCCAGCCCGTGCGCGTCCGAGTCGTACGCGCAGATCCCCGCCACGGCCACCAGGGAACCGCCCGCCCGGTGCAGGCTGCGGCCGAGTCCGTCGGAGTAACTGCCGCGCAGCATGGGGGCGGTCTCGGTGCCGAGGAAGCGGACGACCCGGTCGCGGGTGGCCACGCCGCCGGCCCGGCGGTACATCAGCTCGTAGTGCGCGCGGGCGGCCTTCAGGATCTCCACGTGCTCGGGTCCGACGCGGGTCGGCCCCTCGCGGGACACGTCGGCGTCCTCCGGCGGGTTCTCCCACTCCCACACGGGCATCACCGCGGGGGTACCGGTCAGGGCCCCTGCGTCGAGGGGCTGCCGGCCGTTGCCGTCGCAGCGCCACAGGGCGGCCGCCCGGTCGACGAAGCCGCTGAGCGGGACTGTGCCGCCACGGCCGTGCGGATCGGCGGGCTGCCCGGGCAGACCGAACCCGGCGTCGTCGAGGGTGAGCGGCCGCCGCAGCCGGCCCCCGATCACCTCGCAGATCAGGTCCGGGACCTGGCCGCGCGGGCGCTGCCCCTTCAACCACCGTGCCACGGCGGTGTGTTCGTAGCGCAGGGCGAGTCCGCGGGAGCGTCCCGCCTGGTTCACGTACGCGGCGAGTCCTGCGTGGGACATGCCCGCCTCGGCGAGGAGGGCGTCGAGCAGGGCATTGGGCTGCATGGGCCGCTCCAAGGGCTCGTCGGATCCAGGCTAGTGGGTGCGGGGTTCACACGGGGTGTGAACGCAGTACGCGCATAAATGCGATACGCACCCTGCCGCCAAGCCCCCGGCGGGCGCTTCACTTAGGGGCCTCACCTCGCCAAGAGGTGGCTCGGGTCGTCGGCTCCCCCTCGTACAGTGCGACGACCCGTCAACCGCGCCGCCCGTCCTGTTGTCTGCCCGACACTCCACGGCAGGCGGGCGGCGCGCTTCGGCTCCGCCGGGGCCTGGTTGGTCGCCGGGCCCCGGCCGGGCCGGACCGAGCGCGCGCCGGGCCCACCCACCGGGCCCGGCCCGCGTGGTCCCCCGATACCGGCCCGGACGTCCGCGCCGCGGCCCGAGCCGCCGAGCCCTGCGGGCGGCTTCCCCCACCCCGCCCCTTCCCGAAACCGGGGGCGCTGCCCCCAGCCCCCCCGTTGCCCTCAAACGCCGGGCGAGCTGAAAAATCAGCCTCGCCGGCGTTTGAGGCGCGGGGTCCGGGGCGGAGCCCCGGGGAACGGGCGAAGGGTGGGTAGGGGACCCAGCCCCGCAGGGCCGGCCCGGGGAACGGGTGAGGGGGTGCACCCCGGCATCGGGATGCACCCCCTCGGCACAGCAAGCGGCAGCGGCTACGCGCCGCGCAGCACCGCACCCGTGCGCTCGCCCGCCAGGGCAACCGCCGCGTCACGCGCCGCCGTCGACTCCTCGGCGGTCAGCGTCCGGTCGGTCGCGCGGAAGCGCAGCGCGTACGCGAGGGACTTCTTGCCCTCGCCCACCTGCTCGCCCTCGAACACGTCGAACAGCCGCAGGGACTCCAGCAGTTCACCGGCACCCTTGTGCAGCGCGTCCTCGACGGCCGAAGCCGGCACCGACGCGTCCACGATCAGCGCGACGTCCTGGGTCGCCACCGGGAAGGAGGAGATCCGGGGCGCCCGCAGAGCCGCGCCGCCGGCCGCCGCGAGGCGGTCCAGGTCGAGCTCCATGGCGCTGGTGCGGGCCGGCAGGCCCATCGCCTTGACCACGCGCGGGTGCAGCTCACCGGCGTGGCCGATGACCGTCTCCACCCCGTCCAGGGTGACGAGCAGCTCGGCGCAGCGGCCCGGGTGCCAGGGGCCGTACCGGCCCTGGCGGATGACGAGCTCCGCACCGGCCTCGACGGCCAGCGCGCGCGCCGCCTGGACCGCGTCGGCCCAGTCGGCCGGACGGCCCTTGCCCCACCAGCCGGCCTGCTCGCGGGCCCCGGCCAGCACGACCGCGGCGTAGCGCGGCTGCGCGGGCAGGGCCGCGTCCAGGGTGGCGATCTCCTCGTCGGTGGGACGCCGGTCGACGCCGAGGCGTACCGCGACGCCCGGCTGCGCGGCGGCCCGGAAGACCGAGCCGGTCTCGAAGAGCGCGAGGTCGTGGCTGCCCCGGCTGTCGTTGCGGCGCAGCGCGCCGAGCAGACCCGGCAGCAGCGTGGTGCGCAGCGCCGGCTCCTCGTCGGAGATCGGGTTGACCAGCTTGACGACCTGGCGGGAGGCGTCGTGCGCGGGCAGCTGGAGCTGGTCGAAGACGCCCTCGCCCAGGAAGGGGTAGCTGAGCGCCTCGACGTAGCCCGCGCCGGCCAGCGCGCGGCCCACCCGGCGGTGCAGCTCCTGCCGGGCGGTCAGACCGCGGCCGGAGGGCACCTGCGGGAGGGTGGAGGGGAGGTTCCCGTAGCCCTCCAGCCGGATGACTTCCTCGGCGAGGTCGTTGGGCTCGGCGAGGTCGGGCCGCCACGAGGGCGCCGTGACGACGAGCTCGTCCTGGCCGTAGACGTCGCAGCCGACCTCCTGCAGGCGGCGTACGACGGTCTCCCGGCCGTACTGCATGCCCGCGACCTTGTCGGGGTGGTCCGCGCTCATCGCGATGGTGCGCGGGGCGCCCGGGGCGGTGAGCTCGGTGACGCCGGCCTCGGCGGTGCCGCCCGCGAGCAGCACGAGCAGGTCGACGGTGCGCTGCGCGGCAGCGGCGGCGGCCTGCGGGTCGACGCCGCGCTCGAAGCGCTTGGAGGCCTCGGAGGACAGCTTGAGGCGGCGGGCGGTGCGCGAGATCGACACGGAGTCGAAGTGCGCGGCCTCCACGACCACGTCCGTGGTGCCGGTGACGGCTCCGGTCTCGTGGTCGGTCACCGAGTCGGCGATCTCGGTGTTGGCGCCGCCCATGACACCGGCGAGCCCGATCGGGCCGCTGTTGTCGGTGATCACCAGGTCCTCGGCGTCGAGCGTGCGCTTGACCCCGTCCAGGGTGGTGAACTTCTCGCCCTGCTCGGCCCGGCGGACGCCGATGGTGCCGTCGATCCGCGAGCGGTCGTAGGCGTGCAGCGGCTGGCCGAGTTCCAGCATCACGTAGTTGGTGATGTCGACGGCGAGCGAGATCGGGCGCATGCCCGCCTTCTGGAGGCGGCGCGTGAGCCAGATCGGGGAGCGCGCCTCGGGGTCGAGGCCGGTCACCGTGCGGGCGGTGAAGCGGTCGCAGCCCTGCGGGTCGTCGATCTTGACGGCGTAGCCGTACGAGTTCGGCGCGGGCACGTCGAGCAGCGCCGGGTCGCGCAGCGGCAGGCCGTACGCGGTGGCGGCCTCGCGGGCCACACCGCGCATGGACATGCAGTAGCCGCGGTCCGGGGTGATGTCGATGTCGAGGACCTCGTCGACGAGCTCCAGGAGCTTGATCGCGTCGCTGCCGACCTCGTGCTCGTGCGGCAGCACGATGATGCCGTGCGTGCCGTCGTCGCCCATGCCCAGCTCGTCGCCGGAGCAGATCATGCCGTGCGAGGTGCGGCCGTACGTCTCGCGGGCGGCGATCGCGAAGTCGCCGGGCAGCACCGCGCCGGGCAGGACCACGACGACCTTGTCGCCGACGGAGAAGTTCCGGGCGCCGCAGACGATCTCCTGCGGCAGGCCGGTGCCGTTGGCTGCGCCGACGTCCACCGTGCAGAAGCGGATCGGCTTGCGGAAGCCTTCGAGCTCCTCGATGGTCAGCACCTGGCCGACGACGAGCGGGCCCCCCAGCCCACCGCCGAGCTGCTCGACGGTCTCGACCTCGAGGCCGGCGTCGACGAGCTTGTGGGCCACGTCGCGACCTGTTTCACCCGCGGGGAGGTCGACGTACTCCCGCAGCCAAGAAAGCGGGACGCGCATCAGATCTCACTCCCGAACGGCCGGGTGAAACGAACGTCACCCTCGACCATGTCTCGCATGTCTTCTACGTTGTGGCGGAACATCAGCATCCGCTCGATGCCGAAGCCGAAGGCGAACCCGCTGTACTTCTCCGGGTCCACACCGCAGGCGATGAGCACCTTCGGGTTGACCATGCCGCAGCCGCCGAGCTCGATCCAGCCCTCGCTGGAACAGGTACGGCACGGGCGGTCGGGGTTGCCCACCGAGGCGCCGCGGCACACGTAGCACTGCATGTCCATCTCGGCGGACGGCTCGGTGAAGGGGAAGAAGTGCGGGCGCAGGCGCGTGGTGGTGCCCTCGCCGAACAGCTCCTGCACCATGTGGTCCATGGTGCCCTTGAGGTCCGCCATGGTCAGGCCCTCGTCCACGGCGAGCAGCTCGACCTGGTGGAAGACCGGGGTGTGCGTCGCGTCGAGCTCGTCGGTGCGGTACACCCGCCCCGGACACACGATGTAGACGGGGGGCTTGCGCTCCAGCAGCGAGCGCGCTTGCACCGGCGAGGTGTGAGTACGCAGCACGACCCCGGACTCGTCGCCCTCGGTGCCTTCCGGCCCCCGGACGAAGAAGGTGTCCTGCATCTGGCGCGCGGGGTGGTCGGGCGTGAAGTTGAGGGCGTCGAAGTTGAACCACTCCGCCTCGACCTCGGGGCCCTCCGCGACCTCGTACCCCATGGCCACGAAGATGTCCGCGATGCGGTCCATCAGCGTGGTCAAGGGGTGCCGGGCGCCGGCGGGCACGCGGTCGTAGGGCAGCGTGACGTCCACCGCCTCCTCGACCAGCACCCGCTCGTCGCGCTCGGCTTCGAGCGCGACCGTGCGGGCCCCGAAGGCCTTGTTCACGGCGCCCCGGGCCTGGCCCACGAGCTTGCCCGCCGTGGCCTTGGCCTGCGGGGGCAGCGCGCCGATCTCTCGGTTGGCGAGCGCCAGGGGCGAGCGGTCGCCCATGTGCGCGGTCTTCGCCTCGCGAAGTTCGTCGAGGTCGCCGGCGGCGGCGAAGGCGGCGAGCGCCTCGTCCCGCATGCGCTCGATCTCTTCCGGTTTCAGTGCCTCGACCTCGACAGGGTCGTACGACTTGTTCGGTGCCGACATCTCTTCCCGTACTTCCGATGGCTGGCTGGTGGGTCCCCCGCGCGACGCGCAGGACGCGCTCGGCACAAGGACACAAAGGTGCCAAAGGTCGAGTCTAAAGGTCGCTGGGGGTGAAGGGGCCCGTGGGCCGCCTGGCGAGACGCTCCGCAGGGCTACTGCGTGAGGTACGCCGGGGCGCCGACGGGCAGGATAAATCGGAACTCGGCGCCGCCGCCGGGGCCGCGGCCGACCTTGATGGTGCCGCCGTGGGCTTCCACGATGCCCTTGACGATGTAGAGGCCCAGACCGGTGCCGCCGCGCTTGCTGCCCCGCCAGAAGCGGGTGAAGACGCGGCCCATCGACTCCTCGGGGATACCGGGGCCTTCATCGGTCACGGTGACGGCTGTTCCCTTCTCGGTCTTCCCCGCGGCGTTCGCGAAGCTGGTCGGCGTCACGTCGATGGTGACGGTTCCCTCGCCGTGCCGCACCGCATTTTCGAGCAGGTTGCCGAGGATCTGGTCAATTTTGTCCGGGTCCGCCCACAAGTCGGGCAGCGGCCGGCTCACACTGACGAGGAACCGCTCCGGGGCCTGCCCGTTCGCGGTGAGCGCCTGGACGTGGCGGCCCACGGCGGTGGAGATGTCGACCGGCTGGCGGCGCACCTCCAGGCGGCCCGAGTCGATGCGGGAGATGTCCAGGAGCTCGGCGATGAGCCGGGTGACGCGGTTCGCGTCGGCGTCGACGGTCTCCAGCATCAGTCGCTTCTGGTCGTCGGTGAACCGCTCCCACTTGGCGAGCAGGGTCGCCGTGAACCCCTTCACGGAGGTGAGCGGGGAGCGCAGCTCGTGCGCGACGGTGGCGATCAGCTCGGCGTGGCTGCGCTCGGTGCGCCGCCGGGCCTCGGTGCCGCGCAGGGTGACCACGAGCCGGCGCACCGGGCCCTTGGGGTGGGTGCGCACGTACCGGGCGGAGACGAGCACCTCGCGGCCGCCGGGGAGCAGCAGGTTGCGCTCGGGCTGTCCGCGCCGGGTGGCGAGGCCTCCGTAGGGGTCGGTCAGCGCCCACCAGCGGCGGCCTTCGAGGTCCTCCAGCGGGAGTGCGCGCTCGATCCCCAGGCCCAGGGCCTCGCCCGCCACGAGGGCGGTGATCCGGGCGGCGGCGGAGTTGAAACAGATGACCCGGCCGGTGGCGTCGGCGATCACCAGCCCGTCGGGCAGGTCGTCGGGGTCGATCCCGAGCGCGGCGTACTCGCCGCCGTGCCCGTCCGGATCCTCCGGCGCGTCCGGCCCCGGACCCGCCACGGCGGGGCCTACGGGGCTCGCGGGCGCGGGCAGGGTCTGCGGGGCCGAGGCGCCTTGGGGCTGCTGTACGGGCACCCGGGCGGCGGGCGCGGCCGGCGGGGGCACGGTCGCCAGGACCGGTGCGCCGGCCGCCTTGGCGGCACCTGGCGAGCTGTTCGTACCGACGGTCATGTCCCCGTACCCCACATCTCCGAGTAGCGCAGTGGGCCCCCCGGGCCGCCACATTACTAGCTGGGGGTCACGGAGCGGCACCCTCCGGGCGCCCGCTGTGCACGCGCGGAGGCGTACAGGCACACCGCGGCGGCCGTGGCGAGGTTCAGGCTCTCGGCCTTTCCGTGGATCGGGACCCGTACGACGGCGTCCGCGAGCGCCCTGGTCTCCTCGGGCAGGCCCCAGGCCTCGTTGCCGAAGATCCAGGCCGAGGGGGTGCCCATGGTGCCCGCGTCGAGCTCGGCGTCGAGGTCGTCGGTGCCGGCCCCGTCGGCGGCGAGGATCCGCACGCCGGCCGCGCGCAGCCCCGCGACGGCCTGCTCCACGGGCACGCCGACGGCCACCGGGAGGTGGAAGAGGGAGCCCACGGAGGCGCGTACCGACTTGGGGTTGTACAGGTCGACGGAGGCGTCGGTCAGCACGACCGCGTCGGCTCCGGCGGCGTCCGCGCAGCGCAGCACCGTACCGGCGTTGCCGGGGTCGCGGACGTGCGCGAGGACGGCGACGAGCCTGGGCCGGGCCTTCAGGATCTCCTCGAACGGGGAGTCGAGGAAGTGGCAGACGCCGACCAGGCCCTGCGGGGTGACCGTCTGGGAGACCTCCGCGAGCACCTCGTCGGAGGCGTAGTGGACGCGGGCTCCGGCGGCGTACGCGGCGTCGACGATGTCGGCGTAGCGCTCGGCGGCCTCCACGGTCGCGAACAGCTCGATCAGCGTGGACTCGCCCCCGGCGCCGCGGTGCTCCACGGCCTCGCGGACGGCCTGCGGGCCCTCGGCGATGAAGCGGCGCTCCTTCGTACGGAAATTACGTCGCGCCAGTCGCCTGGCGGCGGCCACCCGGGTGGACCGGGGGGAGATCAGCTCGGCGGGGGTGCCCATGGCGGTCGGCTCGCTTCCGTACGTACAGCGGGTGGCTGCCCTGATCGAAGGAAATGGTGGGTCAACGCACCGGACCCGCAGGCGCGAGGCCTGCGGGTCCGGGCAAGTTACTGCGGCCTTGACGGCGTGCTGCTTAGGCAGCGACCTTCGGGGCGTTGACGTCGGCCGGGAGGGCCTTCTGCGCGACCTCGACCAGCGCGGCGAACGCGTTGGCGTCGTTGACGGCCAGCTCGGCGAGGATCTTGCGGTCCACCTCGATGTTGGCGGCGTTCAGACCCTGGATGAGGCGGTTGTACGTCATGCCGTTCTGACGGGCAGCCGCGTTGATGCGCTGGATCCAGAGACGACGGAAGTCGCCCTTGCGCTTCTTGCGGTCGTTGAAGTTGTAGACCAGGGAGTGGGTGACCTGCTCCTTGGCCTTGCGGTACAGGCGCGAACGCTGACCGCGGTAGCCCTTGGCCGCCTCGAGGATTGCCCGGCGCTTCTTGTGCGCGTTTACTGCCCGCTTGACGCGTGCCACTTTGTACTCCTTGTAGCGGGGCCGTGGATGACTTCACACGGCCCGAATTCGATGGGGTCCCGGTCTTGACGTGCTCCCGCTCCCGGAAGGGGAGCGGAGGACGTCACTTGCCGAGAAGCTTCTTGATCTTCGCGGCGTCGCCGGGGGCCATCTCCGCGGTGCCGGTCAGGCGGCGGGTGACACGGGACGACTTGTGCTCGAGCAGGTGGCGCTTGCCGGCACGCTCGCGGAGCACCTTGCCGGAGCCGGTGATCTTGAAGCGCTTCTTGGTCCCGGAGTGCGTCTTGTTCTTCGGCATAGCGCCGTTATCTCCTCGTCGGTGGCGCCCCCACCGGCCCTGGTGGGGGCCGGCTCACGGGAGCGTCATGTTGTATCGGTGATCCGAGACGGGCTGCCTCGGAATCAGGCCTGGGCAGAGGCCTCGTCCGAGGCGGCTGCCTCGTCGGTGCCGGCCTCGGCCGCGTCGGCCGCGTCGGTCGCTTCCTCGGAAGCGTCCTCGGCGTCCACGTCCTCGGCTTCGAGTGCGGCGTTCTCCGCCTCGAGCGCGGCGTCGGCGGCCAGGGCCTCGTCACCACTCTCGTCGGTGACCGCAACACCCTGGCGCTCGGCCTTGCGGGCGGCCTGCGCCTCGCGGGCTTCGGCCATGGCCTCGGTCTTCTTCTTGTGCGGACCGAGAACCATGATCATGTTTCGGCCGTCCTGCTTCGGGTTCGACTCGATGAACCCGAGGTCCTCGACGTCCGAAGCGAGGCGCTGCAGCAGTCGGTAGCCGAGTTCCGGCCTGGACTGCTCGCGACCACGGAACATGATCGTGATCTTGACCTTGTCGCCCTGCTTGAGGAACCGAACGACGTGACCCTTCTTGGTGTCATAGTCGTGCGGGTCGATCTTCGGCCGGAGCTTCATTTCCTTGATGACCGTGTGCGCCTGGTTCTTGCGCGCCTCACGGGCCTTCATGGCCGACTCGTACTTGAACTTGCCGTAGTCCATGAGCTTGCAGACCGGCGGGCGTGCGGACGCCGCGACCTCGACCAGGTCGAGGTCGTACTCCTGCGCGAGCTCAAGCGCCTTGGCAAGCGGCACGATGCCGACCTGCTCGCCACTCGGGCCGACGAGTCGTACCTCGGGAACGCGAATCCGGTCGTTGATGCGGGGCTCGGTGCTGATGGATCCTCCTCGGTAGCACCACACGGCTGCCTGGAGGACAGCCGCTGACGTTTTTCCGTCAGACCGACCGCGGCGGAGAATCAAAAAAGCCCCGCCGGGCACAGACGAGGGCTCCAATACAACCGGAGCACCGTCGCGTGCGAACCGCGGGGCGCAAAATCGGGCAGCTTTCCATCGTCCGTACGGAACGATGGATACCGCCTGACCGGTGACCCGCCTCCCGTGAGGGTGGCTGGGTGGGAGAATCGGAGCCTCCACTTGTGGGCCGGGCACATAAGTGTCCGGCCGGTCGAAGTACATACTACCACCCGCGTTGCAAGCCCGCCGCACGGCATATCGTGTGGCCCATGACTGACGCGACGCCCTCCGGTTCCACTCCTGACTCCGCCCCCGACTACGACGACCTGACCCGCGACATCGCGGACGTGCCGGCCGTCGAGGTCATCACCACGGTGGCCGTCCACCTCCTCAGCGCGGCGGCGGTCAACCTGGGCCTGGACAAGCCGGACTCCGAGTACAAGGACCTCGACGAGGCCCGCAAGCTGATCACCGCCCTGGCGGGCCTGGTCACCGCGAGCGCCACCGAGATCAGCTCCTTCCACGCCGCCCCGCTGCGCGACGGCCTGAAGTCCCTCCAGCTGGCCTTCCGCGAAGCCTCGCTGGTGCAGGACGAGCCGGGGCAGGGCCCGGGCGAGAAGTTCACGGGTCCCGTGTACGCGTAACCCCGTAACCGAGTAACCGCGTCACCGCGGAAGCACGACGCCGAAGGACCACGCCGTGACATCACGGCGTGGTCCTTCGGCGTTCCGGGTCGCTCAGCGCGTGAAGAGCGGCTCGCCCGGCGGGACCGGGGCCCCCTCGGGGAGCAGCGCCAGGTCCAGGCCGCCTACGAGGCGTGCGCGCAGGGTCTCGTCGCCCGCCAGGGCCTCGGCCACCCGGCGAGCCGCCGGCGCGGCTTGCGGACCGGCCGCCAGCACGATCGCCAGGGTTCCGTCGGCGTCCGCACCGCCCGGGCCGAGGTGGGCGCCGAGTACGGCCGGCTCGGCGCTCACGACGGCCCGTACGGCCTCGCGCACGGCGGGGTCGGCGAGCGGGCCGGCGTCCGTGCGGCCCTCGGCGAGCGCGAGCAGCGCGGAGCCCGCCAGCTGGTAGGTGACCGGCCCGGACAGGTCCAGGACGATGGTGTCGGCCTTCTCGTGCGCGGCGGCGGCCAGCGCCTGGTGCAGCGGCACCGCCACCGGGCGGGCGGCCGGGTCCCACAGGGCCAGCGAGGCGATGGAGGTGAAGGCGGGCAGCGCCCGCCGGTCCCCCGCCCGCAGGGTCGGGACGGCCATGTCGCTGGTCTTCTCGCGCTTGAGTCCGGTCTCGGGGTCCGTCTCGACCTCGCCGAGGACCGCGACGACGGGAACCAGCAGGCGCGCGTCCTTGAGCGCCGCCAGCAGCTCCGGCTCCTTGGCTCTGTCCTCGGCCCAGGCGGCCAGGGCCGCGCTCAGCCGGGGGTCGGCGGAGCCGTCGTCGTCGGAGAAACCGGGGTCCGGAATGTTTTTGTTCGCCACAGTTCCCCGAGCCTATCCCGCGTCGGGATCCCGCCGTCCGGCCCCGGGCCGCCGGACCAGTACGCCGGCCGCCGCGAGCAGGGCCAGCCCCGCCGCCACGCCCACCGGGGCTCCGAAGCGGGCCCAGAGCCCGGGGTCGCGCACCGGGTCGGGACCGGGACCGAAGTAGGGGCTCCCGTCCACGACGGGTGCGGGCAGCACCGGCTCGGGGGACATTTCGTCGGCGGCCTGGAGGGCGGCGACCGGGTCCACCAGGCCGAAGCCGCGGGAGTCGTCGCGGCCGCCGCGCGGGGAATTGGAGGCCGTGTCCTCCAGCAGGTTCTTGATCTGCGCCGGGGACAGGTCCGGGTGGGCCGCCTTGACCAGGGCTACGGCGCCGGAGACGAAGGCGGAAGCGGCGCTGGTGCCCCAGCCCTCGTAGTAGGAGCGGTCGGGGTCGGCGATGACCACGCCGACGCCCGGGGCGCTGACGGTCGCGTACCAGCTGCGTGTGGAGAAGGAGGCCTTCCGGTTCTTCTTGTCGACGGCCGTGACGGCGATGACCCCGGGATAGGCGGCCGGGTACGAGATGCGGTCCCCCTCCTTGCCGCCGTTGCCGGCGGAGGCGACGACGACCACGCCCTTGGCCAGGGCGTACTGGACGGCCTCGTCCTCGGCGGCCTCGTGGTGGGCGGAGCTGCTGTCGTCGCCGAGCGAGAGGTTGATCACGTCCGCGCCGTGGTCGGCGGCCCAGCGGATGCCCTCGGCGAGGGCGCCGCCCTTGCTGTCGCGGGCCTTGTCCCGGCCGGGGTCGCGCTCCTCCAGGATCACCCGGACCGGGAGGATCTTCGCCTGGGGGGCGATGCCCCGGATGCCCTTCTTGCCGTCGGCACCGTGGCCGTGCCCGGCGATGATCCCGGCCATGGCGGTGCCGTGGCGGGCCCAGGCGCGGTCGCCCCGTACGGCGCCCATCCCGACGAGGTCGACGCCCTCCAGGACCTGGCCGGCCAGGTCGGGGTGCGTCGGGTCGACCCCGGTGTCCAGGACGGCCACGGTGACCCCCTCGCCCCGCGTGGTGCCCCAGGCCTCCTCGGCGCGCAGGGCGGTCAGGCCCCACTGGCGGTCGCGGATGGAGTCGGCGGTGGCCGGCGGCGCGGCGGTGACGGTGAAGAGGGCTCCGAGGGCGAGGGCCGCCGGGAACAGGGCGCGGCGGGTCACCGGGCGGCCTCCGGGGTCGCCGTCGGGGCCGGGGTCTGCGGGGTCTTCGACGGCTCCGCGGCCGGCCGGACCGGCTTGCCCGGAGGGGAGGTCGCGAGGGTGCGCAGGGTGCCTCCCACCAGATCGCCGATGGCCTTGGCCTCGTGGCCGAGGCCCGCCTGGGCCACGCGCCCGCGGGCGTCCTCGGCCATCTTGTCCTCCGCGGGGCTGGGTTCGTTGAGGCGGCGGCCGTCTGCGAAGGCGGACACGGTGTAGACGACGACAGGGGCTTCGGCGAGCACGGAGGCGGTCCAGGCACCGCGGCGGTTGGGGCGGAACCCGTAGCCGGGCGGGGCGGTGAACCGGCCGCGCAGCAGGTCCATGGCGGCGGCCTCCGCCGGGGTGAAGACCATGCCGACGGTGACGAGGGAACTTCGGGTGGCGTCGGTGTAGGTGGCGACGAGCACGCGGGTGCACCCGGTCCCGGCGAACAGGGCCTGCCAGTCGGCGTCGAGTACCTCGGAGCAGCCGGCGTCGGCGGCCTCGGTGATCCGGGTCCACGTGCGGTCGGCGCCGCCCGGCCCGGCGTCCTGGCCGTCGAGGACGAGCGGGAACAGGGTGTCGACGGGCGTGCTGTGCCAGAGGGACGCGGCCTTGCGGTAGGCCTCGGCGGGGGGCACGGGCCGGGACGCGGCCTGGTGGTCGGAGACCGCCTTGTAGCCGGCCGCACCGGTGAGACCGAGGCCGAGGAGGCCGCACAGGGCGGCGGCGAGGACCGTTCCCGGGCGCCGCCGTGGCGGTACCTGGACATGGTCGGGCGTGGTCAGGACCCCGCCGTGCGGTGTGGACGTACTCATCCGGCGGCTCAGCCCCCCGTTCCCGTCGGCTGCCTGCCCTTACTTTACGCGCCCGTCAGCGCCTGAAACGTCGGCCGGGGAGGAGCGACAGTAAACACATTCGAACTGCCGCCTCAATATCCAAATGGGGCATCCGGAGGTCGAGACCGAGATGTGACCGGAGCGCCCTCCCGGGCCTCTGACCTGGCAGGGCGTCCCCCGGCCTCCGCGAACCCCCTACCCACGAGTACACCCATCTGGCAGGCTGCCGCCCATGAACTCCCCCGCCGCCGACCGGGCCCGTTACGACCGGGCCACCGCCCATCTCGACGCTCCGCTCGCCCTCGTGGACCTGGACGCGTTCGACGCCAACGCCGACGATCTCGTGCGTCGCGCCGGCGGGAAGCCGGTCCGGGTGGCGAGCAAGTCCGTACGGTGCCGTGCGCTGCTCGAACGGGTCCTGGCGCGGCCCGGGTTCGCCGGGATCATGTCCTACACCCTCGCCGAGTCGATCTGGCTGGCCCGCTCGGGCTTCGAGGACGTCCTGCTCGCCTACCCGTCCGCCGACCGGGCCGGCTTCGCCGAGCTCGCCGCCGATCCGAAGCTGGCCGGCGCGGTCACCGTGATGGTCGACGACCTCGCGCAGCTGGAGCTCGTGGACCGGGCCCGCGACGGCGGCGGCCAGGAGATCCGGGTCTGCCTGGAACTGGACACCGCCCTGCACCTCTTCGGCGGCAGGGTGCGCGTCGGCGCCCGCCGCTCCCCGCTGCGCGAGCCCGCCCAGCTCGCCGAGCTGGCCCGCGCGGTGAGCGCCCGGCCCGGCTTCCGGGTGGTCGGGCTGATGGGCTACGAGGGCCACGTGGCCGGGGTCGGCGACGCCCTCCCGGGGCGTCCGCTCAGGTCGCGCGCCATCCGGCTGATGCAGGGCGCGGCCCGCAAGGAGCTGGCCGCCCGCCGGGCCGAGGCCGTACGGGCCGTGCGCGCGGTGGTCCCCGACCTGGAGTTCGTCAACGGCGGCGGCACCGGCAGCGTCCAGCAGACCGCCGCCGAGGACGCCGTCACGGAGATCGCGGCCGGGTCGGGACTGTACGTACCGCGGCTGTTCGACAACTACACCTCCTTCAGCGGCCGCCCGGCGGCGCTCTTCGCCCAGCCGGTGGTCCGCCGGCCCGGGGTCGGGGTGGTCACCGTGCTCGGCGGCGGGTACCCGGCCTCCGGCGCGCCCGGCGCGGACCGGCTGCCGGTTCCGTACCTGCCCGAGGGGCTGCGCTACGACCCGCAGGAGGGGGCCGGCGAGGTGCAGACCCCGCTGCTCGGCAGTCCGGCCGACGATCTGCTGATCGGCGACCGGGTCTGGTTCCGGCACGCGAAGGCCGGTGAGCTGTGCGAGCGCTTCGACACATTGCAGCTGGTCCAGGGCGACCGGGTGACGGCCACCGCCCCGACCTACCGGGGCGAGGGCCGCACGTTCCTCTAGGGCCGGCTGAAAAACGGCTAGAAGACGGAGTCCGCCTGGTCCGGGATGACGCTGGCGTCGCCCCGGAGCACGGGCCCCGGGGTGCCGTCGCGGCCGGTGAAGCCGGTGGTCGCGCACGGGTACGGCGTGGCCTTCTGCTTCTTGGGCTGGATGAACATCGGGTTCACGATCCACTTGCCGTCGCTGTTGTCGTAGGCGCGGCACATCAGCTCGTTCTTGTTGCGGTTGACGACGAGCCGCAGCACCGTCGCGTCCCGCAGGAACGAGATGTCGGTGTCGGAGTCGCCCGCGGCGAACACCTGGCGGCGGGCGGCCGGCTGGACCTTCTCGGCCGCGGCGCCGCGCACCCCGAAGATCTCCTTGTTGATCCAGCAGCGCTTGCCGTCGATGTACGTGATCATCGTGTCGGCGCCGTCCGCGACGGACCCGCAGCCCTGCAGGTGGTTGGTGAACTTCCCGCCGTACGTGGTGGTGTTGCGGATGCCGATCACGTGCCCGGCGTCGATGCCCACGCCCTCCGCCCACACCTCGACGACCGGCTGCGGCGAGGCCGAGCTGATCCAGACGTCGAAGCCGGCCTTCTGCAGAGCGCCGATGAGCTCCTTCTGCTGGTCGTAGTAGCGCACCCAGCCGGTGGCGGTGGCGGAGCCGACCTGCTGCTTGGCGTCGACCGGGGCGGCCAGGTTCTCGGCCCGCGCGGCGGCCGTGAAGCCGCGGATCTCGCGCGCGGTCCAGCCCTGCATGAGCTGCGGCAGCCAGGCGTAGGAGGGCTCGAAGGTACGGCGGTCCCAGCCGTCGAAGGCGGGGGCGCCCGCGCGGGTGGCGGCGGTGCCGTACACGGCGTTGATCTCGTCGGCGCAACCGACGCCTTCGGGGGCTCCGGTGGGCAGCGGGGCGCCGGGCTTCGCCAGCGTGCCGCAGGCCTCGGCCAGGGCCCGGGCGGCGGCCGGGGTGAGGTGGCGGCTGGTGCTGCTCCAGTCGCCCGCGGCGGGCTGGCGGATCTTGCCGTTGCGCAGCAGCCAGAACATTTGCGCGTCGCCCACGTCGTTCTTGACGACGGTGTTGTCCCAGTCGAAGACGGCGACGGGCTTGTTGCGGCTCGGCCGGTACGGGTTGCACGTCCCGTAGTCGTCGATGAGCTGCTGGAGCCGGGCCTGGTTGTCCCCGTACCAGTCGGCCTTGAGGTGGGGGGTGGTGCAGTGGGCGTCGCGGGCCGCCTGGGCGGCGGGCGCGGCGGGCGCGGCGGCCACGAGGGTGCCGGCGGCTATCGCGACGGCGGCGCCGACGGCCTGGAGCCGCCGCATCGAACTGGGTCGGGTCACTGAGGTGGGTTCTCCTGGTTCTCAGAAGGATCATCACGGTCAAGAGCGTCGCGGACGGTGGAGCACGACAGCCGGGCGTCGTGCGACGCCCGGCTGTCGGGAGGGTGGTGGGAGGCGGACGTTTACAGGGGAGTGACGTACGCGCCGGAGATCCCGCCGTCGACCAGGAAGTCGGTGGCGTTGATGAAGGAGGAGTCGTCGCTCGCGAGGAAGGCGACGGCGGCGGCGATCTCGGTGGGCTCGGCGAACCGGCCCAGCGGGATGTGCACGATCCGGCGGGCCGCCCGCTCCGGGTCCTTGGCGAACAGCTCCTGCAGGAGCGGGGTGTTGACGGGCCCCGGGCAGAGCGCGTTGACGCGGATGCCCTCGCGGGCGAACTGCACGCCGAGCTCGCGGGACATGGCGAGCACGCCGCCCTTGGAGGCGGTGTAGGAGATCTGCGAGGTGGCGGCGCCCATCCGGGCCACGAAGGAGGCGGTGTTGATGATGGAGCCCCGGCCCTGGCGCTGCATGTAGGGCAGGGCGGCCTTGCAGCAGAGGTAGACGGAGGTGAGGTTGACGTCCTGGACCCGCTTCCAGGCCTCCAGGCCCGTGGTGAGGATCGAGTCGTCGTCCGGGGGCGAGATGCCGGCGTTGTTGAAGGCGATGTCCACGGAGCCGTAGGTGTCGAAGGCGGTCTTGAACAGGGCCTCGACCTCCTCCGGGCTGGTGACGTCGACCTTGACGAAGGTGCCGCCGACCTCCTCGGCCGCGGCCTTGCCCGCGGTCTCGTCGATGTCGCCGCAGACGACGTTGGCACCTTCGGAGGCCAGCCGGCGGGCGGTGGCGAGGCCGATGCCGCTGCCGGCTCCGGTGATGACGGCGGTACGGCCGACCAGGCGGCGGCAGACGATCTCTTCGGTGGGCTCGATGCTCATGTTCTTCAGGCCTCCGTGCTGATGAAGACGTTCTTGGTCTCGGTGAAAGCGGTGAGGGAGTCGGGTCCGAGCTCGCGCCCGAGTCCGGACTGCTTGTAGCCGCCGAAGGGGGTCCAGTAGCGGACGCTGCTGTGCGAGTTGACCGACAGGTTGCCCGCGGCGACGGCGCGCGAGACGCGCAGCGCGCGGCCCACGTCGCGGGTCCACAGGGAGCCCGCGAGGCCGTAGTCGGTGGCGTTGGCCAGGCGTACGGCGTCCTCCTCGTCCTCGAAGGGCAGGACGACGGCGACCGGTCCGAAGACCTCTTCGGTGGCCACGGCGGCGGTGGGGTCGACGCCGGTGACGAGGGTCGGGGGGTACCAGAAGCCGGGGCCCTCGGGCGCGGTGCCCCGGACGACGGTGAGGTCATCGGTGACGTAGGACCGTACGCGGTCCAGCTGCGCCCGCGAGATCAGCGGCCCCAGCTGCGTGTTCTCGTCGTACGGGTCCCCGACGACCACCTTCTCGACGGCGGGGACGAGCAGTTCCATGAACCGGTCGTACGCGGAGCGCTGTACGAGGATCCGCGTGCGGGCGCAGCAGTCCTGCCCGGTGTTGTCCAGGAAGGACATGGGGGCCGCGGCGGCCGCCGCCTCCAGGTCCGCGTCGGCGAAGACGATGTTGGGGTTCTTGCCGCCGAGTTCGAGGGTGAGGCGCTTCACCCGGTCGGCGCACTTGGCCATGATCCGCTTGCCGGTCCGGGTGGAGCCGGTGAACACGATCTTGGCCACCCCCGGGTGCTCGACGAGGGCGTCGCCCGCGACCTCGCCCCGGCCGGGCAGCACCTGGAAGAGGTGCTCGGGGAGTCCGGCCTCCAGGGCGAGCTCGGCGAGGCGCAGCGCGGTGAGCGGGGTGGTCTCGGCGGGCTTGAGGATGACCGCGTTGCCGGCGGCCAGCGCCGGGGCGAGGCCCCAGGCGGCGATCGGCATGGGGAAGTTCCACGGCGCGATCACGCCGATGACGCCGAGGGGTTCGAGGAAGGTGACGTCGATGCCGCCGGCGACGGGGATCTGGCGGCCGGAGAGCCGTTCCACTCCCCCGGCGGCGAAGTCGAGCACGTCACGGACGTTGCCGGCTTCCCAGCGGGCGTTGCCGATGGTGTGGCCCGCTTCCCGGACCTCCAGCTGTGCCAGTTCCTCGATGTGCCCGTCGACGACCGCGGCGAAGCGGCGCAGCAGCCTGGCCCGGTCGCCGGGAGCGGCGGCCGCCCAGGCCCGCTGGGCCGCGGTGGCCCGTACGACGGCGGCGTCGACGTCGTCCCGTGTGGCGGCCGGGACGACGGCGACGAGTTCCTCGGTGGCCGGATTCAAGACTTCCAGCGCATCGGACACGTGGTGGCCTTTCAGACGTTCGGGTGCGGTGGGTGCGGTGGGTCCGGTAATGCGGTGCGGCGGGGCGGGGCGGGGCGGCGGATGCCGGGACGGCTCCGGCCCTACGGGACGGCTCCGGCCCTAGAGGCGTTCGAAGGAGCGGCGCAGTTCCCAGTCGGTCACGGCGGAGTCGTACGCGTCCAGTTCGACGCGGGCCATGTTGCGGTAGTGGGCGACGACCTCGGGGCCGAAGGCGGCCTTGGCGATCTCGCTGTTCTCCCAGAGCTCGGCGGCCTCGCGCAAGGTGGTGGGAACGTGCGCGAAGTCGGCGGTGTAGGCGTTGCCGGCGCAGGCCTCGGGCAGCTCCAGGCGGTTCTCGATGCCGTAGATTCCGGCCGCGACCAGGCCGGCGACGGCGAGGTACGGATTGACGTCGCCGCCGGGCAGGCGGTTCTCGAAGCGCAGGGAGCGGCCGTGGCCGACCACGCGGAGCGCGCAGGTCCGGTTGTCCACGCCCCAGGCGACGGCGGTCGGCGCGAAGGATCCCGGCCGGAAACGCTTGTAGGAGTTGATGTTGGGGGCGTAGAGAAGGGAGAAGTCGCGCAGGGCGGCGAGCTGGCCGGCCAGGAAGTGGCGCATCACGGGTGACATACCGCCGTGGTCGTGCGCGTCCGGGCCCTCACCGGCCATCGCGCTGCGTCCGTCGGCATCGTTGAGCGAGAGGTGGATGTGACAGGAGTTGCCCTCGCGCTCGTCGAACTTGGCCATGAAGGTGAGCGAGACACCCTCCTGGGCGGCGATCTCCTTGGCCCCCGTCTTGTAGACGGAGTGCTGGTCACAGGTGGTCAGCGCCTCGTCGTAGCGGAAGACGATCTCGTGCTGGCCGAGGTTGCACTCGCCCTTGGCCGACTCGACGACCAGGCCGGCGGCCTGCATCTCGTTGCGGATGCGGCGCAGCAGGGGTTCGACGCGGCCGGTCCCGAGGATGGAGTAGTCGGTGTTGTACTGGTTGGCGGGGGTCAGGCCGCGGTAGTCGGAGTTCCAGGCCTGCTCGTAGGTGTCCAGGAAGACCATGAACTCCAGCTCGGTGCCCACCATCGCGGTGTACCCGTGTTCGCCGAGGCGCTCGAGCTGGCGGCGCAGGATCTGCCGGGGCGCTGCGACCACGGGCGAGCCGTCGTTCCACGCGAGGTCGGCGAGGACGAAGGCGCTGCCCGGGTTCCAGGGGATCCGGCGCAGGGTGGCGAGGTCGGGGTGCATGGCGAAGTCGCCGTAGCCCCGGTCCCAGGAGGACATCTCGTACCCGTCGACGGTGTTCATGTCGGTGTCGACGGCGAGGAGGTAGTTGCAGCCCTCGGTGCCGTGCCCGAGGACCTCGTCGAGGAAGAACTGTGCGGCGAACCGCTTGCCCTGGAGCCGCCCCTGCATGTCGGGGAAGGCCAGGACCACTGTGTCGATTTCACCGCTGGCGACGAGAGCGCGGAGCTCCTCGGGCGAAAGCGGCGGCTTGCGGTCTACCACGGGATTCTCTCCTTCGGTGAGCCGAGTAGGCCTAAGGTATTGAATAGAACCATTGCTTGGGAAGGGGAGGAGGCGAGATGACCAATACGGCGAGCGAGGACGAGGCCGCCCGGCGGCTCAATCCCGTACTGCGACAGGTGCGGGCGGGCAACGGTTTCGAGGAGGCGCTGGAGCAGATCCTCCAGGTGGTCCGGCTCGGACTGGTACCGGGCGGGGAACGGCTGCCGCCGGAGCGCGAGTTGGCCGAGCGGATGGGGATCAGCCGGGTGACGCTCCGCGAGGTGCTGAAGGTACTCCAGGACCAGGGCCTGGTGGAGGCCCGGCGCGGGCGGTACGGCGGAACGTTTGTGCTGTCCCGCCCCGACACGCCGGCCGGGGGCACCGAGGAGGAGCTGCGGCGCCGGGTCGCGGGCGTGGACATCGAGGATGTCCTGCGCTTCCGCGAGGTGCTGGAGGTGGGAGCGGCCGGCCTGTGCGCCTCCCAGGGACTCTCGGAGCAGGAGACCGACCGGCTGCTCGGGGCACTGACCGCCACCCACGACGCCCCGCTGCCGGACTACCGCCGCCAGGACACGCTCTTCCACCTCACCCTGTGCGAACTCGCCGGATCCGCCACCCTGACGGCCCAGTACGCGGCCGTCCGGGCCACCGTGAACGACCTGCTGGACTGCATCCCGCTGCTGGTGCGCAATCTGGAGCACTCGCAGCAGCAGCACAGCACGCTCGTGGAGGCGGTGCTGGAGCGGGACCCGGAGGCGGCGCGCGCGGTGATGCGCGAGCACTGCTGCGGCACGGCGGCGCTGCTGCGGGGGTTCCTGACCTGACCCGGACCCGGCCGAGAGGCATTCGTAACCCCTGTTTAACGCAGGGGTCTTGCGCCCGCCACGCCCGAGCAGCAAAGGTACGCCCCACAACCATTGCCCTAGGCAGGAGCGCACATGGCCGACGACACCGGCGCACGGCTGGCAGCCGTGCCCGAACCCACCCCGTCCCCCGAGAACGCCACCGGGAACGGCACCGACGGCTACCTGGAGCGCCGCACCCTGCGCCGCGGCAGCGCCGGCTGGCTGCTGCTGACCGGTCTCGGCGTCGCGTACGTGGTCTCCGGCGACTTCTCCGGCTGGAACATCGGCCTCGCCCAGGGCGGCTTCGGCGGCCTCGCCATCGCCACCGTCCTGATGGGCGTCATGTACGCCTGCCTGGTCTACTCCCTCGCCGAGCTGTCGGCGATCCTGCCCACCGCCGGCGGCGGTTACGGCTTCGCCCGCCGGGCGCTCGGCACCTGGGGCGGCTTCCTCACCGGCACCGCGATCCTCATCGAGTACATCCTCGCCCCGGCCGCCATCGCCATCTTCATCGGCGACTACGTGGAGTCCCTCAACCTCTTCGGCCTGACCTCGGGCTGGCCGGTCTACCTCGCCTGCTTCGTCGTCTTCATAGGCATCCACCTGTGGGGCGTGGGCGAGGCCCTGAGCTTCTCGCTCGTCGTCACCGCCATCGCCGTGATCGCGCTGGTCGTCTTCGCCGTCGGCGCCTTCACCCAGTTCGACCCCGCCAACCTCGACAACATCGCCGTCGACACCACCGCCGCCGGCGCGAGCTCCTGGCTGCCGCTGGGCATCCTCGGCATCTGGGCCGCCTTCCCCTTCGGCATGTGGTTCTTCCTCGGCGTCGAAGGCGTGCCGCTGGCCGCCGAGGAGGCCAAGGACCCGGTCCGCTCGGTCCCGCGCGCCCTGTCGATCTCCATGGGCGTCCTGGTCCTGCTCGCCCTGGTCACCTTCCTCGCCTCCACCGGTGCGCGCGGAGCCGACGCCATCAAGGACGCGGGCAACCCGCTCGTCGTCGCCCTGGAAGGCGACCCCGGCCTCTCCTGGCTGAAGACCTTCGTCAACTACGCGGGCCTGGCCGGGCTGGTGGCCTCCTTCTTCTCCCTCATCTACGCCGGCTCCCGCCAGCTCTTCGCCCTGTCCCGGGCGGGCTACCTCCCGCGCTTCCTGTCCCTGACCTCGAAGCGCAAGGCCCCGTACCTGGGCCTGCTCATCCCCGGCGCCATCGGCTTCGCACTGGCCGCCGCCACCGGCAACGGCCCGCGCATGCTGAACATGGCGGTGTTCGGGGCGACCATCTCGTACGCGCTGATGGCCCTCTCCCACATCGTGCTACGGCGCCGCGAGCCCGGCCTGGAGCGCCCGTACCGCACTCCGGGCGGCATCGCGACCTCCACGGTGGCCTTCGTCCTCGCCCTCTCGGCCCTGGTCGCCACCTTCCTGGTGGACAAGGACGCGGCGTTCATCGCGCTGGCCGTGTACGCCGTCGCCCTCGCCTACTTCGCGTTCTACAGTCGGCACCACCTGGTGGCCTCCGCGCCGGAGGAGGAGTTCGCGGCGCTGGCGGAAGCCGAGGCCGAGCTCTCCCGCGACTGATCCCCACCCGCCGCCCTCCGGAGGTACCCCCCTTGCCCAGGCCGCTCATCGGCATCACCACCTACGTCGAGCAATCCACCCGCTACGGGGTGTGGGACATTCCGACGGCCCTCACCCCCACCGGGTACTACGAGCTCGTCCAGGCCTCGGGCGGCATCGCCGTCCTGCTCCCGCCGGACGAACCGGAGGCGGCGGCGGAGGTGCTCAGCCGGCTGGACGGCCTGGTCGTCGCGGGCGGCCCGGACATGGACCCGGTCCGGTACGGGGCTCCGCGCGATCCCCGCACCGGACCGGCGGCGACCCTGCGCGACACGTGGGAGCTCGCCCTGACCTCCGCGGCCCTGGCCTCGGGCACGCCCCTGCTCGGCGTCTGCCGTGGCATGCAGGCGCTGAACGTGGCCCTGGGCGGCACCCTGATCCAGCACATCGACGGCCACGTCGCGGGCCCGGGCGTGATGTCCTGGCACCCGGTCCGCCCGGTCCCCGGCACGCGGTACGCGGCGCTGGTCCCGGAGGAGTCGGAGGTCCCGACCTACCACCACCAGGCCGTCGACCGCCTGGGCCGGGGCCTGATCGCCTCCTCCCACGCCACCGACGGCACGGTGGAGTCCATCGAACTCCCCGCCCCCTCCCCCTGGACCCTGGGCGTCCAATGGCACCCGGAACAGGACAAGGACACCCGCGTCATGTCAGCCCTGATCACAGCGGCATCCACCCGAACACCCCACCCCTGACCGGGCCCCTTGGGCACAGCCGGCCCGGGGCGAAGCCCCAGGTCTTTTCAGCCGTCCGGCGTTTGAGGACCGGGGCCTGGGGCGGAGCCCCAGGGGGTCCGGGCGCAGCCCGGTACCCCTTCCAGCCCGTCCGGCGTTTGAGGACCGGGTCCGGGCAGAGCCCGGGGAACGGGCGAAGGGCGGGTAGGGGACTCCGCCCCGCAGGACCGCCCGCCGCCTCCCACTCGGGGATCCGGCCGCGGGGGCCGGTGCGGAGCTGTCCCCCACCCGCCCTTCGCCCGTTCCCCGGGGCTCCGCCCCGGACCCCTGGGCGCAGGACCCACAGGGGTCGCCGGGCCGGCCCGGGCCGCGTCGGGTCCCCGGGCCGGGCCGGGCCGGGGGTGAGCGCCGGCCCCGGGGGTCAGCGCCGGGTCAGCGAGAGCAGGTCCCGCGCCGGCCCGGCCGGCCGCGCCCCCGCGGGCCACACCGCCCGCAGCTCCCGCTCCAGCCCCGCCCCGAGCACCGGCACGCACACCAGCCGCCGCCCCGCCAGCTCGTCCCCGACCGCCAGTTCCGACAGCACGCACGGCCCCGCCCCGCTCACCGCGGCAGCCTTCACCGCGGTGGTGGAGGCCAGTTCCAGCAGCGGCTCCGCCAGCCCCCCGCACCCGGCCAGCGCCGCGTCCAGGACCTGCCGGGTCCCCGACCCCCGCTCCCGCAGGATCAGCGGGGTCGCCGCCAGCTCCGCCGGCTCCACCCCGCGCGTGCGCCGCGCCCAGGGGTGCCCGGGGGCCACCGCCACCACGAGGCGGTCCTGCGCGATGACCACCGAGTCCAGTCCCTCCGGCACGCTCAGCCCCTCCACGAACCCGAGGTCCGCCTCGTGCGCCAGCACCCGCTCCGCCACCACCGCCGAGTTCCCCGCGTGCAGCGACACCGCCGTGTCCGGCCGCTGCCCGCGCAGCGCGATCAGCCAGCCGGGCAGCAGGTACTCCGCGATGGTCATGCTGGCCGCGACCCGCAGCCGGGAGTCGCGGCGGCCCCGTAGCGCCTGCGCGCCCGCGTCGAAGGCCTCGGCCGCCTCCACCACCCGCCGGGCCCAGTCCGTGACCAGCGCCCCCTCCGCGGTCAGCGTCGATCCGCGCGGGGAGCGGTCCACGAGCGCGACCCCGAGCCGGGTCTCCATCGCCCGGATCCGGCTGCTGGCGGCGGGCTGGGTGATCCCGAGCCGCCGCGCGGCGGCGCTCAGACTGCCCACGCGCGCGACCGCGAGCAGCAGTTCCATGGCCCCCAGGTCCGGGACCCGGTGGGCCAGCGGAACCTGCCCCTCGACCCACTCCTCATTACCGCGCCCATTCCCCATAACTTCAGTTTATGCCCTCATAGGAAGAGACCCTCTGCCGTCCGGCCCCGCCCGACGGGACGCTGGACCCATGGCCACCACCCTCGTACGCCCCGGTCCCACCACCCCCGGGACCCCCGCCGCCCCCGCGATCCCCGGCGCCGCAGCCCACAAGGCCCCCTCCCTGCGGCACCTCGGCCCCAACTGGTACGCCTCCGTCATGGGCACGGCGATCATCGCCAATGCCGGCGCGACCCTCCCGTACCAGCTCCCCGGCCAGCGCGTGGTCTGCCAGATCTTCTGGGTGCTGGCCGCCACCGCCCTCGCGGTCCTGCTGACCGCCCGGGCCGGCCACTGGCTCCACCACCGCGACCAGGCCCGCGCCCACCTCCTGGACCCCGCCGTGGCCCCCTTCTACGGCTGCCTCTCGATGGCCCTGCTGGCCGTCGGCGGCGGCGCGCTCATCGTCGGCAAGGACCTCATCGGCGTCCCCGCCGCCGTGGCCGTGGACACGGTCCTGTTCACCGCCGGCACCGCCATAGGCCTCCTCGCGGCCGTCGCCGTCCCCTACCTGATGGTGGTCCGCCACAAGGTGGAGGCCCACCAGGCCACCCCCGTCTGGCTGCTCCCCGTGGTCGCCCCCATGGTCTCCGCCGCGCTGGGCCCCCTGCTCATCCCCCATCTCCCCGCCGGCCAGGCCCGCGAGGCCATGCTGCTCGCCTGCTACGCGATGTTCGGTTTGAGCCTGCTCGCCACCCTGCTGCTGCTCCCCCTGATCTTCGGCCGGCTGATCGTCAGCGGCCCCCTCCCCCTGGCGCTGACCCCGACCCTGTTCCTGGTGCTGGGCCCCCTCGGCCAGTCCACCACCGCGGTGAACTCCCTCGCGGACATGGCTCCCCAGTCGATGCCCGGCCCCTACTCCGGCGCCTTCTCCGCCTTCGCGGTCGTCTACGGGGTCCCCGTGATGGGATTCGCCCTGATGTGGCTGGCGCTGGCCGCGGCGATGCTGCTGCGGGCCGCCCGGGACGGCATGGGGTTCGCCATGACCTGGTGGGCGCTGACCTTCCCCGTCGGCACCTGTGTCACCGGCGCCGCCGGGCTGGCCCGGCACACCGGACTCACCGCCTTCTCCTGGCTGGCCGCGGCCCTCTTCCTGGCCCTGCTGACCGCCTGGCTCCTGGCCGCCGCGAACACCCTGCGCGGCCTCGCCACCGGCCGCCTGCTCGCCGCGCCCCGCTAGAGCGCGCCCCGCTAGCGCGAGGCTGCTGCCCGCAGGGCCGCCCCCAGCACCGCCGGGGCCCCGGCCAGCGAGGGGCCGTACCAGGTCAGGTGGCGGCCGTCGACGAACGCGGCCGGGATACCGGGGAAGGCCTCGGGCCCGTCCCCTGCGCTGAAGCGGTACGGCTCGTCCGGGAACACCACGAGCCCGCAGCCGGCGGCGGCCAGCTCGGCCGCCGGGATCCTCGGGTACCGCTCCGCGTGCCCGGCGTAGGCGTTGCGCACGCCGAGGCGGGCCAGCAGGTCCCCCGCGAAGGTGTCGCGGCCCAGCACCATCCAGGGCCGGCGCCAAATGGGCACGAAGGCCGTCCGCGGCGGTCCGACGGGCTCCACGCGGGCCCACGCGGCCTCCGCGTCCGCCAGCCACCGGGGCCGCTCCAGCCCCATGGCCCCCACCAGCACCCGGTCCAGTTCGGCGAACGCCTGCGGCAGGTCCCGTACCTCGGTGACCAGGACCTCCAGCCCGGCCTCCCGCAGCGCCGCCAGGTCCGGCGCCCGGTTCTCCTCCTCGTTGGCGAGGACCAGATCCGGGCGCAGCTCCGCGATCGCCCGCACGTCGGGGTTCTTCGTCCCCCCGATGCGCGCCACGTCCCCCAGCGCGGCCGGGTGCGTGCACCAGTCGGTCACCCCGGCCAGCGCACCGGGCGCGCTCACGGCCACCGCCTCGGTCAGGGACGGCACCAGCGAAACGACCCGCATCCGGTCAGCGCCCCGGCGAGGGCGGCTCGGAGGTCGCGTGGATGTGTTCGCCGACCGCGACGATCAGGATCCGGGTGTCCTCGGTGACGGCCCGCCAGCGGTGGCGCACCCCGCCGGACAGGAACAGCGCGTCGCCGTTCTCCAGCCGGTACGCCCGCCCCTCGGCCTCCACCTGGCAGGCGCCCGAGACCACGTACATCAGCTCGTCGTTGCGGTGCTGGTACTCGCGGCCCGCGTCCTGGTCCCCGGTGAACTCCAGCGCGTGCAACTGGTGGTGCCCGCGCACGAGGGGCCGTACGCCGGGAACCGGGGTCAGCGCCGAGTCGTCGCCGGCCCGTACGAGGTCCACGGTGCGCGCGGTGTCGGAGGCGGCCAGCAGATCGACGGCCGTGGTCTCCAGCGCGTCGGCGACCCGCTCCAGGGACCGCATGCTGGGCCGGGCCCGCTCGTTCTCTATCTGGCTCAGGAAGGGGACCGACAGTCCGCTGCGCGCGGACACGGCGGCCAGGGTCAGGTGCAGGGCCCGGCGCCTCTTGCGCACGGCCACGCCCACCCGGAGCGGTTCCCTGGAGTCCTTGTCCCGGTCCCGCTCCTTGTCGTCCGCGCCGGTCGTCGCTCCGCGTCCGTTCTTGCCGTCGGTGCCGTCCCTGTCGTCCATGGCGGGGCTGCCCTCCCCTTGTTTCCGGTGGTCCGGTCCGTCGCACAACGCACATCGGTGTGCTGTAAGCACCTTACGCAGCAACCGGCTCCGGTTTCGCGCTCAAGGGCAGAGGAGGCCGTACCCGCGCCACTTTCCGTTTCCCCCCGGTGCATCATCGTGACCGTGACGACGACACGACGCCTGATGCTCCTGGACACCGCTTCCCTCTACTACCGCGCGTACTTCGGCGTGCCGGATTCCGTGAAGGCCCCCGACGGAACTCCGGTCAACGCCGTCCGCGGCCTGCTCGACTTCATCGGCCGCCTCGTGCAGGACCACCGGCCCGACGACCTGGTCGCCTGCATGGACGCCGACTGGCGGCCCCACTGGCGGGTGGAGCTGATCCCGTCCTACAAGGCCCACCGGGTCGCCGAGGAGACCGCGGTCGGTCCGGACGTCGAGGAGACCCCGGACACCCTGGCCCCGCAGGTCCCGATCATCGAGGCGGCCCTGGACGCCTTCGGCATCGCCCGTGTGGGGGTCGCCGGGTACGAGGCCGACGACGTGATCGGCACCCTGACCGGCCGCGCCACCGGCCCGGTGGACATCGTCACGGGCGACCGGGACCTGTACCAGCTGGTCGACGACGCGAAGCAGCGCCGGGTGCTGTACCCGCTGAAGGGCGTGGGCACGCTCCAGGTGACCGACGAGGCGTGGCTCCGCGAGAAGTACGGGGTGGACGGCCCCGGCTACGCCGACCTGGCGCTGCTGCGCGGGGACCCGAGCGACGGTCTGCCGGGCGTCCCCGGCATCGGCGAGAAGACGGCGGCGAAGCTGCTGGACGCCTACGGAGACCTGGCCGGGATCATCGCGGCGATCGAGGACCCCACGTCCAAGCTGACCCCCACCCAGCGCAAGCGGCTCGACGAATCCCGGCCATATCTGGCGGTCGCCCCGAAGGTGGTCCAGGTCGCCTCGGACGTTCCGCTTCCGCCGTTCGACCCGGCGCTCCCGGCCTCCCCGGCCCAGCCGGATCTGGTCGCGGCTCTGGCTCACCGATGGGGTCTGAGTGGAGCAGTTGAACGGCTGAGCAGCGCACTGCGCTCCTGAGGTGCTAACTTAGGTAATCCTAAGCTTCACGGAGTCAGGGTCGGAAAGTCAGGGAGACGTCGTGGCAGAAGGACGCGCCCGCAAGGTCGGCACCGCAGTGGTCGTGCGGACCGAGCGGTTGAGTCCGCACATGGTGCGGATCGTGCTGGGCGGTGCGGGGCTGGCCGGATTCGGTGCGGGCAGGTACACCGACCACTACGTGAAACTGCTCTTCGCACCGGCGGGCGTCAGCTACACCACCCCCTGGGACCTGGACCGGATCCGGACGGCCCACCCCCGCGAGGAATGGCCGCGCCAGCGCGCGTACACGGTGCGCGCCTGGGACCCGGCCCACCTGGAGCTGACCCTCGACTTCGTGGTCCACGGCGACGAGGGGCTGGCCGGCCCCTGGGCGGCCCGCGTCCAGCCGGGTGAGCTCGTACGCTTCCTCGGTCCGGGCGGGGCCTACGCCCCGGACCCGGTCGCCGGCTGGCACCTGCTGGTCGGCGACGAGAGCGCCCTGCCGGCGATCGGCGCGGCGATGGAGCGGATGCCCGTCGGGGCGCGGGTCCACGCGCTCGTGGAGGTCCAGGGCCCGGGCGACGAACTGAAGATCGCCACCCGCGACGGCACCGTCCCGGTCTGGATCCACCGCGGCTCCCGCCCGGTCGGGCAGGCGCTGAACGAGGCCGTCCAGGCCCTGCACTTCCCCTCCGCCGACGTACACGCATTCGTGCACGGCGAGGCCGGCTTCGTCAGAACCCTGCGCCGCCACCTGCGCATCGACCGCGGCATCCCGAGCGAGCGCCTGTCCATCTCCGGCTACTGGCGCCTGGGCCAGACGGACGAGGGCTGGCGCGCGATCAAGCGGGACTGGAACGCGGAAGTCGAAGCCGAGCAGGAACGCCCCCTGGCCGCCGCCGCGTCCTGACGCGGAATCCCGCGGCGAGCGGCAGTACGGGCCCACGGCCCCCGCAAGGCGGTATGACCCGTTCGGCGGCACAATGGGCGCATGCGTACGCTCCGCGCATTCACGGCAGCCGGAGCAGCCGCCCTCCTGGCCACGGCCGGGACCGCGACCGCCGCGCCGAGCCCGCCGCCCGCGCCCACCGCCCAGCTCACCGACGCCCAAGTCGACAAGGCGGTGGGGCGCCTCGATGCGACGGTCGCCGAGATGATGCGCCGCACCGGGGTCCCGGGCGTCTCCGTCGCCGTCGTCCACGACGACAAGGTGGTCTACCTCAAGGGCTTCGGCGTGCGCCGCGTCGGCGACCCGGCCACGGTGGGCCCCGACACCGTCTTCCAGATCGCCTCGCTCTCCAAGCCGGTCTCCTCCACCGTCGCCGCCGGGGTCCTCAAGGACCCCGCCGACTTCGACCGGCACACGGAGCTGCCCGGCTTCGCCCTCAAGGACCCGTGGGTGACCTCCCACGTCACCGCCGCCGACCTGTTCTCCCACCGCAGCGGCCTGCCCGACCACGCCGGCGACCTCCTCGAAGACCTCGGCTACGACCAGTCGTACATCCTCGGCCACCTGCGCCTGGCGCCCCTGACCCCCTTCCGCGCGAGCTACGCCTACACCAACTACGGATTCACGGCCGCCGCCGAGGCGATCGCCCGCGCCCAGGGCGCCACCTGGCAGAAGCTCAGCGCCGACACCCTCTTCAAGCCCGCCGGCATGACGCACACCAGCACCGAGTTCCAGGCCTTCGTCGACGCCCCCGAGCACGCCGCCACCCACGTCAAAACCGCCGACGGCACCTGGAGCCCCCGCTACGTCCGCGATCCCGACGCCCAGGCCCCGGCCGGCGGGGTGAGCAGCACGGCCCGCGACATGTCCCGCTGGCTGCGGCTCCAGCTCTCCGGCGGCACCCTCGACGGCAAGCGGATCATCCCCGCCGACACCCTGGCCCGCACCCATCTCCCCGAGATCGTGTCGCAGCCGCCCGCCTCCCCCACCGGCCGCACCGGCTTCTACGGGCTGGGCTGGAACGTCAACTACGACGACGCCGGCCGCCTGCGCCTGAGCCACTCCGGCGCCTTCGACCTCGGCGCCAACACCAGCGTCAGCATGCTCCCGCTGGAGAAGCTCGGCATCGTCGTCCTCACCAACGGCGCCCCCATCGGCCTCCCCGACGCCGTCGCGGCCGACTTCTTCGACACCGCCGAACACGGGAAGGCCACCACCGACTGGCTGGCCCTGACGGGCGCCCTCTACGCCCAGATCGACGCGGAGGGCCGCTCCCCCACCGACTACGCCCACCCGCCCACCGGGGCCAAGCCGGCCGGGGAGGACTCCTCGTACACCGGCACGTACGAGAACCCCTACTACGGCAAGGCCACCGTGGCCGCCACGAGCGAGGGCAAGCTGACCCTGTCGCTGGGCCCGGAGCCGATGGTCTTCCCCCTCACCCACTACGACGGGGACACCTTCAGCTACGAGACCGCCGGGGAGAACGCGGTCGGCCGCACCGGGGTGTTCTTCTCCCCCGCCGACCGCACGGTCCGCATCGAGTACCTGGACGCCGACCACCTGGGAACGTTCACCAGGGGGTAGCCGCATAGCCTGTACCCGGTGAAGCGCAGATCCCACATCCCCGACGCGCCCCTGACCCAGGTCTCCGGCATCGACCCGGTCCGCATGCGGCTGCCCCCCGACCCGGACGGGACCTGGCCGGACCTCGGCTCCTACCTCACCGCACGCTACGAGGGCACGCGCGGCGCCGAGTCCATGGCCCGCCTGCTGCGGGACGGCCGGGTGCTGGGCCCCGGCGGCCGGGTGCTGCGGCCGCAGGACCCGTACGAGCCCGGCGGCTTCCTCTGGTTCCACCGGGACATGCCGCCCGAGCCCGTGGTGCCCTTCCCCATCGGGGTCGTGTACCGCGACGAGCACCTGCTGGTGGCCGACAAACCGCACTTCCTGGCCACCACCCCGCGCGGCAGCCACGTCTTCCAGACGGCCCTGGCCCGGCTCCGGGTGGAGCTCGGCCTGCCCGCGCTGAGCCCCGCGCACCGGCTGGACCGGATGACCGCCGGGCTGGTGCTGTTCAGCATCCGCCCCGAGGACCGGGGCGCCTACCAGCTGATGTTCCAGGAGCGGCGGATCCGCAAGGAGTACGAGGCGCTCGCGCCCCACGACCCGGCGGTGGAGTTCCCCCGGACGCTGCGCAGCCACATCGAGAAGGTGCGCGGGGTGATGGCGGCGACGGAGGTCGCGGGCGCCGAGCCCAACGCCGAGACCCGGGCCGAACTCCTCGCGGTCCGGGGGGCCACCGGGCGCTACCGGCTGACCCCGCACACCGGGCGCACCCACCAGCTGCGCGTGCACATGAACAGCCTGGGCCTGCCGATCCTGGGCGACCCGGTCTATCCGGTGGTCCGCGATCCGGCGCCCGACGACTACCGGCGTCCGCTCCAGCTCCTGGCCCGCACCCTGGAGTTCACCGATCCGGTCACCGGGATCGCGCACCGGATCGAGAGCGGCCGCACGCTGCGGGCCTGGGAGGACCGGCCCGGCTGGGAAGAGGGATCCGAGGACTAGCCTGAGGCCTCAGGGCTGAGGGCTGACGCCTGAGGGCTGACGCCTGAGGCCTGAGGGCCGGGAAGCCCTAGCGGCGGACGTCCGCGATCCGCAGCGCCGCGTCGGCGGTGGCCTCCGCGAAGGCGGCCACCGGGCGTGCCGGATCGGAGCGGTGGATCAGCATCACGCCTTCGATGAGGCCGAAGACGAGATCGTTGCGGAGCATCAGCCCAGCCCGGTCACCGGCGAGTTCGACTCCGACGCAGGTCCCGTCGAGCAACTGCCGGTAGATGTCCTTGAGTTCCTGGCGCATCCGGCGGAAGCGGGCGAAGCGCGCACCGGAGACCTCGGGCAACAGGTAGAGCGCGCCCAGGTTGTACGGCCCCCCGCACAGCAGCATCACGTCCGAGCGGCACAGCTCCCAGAGCCGGCGGGCGGCGGGCCGGTCCGCTTCCCGGACCAGGCGGCCGGCCAGCTCCAGGGAGGGCGCGACCGTGGACTCCAGGAGTTCGGCGAGGAGTTCCTCCTTGCCGCCGAAGTAGTGGTACATCGTGGCCTGGCGCATTCCGGCCCGTTCGGCCACCGCCCGCGTGGTGGTGGCCGCGTACCCCTTCACCGTGAACAATTCGGCCGCCGCGTAGAGGAGTTCCTCGCGCGGCGGCCGCCCGCTGGCCGGTCTCAGCTGGTCGGCGCGTGGCCGACCGACCCGTCTCGGCCCGTCATCCGTTCCACCAGTCATGGCCTGATCTTCCCACAGGACACACCGAAGTGATCATGGCAAGAGGTGAGATCCAGCCATGACCACTTCTGGAGGAACCTACAAGTCCGGCTATCCCACCGAGCTGTAGGCCACCACACCCCGCAGCAGCGCGTCCACCGCCTTGCGGGCATTGCGGGCCACCGTGCTGCCACCCCCCGAGGAAGCCGAAGACGGAGGCGCGGAGGAGGAGGGCGCCGCGGCGGCCACCTGCCCCAGGACGTCGATGACCTGCTTGCACCAGCGCACGAAGTCACCGGCCGGCATTTCCGCCTCGCGCAGCACCTCGTCCAGGCTCTTGTCGGAGGCCCACTGGTACACCGCCCACGCGAAGCCGAGGTCCGGCTCGCGCTGGCCCACGCCCTCCGCCTGGTTGATGCCGTGCTCCTCCTCCAGCGCGTCGAGCCGGCCCCAGATGTGGACCATCTCGCCGAGGGCGGCCTTCGCCGCACCGCCCGGCACCTTCGGCGCCACCGCGTCGTCGGACTGCCGGGCCTCGAAGACCAGCGCCGAGACACAGGCGGCCAGTTCGGCAGGGCTCAGCCCCTCCCAGATACCGGCCCGCAGGCACTCCGACGCCAGCAGGTCGAGCTCTCCGTAGAGCCGGGCGAGCCGCCGCCCGTGCGGGGTCACCTCGTCCTCGCGCAGGTAGTCCAGGTCCGTCAGCAGCGCGTGGATCCGGTCGAAGGTGCGGGCGATGGTGTTCGTCCGGCCCTCGATGCGCTGCTCCAGCTGCCGGGTGTCCCGCTGGAGCCGGTGGTAGCGCTCCGCCCAACGGGCGTGGTCCTCACGCTCGTCGCAGCCGTGGCACGGGTGTGCCCGCAGTGCGGTGCGCAGCCGCGTGATCTCCCGGTCGTCGGCCGCGGCGGCCCTGCCGCGCGCGTGCCGCTCGACCGTGAGGTGCCCGGCCTTGCTCCGCAGCTGGGACGCCAGGTCCCGACGGGACTGCGGGGAGCGGGCGTTGAACGTCTTGGGGATCCGCATCCGCTCGATGGCCTCGACCGGGACCGGGAAGTCGATCCCGGCGAGCCGCTTGACCTGCCGCTCCACGGTGAGCACCAGCGGGCGCGGGCCCTCGGTGTACTCGTGCCCGCGGTGCCCGTTGGACCGCCCGGCCGGGACCCCCGGGTCCAGCACCAGCGCCAGCCCGGCGAACTTGCCCGTCGGGACGTGGATGATGTCCCCCGGCTTGAGCTTCTCCAGCGACGCGGCGGCCTGCGCCCGCCGCTGGGCGGCGCCCTGCTTGGCCAGGTCGTTCTCGCGGTCCTTGAGGTCGCGGCGCAGCCGCGCGTACTCCTCGAAGTCACCGAGGTGGCAGGTCATGCCCTCCCGGTAGCCGTCCAGGCCCTCCTCGTTGCGCTGCACCTGCCGGGAGATCCCGACGACCGAGCGGTCGGCCTGGAACTGCGCGAAGGAGGTCTCCAGCAGCTCGCGCGAACGGTGCCGCCCGAACTGCTGGACCAGGTTGACGGCCATGTTGTACGAGGGCTTGAAGCTGGAGCGCAGCGGATACGTACGGGTACCCGCGAGCCCGGCCAGGCCCGCCGGGTCCATGCCCCGCTGCCACAAGACCACCGCGTGGCCCTCGACGTCGATGCCGCGCCGCCCGGCCCGCCCCGTGAGCTGCGTGTACTCGCCGGGGGTGATGTCGGCGTGCTGTTCGCCGTTCCACTTGACGAGCTTCTCCAGGATGACCGTGCGCGCGGGCATGTTGATGCCCAGCGCCAGGGTCTCGGTGGCGAACACGGCCTTCACCAGACCCCGTACGAACAGCTCCTCGACGACCTCCTTGAAGGTCGGCAGCATGCCCGCGTGGTGCGCGGCGATGCCCCGCTCCAGGCCTTCGAGCCATTCGTAGTACCCCAGGACGTGCAGGTCCTCGGTGGGGATGGAGGCGGTCCGCTCCTCGACGATCTCGCGCACCTTCAGGCGGGCGGTGTCGTCGTTGAGCCGCAGCCCCGCGTACAGGCACTGCTGGACGGCGGCTTCGCAGCCGGCCCGGCTGAAGATGAAGTTGATGGCGGGCAGCAGTCCGTCGCCGTCCAGCCGGGCGATGACCTCGGGGCGCGAGGGGGTCCAGATCCGGCCGCGGGAGCGCCGCTCGCGCTCGCGGTCGGCCTCGCGGACCATCTTTCCGCGCCGCCGGTCCTTCGGGTTGTACCGGCTACTGTTCTCCTCGCGCGCCATCCGCAGCAGGTCGGGGTTGACCTCGCGGCGCGCGGAGCCGCGGCCGCCGTGGTCGGACCCCTCCTCGAAGAGGTCGTAGATCCGCCGGCCGGCCATGACGTGCTGCCACAGCGGTACGGGCCGCTCCTCGGAGACGATCACCTGGGTGTCGCCGCGCACGGTGTCGAGCCAGTCGCCGAACTCCTCGGCGTTGGAGACGGTGGCGGAGAGCGAGACCAGGGTCACCGACTCGGGGAGGTGGATGATCACTTCCTCCCAGACGGCTCCGCGGAACCGGTCGGAGAGGTAGTGCACCTCGTCCATCACCACGTAGCCCAGACCGACCAGCGCCTGCGAGCCCGCATACAGCATGTTGCGGAGCACCTCGGTGGTCATGACGACCACCGGAGCGTTGGCGTTGACGCTGTTGTCGCCGGTGAGCAGACCGACCTTGTCGGCGCCGTAGCGCTTGGCGAGGTCGGCGTACTTCTGGTTCGACAGGGCCTTGATGGGCGTGGTGTAGAAGCACTTGCGGCCCTGCTGGAGGGCCAGGTGCACGGCGAACTCGCCGACGATCGTCTTGCCCGAGCCGGTCGGCGCGGCGACGAGGACGCCCTTGCCGGCCTCCAGTGCCTTGCAGGCCTCGATCTGGTAGGGATCCAGGTCGAATTCGTACATCTCGCGGAAGGGCCACAGAGCGGTGGCCTCTTCGGCGGCGCGGATCCGGGCAGCGGCGTACCGCTCGGCGGGAGAAAGTTCTTCGGTCATCTTGTCATCGAGCCTACCCGCCGCCTCTGACAACAGTCGCGATCTTTTGCGCGGGCCCGTGCGGGCCCGGACGGGCCCGGACGTCCTACGCCAGGAGCCGCAGGGCCGCCGGGACGCAACTCGCGCTCACCGGGAGCGGCCCGAGGGGCTCGCCGTCCGCGTAGGCCGTGATGCCGGCCGCCTCCAGGGTCACCTTCGCGGCCCGGTGGACGGTGACCTTCGGGTGGTCGAGGTGAGTGCCCTTGTAGACCCGCGGGAAGACCTTCAGCAGGGTGGCCCGGCTGCAGTCGCCGACGACGACGATGTCGAACAGCCCGTCGTCGGGGACCGCGTCCGCGCAGATGCGCATCCCGCCGCCGTAGGAGGAGCCGTTGCCGACGGCCACCAGCGTGGCCTCGGTCTCCAGCACGGGGCCGCCGTCCAGGGTGATCCGGTACGGGAAGGGCCGGAAGGCGGCCAGCTCCAGAGCCATCGCCAGGTCGTACTTGAACCGGCCGGCCGGCAGCCGCATCCGGTTGCCCCGGTCGTTGACCCGCGAGTCGAAACCGGAGCACAGCACGGTCCCGTACCAGGTACCACCGGCGCCCTCCTCGGCCTCGTCCCCGGCTCCTGCCCGGGCCGCGGCCCCGCTCACCCTGCCGAGGTCGATCTCGCGGAGCCGGCCCTCCTTGAGCGCCTCGGCGGCCAGCCGGCCCGCCCGCGCCGGTTCCCGTACGGGCAGTCCCATCGCGCGCGCGAAATCGTTCCCGGTGCCCACCGCGACCACCCCGAGCGGCACCAGGGTGCCCGCGAGTGCCTGCAGCGCGAGGGAGACCATGCCGTCACCGCCGACCGCGATCACCGCTCCGGTGCCCTCGCGCACCGCGGTGCGCAGCCGGGCCAGTGCGTCGGGGGCGTCGCCGCCGACGACGGTCCGCACCGAGAAGCCGGCCTCGCGAAGCGCGGAAGCGGCCGGCTGCGCGGCGTGCGCGGCCCGGCCGCTTCCGGCGGTGGGATTGACGAAGAGGGTGATCTCAGCACTCACCCGCGGGAATGTACTAGCCAGGGCGGACCCGCGTCGATCAGGTGGCGTCGTCGTAGCCGTTGATCCGCTGGCGTCCGCCGTCGGCCTGCTCGGGCAGGGCGCCCGGGGCGGCCACCGCCTCGACCGCGCCCACCTGCGCCGGGGTCAGGTCCACCTCGGAGGCCTCGTCGTCGTCGAGGCCCGCGTCGGGGTTGTTCCGTGCCCGCCTGCGGTCGTTGAGGTAGCAGAAGAGGAGCGCGACGAAGTACAGGGCGACGATCGGCAGGGCCAGCGCCAGCATCGTCAGCGGGTCACCGGTGGGCGTCGCGAACGCCGCGAAGAGCGTGATGCCCAGCACCATGGCCCGCCACCAGCTCGCGAGCCGCGTCGCGGTCAGCACCCCGGTGACGTTGAGCAGGATCAGCAGCAGCGGCAGCTCGAAGGCCAGGCCGAAGACCACGACCATGCGCGTGATCAGGTCGAGGTAGTCGTCGACCGGCAGCAGGTTGCTCGCGTTGTCGGGCGTGAACTCCAGCAGGATCACCGCGGTCTGCGGCAAGACGCTGTACGCGAGGACCGCGCCGGCGCCGAACAGCGGCGCGCCGACCGCCACGAAGGCCACGGCGTACTTCTTCTCGTTGTTGTGCAGCCCCGGGGCCACGAAGGCCCACAGCTGGTACAGCCACACCGGCGCGGAGAGCACGAGACCGGCGGTCAGCGAGACCTTCAGTGCGATCGAGAACGGCGCGATGAGGCCGTTGACCGTCATGGCGGCGCAGGGACTCCCGTTGCGCTGCTCGGTCACGCCGTTGCTGCAGCCGACGGAGTCCAGGATCGGCTTCATCATGAAGTCGATGAGGTCCTTGTAGAAGAACGCGGCCACGATGGTGACCACGAGGACCCCGAGGACCGCCTTCATCAGCCGGTTTCTCAGCTCACGCAGGTGCTCGACAAGAGGCATCCGCCCTTCGGCGTCCTTTGCCTTCTGGTCCTGCTTCTCCTGCTTGCGGGCAGACTTGAGCAACCCACGTCCCTTGTCTCGTTGCAGTTGACTGGTGCGAGCGCGACCGGCGGACCGGCCGCCGTCAGCCCTGCGTGGTGTGGTTGGGCTCGTTCACGGGCCGGGCGCTGGTGACGTCACCGGGCGAGGCCTGGATCGTGCGCGGGGCCGTGGCCTGCTGCTGGGGCGCCGGGTCGGCGACGGAAGCGGCGGTGGCGGCGTCCTCCGCCTCCCCCTCCTTCTTCATCGCCTTCGCCTCGCTCTTGAGGATGCGGGCGGACTTGCCGAGCGAGCGGGCCATGTCGGGAAGCTTCTTGGCACCGAACAGCAGGAAGATCACGGCGACGATCAGGAGGATTTCGAGGGGCTTCAGGTTGCCGATCATGTGTGTCTTCCTTCTCACCGAAACGGCTGGTTGTGGTAGTCAAGACGGCCCGGACCGAGATCGGTGAGCCGTTCTGACATGGATCGTAACCCCCGGGGGTTAACGCCAGGCAATCCCCTGGGGCATCACCGCCTGCGTGATCAGACAGTACGACGGTTGCCCGACGATGGCTATGGCCGCACGGACCGCCCGGCCCTGGCCAGGCCCGTCGCGGCCTGCTCCAGCTCCGCGGAGGCCTCCGCGATCCGGCGCCCGGCGTCCGCGACCTGGACCGAGAGCCTGCGCACCTCCACGAAGACCCGCACGGCGAGCACGGCGAGGACGGCGAGCCCGAGGAAACCCAGAGCGATTGCGAACATCGGCCACAGCATGCGACGAGCCTAGGCCACCGGCCGCCTCACACGCTGCGCAGGGTGCTCACGCCGCCACCGGTCAGCAGTTCCACGATGCGCTCACCGGCCGGTTTGCGTACCGGAGCCCCGCACTCGGGACAGGTGAAGGAGTAGAAGGTCGTACGCCTGCTGCCGCCGATGGCCAGCCGCAGGGAGCCCGCGTCCAGCTCGAAGCGGGCCCGGCAGTCGGGACAGGACGCCTTGAACGCGACCGACATCGCGCGGATCCCCCCTCGCCCCCTCAGCCCTGTTCCCCGTCACTTTCGGTGCCGCTCTCGACGGCCACGTCCCCGGCTCCCGCCCCGCCCTCATACGCGGCGAGCGCCTCCCGGGCCGCCCGGCGGGCACTGTCCGCCAGCTCCACGGGGGCCACGATCCGCCCCTCACGGCCCAGCCGCAGCGCGAGGCGCCGCAGCGAGCCCGGGTCGGGGGTGCGCAAGGTGATCCGCAGGCCCCCCTCCGGCAGCTCCTCGGCGCTGTCGTGCGGGTAGTACTCGGCCACCCAGCGCCCGCCCGGACCGACCTCGACCACGACCTCCGGATCCTCGGCGGCCGGCTGGACCAGCCCCTCGGACAGATCACGGGGCTCGATGGCCGGCGGATCGGCCCGCTCGTCGAGCAGCCGGATCTCGGCCACCCGGTCCAGGCGGAAAGTGCGCCGGGCCTCGGAGAGGTGACACCACCCCTCCATGTAGGTGTGCCCGACGGCGAACAGCCGGATCGGGTCCACCGTGCGCTCGGTGAGCTCGTCGCGCGCCGGCGAGTAGTAGCGCAGCCACAGCCGGCGCCGCTCGGAGATGGCCCGGTCCACGTCGGCGAAGACCCCGCCCTCGGACTCGAAGGTCACCGAGAGCCGGGAACTGGCCCCGGCCGCCTCGCCCGCGGCCGCCTCCAGCTTGGCGGTGGCCCGCAGCAGGGCCTGGCGGTCCCCCTCGCGCAGGCCCGGCAGCGTGGCCACGGCCCGGGCCGCCACCAGCAGCGCCGTCGCCTCGTCGGCGGCCAGCCGCAACGGCTCGGCCGTGGACTCCCCCGACGCATCGGGGTTGCGCCACCAGATGCGCTCCCCGTCGGTGTCGATGTCGAGCAGGTCACCGCCCCGGAAGCTGGTCCCGCACATGGGCAGCACGTCGAGGTCCGAAATCAGCTCGTCCTCGGTGATCCCGAAGGCCCGGGCCACGTCCGCGACGTGCGCACCCGGGCGCTCGCGCAGGTACGTCACCAGGGACAGCATCCGGCGCGTCTGGTCGATGGCGTTGGCAGCCATGCTGGTACGTCTCCCCCTCAGGGCGTTGCTCACTGATCTTGCCCGGTCACCCGGCCCACCCGTCCGCCGCGCGCGGCCGCGCGCGGTCCGGATCAGCCCTTGGCCACGGCCCGCAGCCGGTCCACCACGCCGGCCCGCAGGTCGGCCGGCTCCAGCACCACGACGTCCGGGCCGAACTCCACCAGCCAGGCGTCCAGCCCGTGCCCGTACGGGATCTCCAGCTCGTCCCACTCCGCCCCGCCGGCCCCCTCGCGCACCGCCGTGGCCTTGGCCCGCAGCGGATAGCCCGCCCCCGCGCGCAGCCGGATCAGCGCGGAACGCTCCGCGCTCTCCCCGGCCCAGCTCGCCACGGTCTCCCGTACGGTCACCACGTCCGGGACCTCGGCGGTGTACTTGGCGGCGCGCGAGCGGACCTTGCCCGTGATCCGGGAGAGCCGGAACACGCGCTCCGCCCCGCGGTCGCGGTCGAAGCCCGCCAGGTACCAGTGGCCGCGCCAGCACTCCAGCGCCCACGGCTCGACCTGGCGGGTCTCGGGGCGGGCCGCGGTGGACTTGCGGTAGTCGAAGACCACGGGACGGCGGTCGCGGCAGGCGAGCATCAGCGGCTCGAAGGCCGCCTCGTGCACCGGGATCCGCGGCTCGATGGCACTGTGCTGACCCTCGTACGGGTCCGAGGCCTCCGGCATGCCGCCGGCGCGCAGCTTCTGCAGGGCGCCACTGGCCGCCCCGGCGAGCCGGGCCTGCTGCCAGACCTTGGCGGCGAGCCCGAGGGCCGCGGCCTCCTCGGCGTCCAGCGCCACGGGCGGCAGCCGGTTCGAATCGCGGCGGGCCAGGTAGCCCGTGTCGCCCTCCAGGTTCTCGACGGTCTCGATGACCAGCCCGAGCTCCCGCAGATCATCCTTGTCCCGCTCGAACATGCGGTTGAAGGACTCGTCGTTCCCGGCTTCCATGTAGGCCTCGATGGAACCGCGCAGTTCCCGCTTGCTGAGCGGCCGACGCGTCCCCAGCAGACACAGCGCCAGATTCATCAGCCGCTCGGCCTTGGCAATCGCCATCGACGCCCATCCGCCCTTCCAGACCTTCGAGTCGTGTCCCCGGTACACCCTCGTGACCGCTGACCGTACCGCCCCGATGGTCCAGGGCAAAAGCGAGGGCCCCTGCCTTCACGGCAGGGGCCCCACACGCTTCACGGCGGACCGATCAGGCGGCCATCAGGTCGCACACGAAGATCAGCGTCTCGCCCGGGGCGATGGCACCGCCGGCGCCCCTGTCGCCGTACGCCAGGTGGGCCGGGATCGTCAGCTTGCGACGGCCGCCGACCTTCATGCCCTGGACGCCCTGGTCCCAGCCCGCGATGACGCGGCCGGCACCGAGCGGGAACTGCAGCGCGGAACCGCGGTTCCACGAAGCGTCGAATTCCTCACCGGTGGAGAAGGCCACGCCCACGTAGTGGACGGAGACCATGGCACCGGCCTTGGCCTCGGCGCCGTCGCCGACCCAGATGTCCTCGATCACGAGGTCGGTGGGGGCCGGGCCCTCGGGGAAGTCGATCTCGGGCTTCTTGAGCTCGTTGCTCACGGAACTGCTCCTCAAAAACTTACGAACAGGGGGTACAACCCGGACAGTCTTACACCACGGCGAGGATGTCGAGGCTGAAGACCAGCGTCGAGTTGGCCGGGATGGGGCCCTGCTCCTTGTCACCGAAACCCTGGTCCGCCGGGATGACCAGCAAGACGCGGCTGCCGGCCTTCTTGCCGACGATCCCGTCCTTCAGACCCTTGACCTGGAGCTCCGCCAGCGGCCACGTCTCCGTCGTGTCGGTGCCGTACGTGCTCTGGAAGGACTTGTCGTCCTTCCACGTCTTGCCGTTGAACTTGACGACGACGCTGTCGGTGTCCTTCACGACCGCGCCGTCGCTCTCCAGGACGTAGTTCGACACGAGCTTCGCCGGCGGCGCGACGTCCTTCGGGACGGCCACGGAGACTTCCTTGCCGTCCGTGTTCGTACCGACCTTCGGCAGGGCGGCGTCCGTCTGCGGGACCTCCTTGCCCTTGGCCGAAACCGGGACGGAGGTGCCCTTGACGATGTCCACGACGAAGACCAGCGTGGCGTTCGCCTTGATCTTGTCGCCCGAGCCCTGCTCGCCGTAACCGAGGTCCGGCGGAATCACGAGCTCCAGACGGCTGCCGACCTTCTTGCCCTCCAGGCCCTGGTCCCAGCCCTTGATGACCTGACCCGCACCGATGGTCACGTCGAACGGCTTGTCCTTGCCGAAGCTCTGGTCGAACGGCTCCTTGCCGTCCCAGACCTGGCCGAGGTAGTTGACCTGGGCGATGTCGCCCTTCTTCAGCGCCGGGCCATCACCCTCGCTGACGGTCACCACCTTCAGTTCCTTCGGCGGGGTGCCCTTCCCCTTCGACAGGGTGGGGGTCTCCCCGAACTTCGCGCCCTTCGTGATCGCGGGCGCCCCGTTCTTCATCTCGGCGGAGTCGGAGCCGCTGTCGCCACAGGCCGCTGTCGACAGCAGCAGAAGGGGTACGACAAGCAGGCCGGCAAGTCGGCGCACGTGTTCCTCAGATCTCAGACGGCACATAGGTCGTCGCCACTCTAAGGCGTGGACAGGGCCCCGTACGAGATCCGTACGAGGCCCTGGCCAAGATCAGTGCGATGCGCGCGTCGCCACGCAGCGCCCTGCCTGCCCTCACATCCCCGCGATCAGCTTCTCCACCCGGTCGTCCACCGACCGGAACGGGTCCTTGCACAGCACCGTGCGCTGCGCCTGATCGTTCAGCTTCAGATGCACCCAGTCGACCGTGAAGTCCCGCCGCTGCTCCTGCGCACGACGGATGAAGTCACCCCGCAGCCTCGCCCTCGTCGTCTGAGGAGGCACCGACTTGCCCTCGAAGATCTTGAGGTCGTTGCAGATCCGCGCTGCCTGCCCCTTGCGCTCCAGCAGGTAGTACAGCCCGCGCCTGCGGTGGATGTCGTGATACGCGAGGTCTATCTGAGCCACCCGCGGATTCGACATCGTCATGTTGTGCTTCGCCCGGTACCGCTCGATCAGCTGGTACTTCATCACCCAGTCGATCTCGGTCCCGATCCGGTCCAGGTCCTCCGCGTCGATCGCGTCCAGCGTCCGGCCCCACAGCTCCAGCACCTGGTCCACGACACCCGTACGGATGCCCCGGCGCTCCGCGAAGTCCACCGCCTTGTCGTAGTACTCCCGCTGGATCTCCAGCGCGGAGGCCTCCCGGCCGCTCGCGAGGCGCACCTTGCGCTGACCCGTGATGTCGTGACTGACCTCCCGGATCGCCCGGATCGGGTTCTCCAGCGTCAGGTCCCGCATCACCGTGCCCGCCTCGATCATGCGCAGCACCAGATCGGTCGCCCCGACCTTCAGCAGCATGGTCGTCTCGGACATGTTCGAGTCGCCCACGATCACGTGCAGACGCCGGTAACGCTCCGCGTCCGCGTGCGGCTCGTCGCGCGTGTTGATGATCGGCCGCGAACGCGTCGTGGCCGAACTGACACCCTCCCAGATGTGCTCGGCCCGCTGACTCACGCAGTAGACCGCACCCCGGGGCGTCTGCAGCACCTTGCCCGCACCGCAGATCAGCTGCCGCGTGACGAGGAACGGGATCAGAATGTCCGCCAGCCGGGAGAATTCCCCGTGCCGGGCCACCAGGTAGTTCTCATGGCAGCCGTACGAGTTTCCCGCCGAGTCGGTGTTGTTCTTGAACAGATAGACGTCGCCCGCGATTCCCTCCTCGTGCAGGCGGCGTTCGGCATCGACGAGCAGGCCTTCGAGAATGCGCTCGCCGGCCTTGTCGTGGGTGACCAGTTCGATCAGGTTGTCGCATTCGGGAGTTGCATACTCCGGATGCGAACCCACGTCGAGGTAGAGGCGGGCGCCGTTCCGCAGGAAGACATTGCTACTGCGGCCCCATGACACAACACGGCGGAAGAGGTAGCGCGCCACTTCGTCAGGAGACAGTCGGCGCTGTCCCCTGAACGTGCACGTGACGCCGTACTCGTTCTCCAGCCCGAAAATGCGGCGGTCCATGACTGAACATTACGCCTTCTGCTCTGTTCTGAAACCGAGTTCGCAGGCGCCGTTTCGATCATTTTCCCGAGAGACCACCCCTGCGCCCGCCCGCCACGCGCGCGCCACACGCCCACCGGCCCGACTAAGACCCCGTCACCGAGGCCTCCGCAGAGCCCTCCAACGGCCCCGCCGAGCCACCCGCCGAGCCACCCGCCGGCTGCCCCGCCACCGACCCCTGCCCGGAACCCGCCACCGCACGGCTCTCACCCGCACGCGCCAGCACCCGCTGAGTGACCGTCAGCACCAGCAGCGCCGCGACCCCCGCCACGCTCGCCACCGCGAAACCCGCCGCCGTACCCCCCGCCTCCACCGAAGGACCCGCCGCCGCCGTACCGATCGCCGCACCCACCCCGAAGAACGTCACCAGCCACGAGAACGCCTCCGTCACCGTGCCCGCCGGAGCATGCCGGTCCACCACGATGAACGCACACGCCAGAGCCGGAGCCAGGAACACACCCGCCAGCGCCGCGAACGCCGTCATCGCCACCACACCCGGCACCAGCATCAGCGGCAGGTAACACACCGCCAGCAACGCCAGCAGCACCCAGAGCCGCCGCTCCGGCGCCCCCGCCCACTGCCGCGCCCCGTACAGCACGCCACCGAACAGCGCGCCCAGACCCAGCGCCGCCATCAGCCAGCCGTACACCGCCTGACCACCGTGCTCGTCCGCGTACGCCACACCCGCCACCGTGATCGACCCCAGCGCCGTCCCCACGAAGAAGAACGCCCCCAGCAACGCCAGCAGACCCCGCGAACGCAGCGCCCCCAGCCAGTGCGCCTCCCGCGGCTCCGAACGCCACGTGCGCGAGGGCTCCGACACCACGACCGACAGCGCCCCCAGCACCCCGATCCCGTTGAGCACCAGCAGCGCCGCCGCCGGATCCCACAGCGCCACGCACAGCGTCACCAGCAGCGGCCCCACCGTGAACATGACCTCCTGGGCTACCGCGTCCATCGCGTACGCCGCGTGCACCCGCTCCTCCTTGCCGCCCAGCACGCTCGGCCACAGCGCCCGCAGCCCGCCCTCCAGCGGCGGCGTGAACAGCCCCGCGACCACCACCGCCGCGTACGCCACCACCACCGACCCGGTACCGGCCAGCGCCAGCCACACCATGCCCAGCGCCGACACCACCGCCGCCGGCAACTGCACCCGCGGCTGCCCGAACAGGTCCACCGCCCGCCCCAGCAACGGCTGCCCCACCGCGTTCGACACCCCGTACGCGGCCGCGAGCGCCCCCGCCAGGCTGTAGCTGCCGCCCTCCGCCCGGGTGAACAGCACGATCGCGATCGGCCCCGTCCCGTTCGGCAGCCGGCCTATGAGCGTGCCCACCAGCAGCCTCGCGGCATGCCGGGTCCTGAGCAGCTCCGCGTAACCCGCGGCCATGTCCGCCCCCTCCTCCGCCCGGACCCAGCCGGGAACCACCCAAGTAATACGTATAACGTGACCGGTCATACGTACCATGACCACAGTCGGACGGTCCACCCACCCGACCCCCACACCCCACCCCCACACCCCCCGCGACCTCGCACTACAGGAGCACCGTGTGACGAGACCCACCAGCCGCGACGTGGCCACCGCCGCCGGAGTCTCCCAGGCCACCGTCTCCCTCGTCCTCGGCGACAAATGGCGCGGCCGCGTCTCCGAACGCACCGCCGACCACGTCCGCCACACCGCCACCGAACTCGGCTACCGCCCCAACCTCGCCGCCCGCAACCTCCGCCTCGGCTCCACCCGCACCGCCCTCCTCGTCGTCCCCGCCCTCACCAACGAATTCTTCGCCCGCGTCTACACCGGCGCCGCCCGCATCGCCGCCGAACACGGCTTCGGCGTCGTCCTCTACCCCTCCCCCGACGGCACCGGCCCCGCCCGCAACCCCTTCGCCTCCGCCCGCGCCGCCCTCGACGGAGTCATCGCCTCCTCCATGGCCGCCGACGCCCTCCACGCCCTCGGCGGCGACGCACTCCCCCTCGTCATGCTCGACAGCGACCCCACCGCCGACACCGCCCACGCCCACGTCAACCTCGCCATCGCCGACGGCATGCGCCAAACCACCGAACACCTCCTCACCCACGGCCACCACCGCTTCCTCCACCTCGCCTCCGCCATCGACTCCTGGACCTTCGACGTCCGGGCCAACGCCCTGGCCGCCCTCCTGCCGCCCCCCGCCGAGCTGTGCACCGTACGGGCCCACCTCAGCGTGGAAGCCGCCCGTACGGCCATGGAGAGCGCCCTGGACACCCCCGCGGACCGCCGCCCCACCGCCATCGTCTGCGACGACGACATCCTCGCCGCCGGCGCCTGCAAAGCCGCCCGCCGCCTCGGCCTGCGCATCCCCGAGGACCTCTCCGTCACCGGCTTCGACGACCTCGCCCTCGCCACCGCCGTCGAACCCGAACTCACCACCGTCCACCTCCCCGCCGAACGCGTCGGCGAACAGGGCATGACCGCCCTCCTCGCCGTCCTCGAAGGCACCCCCTGGACCCCCGTCGACATCCCGGTCCACCTCGTCGTCCGCGACTCCACCGGCCCGGCACCCGGCATCTGAGCCCGGGAACGCGAAAGCGCCCCCGACCCGAAGGCCAGGGGCGCCCACCCACTCCGTACGCGCTCTACTCGGCTTCCTCTTCAGGAGCCTCGTCGTTCGACACGGCATCCGCCTGAGCCGCCGCCGGAACGTCCGCCTCCAGCAGCCGCGACAGCTGCCGGCCACGGATCCGCTTGAACTTGCGCTGCTGCGACCGCGTACGGTCCAGCACCGCCACCTCCAGCCGCTCCGCCGGGATCGTCTTGTCCGCGCCGTTCGCCTGACTCGACAGCGCCTGCACCGCCAGCTTCAGCGCGTCGGGCAGGGTCATCCCGTCCTGGTGGCGCTGGTCGAGGAAGGTGCTGATCTGCTCGGCGTTGCCACCAACGGCGACCGACCCGTGCTCGTCGACGATCGACCCGTCGTGCGGCAGGCGATAGATCTGGTCCCCGGCAGCGGTCGCACCGACCTCCGCCACCACCAGCTCCACCTCGTACGGCTTCTCCCCCGCACTCGAGAAGATCGTGCCGAGCGTCTGCGCGTAGACGTTCGCCAGCCCACGGGCCGTCACATCGTCACGGTCGTAGGTGTATCCACGCAGATCGGCGTACCGCACACCGCCGATGCGCAGGTTCTCGTACTCGTTGTACTTGCCGGCGGCCGCGAAGCCGATCCGGTCGTAGATCTCGCTGAACTTGTGCAGCGCACGGGACGGGTTCTCACCGACGAACACGATGCCGTCGGCGTACTGGATCACAACAAGGCTGCGACCGCGGGCGATGCCCTTGCGGGCGTATTCCGCCCGGTCGGCCATGGCCTGCTGGGGTGACACATAGAACGGAGTCGACACCGGCTTTCCGTCCCTTTCTTCTGGACGACGAGGAGGTCAGGGCGGGGCTGGTCAGAGCAGGGCGGCGCGCGGACCGTCGGGCTGCTCCAGCCGGCGGTTCGTGATCTTGCGGGCCAGCTCCGAGGACTCCTCGTCGGTCAGCCTGCGGAATCCCTCGTCGGTCATGACGGTGACGATGGGGTAGATATGGCGGTAGAGGTCCGGACCGCCCGTGGCCGAGTCGTCGTCGGCTGCGTCGTACAACGCCTGCACGACGAGCGTCGTGGCCTCTTCCTCCGTCAGCTTCGAGTGGTACAGCTTCTTCATCGAGCCGCGGGCGAAGATCGAGCCGGACCCGGTGGCGGCGTAGCCGTGCTCCTCGGAGCGGCCGCCGGTCACGTCGTAGGAGAAGATCCGCCCCCTCTCCTTGGCCTCGTCGTACCCCGCGAAGAGCGGCACGACGGCCAGGCCCTGCATGGCCATCCCCAGATTGCTCCGGATCATGGTCGACAGCCGGTTCGCCTTACCTTCGAGGGAGAGGGTCGCCCCCTCCACCTTCTCGAAGTGCTCCAGCTCCAGCTGGAACAGCTTCACCATCTCCACGGCCAGACCGGCGGTGCCGGCGATGCCGACGGCGGAGTACTCGTCCGCCGGGAACACCTTCTCGATGTCCCGCTGCGCGATCATGTTCCCCATGGTCGCGCGCCGGTCACCGGCGAGGACCACCCCGCCGGGGAAGGTGGCGGCCACGATGGTCGTCCCGTGCGGCGCCTCGATGACCCCGTCGGGCAGCTTCCGGTTGCCCGGGAGCATCTCGGGCTGGTGCGCGCCCAAGAAGTCCATGAAGGACGACGACCCCGGCGTCAGGAAGGCTGCCGGTAGACGCCCTGTGCTACGAGTGTTGGGTTCCACAGGTTTCCTTCCACGTAAGCGGCTGCACGCCTCAAGACGTCCGGCCGATCCTTGAGTTGCCCGATTCCTGCGTTGCAGCCGAAGCAAAGTACGCCTCGGACCTTACCCGTCTGATGATCGTGATCCACATGCTCCGCCGGAGCCTCTTGGCAGATCACGCAGACCCCGCCCTGGGCAGCGATCATCTCGTCACGCTCGGCCTCGGTGATGCCGTAGTGCCGCTTGAAGTACGAGGCCCGGTTCCGTTGTGCTCGGCAGTCACGGCAGTAGCTGGCCCAACCGTCCGAGCTCGTCTTGTTCCGCTCCCACTCCGCGTGGGACTTGATCTCCCCGCATTGGGGACACCGCTTGTGGCCCGACGGTACGGGAATCTTCTCCCGTACCGTCCGCCCCTTCGCTTCTTGCCGCTGTTTGTAGTGATCAGCCTGGCACTCACGGCAGTACGCCTGAAAGCCGTCCCGCATCGCGCGATTACTCGCGAAGGCCTCGAATGGTTGAACACGCTTACAGCGCGAGCAACGCTTCATTCCCTCAGGCGCCGCCTCGGCCACGCAACCCCCCACACCTTCGATTCGAAGGTCTATTTAACCCAGGACCTTCACTGACCGCCCTTTTGCACGAAGGACCGCACAAAATCCTCGGCGTTCTCCTCCAAGACGTCGTCGATTTCGTCAAGTACGGAGTCGACGTCGTCGGAGAGCTTTTCCTGTCGCTCCTTGAGGTCGGTCGATTCTTCGACCGCTGCCTCCTCGACCTCCTCGGTCGAGCGCTGCGCCTTCTGCTGTCCGCCGCCGGTGTCCTTGGTCGCCATGTCTAGCTCACCCCGCTCGGTTCGCACGCTCACGTCGAAAGACCCCGCGAATTCGGGATCCCTCAAGATCAGACTCTACGTCGGACCCTACAAGGAGGGCCCGACATCCGTCCCGGTACTTTCATAACGTCCGGATGTCTTCATGATTCCCGGGCCGGGGGCCTTTCAGCCCCCGCCCGGGGACCGGAAAGGCTTACCGCCCCGAGAGCACCCGCACCAGGTCCTCCGCCGTGCGGCAGCGGTCCAGGAGCTCCTTCACGTGGGCACGGGTGCCCCGCAGGGGTTCCAGGGTCGGGACCCGCTGGAGGGAGTCGTGGCCCGGCAGGTCGAAGATCACCGAGTCCCACGAGGCCGCCGCCACGTCGTCCGCGTACTGCTCCAGGCACCGCCCCCGGAAGTACGCCCGGGTGTCCTCCGGCGGCTTGCTCTGCGCCCGTTCCACCGCCGGCTCTTCCAGCAGCCGCTTCATCTTGCCGCGGGCCACCAGGCGGTTGTACAGCCCCTTCTCGGGCCGTACGTCCGCGTACTGCAGGTCCACCAGGTGGAGCCGGGCCGCGTCCCAGCCGAGGCCGTCCCGGCGCCGGTAGCCCTCCAGGATCTCCCGCTTCGCGATCCAGTCGAGCTCTCCCGACAGGCTCATCGGGTCGGTCTCCAGCCGGCCCAGTACGTCCTCCCAGCGGAGCAGGATGTCCTTGGTCTGCTCGTCCGCGTCGGAGCCGAAACGCTCCTCCACGTACTTCCTGGCCAGCTCGTAGTACTCCATCTGGAGTTGGATGGCGGTCAGTGTCCGACCGCTGCGCAGCGTGATCAGGTGGCGCAGGTCGGGGTCGTGGGAGACCTGGTGGAGGGTGCGTACGGGCTGGTCCACGGCGAGGTCGACGTTGATGTAGCCGTCTTCGATCATGGACAGGACGAGTGCGGTGGTGCCGAGCTTGAGGTAGGTGGAGATCTCGGAGAGGTTGGCGTCGCCGATGATCACGTGGAGGCGACGGTACTTTTCCGCGTCCGAGTGCGGCTCGTCCCTCGTGTTGATGATGGGGCGCTTGAGGGTGGTCTCCAGGCCGACCTCGACTTCGAAGTAGTCGGCGCGCTGGCTGATCTGGAAGCCGTGTTCGCGGCCGTCCTGGCCGATGCCGACGCGGCCGGCGCCGGTGAAGACGAGGCGGGAGACGAAGAAGGGGGTGAGGTGGCGCACGATGTCCGAGAAGGGGGTTTCCCGCTTCATCAGGTAGTTCTCGTGCGTGCCGTAGGAGGCGCCCTTGTTGTCGGTGTTGTTCTTGTAGAGGTGGATGGGCTGGGCCCCGGGGAGCTGGGCGGCCCTGACAGCCGCTTCGGCCATGATCCGCTCGCCGGCCTTGTCCCAGAGGACGGCGTCGAGGGGGTTGGTGATCTCCGGGGAGCTGTATTCGGGGTGTGCGTGGTCCACGTAGAGGCGTGCGCCGTTGGTGAGGATGACGTTGGCGAGGCCGATGTCCTCGTCGGTGAGCTGGCTGTTGTCGGCGGCCTCGCGGGCGAGGTCGAAGCCGCGGGCGTCCCGCAGCGGGTTCTCTTCCTCGAAGTCCCAGCGGGCGCGTCGCGCCCGGTGCATCGCCGCCGCGTAGGCGTTGACGATCTGGGACGACGTGAGCATGGCATTGGCGTTCGGGTGCCCCGGGACGGAGATCCCGTACTCCGTCTCGATCCCCATTACTCGCCGTACGGTCATGCGGCCCTCCTTGCCCGGCGGCGCTCCCGTGCGGGAGCGGCGCTCAAGTACCGCTGGTGCTCCGGTGCGTCGTGTGCGGTGCCCGTCCCCGCACTGCGCGACCTGCGGTATGGAAGAGCCTAGAACCACTCCGCGCTGGTGGGGAGATCATTTCAGTCATTGACTTTGCCCTGTCACCGGCTGAAAAGAGCGTTTGGTAAAGCAGTCGGCTGCGGGTGCCCTTGCCGGGCACCCGCAGCCGGCCCGGTTTGTCAGAGGTACTGACCGGTGTTGGCCACCGTGTCGATGGAGCGTCCGGTGTCCGCGCCTTGCTTTCCGGTGACGAGGGTTCGGATGAATACGATCCGCTCGCCCTTCTTTCCGGAGATTCGGGCCCAGTCGTCGGGGTTGGTGGTGTTGGGCAGGTCTTCGTTCTCCTTGAACTCGTCCACGCAAGCCTGGAGGAGATGGGCGACGCGAAGGCCCTTCTGGTTGTGCTCGAGGAAGGCCTTGATGGCCATCTTCTTCGCACGGTCCACGATGTTCTGGATCATCGCGCCGGAGTTGAAGTCCTTGAAGTAGAGGACTTCCTTGTCGCCGTTGGCGTACGTGACCTCGAGGAAGCGGTTTTCCTCGGTTTCGGCGTACATCTGCTCGACGACGGTCTGGATCATGCTGTGGACGGTTTCGGCGGTGGAGCCCTGGTGCTCGCCGAGGTCGTCGGTGTGCAGGGGCAGGGTGGCCTTGAGGTACTTCGCGAAGATGTCCTTGGCGGCTTCGGCGCCGGGGCGCTCGATCTTGATCTTCACGTCGAGCCGGCCGGGGCGCAGGATGGCCGGGTCGATCATGTCCTCGCGGTTGGAGGCGCCGATGACGATGACGTTCTCCAGGCCTTCCACGCCGTCGATCTCGGCGAGCAGCTGGGGGACGATGGTGTTCTCCACGTCCGAGCTGACTCCGGATCCGCGGGTGCGGAAGAGGGATTCCATCTCGTCGAAGAAGACGATGACGGGGGTGCCCTCGCTCGCCTTCTCCCTCGCACGCTGGAAGACGAGGCGGATGTGCCGCTCGGTCTCGCCGACGTACTTGTTGAGGAGTTCGGGGCCCTTGATGTTCAGGAAGTAGGACTTCCCGGTGGGCTGGCCGGTGACCTCGGCGACCTTCTTGGCAAGGGAGTTGGCCACTGCCTTGGCGATGAGCGTCTTGCCACAGCCGGGAGGGCCGTAGAGCAGGATGCCCTTCGGGGGCCGCAGTTCGTGTTCCTTGAAGAGGTCGGGGTAGAGGTAGGGGAGCTCGACGGCGTCGCGGATCAGTTCGATCTGGTCGCCCAGGCCGCCGATCTTGTCGTAGTCGATGTCCGGGACCTCTTCGAGGACGAGGTCTTCGACTTCGCTCTTGGGGACGATCTCGTAGACGTAGCCGGAGCGGGGTTCGAGCAGCAGGGAGTCGCCGGGGCGGATGGTGACGTCCAGGAGCGGCTCGGCGAGCCTCACCACCCTTTCCTCGTCGGTGTGCCCGACCACCAGGGCGCGCTCGCCGTCCTCGAGGATTTCCTTGAGGGTGACGATGTCCCCGGCCCGCTCGTACGCCATGGCCTCGACCACGTTGAGGGCCTCGTTGAGCATGACCTCCTGGCCGCGCCGGAGGTCTTCCGGTTCGACGCTGGGGCTCACGTTCACGCGGAGCTTTCGGCCGCCGGTGAAGATGTCGACGGTTCCGTCTTCGTTGGACTGCAGGAAGACTCCGAAGCCGGCCGGCGGCTGTGCGAGCCGGTCGACTTCTTCCTTGAGGGCCACGATCTGGTCGCGGGCCTCGCGCAGGGTGTTCGCCAGCCGCTCGTTCTGTGCGGAGACGCCTGCCAGGTTTGTCTGGAGCTCGACGATCCGCTCTTCGAGAATCCTCGTGTGTCGCGGAGAGTCGGCGAGCTTACGTCGCAGGACGGCGATTTCCTGCTCGAGATAGGCAACCTGGCCGGCGGGGTCCTCAGACCCTCGCCCGGGCCGGATGCCGCGGTTGATGTCGTCGTCGTGGGCTGCCACGGTCCTCACCTCCTCCAAGGGGAGCTGGACGCTTTCTGACCCTACCTGGGCTGGTGGTGATTGAAACCCCTAGATCACAAAGACGGTAGGGGTGTGTCCGATCTTCACCCTTGCGTACTCCCTCCCGTCAAGGAAATACCCACCCATCAACATCGGAAAGCAGCCGGTTGTAAGGTCGAACTGTTCAACACCCGTCAGAGCTCGTGCGACTTGCCGCGAGTTGTGACCGGGATGGATCACTCAGAGCAGGGAACGGCAGGAGATATGACCGTGCAGCAGGAGGCAGTGGCCGGGCAGGCCGCGGGCACCGCGGGCGTGGCCGGAGAGCCGCTCGAGGTCTGGATCGACCAGGACCTCTGCACGGGCGACGGCATCTGTGTGCAGTACGCACCGGAGGTGTTCGAGCTGGACATCGATGGTCTGGCGTACGTGAAGAGCCCTGCGGACGAGTTGCTCGTGGAGGCGGGGGCGACCACTCCGGTTCCGCTGGTGCTGCTTCAGGACGTGGTGGATTCCGCGAAGGAATGTCCCGGGGATTGCATCCACGTAAGGCGGGTTTCGGACAGGGTGGAAGTCTTCGGTCCCGACGCGGAGTGACGGTTCAAACTCCTGTGGGGGTCGGATCCGTAAGCTCCTGGCGGAATTTTCCGCCGGTCCAGCGCCACTTGGCGAGCTGCTCTGTGTCGGGGCTGTAGCGGGGCACTTCGGGCGAGGAGTACCCGAGGAGCGTCGCGGTGACGAGCCCGTCGCGGACGGTGAGATCGGTCGCGGTCTGTTTGCGGCCGGCTTCGAGGAGTGTGGCGACGACGCGGGGTTTCGCGGGGTCCCGGGTGAGGACGTAGATCGCGTGCGGCGGGGTGCCCGAGCCGGCGTCGCAGCGGACGGCCGCGACGGTTTCGGGGCGGCCGTCGCCGTCGAGGTCGCCTTCGGCGGTGGCCGTGACGGCCTGTGGGGCGCCTTTGCAGTCCAGGGGGTAGGTGAGCGCGTGCGCGTCGGGGGCGGCCGTCTCGGGGCCGCCGGCGGGGCTCGTGGACTCCGTGGGGCCCGCCGGTCGTACGGGGTCCGCGGAGGCTCCGGTGGCGCGGTCGGGCTGCAGGAGTCCGGCGCCGGCTATGACGGCGGCCAGGGCCGAGGCGGTGGCGAGCCAGTGGACGGGCCGGGTCCGGTGGTGCGCCGGGGTGGGGGTGCTCGGCGCCGGCTCGGCGGGGCTGTGCGGCACGCGGGGTGTCTCCTGTGCGAAGGGTGACGGGGAGCCAGCATCGTGCCACACCTCACATCGGGGTGGAACGGGTGGGTCCGGACCGGCGGGGGCGCTCGCGCGGGGCCGGCCCGTAGGGCAACGAAAAGACGCTGTGCCGCAGTTCCCGGATGTTCCGGGGGAACTGCGGCACAGCGTCTTCGTGTTGGTGGTGCGGGTCGCCCCGCCGGGTGGCGGGACGGTCCTCAGGTCCTCAGCTGCTCAGGCGCCGTCGCCGGTGTCGGCGGCGGCGGCCGTGGCGGCGGTCTCTGCGGTCTTGGCCGCGGACTGGCTGCCGGGGCCGTCGTAGTCCTCGCCGTAGGCGCCCTTGGAGGGGCGGCGGCGGCGCATGGGCGGCTCGACTCCGTCCGCGAGGCGGCGGGCGGTGACGAGGAAGCCGGTGTGGCCGATCATGCGGTGGTCCGGGCGGACGGCCAGGCCCTCGACGTGCCAGTTGCGGATCATCGATTCCCAGGGCTGCGGTTCGGCGTAGCAGCCGAACTCGCGGATGGATTCGACGGTCCGGGAGAGCTGGGTGGTGGTGGCCACGTAGCAGCAGAGGATGCCGCCGGGGACCAGCGCCTTGGAGACGGCCTCCAGGCACTCCCAGGGGGCGAGCATGTCGAGGATCACGCGGTCGACGTCCGTGTCGGACAGGTTGTCCTGGAGGTCGCCCACGGTCAGCTGCCACGCGGGGTGCGGGCCGCCGAAGTAGCGCTCGACGTTGGCCGTGGCGATCTCGGCGAAGTCCGGGCGGCGCTCGTAGCTGTGGAGCATGCCCTGGTCGCCGATGGCGCGGAGCAGGAAGCTGCTCAGGGAGCCGGAGCCGACGCCTGCTTCGACGACGCGGGCGCCGGGGAAGATGTCGGCGAAGGCCAGGATCTGGCCTGCGTCCTTGGGGTAGACCACGGCGGCACCGCGGGGCATGGACAGGACATAGTCGGGGAGCAGGGGTCGCAGCGCGAGGTAGGCGACGTTGCCCGTGGTACGGACAACGCTTCCCTCGGGGGAGCCGATCAGCTCGTCGTGCGGGAAGGAACCCTTGTGGGTGTGGAAATTCTTCCCTGCTTCGAGCGTGAACGTGTAGTGGCGGCCCTTGGGGTCGGTGAGCTGTACCTGGTCCCCGACCTCGAAGGGCCCGCGTCGGCGGGCGGCACCGGTCGGTTCGGACATGTGACCAGTGTATTGGCTTCAGGACTGGGGCCGCGCCATGGCCTTCACGAAGGCCTTTTCCACGTCGAGGGTGGAGAGGACGCCGTAGATGGTGCCGTCGGCCTGGAGGACGAGGTATTCGCTGGCGGGGGTGGCGCGGAGGTGGTCGAGGAGTTCTTCGCCGCCGAGGTCCGCTGAAACCTTCATGCCGTCGGTGAGGTCTTGGGCGAGGGTGCCGGCCGAGACCCAGGGGCGGCGGTGTTCGGGGACGGAGGCGATGGCGCTCTCGCGGACGATGCCGGTGGGGTCTCCGAGCCCGTCGACGATGACGAGGGCGCGGGCGCCGGCGTCGTTGGCGCGGCGGAGGGCTTCGGAGAGGGGGGTGGCGTTCTCGACGGGGATGGCACGGCGGGTGAGTTTGCGGGCGTGGAGTTCCGGGAGGTGTTCGCGCAGGCGGGCGACGCGGAGGCTGTTGCCGGCGCCGGTCCAGATGATGGCGGCGAGGATGGCGGCGAGGAGGGCGTCCATGACGGTGTCCATGCCGCCGATGTCGTCGGTGGGGTTGCCGAGGGTCCCGGTGTAGTTCAGGAGGGGCAGGCCGAGGAGGACGGCGACGGCGAGGGCGCGGCCGGCCCAGGCGGCGGCGATGGTGCCGGTCATGGGTTTGCCGGTGATGCCCCAGATGACGGCGCGGAGCATGCGGCCGCCGTCGAGGGGGAGGCCGGGGAGGAGGTTGAAGGCGGCGACGAGGAGGTTGGAGATCATGAGGCCGGCGAGGAGGACGCCGGGGACGCTGGCGGGTTCGACGGTTTTCATGCCGAGGTAGAAGGCGCCGGCGAGGAGGAGGGAGAGGAGGGGGCCGACGAAGGCGAGGACGAATTCGCGGCCGGGGGTTTCGGATTCCTTCTCGATCTCGGAGACGCCGCCGAAGAACTGGAGCTGGATGCGGCGTACGGGGAGTTTGAAGCGGAGGGCGGCGATGGTGTGGGCGAGTTCGTGGACGAGGACCGAGGCGTAGAAGGCGACGGCGAAGAAGAGGGCCACGAGGTAGCGCAGGGTGCCGAGGTCGGGCAGGATCCGGTCGAGCTGGTCGCCGAAGACCCAGGTGATGAGGGCGGCGACGAGGAACCAGCTGGGCGAGACGTAGACGGGCACGCCGAAGGGGCGGCCCATGAGGAGTCCGCCGCCCGGTCCTGAGCGCCGGCCAGCGCGCTCGCCGGTTTCGTCGGTGTCTGCCACGGTTGTCCTTCGTTCGCTGCTGTCCGGTGCGGTGGTGCGCCGGTGTTCCGGTGGTTTTTCCCGTGGTGTCGGGGTGCGCCGTTGCGCGGTGTGATGCTCCGATCATGCAGTGCGAGGGGGGTCGGCGTCGATGGTATGCGCGTGCTGTCGGTGGCGGGTCGTAGGGTTTTGTCTATGACGACGAGCCCCGGCAGCGGTCCGGACGATGCAGTGACCAGTCCCGTGACCAGTTCCGTGCCCGGTTCGGTGCCGGCGCAGGCGGTGGCCGTGGCGCCTTCCTCGCTGTCGCCTTCGCGGGCGAGCGATTTCATGCGGTGTCCGTTGTTGTACCGGTTCCGGGTGATCGACAAGCTGCCGGAGAAGCCGAGTGCGGCGGCGACGCGGGGGACGTTGGTGCACGCGGTGCTGGAGCGGCTTTTCGATCATCCGGCGCCGGAGCGGACGGCGCCGCGGGCGAAGGCGTTGATTCCGGGGCAGTGGGACCGGCTGGTGGAGTCGAAGCCGGAGTTGCTGGAGCTGTTCCCGGAGGGTGACGAGGGGGCGGGGCTGACGCGCTGGCTGGGCGAGGCCGAGGCGTTGGTGGACCGGTGGTTCACGTTGGAGGACCCGACGCGGCTGGAGCCGGTGGAGCGGGAGTTCTTCGTGGAGACGGAGCTGGAGTCGGGGCTTCGGCTGCGCGGGATCATCGACCGGGTGGACGTGGCGCCGACGGGTGAGGTGCGGATCGTCGATTACAAGACGGGGAAGGCGCCGCGGCCGGAGTATGCCGAGGGTGCGCTGTTCCAGATGAAGTTCTACGCGCTGGTGGTGTGGCGGCTGAAGCGGGTGGTGCCGCGGCGGCTGCAGCTGGTGTATCTGGGCAGTGGGGACGTGGTGACGTACGACCCGGTGATCGAGGATCTGGAGCGGATGGAGCGCAAGCTGCTGGCGCTGTGGGAGGCGATCCGGGAGGCGACGGAGACGGGTGACTGGCGGCCGCGGCAGTCGAAGCTGTGCGGCTGGTGTGATCATCAGGCGGTGTGTCCGGAGTTCGGTGGTACTCCCCCGGTGTATCCGCTGGCGCTGCCGTCGGCCGGCCGCGGCGAATCCTGATCTTGGGGTCAGGGCAGAATGGGCCGGGTTTCCCGTTGCTGTCCGAATGAATCCGATGCCCCCCGATGGCCCGATGAATACGAGGTGGACCCCGTGGCGATCCGCGTACTGCTGGTCGACGATCAGCCGCTGCTGCGTACCGGTTTCCGGATGATCCTGGAGGCCGAACAGGATGTGGCGGTGGTGGGTGAGGCCGGGGACGGTCTGCAGGCGTTGGACCAGGTGCGGGCGTTGCAGCCCGATGTGGTGCTGATGGACATCCGGATGCCGCGGATGGACGGGGTGGAGGCGACGCGGCAGATCACGGGTCCGGGGCGGGACGGTCCGGCGAAGGTGCTGGTGCTGACGACGTTCGACCTGGACGAGTACGTGGTGGAGGCGCTGCGGGCGGGGGCCAGTGGGTTCTTGCTGAAGGATGCGCCGGCGGCGGAGCTGGTGCAGGCGATCCGGGTGGTGGCGGGTGGCGAGGCGATGCTGGCGCCGAGCATCACGCGGCGGCTGCTGGACAAGTACGCGGGGCATCTGCCGTCGGGTGAGGACAGCGTTCCGGACATGATCGCTTCGTTGACGGAGCGGGAGGTCGAGGTGCTGAAGCTGGTGGCCCGGGGGTTGTCGAACGCGGAGATCGCGGCGGATCTGTTCGTGAGCGAGACGACGGTGAAGACGCATGTGGGTCATGTGCTGACGAAGCTGGGTCTGCGGGACCGGGTGCAGGCGGCGGTGTACGCGTACGAGAGCGGTCTGGTGCGTCCGGGGGCCGGTCAGTAGGCGGCTCGGGCCGCCGCCCTCGCTGAGGTCGCAGGTACGAGTACGGGTACGAGTACGGGCACACGGGTACGGGCCCGCTTCCGCTGGGTGCGGAGGCGGGCCCGTTGCCGTCGCGGGTCTGCCCTGAACGGGGCGGCTCAGCCCTTGCTGATCTCCCAGAAGCGGAAGACGGTGGAGGCGTCCAGGGACCACTGCAGGCCGGTCACGTTGGGGCGGGTGACGGCGTACTGCTTGCCCTGCCAGAGCGGGAGGAGCGGAATCTCCTCGGCGACGATGTCCTGGAGGCGGGCGTAGTCGTTGCTGGCGGTGCCGCGGTCGGACTTGGCGGAGGTCGACGGGATGATCGTCCCGGTGATCTCCTTGTTCTCGTAGTTGTTGTGCAGGACGTTGTCGGGGCCGAAGAAGGGCTGCGTGAAGTTGTCGGCGTCGGGGTAGTCGGGGACCCATCCCTTGACGTAGACGCCGTACTTGCCTGCCTGGATGTCCTTCTCGTACTGCTCGAACTCGACGGACTTGACGTCGGCGTCGAAGAGCCCGCTGTCGTTGAGCTGCTTGGCGATGAGGCGGAATTCCTCGTCGGTCGAGGGGCCGTAGCGGGAGGGCGTCGAGTACAGGGTGAGCTTCACCTTGTCCTTGATGCCGGCTGCGCGGAGGGCGGCCTTGGCCTTGTCGGGCTGGGGGGTGCCGCCGTAGCGGTCGAAGAAGGGGGTGGTGTGGGAGGCGATCCCGGCCGGGACGATGGAGTAGAGCGGGGTGGCGGTGCCGTCGTAGACCTCTTTGACGAGGGCTTCCCGGTCGACGAGGTAGGCGATGGCCTTGCGGACGGGGAGCTTTCCGGCGATGGGGTCGCTCGTGTTGAAGACGAGGTGTTCGACTTCGGCGCCGGCGCCCTGGACGACCTCGACCTTCTGGTCTCCGGTCTGGGAGGCGAGGCCGGCGATGTCCTTGGCGGCGAGGCCGCGGAAGGCGAAGTCGACGTCTCCGCTTTCGAGGACCTTCTTGAGGGCGGCCTGGTCCTCGTTGAAGAACTTCATGGTGACGCCGCTGTTCTTCGGCTTGGCCTTGCCGCGGTAGCTGTCGTTGACGGAGAAGGCGGCGCTCTTGTCGTTGATCGAGTCCAGCTTGTAGACGCCGGAGCCGAAGGCCTTGCCGTCGGTGCGGAGTTTGTCCGCGGGGTACTCGGTGTGGTCGACGATGGAGCCGGCGCCGGATGCGATCTTGCTGGGGAAGGTCGCGTCGGGGGTCTTGAGGCGGAAGACCACGGTCTTGTCGTCGGGGGTGTCGATGCTGCCGATCGACGCGAGCATGACGGCGGGGCCGTTCTCGTCGTTGATCTTGAGCGTGCGCTCGAAGGAGTACTTGACGTCCTTGGAGGTGAGGCTGTTGCCGTTGCTGAACTTCAGGCCGCCGCGCAGGGTGCACACGTAGGTCTTGCTCTCGCTGCCCTCGAACGCGCAGGCCTGTGCGGCGTCGGGTTCGGGGGTGGTGCCGCCCTTGGGGAAGCTGAGCAGGGACTGGAAGACGTTGTTGAAGAGCAGCCAGGAGCCGGGGTCGTAGCCCGAGGCGGGGTCGGTGGCCTTCACCTTGTCGGATATGCCCATGACGACGCCCTTGCCGCTGCCGGCGCTGGAGCCGTCCGTCGCACCGCAACCGCTCAGCAGTGCGGCGGCGGTGGCCGCTCCGAGCGGGGCGGCCAACCACTGGTTGCGTGTCTTCACGTGAACGTCCTTCTCAGTCTCACTGGGCTCGTCTGGTTCTGTCTGGCTCGTGTTGCGGCCCGTGGTGGGGTCACGGGCGGGGTGAGGCCGGGGCCTGGTGCAGGGGCCTGGTGCAGGGGCCTGGTGCCGGGGCGTCAGCCGCTGACGCCGCGGCCGAGTTCCCACAGCTGGAGGTCGGAGATGGCGTTGACCGACCACTCCACTCCGGTGATCCCGTCGCGTGCGGCGACGTACTGCTTGCCCTGCCACAGGGGCAGGACGGGTACGTCCTCGGCGACGATGTCCTGCATCTCCGCGATCGCGGGACCGGCGACGCCGCGGTCGACGGCGCGGCGCGATTCGGGGATGAGCTTGGTGCGCACCGTGGTGTTGGCGTACGGCGTGCCCAGGAAGTTGTCCTGCTCCAGGAAGGGGGCGAGGAAGTTGTCGGCGTCGGGGTAGTCGGGGAACCAGCCGAGCCCGTAGGCGGCGTAGTCGCCCTTCTTCTGTGCGGGCCTGAAGTCGGCCCAGTCGGTGCCCTGGACGGTGATGTCGAAGAGCTGGGTGGAGTTCAGCTGGGTCTTGAGGGCTTCGAACTCGGCCGCGGTGCCGTCGCCGTAGTGGTCGTTGGTGTAGTTGAGGGTCAGCTTGACCGGGGTTTTGATCCCGGCGGTCTTCAGCAGGTCGGCGGCCTTGGCGGTGTTGGCTTCGCCGTACTTGTTGAAGAAGGAGTTGACGTGGCCGCTCAGGGTGGTGGGGACCAGGGAGTACAGGGGCTGCGCGGACTTGCCGTAGACCTTGGCGATGAGGGCGTTGCGGTCGACGGCGGCGGCGAGGGCCTGGCGTACGGCCTTGTCCTTGACTCCGGGGGCCTCGGTGTTGAAGCCGAGGTAGCGGATCTCCAGGCCGGGCATGGGGACGAGCTTGATGCCCTTGGGGGGATTGGCGGAGAGTTCGGTGATCTGGGCGGGCGACAGGGTGCGGGAGACCATGTGGACGGTGCCGCGTTCCAGGGCTTTGCCCATGGTGTCGGAGTCGTCGAAGGCGCGCAGTTCGGCCTTGTCGTTCTGGAGTTTCAGATCACCGCGGTAGTTGGGGTTCTTGCTGAAGACGGCGCGGACGAGGCGGTTGCCCTTGACTTCGGCCTTCATGGTGTAGGGGCCGGAGCCGTCGATGTCGAAGCCCGCGCGGAGCTTCTTGGCGTCGTACTTCTTGGAGCTGATGATGCCGGCGGCGGGGGTGGAGAGTTTGTACGGGAAGGTGGCGTCGGCGGTCTTCAGGTGGAAGACGACGGTGTCGGCGCCCTTGGTTTCGACGGTGTCGATGGTGGAGAGCAGCGAGGAGGGGCCGTTCTCGTCCTTGATGGCGAGGACGCGTTCGATGGAGAACTTGACGTCCTGCGCGGTGAGGGGGCTGCCGTCGGCGAAGGTGAGGCCGGGGCGCAGGATGCAGCGGTAGCTCTCGTTGCCGGTGTCGGTGAAGCGGCAGTCGGTGGCTGCTTCGGGGACGGGCCGGCCGCCGCCGCGCGGGGTGTGCATCAGGGTCTGGACGGTCTGGCGGAGGATGTTCCAGGTGCCGGCGTCGTAGGCGTAGGCGGGGTCGAGCGGGGCGGGGGCGTATTCGGCTGCCTCGAACCGGTCGGTGGTTCCGACGACGATCGCTCCGGATCCCGCTCCTGCGCCGCTGGTGCTGCCGCAGGCGGTCAGCGCGGGGGTGAGCAGTCCGGCGGCTGCCGTCAGCGCCATGGTCTTGCGGTTCATGCTGGAAGTACTCCCTCGACCCGGCACTTGTTCAAAGCTGGCGTGGAGGGCATCGCGACGGTCGCCCGTTCTGGGCGGAACGATCGGGCCGGTGGTGTGACGATCGGTCCACGCGGTTCCGGAACAGGGGTGTGTGTCCGGGACGGCTGAGGTGCGGCGCAGTGCCCGGATCGACATTAGTGGCCTGTGGAGGGGTGGCTTGAACGGTGTGGAGCGGGGGTGTTGTCGCTCCGTTGCGGGAGTTGACCGGGGGGTGTGCGCGGGGTGGGGCGCAGAGTCGGTCAGGTGCTGATCAATGGGGACACAAGGGGTGGTGCGGGAGGGCGCGCAGTGGTGCGAAGGGGGCTTTGCGGGTGACAAAGGTCACCCGGGACAACTCCCCCGGTAGGGATGGAATTTCGGCCCTCGGGGAAGTGCGCGGGAGATCCGCCCGCGGGACCTTGGTCCTGGGGCGGATCGTCCGGTACGGAGCGTGCGCGGTCAGTTCAGCGGAGTGATGAGGGAGCGCAGGAAGGGCAGGTCGACGTCTTCGAGGGAGCCGACGATGGTGCGGCCCGGGGCGGGTGCGATCAGGCCTACGGAGGGGATGGCGACGACCCTGCATCCGGCGGCTTCGGCGGCGGCGACGCCGGTGGCGGTGTCCTCGATGACGGCGCAGCGGGAGGGGTGGGCGCCGAGGGTGTGGGCGGCGAGGAGGTAGGGGTCGGGGTGGGGCTTGGTGCGCGTGACCTCGTCGCCGGCGACGGTCATGGTGAAGCGGTCGCGGCCGAGGGTGAGCAGGACCTGGTCGATGACGCGCCGGTGGGAGGCGGAGACCAGGGCGGTGGGGACGTTGTGCCGGGCCAGTTCGCTCAGGAGGCGTTCGGCGCCGGGCATGAGGGGGACGCGGTCGGCGATGCGGGCTTCGAAGCGCTCGTTGAGGAGGACGGTGAGCTCGGCGAGGCCGATGTCGGCGCCGGTGGATTCGATGAGGAAGCCGGCGCTGCGGGTCATGGGGCCGCCGACGACGATGTCCCGCCAGGATTCGTCGAGGCGGTGGCCGAGTTCGCCGAAGACGCCGACTTCGATCTCCCACCAGAAGCCTTCGGTGTCGACGAGGGTGCCGTCCATGTCGAGCAGCACCGCCTGCAGGGCGTGTCCGTCGGCCGTACGGGCGACGGGGGCGGGGACTGTGCTCGTCATGCGCGCACCTTTCCGGGGGTCCGTTGGGGACGAGAAGGCCGGTCACCTCACCTCCGGGGGCGTGCCCGGGGGAACAGGTGACCGGCCTGTATGGGACCGACTAGTGTACGCCGGTCCGTGGCGGCGTGCGTTGAATTACGTGTCAGCGTGCGTTGAAGTACGTCTCAGCGTGCGTTGAAGTACTTGGCTTCGGGGTGGTGGATGACGATGGCGTCGGTGGACTGCTCGGGGTGGAGCTGGAACTCCTCGGAGAGGTGGACGCCGATGCGCTCCGGCTGGAGGAGGTCGGCGATCTTGGCGCGGTCCTCGAGGTCGGGGCAGGCGCCGTAGCCGAGGGAGAAGCGGGCGCCGCGGTACTTCAGGTCGAACATGTCCTCGACCTTGGCGGGGTCCTCGCCGCCGAAGCCGAGCTCGGCGCGGACGCGGGCGTGCCAGTACTCGGCCATGGCCTCGGCGAGCTGGACGGAGAGGCCGTGGAGCTCGAGGTAGTCGCGGTAGGAGTCGGACTCGAACAGCTTGGCGGTGGCTTCGCCGATCCTGGAGCCGACGGTGACGACCTGGAGGCCGACGACGTCGGTTTCGCCGGATTCTTCGGGGCGGAAGAAGTCGGCGAGGCACAGGCGGCGGCCGCGGCGCTGGCGGGGGAAGGTGAAGCGGGTCCGCTCGTTGCCGGAGTCGTCGAGGATGATCAGGTCCTCGCCCTTGGAGACGCAGGGGAAGTAGCCGTAGACGACGGCGGCTTCGAGGAGGTTCTCGGTGTGCAGCTTGTCGAGGAGGCCGCGCAGGCGGGGGCGGCCTTCGCTCTCGACGAGTTCCTCGTAGGTGGCTCCGCCGGCGCGGGCCTGCTTGAGGCCCCACTGGCCCTTGAAGAGGGCGCCTTCGTCGAGCCAGGAGGCGTAGTCCTTGAGCGGGATGCCCTTGACGACGCGGGTGCCCCAGAACGGCGGGGTGGGCACGGGGTTGTCGGTGGAGGTGTCGGAGCGGCCGCCGGGCTCTTCGGTCTCCTCGATGAGGGGGCCCGCTGATGTTCCCGTGCGCTTGGCGACGCGGCGCTGCTTGAGTTCGGGGAGGGAGGCGCCGGGGACTCCGCGCTTGACGGCGATGAGGGCGTCCATGAGGCGCAGGCCCTCGAAGGCGTCGCGGGCGTAGCGGACCTCGCCCTCGTAGATCTCGTGGAGGTCCTGTTCGACGTAGGCGCGGGTGAGGGCGGCGCCGCCGAGGATGACCGGGTAGTCGGCTGCCAGCTTGCGCTGGTTCAGCTCCTCCAGGTTCTCCTTCATGATGACGGTCGACTTCACCAGCAGGCCTGACATGCCGATGACGTCGGCCTTGTGTTCCTGGGCGGCTTCGAGGATCGCGGAGACCGGCTGCTTGATGCCGATGTTGACGACGTTGTAGCCGTTGTTGGTGAGGATGATGTCGACGAGGTTCTTGCCGATGTCGTGGACGTCGCCGCGGACGGTGGCCAGGACGATGGTGCCCTTGCCTTCGTCGTCGCTCTTCTCCATGTGCGGTTCCAGGTGGGCCACCGCGGTCTTCATGACCTCGGCGGACTGGAGCACGAAGGGGAGCTGCATCTGGCCGGAGCCGAAGAGTTCGCCGACGACCTTCATGCCCTCCAGGAGGGTGTCGTTGACGATGTCGAGGGCCGGGCGGGTCTGGAGGGCTTCGTCGAGGTCGGCGTCCAGGCCGTTCTTCTCGCCGTCGATGATGCGGCGCTGGAGGCGCTCGTCCAGGGGCAGGGCGAGGAGTTCCTCGGCGCGGCCGGCCTTCATCGACTTGGTGTTGACTCCCTCGAAGAGGGCCATCAGCTTCTGCAGCGGGTCGTAGCCCTCGGCGCGCCGGTCGTAGATCAGGTCGAGGGCGGTGGTGACCTGCTCGTCGTCGAACCGTGCGATCGGCAGGATCTTGGACGCGTGGACGATCGCGGAGTCCAGGCCGGCCTTGACGCACTCGTCGAGGAAGACGGAGTTCAGCAGGACGCGGGCGGCGGGGTTGAGGCCGAAGGAGATGTTCGAGAGGCCGAGCGTCGTCTGGACGTCGGGGTGGCGGCGCTTGAGCTCGCGGATCGACTCGATCGTGGCGATGCCGTCCTTGCGGGACTCTTCCTGGCCGGTGCAGATGGTGAAGGTCAGGGTGTCGATGAGGATGTCCGACTCGAGGATGCCCCAGTTCCCGGTGAGGTCGTCGATGAGGCGCTCGGCGATGGCGACCTTGTGTTCGACGGTGCGGGCCTGGCCCTCTTCGTCGATGGTCAGGGCGATGAGCGCGGCGCCGTGCTCCTGGGCGAGGCGGGTGACCTTCGCGAAGCGGGACTCGGGGCCGTCGCCGTCTTCGTAGTTCACCGAGTTGATGACGGCGCGGCCGCCGAGCTTCTCCAGGCCGGCCCGCAGGACGGGGACCTCGGTGGAGTCCAGGACGATGGGCAGGGTGGAGGCGGTCGCGAAGCGTCCGGCGAGCTCCTGCATGTCGGCGACGCCGTCGCGGCCGACGTAGTCCACGCACAGGTCGAGCATGTGCGCGCCTTCGCGGATCTGGTCGCGGACCATCTCCACGCAGTCGTCCCAGCGGGCTTCGAGCATGGCCTCGCGGAACTTCTTCGAGCCGTTCGCGTTGGTGCGCTCGCCGATCGCCATGTACGAGATGTCCTGGCGGAAGGGGACGGTCTGGTAGAGCGAGGACGCGCCGGGTTCGGGGCGCGGGTCGCGGGCGGCCGGGTTCAGCCCGCGGACCCGCTCCACGACCTGGCGCAGGTGTTCGGGGGTGGTGCCGCAGCAGCCGCCGACCAGGGAGAGGCCGTACTCGCGGACGAAGGTCTCCTGGGCGTCGGCGAGCTCGCTCGCGGACAGCGGGTAGTGGGCGCCGTTCTTGCCGAGGACCGGCAGGCCCGCGTTGGGCATGCAGGAGAGGGGGATGCGGGAGTTGCGCGCGAGGTAGCGCAGGTGCTCGCTCATCTCGGCGGGGCCGGTGGCGCAGTTCAGGCCGATCATGTCGATGCCCAGGGGCTCCAGCGCGGTCAGCGCGGCGCCGATCTCCGAGCCCAGCAGCATCGTGCCGGTGGTTTCGACGGTCACGGAGCAGATCAGCGGGACGCTCACGCCGAGGGCCTCCATGGCGCGGCGGGCGCCGACGATGGAGGACTTGGTCTGCAGCAGGTCCTGGGTGGTCTCCACGAGGAGCGCGTCGGCGCCGCCGGTGATCAGGCCCTCGGCGTTGATCTGGTAGGCGTCGCGGATGGTTCCGTAGTCGATGTGGCCCAGGGTGGGCAGCTTGGTGCCGGGGCCCATCGAGCCGAGGACCCAGCGCTGCTGCCCGGTGGAGGCGGTGAACTCGTCGGCGATCTCGCGGGCGATCCGGGCGCCGGCGACGGACAGCTCGTGGTTGCGGTCGGCGATGTCGTACTCGGCGAGGGCGGCGTAGTTCGTGCCGAAGGTGTTGGTCTCGACGCAGTCGACGCCGGCTTCGAAGTACTCGCGGTGCACGTTGGCCACGATGTCGGGGCGGGTGACGTTGAGGACCTCGTTGCAGCCTTCGAGCTGTTCGAAGTCGTCCAGGGTGGGGTCCTGGGCCTGGAGCATGGTTCCCATGGCTCCGTCGGCGACGACCACGCGGGTCGCCAGTGCCTGGCGGAGGGCGTCGGCCCGGGTCTGGGTGTCTGCGGGCGGGTTCGGCAACGAGGCCATGGTTGAGCTCCCTGGGATGCGACGGCTGTCGGCTTTGCACCCCCTCTGTGTCAAGGGTGCACGCGGCCAGGGTAACGGTGCACAACCGGCCCCGGTGAGGGCGTCCCACGTGGCGGACTGCATTCTGTGCCCGGGGGATGGCGGCTTTCGGCCGGGGGTGTCCTGGACGACTCGCCCGCGGAGCTCCCCCTCGTCATGCACGAAGTCGGCATCGACCGATACTGTTCAGCATTGTCGAACTACGTCAGCAGGAGGCTGCGCGATGGCACGGAACATCCAGTCGCTCGAACGAGCCGCTGCGATGCTGCGGCTCCTGGCGGGCGGCGAGCGCCGGCTGGGGCTCTCGGACGTGGCTTCCTCGCTGGGCCTGGCCAAGGGCACGGCGCACGGGATCCTGCGCACGCTGCAGGCCGAGGGTTTCGTGGAGCAGGACCCGGCGTCGGGCCGCTACCAGCTCGGCGCGGAGCTGCTGCGCCTGGGCAACAGCTATCTGGACGTCCACGAGCTGCGGGCGCGCGCCCTGGTGTGGACGGACGATCTGGCCCGCGCGAGCGGGGAGAGCGTGTACGTGGGGGTGCTGCACAAGAGCGGGGTGCTGATCATGCACCACGTGTTCCGGCCCGACGACAGCCGTCAGGTGCTGGAGGTGGGCGCCATGCAGCCGCTGCACTCCACGGCCCTGGGCAAGGTGCTGTCCGCGTACGACCCGGTGGCGCACACGCAGGTCCTGGAGGTGGAGCGGGAGGCGTTCACCCCCCGTACGGTCACCGACGGCGCCGCCTTCGAGGAGGTACTGGCTCTGATCCGGGCCCGGGGCTGGGCGGACGACGTCGAGGAGACCTGGGACGGGATCGCCTCGATCGCGGCGCCCATCCACGACCGGCGCAGGATGCCGGTCGGCGCGGTGGCCGTCGCGGGCGCCGTGGAGCGGGTGTGCGGGGAGTCCGGGGAGCCGCGGGCGTCCCTGGTGGCATCCGTACGGGACTGCGCGCGGGCGGTTTCGCGCGATCTCGGTGCGGGCCGGTTCTGACCTTGGCCTGACGCCCATCCCTCTGCCTGACCACCCAAGCGCCACGCCAAAGTGGCATTTGGGTGGTTTTTGGCGTTTGATGATCAGTTATTGGCGCGATTTGTTCGATCACACCGACCGGTAACAATCCGGCTCATTGGCCTGGTCAACCCTTGACGCCCGCTTCACCTGGGCGGAAAACTGCCGTTCATCGGTCGGCATTGCCGAACACCTACCGGCAATACGCGTTAGGGTGTGGCAAGGCCAAGGACCGGTGCAGCACTCACCGAGTGCGTGGACCGCCGGAGGGACCCGGCGGCCACCACCCCTGAACGACAAAGGAGTCGCGGGTGTCCAGCTCCGACATCTTCATCGGCGAGACCATCGGTACCGCCCTGCTCACCCTCCTCGGCGGTGGCGTGTGCGCCGCCCTGACGCTCAAGAGCTCCAAGGCTCGGGGCGCGGGCTGGCTCGCGATCACCTTCGGCTGGGGCTTCGCCGTCCTGATCGCCGCCTACGTCTCCGCGCCGCTGTCCGGCGCGCACCTCAACCCGGCGGTCACCGTCGGCATCGCGATCAAGGACGGCGCCTGGGGCGACGTGCCGGTCTACTTCGCCGGCCAGCTGCTCGGCGCCATGATCGGCTCGGTCCTGATGTGGCTCGCCTACTACGGCCAGTTCCAGGCGCACCTTGCCGACCCGGAGCACATCCGCGACGCCAAGCTCGGCCCCGAGGACCCGCACCCGCACGACGTGGCCGGTCCGGTGCTCGGCATCTTCTCCACGGGCCCCGAGATCCGCAACGTCGTCCAGAACCTGACGACCGAGATCATCGGCACCGCCGTCCTGGTCCTGGCCATCCTCACCCAGGGCCTGCAGGACGACGGCAAGGGCCTCGGCGTCATCGGCGTCCTGATCACCTCGTTCGTGGTGGTCGGCATCGGCCTCTCGCTCGGCGGCCCGACCGGCTACGCCATCAACCCGGTCCGCGACCTCGGCCCGCGCATCGTCCACTCCCTGCTGCCGCTGCCCAACAAGGGCGGCTCGGACTGGAGCTACTCCTGGATCCCGGTCCTCGGCCCCCTCGCGGGCGCCGCGCTCGCCGGCGGTCTGTACACCATCGCGTTCGCCTGATCAGCAATCGGCACCACGGCACCTTCCGCACCGCCATTCTGATTCCGCCTACTTCGACACCTGCCAGGAGCAGCCACCATGACCAGCAGCACCGGCCCCTTCATCGCCGCGATCGACCAGGGCACCACCTCCTCCCGCTGCATCGTCTTCGACCGTGACGGGCGCATCGTCGCCGTCGACCAGAAGGAGCACGAGCAGATCTTCCCGAAGCCGGGCTGGGTGGAGCACGACGCCGCCGAGATCTGGACCAACGTCCAGGAGGTCGTCGCCGGGGCCATGGCCAAGGCCGCCCAAGGCCTTCCGGGCTTCACCTCCGCCGACGTCAAGGCCGTCGGCATCACCAACCAGCGCGAGACCACCCTGCTGTGGGACCGCCACACCGGCGAGCCGGTCCACAACGCGCTGGTCTGGCAGGACACCCGCACCGACGCCCTGTGCAAGGAGCTCGGCCGCAACGTCGGCCAGGACCGCTTCCGCCGCGAGACCGGCCTGCCGTTGGCGAGCTACTTCGCCGGACCCAAGGTGCGCTGGCTGCTCGACAACGTCGAGGGCCTGCGCGAGCGCGCCGCGGCCGGGGACATCCTCTTCGGGACCATGGACTCCTGGGTCATCTGGAACCTCACCGGCGGCGCCCAGGGAGGTGTGCACGTCACCGACGTCACCAACGCCTCGCGCACCATGCTGATGAACCTGCACACCCTGGCCTGGGACGAGAAGATCGCCGAGTCCATGGACGTGCCGCTGAACGTCCTCCCGGAGATCAAGTCCTCCGCCGAGGTCTACGGTCACGTCAAGGAGGGCGTCCTCGCGGGCGTCCCGGTCGCCTCGGCGCTCGGCGACCAGCAGGCCGCGCTGTTCGGCCAGACCTGTTTCGCCGAGGGCGAGGCGAAGTCCACGTACGGCACCGGCACGTTCATGCTGATGAACACCGGCGACAAGATCATCAACTCCTACAGCGGCCTGCTGACCACCGTCGGCTACCAGATCGGCGACCAGAAGCCGGTCTACGCGCTGGAGGGCTCCATCGCCGTCACCGGCTCGCTCGTCCAGTGGATGCGCGACCAGATGGGCATGATCAAGACGGCGGCCGAGATCGAGACCCTGGCCTCCTCCGTCGAGGACAACGGCGGCGCCTACTTCGTGCCCGCCTTCTCCGGCCTGTTCGCCCCGTACTGGCGCTCCGACGCCCGCGGTGTGATCGCCGGCCTCACCCGGTACGTCACCAAGGCGCACATCGCCCGTGCCGTCCTGGAGGCCACCGCCTGGCAGACGCGCGAGATCACCGACGCCATGACCAAGGACTCGGGCGTCGAGCTCGCGGCCCTCAAGGTCGACGGCGGCATGACCTCCAACAACCTGCTGATGCAGACGCTCTCCGACTTCGTGGACGCCCCCGTCGTGCGCCCGATGGTCGCCGAGACCACCTGCCTCGGCGCCGCCTACGCCGCCGGCCTGGCCGTCGGCTTCTGGCCCGACACCGACGCCCTGCGCGCCAACTGGCGCCGTGCGGCGGAGTGGACCCCGCGGATGCCCGCCGAGCAGCGGGAGCGCGAGTACAAGAGCTGGCTCAAGGCCGTGGAGCGCTCCATGGGCTGGGTCGACGACGAAGACGCCAGCTGACCGCACGGCCGGCGCAATTCGACGAGCAAGTAGGAGTCAACGGATATGAGCACCCTGCAGAGCGTTCCCACCCTGGGTACGCACCCGACCGCCGGCTCGAACGCGAGCCGCGCCGAGACCCGTGAGCAGCTGGCGAAGGCCACGTACGACCTGCTGGTCATCGGCGGTGGCATCCTGGGCACCTCGGTGGCCTGGCACGCCGCGCAGTCGGGTCTGCGGGTCGCCATGGTGGACGCCGGCGACTTCGCCGGCGCCACCTCCTCGGCCTCCTCCAAGCTCGTCCACGGCGGCCTGCGCTACCTGCAGACCGGTTCGGTCAAGCTGGTCGCCGAGAACCACCACGAGCGCCGGGTGCTGGCCAAGGACGTGGCCCCGCACCTGGTCAACCCGCTCACCTTCTACCTCCCCGTGTACAAGGGCGGTCCGGTGGGCGCGGCGAAGCTGGGCGCGGGCGTGTTCGCGTACTCGGCGCTCTCCGCCTTCGGCGACGGCATGGGCAAGATCATTTCCCCGGCCCGTGCCGCCGCCGACAACCCGGGTCTGAAGACGGACGGCCTCAAGGCCGTCGCCGTCTACTACGACCACCAGATGAACGACTCGCGCGTCGCCGTCATGACGGTCCGCGCGGCCGTCGAGTCGGGCGCGGTCGTCCTGAACCACGCCGAGGTCACCGGGCTGCGCATGACGCGCGGCCGGGTCTCGGGCGCCGAGCTCAAGGACCGCCTGGACGGAACCGAGTTCGGTGTGGACGCCCGCGTGGTGCTCAACGCCACCGGCCCGTGGGTGGACCACCTGCGGCGCATGGAGGACAAGCACTCCATGCCGTCGATCCGCCTCTCCAAGGGCGCGCACATCGTGATGAAGCGCAAGTCGCCGTGGAAGGCCGCCATGGCCACCCCGATCGACAAGTACCGCATCACCTTCGCCCTGCCCTGGGAGGACCAGCTCCTGCTGGGCACCACCGACGAGGTGTACGAGGGCGACCCGGCGGACGTGCGGGCCACCGAGGGCGACATCCAGCAGATCCTGGACGAGGCGGCCTTCTCGGTGAAGGACGCCGATCTGGACCGCTCGCTGATGACGTACGCCTTCGCGGGCCTGCGCGTGCTGCCCGGCGGCCCGGGCGGGGTGGAGAAGGCCAAGCGCGAGACGGTCGTCTCCGAGGGCGCGGGCGGCATGCTGTCGGTGGCCGGCGGCAAGTGGACCACGTACCGGCACATCGGCCGCGTGGTCATGGACAAGCTGGCCAAGCTTCCGGGCAGCCCGCTGACCGAGGACATGGAGCCGGTGAAGTCACTCGTGCGCCGGATCGCGCTGCCCGGTGTCGCGAACCCGAACGCGGTGGCGCACCGGCTGCTCGTGGACCGCGAGCCGGGCTCCCGGATGGACCCGCTGACCGCGCGGCACCTGGCCTCGCACTACGGCTCGCTGGCCTTCGACATCGCGCGGCTCGCGAACGAGGACCCGGCGCTGGCCGAGCGGATCCACCCGGACGGTCCGGAGATCTGGGCGCAGGTCGCCTACGCCCGCGACAACGAGTGGGCCGAGACGGCCGACGACGTGCTGCGGCGCCGTACGACGGTGACGGTCCGCGGTCTGGACAGCGCCGAAGTGCGCGGCCGGGTCGAGGAGATGCTGGCGCGCAAGGCATAAGCGGTGGCGTGAACGGGCAGAGGGGCGGTTCCAGGGGGAACCGCCCCTCTGTCGTGGGCTGTGGCCGGTGCCTCATCAAGGCTTAGGCTGACCCACGTACACAAGGGAACTTCGGAAGGAGACCTGGGTGATCGAGCTTGAGGGCGTGCCCGAGCTGATCGACCCGGTCATGGTGGCCGCGTTCGAGGGCTGGAACGACGCGGGTGACGCGGCCTCCGGTGCGGTCGCACACCTGGACCGGGAGTGGAAGGGCGAGGTCTTCGCGGCTCTGGACGCCGAGGACTACTACGACTTCCAGGTCAACCGGCCGACGGTGTGGCTGGACAACGGGGTACGGAAGATCACGTGGCCGACGACCCGGTTGTCGGTGGTCCGGATCGGCGGGACCAAACCGCGCGACCTGGTGCTGGTGCGGGGCATCGAACCGTCCATGCGGTGGCGTTCGTTCTGCAACGAGATCCTGGGCTTCGCCCACGAGCTCGGCGTGGAGATGGTCGTCATCCTGGGGGCGCTGCTGGGCGACACCCCGCACACCCGCCCGGTGCCGGTCAGCGGGGTGACCTCGGACGCGGACCTGGCGCGGACGATGGACCTGGAGGAGACCAAGTACGAGGGCCCGACCGGGATCGTGGGCATCCTCCAGGAGGCCTGCACCCATGCCGGGGTGCCGGCGGTGTCCCTGTGGGCGGCGGTGCCGCACTACGTGTCCCAGCCGCCGAACCCGAAGGCGACCCTCGCGCTGCTCAACCGGCTGGAGGATCTGATCGACATCCGGATCCCGCTGGGCGAACTCCCCGAGGACGCGCGGGCGTGGCAGCTGGGCGTGGACCAACTGGCGGCCGAGGACAGCGAGGTGGCGGAGTACGTCCAGACGCTGGAGGAGGCGCGGGACACGGCGGACCTGCCGGAGGCTTCGGGCGATGCCATTGCCCGGGAGTTCGAGCGGTACCTGCGGCGGCGTGATCCGTCCGCCGGCGCGGAGCCGGGTGACGGCTCGTACCTGCGGGACACCTCCGGTGGGCTGACCCGGCCGCCGAAGCGGAAGCCGGATCCGGGGCCGGGGCCGGAGCCGTCGGGGGACGAGCCCCCGGCCCCTCCGGCGGCCTCCCCGGACGAGGGCGAGACGCCTCCGGAGGCGTAGCCCGGTGGTGGGGGCGGGGCCGGGGGATTTCTCCCCGCCCCGCCCTTTCGCCGTTTCCCGGGGCTCCGCCCCGGACCCCGCTCCTCAAACGCCGGAGGGGCTGGAGTTGCCCTACGGGCCACGTCCAGCCCCTCCGGGCGCATCCGGCGAAATCCAGCCTCGCCGGCGTTTGAGGAGCGGGGGTCCGGGGGCGGAGCCCCCGGCCACGGCGCCGCAGGTTGCTTACAGGGCCACGCCCAGCAGGGCGTCGACGGTGCGGGACACGAGGCCCGGCGCCGACTCGTCGTCGCCGTCGGAGACGAGCTGACGCTCCACCCAGCGGTCCACCGCCGCGAGAGCAGCAGGCGCGTCCAGGTCGTTGGAGAGGGCCTCGCGGACCTCCTCGACCAGGTCGTCCGCCGGGATGCCGTCGGGGCGGGAGACGGCCGCGCGCCAGCGCTCCAGGCGGGCCACCGCCTCCGCGAGGACCGCGTCGGTCCACTCCCAGTCCGCGCGGTAGTGGTGCGAGAGCAGGGCCAGGCGGATCGCCGCCGGGTCCACTCCGGCCCGCCGCAGGGCCGATACGAAGACCAGGTTGCCCTTGGACTTCGACATCTTCTCGCCGTGCAGCGCGACCATCCCGGCGTGTACGTACGCCTTGGCCATCGGGAACTCGCCCGTCAGGACCTGCGCGTGCGAGGCGCCCATCTCGTGGTGCGGGAAGGCCAGGTCGGAGCCGCCGCCCTGGATGTCGAAGGTCATTCCCAGGTGGTCCAGGGCGATGGCCACGCATTCGATGTGCCAGCCGGGCCGGCCGCGGCCCAGCGAGCCGCCGTCCCAGCTCGGCTCGCCCGGGCGGGCCGCCATCCACAGCATCGGGTCGAGCGGGTTCTTCTTGCCCGCCCGGTCCGGGTCGCCGCCCCGCTCGGCCGACAGCAGCCGCATCGCCTCGGCGTCCAGGTTGGACACCTTGCCGAAGTTCGGGTCGGACTCCACCGAGAAGTAGACGTCGCCGTCCAGCTCGTAGGCGGCGCCCGCGTCCCGCAGCCGCTCGACCAGCGGCACGATGCCGGGTATGGCCTCGACGGCGCCGATGTAGTGCTGCGGGGGCAGCATCCGCAGGGCGGTCATGTCCTCGCGGAAGAGAGCGGTCTCGCGTTCGGCGAGCTCGGTCCAGTCCTGGTTGTCGCGCAGGGCCCGCTCCAGCAGTGGATCGTCGACATCCGTGACGTTCTGGACGTAGATGACCTGCCGCTTGGTGTCGAGCCACACGCGCTGCACGAGGTCGAACGCGTTGTAGGTCGCCGCGTGACCGATGTGCGTCGCGTCGTACGGGGTGATCCCGCAGACGTAGATACGGGCGACGGGACCGGGGGCGAGGGTGATCGTCCCTTGGGTCGCGGTGTCGTGGATCTGGAGGTCGCGGCCCTTGCCAGGCAGGGCGGGGACCTCAGAAGCGGGCCAGGCATGCATGTCTCGAGACTAACCGGACGGGTGTTCCGAAAACTAACCGGACCTGCACTGTTGTCTTGATCGGCACTCTTGCGCCATGGCCGGTTCTATGCGTGCGGGTCCGTACGGCCCCCGGCCCGGTCAGACGGGCGGCCACGGGATCGCCGGCCACTGCCCCGAAGGCTGCGGATGCCTCCCGGTGCGCAGCAGCAGGGCCACGCGGGCCCGTACGGCGGCCAGCTCGGCGGTGGTGACCAGTTCGGCCAGTCGGGTGGCCAGCGGCTGCCCGGCGGCCAGGCCGGCCTCCAGGGCGGTCAGCACGGACCCCGCTTCCTCCGTCAGCGGCTCCCCCGCCCAGCCCCACAGCAGGGTGCGCAGTTTGTCCTCGGTGTGGAAGGTCACTCCGTGGTCGATGCCGTAGAGCCGTCCGTCGGGGGCGGGCAGCAGGTGGCCGCCCTTGCGGTCGCCGTTGTTGATCACCACGTCGAGGACGGACATCCGGCGCAGCCGTTCGTCGTCGGCGTGCACGAGGAGCGCGGTGCGGCCCTCGCCGACCTCGGCGAAGGCGACGGGCTTCCAGCCCTCCCCCGCCTCCTCACCGTCCACGAGCGCGAGCAGTTCCGCCTCCGGGGACTCCCCCGTCTCGATCCACTGCTGGACCATGCCCTCGCCGTACGGTCCGTCGCGCAGCACGGTCGGGGGCACCAGCCCCCAGCCGGTGGCCTCGGAGACCAGGTACGCGGCGACCTCGCGCTGGGCGAGGTTCCCGTCGGGGAAGTCCCACAGCGGGCTCTCGCCCTTGACCGGTTTGTACACGCAGTCGGTGCTCACGCCCCCGTGCGTGACCCTGCACAGCAGGACGGCGTTGGACGCCTCCCGGATCCGGCCGACGACGGTGAGTTCCCCGTGGGCCAGCAGTGCTTCCAGTTCCGCCGTTCCCCCCGTGGCGTTCACGCCTGGCGCCGGTAGCCGTTCTGGCGCGGGCAGACGTGCCCTTCGGGGTCCAGCGGGAGGCTGCACAGCGGGCAGGGCGGCCGGCCCGCGTTGACCACGTCCAGGGCCCGCTTGGTGAAGGCCCGGGCCTGGGCGCCGGTGAGGCGGACGCGCAGCATCGGCGGCCCGTTCTCCTCGTCCTGGAGCAGCCGCTCCTCCGCCTCGGCGAGGTCCTCCTCCGAGTCGGCGTCGAGCTCCACCAGGGCCTGCGCCTCGACGATCATGCGCTGGTCCTCGCCGTCCCAGGCCAGAGCCATGGTGCCGACGCGGAACTCCTCCTCGACGGGGACGTCCAGGGGTGCGGTGTCGGTCGCCTCGGCGGGGGCCACGGCCGGGACGGGGGCGTTGCCCCCGGTGCGCCGTACGACCTCGTCCAGCAGTTCTTCCATCCGCTCCGCGAGCGCCGCCACCTGGGTCTTCTCCAGGGAGACGGAGGTGACGCGGGGGCCGGTGGAGGCCTGCAGGAAGAACGTACGGCGTCCAGGCAGGCCGACCGTGCCGGCCACGAAACGGTCCGGTGGGTCGTAGAGGAACACCTGACGGGGCACGTCCAGTCTCCAAAGCGTCGGCAGCAGGGGCAGGGCTGCGCCCATGGGTTGGCCCGTCCACCCTACTGCGCCGTTCGATCACACCGCGCCCGCACCACCGCCCACGACGGCCTCGCCGCCCGCTTCCGCGGCGTCCTGGGCCGTCGCCGCGTCCGGGGAGGCGCTTTCGCGGGGTGCGAAGGAGGCGAAGTCCCCGGTGTCGCCGAGCCGGAGGAGGAAGGGGCGGGTCGGTGTGTAGCGGATGGCGGTGACGGAGCAGGGGTCGACGTGGATCCGCTGGAAGAGGTCCAGGTGCATGCCGAGGGCGTCCGCGACGAGGGACTTGATGATGTCGCCGTGCGAGCACATCAGGAACACGGCGTCCGTGCCGTGCTCCTCCTCGATCCGCGCGTTCCAGTCGCGGACGGCGTCCACGGCGCGGGCCTGCATGGCCCGCATGGACTCGCCGCCGGGGAAGGCGGCGGCCGAGGGGTGCTGCTGGACGATGCGCATCAGCGGTTCTTCGGACAGTTCGGAGAGTTTGCGGCCCGACCAGTCGCCGTAGTGGCACTCGCCGATCCGCTCGTCGGTGTGCAGCGCGAGACCGGGGCGGGCCGCGAGCAGCGGGGCCAGGGTCTCGGCGCACCGCTCCAGGGGGCTGGTGACGGCGGCGGCGAGGGGCACGGCGGCGAGCCGCTCGGGCAGCGCGGCGGCCTGTGCGGCTCCGTGCTCGTCGAGGGTCACCCCCGGGGTCCATCCGGCGAGCAGCCCTGCGGTGTTGGCGGTGGACCGCCCGTGTCGTACGAGGATCAGCGTGGCCATGGCAGAAGGGTATGCGGTGACGTCGGCGTGCGGTCGGGGCCCGGGCAGGGAACAATGCGCGAGTGATTGTGGACTGCGCCATGTACCGCGAAGGCCGCCGCTCCGAGGCGCCCGACGACTTCTCCGATGCCCTCGACGAGGCGCGGGCCACCGGCGACGCCTTCCTCTGGGTGGGCATGTACGAGCCCACGGAGAAGGAATTCGAGCACGTCAGCCAGGAGTTCGGGCTGCACCCGCTGGCGGTGGAGGACGCGCTGACCGCGCACCAGCGGCCGAAGATGGAGGTCTACGACGATTCGCTCTTCGTGGTGCTCAAGCCCGTGCTGTACGACGACGCCTCGGACACGGTGAGCACGGGCGAGCTGATGGTGTTCATCGGCGACTCCTTCGTCGTCACGGTCCGGCACGGCGAGGGGGCCGCACTGGCCGCCGTACGCCACCGGCTGGAGCAGGACCCCGAGGTGCTGGGGCACGGCCCGACGGCGGTGCTGTACGCGGTCGCGGACGCGGTGGTGGACCACTACATCGAGGTGGCCGCGGAGCTCCAGGCGGATCTGGAGGAGCTGGAGGCGGAGGTGTTCTCGCCGAATCCCGCGGACAGCAAGAACACCGCCGCCCGGATCTACGGGTTCAAGCGGCAGGTGCTGGAGTTCCGCCGGGCCACGAGTCCGCTGCTGCAGCCGATGGACCGGCTCGCCTTCGGGACGGTGCCCTTCGTGCACGAGCACGCGCAGCCGTTCTTCCGCGACGTCGCCGACCACCTGACGAAGGCGAACGAGTACATCGAGGGCCTGGACCGACTGCTCTCGGACGCGCTGGCCGCGCACCTGGCGCAGATGGGCGTCCGGCAGAACGACGACATGCGCAAGATCTCCGCCTGGGCGGCCATGGCGGCGGTCCCGACGATGGTGGCGGGGATCTACGGGATGAACTTCGAGCACATGCCGGAGCTCAAGCAGCGCTGGGGCTATCCGCTGGTGGTGCTGGTGATGGCGGTCGTGTGCGTGGGCCTGCACCGGATGTTCAAGCGCCGCGGCTGGCTCTAGGCGGGGCGGGCGGGGCGGGCGGCGGATGGCTCGCCCGGACCCGCCCGGCCCGGGCTCAGGCGAATTCGGGCGTCGGGGCGCCGCCGAGGGCATCGCGCCGCTCCGGCATGCGCAGGTCGATCATCCGGTGCCAGCCGCTGAACCGCTCGTACGCGTACATCCCGCGGATCCCGGCGGCGAGCACGGCGGCCTTCGGGGCGGGCCAGCGCAGCAGCCGGCCCATGTGGTCCATGACGGCGAGGCTGACGTCGCGGTAGACGGCGATCTCGGCGAGGGCGCTCTCGCGCAGGACCCGGTGGATGACCGGCCCGTGGCCCTCGCGGGCGAGGCGCAGCAACTCCTCGTGGCAGTAGGCGAGGTGGTTGTCCTCGTCGTGGCTGATCATGCGGATGGCCCTGCCGACCTCGGGGTGGTCGCCGAAGTACTTGACCAGCATGACCATCTGGTCGGCGGCGCGCTGTTCGGTGACCCGGCTGTGCGCGAGGTAGACGACGATGTCGCGCTCGGTCAGGGGTTCGTCGCGGCGGAGCTTGTCGTGCGCGAGGCCGATGCCGCGCCGCTCCAGCAGCATCGTGTAGTCGGTCTCGGGCGGGACCGGGACGGGCGGCAGGCCGCGCTTGCGCAGCAGGGCGTTGAAGAGCCGGCCGTGTTTGTCCTCGTCGGCGCCGTGCCGGGTGATCTTGGGCGCGAGGTCGCGCATGCCGTCGGGGACCAGGGCCGCGATCCGGGCGTTTTCCCAGCCGCCCTGGGACTCCCCGCTGGCGGCGATGGAGCAGAACAGCTGGAAGGAGTCGTCATTCTCGACGATCTCCTGGAACAGGCTGCGGGCAGAGAGCATGAACCGAGTCAAACTCCGCGCGCCCCGGCGGGCAACCCGCGGGGCGCGCTACTCGTCCGAATGAACGAAGCCCCGGGATGGCCCGCTCCGCGTAACCCGCGGGCCGCCCGGCGCGTTGTTGCCGGTGTCGGCCGTGGCGGGGAAGACCCCCCGAGCCCCCACCACGGCCGCAGACTTCCTCTACGTCGCTCAGGCCAGTCCGGCCAGCTCCATGGCCTCGACGCCGGCCCGCAGGGCGGCGGTCCGCTCCTCCAGGGTGAAGCCGGCCGGGGCGAGCGTGAGGGTGGTGACCCCGGCCTCCGCGTAGGCCCGCATCCCGTCGGCGATGCGCTCGACCGGGCCCAGCAGGGTGGTGGAGTCGATCAGCGAGTGCGGGACCGCGGCGGCCGCGCCCTGCTTGTCGCCCGCCAGGTACTTGTCCTGGATCTCGGCGGCTTCCTTCTCGTAGCCCATGCGCTGGGCCAGCTGGTTGTAGAAGTTCTGCTTGCGGCTGCCCATGCCGCCCACGTACAGGGCGGTGTACGGGCGGAACATGTCCGCGAGCCCGGCCACGTCCTCGCCGAGGGCCAGCGGCACGGTCGGGCAGACGTCGAAGCCGTCCATCGTCAGCCCGGCCTTCTCGCGGCCCGCCCGGATGTGGGTGAGGGCGGTCGCCTCCAGGTGCTCGGCGGCCGGGAAGATCAGCAGGGCGCCGTCGGCGATCTCGCCGGTCTGCTCCAGGTTCTTCGGCCCGATCGCGGCGATGTAGAGCGGGATGTGCTCGCGCTCGGGGTGCACGGTCAGCTTGAGCGGCTTGCCCGGCCCGCCGGGCAGCGGCAGCGTCCAGTGCTCGCCCTCGTAGGACAGCCGCTCGCGGGTCATCGCCTTGCGGACGATCTCCACGTACTCGCGGGTCCGCGCGAGCGGCTTGTCGAACTTCACGCCGTACCAGCCCTCGGAGACCTGGGGGCCGGAGACCCCGAGCCCGAGCCGGAAGCGGCCCTTGGTGAGGGAGTCGAGGGTGGCGGCGGTCATGGCCGTCATGGCGGGCTGACGGGCCGGGATCTGCAGGATCGCGGACCCGACGTCGATGCGCTCGGTCTGGGCGGCGACCCAGGCGAGCACGGTCGGCGCGTCGGAGCCGTAGGCCTCCGCGGCCCAGCAGACGTCGTAGCCGAGGCGGTCGGCCTCCTGCGCGACGGCCAGGTTGTCGGCGTCCATGCCAGCGCCCCAGTAGCCGAGATTGATGCCGAGCCGCATGTGTGGTCCCCTTGCCTGTTTACCGATCAGTAACGTGGGTCTGCGGGGACTGTAGCGCGCCCGGGTGCCCCGCGTCAGCGCCGCAGTAGTCTCAGCCCTCATGGAGCAGAGGCATCTCGGCCGCACCGGACTGCGCGTCTCCCGGATCGGTCTCGGCACACTGACCTGGGGCCGGTCGGCGGACGGACCGGACGAGGCGGAAGCGGCCGCGCAGTTGAAGGCGTTCTGGAACGCGGGCGGCACGCTCGTGGACACCGCGGACGTGTACGGGGGCGGTGAGGCGGAGTACCTCCTCGGGCAGTTGATCGGTTCCGTCGTCCCGCGGCGGGATCTGGTCATCGCGACGAAGGCGGGCGGGGTCGCGGACCCGGACCGCCGTTTCGACGCCTCGCGCGGCCACCTCCTCGCCGCGCTGGACGACTCCCTGGCCCGTCTCGACACCGACTACGTCGACCTCTGGCAGGTGCACGCCTTCGACCCCTGGACCCCGCTGGAGGAGACCCTCCAGGCGCTGGACATCGCGGTGAGCAGCGGCCGGGCGCGGTATGCGGGCGTATCGAACTTCAGCGGCTGGCAGCTCGCGAAGGCGGCGACCTGGCAGCTCGCGGCGCCGGGGGTACGGACCCGGCTGGCGTCGACACAGATGGAGTACTCCCTGCTCCAGCGCGGCGTGGAACGGGAGGTGGTCCCGGCCGCGCTGGACCTGGGGGTCTCCCTCCTCCCCTCCTCCCCGCTGGGCCGCGGCGTCCTGACGGGCAAGTACCGGTCCGGCACCCCTGCGGACTCCCGGGGTGCGTCGGAAACCCTGGCGGCCTTCGTGGACCCGTACCTGGACGAGCCGGCGAGCCGCATCGTGGACGCGGTGGCGACGGCCGCGCACGGCCTGGCGGTGACCCCGCTCCAGGTGGCCCTGGCCTGGGTCCGGGACCGCCCCGGGGTGGCCGCGCCGATCGTCGGCGCGCGCACGTCGGCGCAGCTCGGGGCGGCCCTGTCGGTGGAGGCCCTTAGTCTTCCGGAGGAGATCCGCCAAGCGCTGGACGACGTCTCGGCGCCCGTCCACCGCTACCCCGATCACGACTGGAGCACCTTGTGAGCGAGACCGCCGCCGACGCCGCTGCCGCGGAGGACCCGGCGACGCCCGCCGCCACCGCGGACGCCCCCACCGCCGCCACGGAGGCCCCGGCCGACGCGGACGCGGCCCTGGCCGACGGTGCCGCTCCCGGCGAAGCCGGCCCCTCGGCACGGGAGCCGGAGCCCGAAGCCGGGCCCGCGGCGCGGGAGCCGGAGGGCGAAGCCCCGGTCGACGCCTCCGGCGAAGCCGGGGAACCCGAGGGCGAAGCCGACGAGGGTCCGGGGGCGGAGCCCCCGGTTTCGGGAAGGGGCGGGGTGGGGGAAGGCCCCGCAGGGCCCACCACCGGCGACACGGAAGCCGGACCGGAAGCGGGAGCGGAAACGGGAGCGGAAGCGGGAGCGGAAGCGGCCGACGGGGCCGCCGAGGCCAAGCCCCAGCTCAGCGAAGCCGCGGCGGAACTGGCCGCGCAGAAGATCGAGCGGGAACGCATCGCCCGCCGCAAGGCGGAGCGCGAAGCCCCCGTAGAGGCCGGCGCCAAGCTCAGCGGCACGGCCGCCGACCTGCTGGCCGCCGTACGGGCCGTGGAGAGCGGCGGCAAACCCCCCGCCGCCTTCGACGCGCCCCCGGCGCCCCGCCGGCCGGAGCCCGCCCCCGCGCCCACCCCGGCGCGCACGCCCGCGGCCACCCCCGCGCCGCAGGCCCACGCCGCTCCCTCCCCCGACGCCGTCCAGGCGATCCGTGCCGTCCTGGCCAAGGGCGGAGCCCCCGAGGCCCTCGCCCCGCAGACCGCCGCCGCGCTCGGCGAGGACGCCGCCGAGCAGCTCGCGGAGTCCCCCTGGCGGCTGCTGGCCGTCGCGGGGGTCCGCCCGACGCAGGCCGACGGGTTCGCCCGCGCCCTGCTCGGCGCCGAGGAGACCGGCCCCGGGGACGAGCGGCGGGCCGCCGCCCTGGTGGGCTGGCTGCTGGCGCAGGCCGCCGCCAAGGGCCACACCGTGCTGGAGGCCCCCACCCTGGAGTCCGCCCTCGCCCAGTACGGCGTACCGGACCCCGCGCAGGCCCTGGAGGCGGCCGTCGGCGAAGGCGCCGCGCTGGCTTTCGAGGAGCCGGTCGGTCCGCCCGTAGCGGAGTCCACCGAGGATGAAGAGCAGCCCGTACGGATCCTGGTGGGCCTGGAGGGCTCCGCCATGGCCGAGGAGAGCCTCGCCGAGGGCCTGGCCCGGCTCGCCAACACCTTCACGGACCCCGCCGACTGGGACAAGGCCGCCACCGGCACCGGCGCCGAGCTGATCCGCGCCGCCGCCGGGCACGGCCTGGTCACCCACACCGGCGGCGAGGCCGCCCGCGCCGAACCCCGCGCACTGCTCGCGGCCGCCCGGGAGTTCGGCCTGCGGGCCTGCCTGGCCGCGCACGCCCCGGCCGAGGGGGCCGTCACCGTGGCGGGCCTGCTGGCCGGCGCCGAGGGCCCGGGGCGGGACGCGGACGGGCAGTTCGCGCTGGACCTGCTCATCGTCCTGGACGCCCCGCAGCTGGACGTGGAGACGGCCGCCGCGCTGGTGGAGTCGATCCCCGACGGGGCCCGCCTGGTGCTGTCCGGCGACCCCGCTGTGCTCGGCTCGGCCGGTCCCGGCCGGGTCTTCGCCGATGTGCTCGCGGCCCGCGCCTGCCCGCAGCTCGTCTCCCGGATCCCGGACCCGGGCCCGATCGGCGAGCTGGTCTCGGGGGTCGGCGTCGGGGAGCTGAACCAGGTCGAGGCCCCTGGCAAGGAGGTCGTCATCGTCCCGGTTCGCGACGCCGGGGAGGCGGTGCACCGCACCGTGCAGCTGGTCGCCGAGTCGGTGCCCCGCGCCTTCGGGATCCCGGCGGACGCCGTCCAGGTGATCACCCCGGGCCACGGCGGCCCGGCGGGCACCCGCGCGCTCAACGCGGCCCTCAAGGAGCGGCTGAACCCGGGCCCCGGCCGGTTCGGCGGCTTCGACCCCGGCGACCGGGTGGTCCACGTGCCCACCGCCGGGCGGGCGCTGCCGGCCCGCGTGGTGTCGGCCGACGCGCAGGGGCTGCACCTGGCCGGAGCCACGGGCGCGCGGATCGTCGTACCGAAGGAGCGGGTGGAGTCGCAGGTCCGGCACGGCTGGGCCGTGACGGCGCACCAGGCCGTCGGCTCGCGCTGGCCGGCGGCGGTCGTCGTCCTGCCCGGTGACGCGGCTCAGGCCCTGTCGCGGGACTGGGTGTACACGGCCTTCGGCCGGGCCGAGCGGCACCTGTCGGTGGTGCACGGGGTCGACCAGGCGCTGCCGCGCGCGGTCGCGGAAGTACCGTCGAAGCCCCGTACGACCCGGCTGACGGGTCTGCTGCGGGCGCTCGTGGCGTCGGCGTCGGCGGAGCCCCGCTGACGGACGCACCGCGGCCCCCGTCCCGGGTGGGACGGGGGCCGCGGTGCGTTCCCTACGAGGTGTCGCGCGGGGCGGGGCCGGCCATGGGGCGGGCCGGGGTCAGGCCGGGGTCAGACCCCGCTCGGCCGGCTCACCGGCCTCGGCCGCCTCACCGCCCTCGGCGTCCTCGTCCTCGTCGTCTTCCTCGTCGAAGACCGAGCTGACGTCGAACCGGTGCATCACGTCCTGCGGATCGATGTGCGCGAAGGGCGAACCGAGCCACTCCCCCGGTTCCGCGATCTCCTCCGAAGCGGCCATCCACAGCGTGGAATCGCCCTCCTCCAGCCCGAAGTCCTTGGCGCGGGAGGCGATTTCGTCCGGCTCGTACTCGCCGAAGAGCACGCCGAGCGCGTCGGCGGTGCCGCCGTCGTGGTCGAGTTCGGCCTCGCGGTCGTGCGCGACGACGCGTTCGGCCTGGGCGATCAGGCGAGCCGGCTCGACGACGGCGTAGTCGCGGCGGATGAGCACGCTGAAGGCGGCGGGTTCGGCGGGGCCGGTGTACGGGAGCCCGTCCTCGGGAGTGGGGATCTCGAACGGGGTGACCTCGTCGTAGCGGTCGTAGAGGAGCTCGTCGTACTCCTCGGCGGCGGCGGCGAGTTCGTTGAACGCGGCGTATACGTCCGGATCATCGTCCCCGATCCTGCTCTCGACCGCGGCGAGGTGACGGTCGAGCGCGGCCTTGACCGCCTCGGCGGCGGCGCGTACCTCGGCAACAGTGGGCAGAGCGGCATCAGACATAGTGCAGACGCTATCCGTAGCGGGGCTGTCGCGGCACAATAGATGCGATGCCGGAATACGAATTTGTCGACTTGTACGTGCCCCGCGGGGTTCCACGTCAGGAAACGACCCGCCTGCTGACAGAACACGCCGAGTACGGGCATTGGGAGCTCGACCGGCTGACCCTGCTTCGGGACGGCAGTCGCCGCGTGCGACTGCGCCGCCGGATCATCCGCCAGGTCCGCGCGACCTGGTGACGCGGACCCCCGGGGCGGGGCCCGCGTCCTGAGGAACCGTCAGGCCGTGCTGCGCGCCCGGCGGTAGAGCACGGCGCCGGCCAGCAGCATGCCCGCGGCCAGGGGCACTCCGGCGGTGAGGACGTCACCGGAGCCCGTGGCGGCGAGCCCCCCGGCCGGGGAGCCGGTACTGCCACCGGTGCCGGCCCCGTGGGCGGGGTGCGTCACCGGCGTCGCCGATCCGGTTCCGGGCCCGGTACCGGTACCCGCGCCGGGTCCGGCGGGAGCCCCGGGCTGCTGCTGCCCGGCACCCGGACCGCCGGGGTTGCCGTCGCCGCCGGGGTTGCCATCACCCCCGGGACCGCCCGGATTCCCGGGACCACCGGGACCACCGGGAGTCTCGTCGCCGCCGCGACCACCCGGATTGCCGTGGTCGCCCGGACCGCCCGGGTTCCCCTGGTCGCCGGGGCTCTCAGGGCCCCCAGGGCCACCCGGATTGCCGTCGCCCCCGGGACCGCCCGGGTGTTCCGGGTGCCCCGGGCCGGTGTCCTCGTCGCACGGTTCGTGCGGGTTGCCCGGGTGTTCGGGGTGGTTCGGGTGATCGGGGTGGTTTGGCTGCTGCGGTTGGTTCGGTTGCTGCGGGTGTCCGGGCCTGCCTGGGAGGTTCGCGCAGCGGTTTGCGAAGGCCGGGTTCAGGGCCCCCACCACCGTCACCGTGTTCCCGCAGGCGTTCAGCGGCGCGTCCACGGGTGCCTCGAGGGCGTTCCCGGACAGCAGTCCCGGTGAGTGCGCGGCCCGGCCGGAAGCGCCGGAGTCCGCGTGTGCGTAGCCCCCGCCGAACGCGAGCAGACCCCCCGCGGCCGCCATGGTGATCAAGGTCTTCCTGCCGGTGACCTGAACGTGTCGTCGCATCTGTACTTCGCCCCCTGGTGCGTGCTGCTTGCTTGCTTGCTCCGTGCACGCCCACACACGTGCACGCCCGGTCGGCGCACAGGCCGCACAGGCTCCCCCGCCTGGTACGCCGAAAAGATCGTCATCGGGCCCGTAAAGCCCGGCAGCCCCGGAGCGCTGGAATGCGCTCCGGGGCCGAGAACTTCAGAAACGTCAGGCGTTGACGCAGGTGTTGCCGAAAGCCGGGTTCAGCAGGCCGATCACGGAGATCGTGTTACCGCAGACGTTCACGGGAACGTGGACCGGAACCTGGACGACGTTGCCGGACAGGACACCGGGGGAGCCGATGGCCGCACCCTGGGCACCCGCGTCGGCGACAGCCAGGCCCGCACCCGCGAGAACCAGACCACCGGTGACAGCCGCAGCGGCGGCAACCTTCTTGAACATTGTTCCTCCTAGTAGGCAAGCGCGGTCCCAGCCGCGGACCGCACCACCTGTAACGAGGAGGGATCACCGGGGCTACGAGCGTATGAGCGCATTCACTCTTCTCAGTGGATTCCGCACACCTTTCCGATTCCCGGGCGTTAGCTACGCCCGTCTCCGTCCCCCGTAGCGCCCGCGCGCGTCTCAGGACTCGTCGATGAACCGGTCGAGCACCCGTACGCCGAACTTCAGGCCCTCCACCGGCACCCGCTCGTCCACGCCGTGGAACATCCCGGCGAAGTCGAGCTCCGGCGGAAGCTGGAGCGGAGCGAAGCCGAAGCAGCGGATGCCGAGGTCGTCGAAGGACTTGGCGTCCGTACCGCCGGAGAGCATGTACGGGACCGCGCGCGCGATCGGGTCGTGCGCCTTCAGGGCGGTCTGCATGGCGTCCACGAGCTTGCCGTCGAAGTCCGTCTCCAGCGCCTTGTCCGCGTGGACGTCCTCCCGCTTCACGCGCGGCCCGAGGATCCGGTCGAGGTCGGCGAAGAACTCGTCCTCGTAGCCCGGCAGGAAGCGGCCGTCCACGTGGGCGGTGGCCTGGCCGGGGATGACGTTGACCTTGTACCCGGCGCCGAGCATGGTCGGGGCGGCGGAGTTGCGCAGGGTCGCGCCGACCATCTTGGCGATGCCGCCGAGCTTGGCCAGCGTGGCGTCCATGTCGTCCGGGTCCAGCGGGGTGCCCAGCGCGTCCGACAGCTCGTCCAGGAAGTGCCGGACGGTCTTGGTGACGCGTACGGGCCACGTGTGGCGGCCCAGGCGCCCCACGGCCTCGCAGAGCTCGGTGATGGCGTTGTCGTTGTTGGTCATGGACCCGTGGCCGGCGGTGCCCTCGACGGTGAGCCGCATCCAGTGCATGCCCTTCTGAGCGGTCTCCACCAGGTACAGCCGCAGGTTCTCGTTGACGGTGAAGGAGAAGCCGCCGACCTCGCCGATCGCCTCCGTCACCCCCTCGAAGAGGCCGGGGTGCTTGTCGACGAGGTGCCGGGCGCCGTAGGTACCGCCCGCCTCCTCGTCGGCGAGGAAGGCCAGCACGATGTCGCGCGGGGGCTTGCGGCCGCTGCGCATGCGGTCGCGCACGACGGCCAGCGTCATCGCGTCCATGTCCTTCATGTCGACCGCGCCGCGGCCCCACACGCAGCCGTCGGCGATCTCGCCGGCGAAGGGGTCGTAGGTCCAGTCGGCGGCGTTGGCCGGGACCACGTCGGTGTGCCCGTGGATCAGCAGCGCCGGCCGTGAGGGGTCCTCGCCCTCGATCCGCGCCACGGTCGAGGCGCGCCCCTTGTGCGATTCGAAGATCTGCGGCTCCAGCCCGACCTCGGCGAGCTGCTCCGCGACCCACTCGGCCGCCTTGCGCTCTCCGGGCCCCGAGTGGTCCCCGTAGTTGCTGGTGTCGATCCGGATGAGGTCCCGGCAGAGGTCGACGACCTCGTCCTCGCCGGAGACGGTCCTGCCCGCGCCCGATTCGCTCACGCTGCTTCCTCCCACTGATCAGTACCGAACTGACTCCATCCTCGCGCCCCGGGCCGCTTCCCCCAAGGGCGATCCCCGGCCGTCGGGGGGTGTGATCGAGGACCCCGGAATGTTTGGTAATGTTTTCCACGTCGGAACGGCCCGCGAGGGACGCGAGACAGACACCTTGTCCGGGTGGCGGAATGGCAGACGCGCTAGCTTGAGGTGCTAGTGCCCTTTATCGGGCGTGGGGGTTCAAGTCCCCCCTCGGACACCAAGCGAAAACCCCACTTCACGTGGGGTTTTCTGCGTTTGGGGGGCATCGGGCGGCGGGCCGCTCCGCGCGGGTTCGGGATATTCTGGGCCGGTGAACGAGAACCTTCCCCCCTGTCCGAAATGCTCCTGTGAGTACACCTACGAGATGAACGCGCTCGTGGTGTGCCCCGAGTGCGGGCACGAGTGGGTGCCCGCCGAGGGCGACGCCGAGACCGGCGGGAACGCCGGGGAGCAGGTCGTGAAGGACGCCGTCGGGAACGTGCTGAACGACGGCGACACCGTGACCGTCGTCAAGGCGCTCAAGGTCAAGGGCAGCCCCTCGGGGATCAAGGCCGGTACCAAGGTGCGCAACATCCGGCTCATCGACGGGGTCGACGGGCACGACATCGACTGCAAGATCGACGGCTTCGGGGCCATGCAGCTGAAGTCCAGCGTGGTCAAGAAGGCCTGAGCCCAACTGCACGCATGAAGAGGGGCCCCGCCGCGGCGGGGCCCCTCTTCGTACGTCCGGTACGGATCAGCCGCGCGGGCCCGGGACCGCGGCCCCGGCCGACTCCGACTCCGCCGCCTGGTCGAGGCGGAAGGCCTCGTTGCCCAGGCCGATGCGGGCGTGCACCGCGGGGCGGGCGGAGCGCAGGAAGAGCCCGTACGCCAGGCCCACGACGGCGGCGGCGGCGATGATGCCGGGCAGGGCCCAGCTCAGCGCGGAGCCCTCCTCGGCGCCGACCAGGACGCCGAAGTCCTTGACCGTGTAGACGGCGATGGCGAGCAGCGCGAGACCGGCGAGGCCCGCCGCGCCGAGCCGCCAGAGCTGGGCGGCGGCGGTGCCGCGGCGGACGAAGAAGGCGATGACCGCGAAGGAGGCGGTGGCCATGAGGAGGGTCACGCCGAGGGCGCCGACGCTGCCCATCCAGGTGAACAGGTGCAGGACGGGCACGGTGGGGTCGCCGACCGGCGTGTCGTCGGTGAAGGCGAAGGCCAGGACGACCGCGACGGAGATCACGGTCTGCAGGAGCGAGCCGGTGGCGGGCGCGCCGGTGCCGGCGTTGGTGCGGCCGAAGGCGGCGGGGAGCAGGCCCTCGCGGCCCATGGCGAAGGCGTAGCGGGAGACGACGTTGTGGAAGCTGAGCATCGCCGCGAACATGCCGGTCACGAACAGGATGTGCAGGACGTCGGTGAAGGTGGCGCCCAGGCGGCTCTCGGTGAGCTGGAAGAGCAGGCCGGGGCCGGCCTCGGCGGAGGCCTTGACCACCTCGCCGGGGCCGGTGGCGACGCTGAGGGCCCAGGCGCTGAGGGCGAAGAAGAGGGCGACGAACCCGACGGCGAGAAACATCACCCGGGAGACGACGATGTGCGGCTTGCTGGTCTCCTCGGCGTACACCGGGGACTGCTCGAAGCCGACGAAGGCGGCGATGCAGAAGCAGAGTGCGGTGCCGAGGCCCGCGCCGGTGAGGGTCTCGGGGTTGAAGGCGTGGAGGGAGAGGCCTTCGGGGCCGGGCTTGCCGAGGGCGGCGACGTCGAAGACGACGACGAGGAGGACCTCGATGAGCAGCAGGACGCCGAGGACCTTGGCGTTGAGGTCGATCTTGAGCCAGCCGAGGGCGCCGGTCAGGGCGACAGCCGCCAGGGCCGGTATCCACCAGGCGAGTTCGGTGTCGAGGTAGGTCGCGAAGAGGCCGGAGATCTCGAAGCCGAGGATGCCGTAGACGCCGACCTGCATGGCGCTGTAGGCGATGAGGGCGACGAGCGAGGCGCCGGCGCCGGCGGTGGGTCCGAGTCCGCGCGCGATGTAGGCGTAGAAGGCGCCGGCGTTGTGGACGTGCCGGCTCATCTCGGCGTAGCCGACGCTGAAGAGGGCGAGGACGGCGCCGAGGATCACGAACAGCAGGGGCTGTCCGACGATGCCCATGACCCCGAAGGTGGTGGGCATGACACCCGCGACGACCATCAGGGGGGCGCTCGCGGCGAGGACGGAGAGCAGCAGGCCGGCGGTGCCGAGGCGGTCGGCGCGCAGGGCGCGGTCCTGGCCCTTGTACGTACGGATCTCGGCCTGGCCGGCCGGGTCGGTGAGCGTGGTGGATCTGCCCGTCGGCATGGCGGGGTGTCCTTTCGGCGTGGGGACTGAGCGGTACTGGCTGAGCTGTACTGACGGAGCTGTACTGACTGAGGGGTACTGACTGACGGATCTGGCTGAGCGGCTGAGCGGCTGGGCGGTACTGCTGAGCGGTACGTGCTGAGCGGCGCCGGCCGGGCGGTGCCGGCCGGTCTGGGTCAGGCGGTGCCGAGCGCGGCGCTGCGTGCGGCGAGGAAGGCCTTGTGCGGGTCGAGGTCCGGGTAGGACCACGGGGCCTGGGTGGCGTGGCTGCCGATGCGCTGGAAGAGGGCGGCGGCCTCGGCGGGGCGGCCCTCGCAGAGCTTGGCGTGGGCGAGGAAGTTGAGGTCCACCCGGTTGCGGGGGTGGTCCTCGCGCTCCCACTCCAGCCACCAGTCGAAGGCGGAGCGCAGCACCTGGCGGGCGCGGCGGCCGGACCAGTGCTCGACTCCGGCGTCCGGGCCGTGGCCCTGCGCGGCGGCGAGGACGCGGTAGCGCTCGGCGTGGGCGATGACGGGGAGGACCGCGAGCGGGGAGTCGGCGGGAGATTCCTCGGCGGCCCAGGCGGCGAAGTCGTAGACCTCGTGGAGGGGGTCGCGGCCGGCGGCGGGGGCCCGTTCGGCCAGTCGGGAGACCATCAGGTGGTGGGCGTGGTGGTGTTCGCGGTGGCGGGCCCGGACCTGGTCGAAGTGGCGGCTGAACTCCTCTTCGGTGCCGAAGGCGCGGGTGAGGAGGAGCAGGCCGAGCCAGGGGGTGGGGTCGGCCGGGAGCAGGGCCGCGGCGCGGCGGCAGGCCTCCTCGGCGGCCTCGGGGGTGCCTTTGCGGCGCAGGGCGCCGAAGACGGCCGCGCAGGCGAGGAGGGTGACGGCGTCGGCGCTCTCCGGTTCGGCGAGGAGCCACTCGCGTGCCCAGGCGGTGGCGGCCGGGGTTTCGGCGAGGACGACGAGGCGGTGCCCACGGCGGTCCCAGTCGTCGCCGGTGGCGACGAGGAGGCTGCGGGCTTTGGCCCAGCGCCCCTGGGTGAACTGCGCGCGGACGTCGACGAGTTCGCTGTCGCAGAGGGCGGGGTCGAAGAGCTGGGCGTCCCGCTTGCGGGCGCGGCCGAGGGGCGGCGGAGGCGGCGACATCCGCGGGTTTCCCTCCAGGACGCGGGCGGTTGGACGGTGTGGCTGGAAGATCACGCACAGCAAAGCGGTACGCACAGCTCCGCGTCAAGGTCCAGTCCACCGCCTGGCTCGTTTCAACTGGTCGTTCGGTACGGCGAGTTGATGCGGTTGTTCCGGTTCGTGGCAGGTTGTCGGCGGGTGGCCGGCAGGGCGCACACCTGCCCGGGCCCGGTCGCCCGCAGGAACGTAGGGTGGGGTCCATGACCGCCTACGAAGACCTCCCGCCCATCGAGTTCGCCTTCCCGGGGCCCCTGCGCGACCTGCTGGTGGCGGCCGTCCTGAGCGGCGCCAAGACCACGACCACGGGAGTCCTCGCCGACTACGAGGCAGCGGGGGACCCGCTGCCGGTGGCGGGCGAGATGATGGTGATCGTGGACTCCGCCGAGCGGCCGGTGGGTGTCCTGGAGGTGACGGACGTACAGGTGCTGCGGCTGGCGGACGTGGGGCTCCAGCACGCGCTGGACGAGGGCGAGGGGTTCACGTCCGTGGCCGAATGGCGCTCCGGCCACGAGGAGTTCTGGCACGGCCCGCAGATGCGGGAGGCCATCGGCGACCCGCACTTCACGGTCGACGACGACACCCCGGTCGTGGCGGAGCGGTTCCGCTTGGTGACCCGCCTGCCCCTGACCTAGGGGGCAGGGGCAGGGGCAGGGGCCGCGACAGCGGTCAGGAGACGGCCGCGGACGCCGCGCGGCCCGCCGCCCGGCCCGAGAAGATGCAGCCGCCGAGGAAGGTGCCCTCCAGGGCCCGGTAGCCGTGGACGCCGCCGCCGCCGAAGCCGGCCGCCTCGCCCGCCGCGTAGAGGCCCGGGAGGGGTTCTCCCGTGGCGGTCAGGACGCGGGAGGAGAGGTCGGTCTCCAGGCCGCCCAGGGACTTGCGGGTCAGGATCGAGAGCCGGACGGCGATCAGCGGGCCCGCCGCGGGATCCAGGATCCGGTGCGGGGCGGCGGTGCGGATCAGCTTGTCGCCGAGGTACTTGCGGGCGCCGTGGATCGCCGTGACCTGGAGGTCCTTGGTGAAGGGGTTGGCGATCTCGCGGTCGCGGGAGACGATCTCGCGCCGGACGGTCTCCTCGTCGAGGAGTCCGTCCTTGGTGATCGCGTTCATGCCGCGCACCAGCGCGGAGAGGTCCTTCTCGACGACGAAGTCGGCGCCGTTGTCCATGAAGGCCTTCACCGGTCCGGGGACCGCCTGGCGCGCCCGGTCGATGACCCCGCGGACCGACTTGCCCGTCAGGTCCGGGTTCTGCTCGGACCCGGAGAGCCCGAACTCCTTGCCGATGATGCGCTGGTTGAGGACGAACCACGTGTGGTCGTGGCCGGTCTTCATGATGTGGTCGAGCGTGCCGAGGGTGTCGAAGCCCGGGAACAGCGGTACGGGCAGCCGCTTGCCGGTGGCGTCCAGCCAGAGCGAGGACGGGCCGGGCAGGATGCGGATGCCGTGCTTGGCCCAGATCGGGTTCCAGTTCTCGATGCCCTCGGTGTAGTGCCACATCCGGTCCTTGTTGATGTGGCTGGCGCCGGCCCCTTCCGCGATGCCCAGCATCAGGCCGTCCACGTGGGCCGGGACCCCGGAGAGCATCCGCGCGGGCGGAGTGCCGAGGCGAGCCGGCCACTGGGCCCGTACGAGGTCGTGGTTGCCGCCGATGCCGCCGCTGGTCACGATCACGGCCTGGGCGCGCAGGGAGAACTCCCCGGTGGCCTCGCGGCCGCTCGCGGTGCCGCGTACGGCGTCGGAGGGGGCCAGGACCTCGCCGGTCACGGTGTCGAGGGTGCCCGCGGTACGGGAGAGCCCGGTGACCCGGTGACGGAACTTCAGCCGGACCAGCCCGCGGGCCACCCCGGCCCGTACGCGGCGCTCGAAGGGCTCCACGAGGCCGGGGCCGGTGCCCCAGGTGATGTGGAAGCGGGGGACGGAGTTGCCGTGGCCGTTCGCGTCGTAGCCGCCGCGCTCCGCCCAGCCGACGACGGGGAAGAAGCGGACGCCCTGGGCGTGCAGCCAGGGGCGCTTCTCGCCGGCCGCGAAGTCCACGTAGGCCTCGGCCCAGCGGCGCGGCCAGGCGTCCTCCTCGCGGTCGAAGCCGGCGGTGCCGGACCAGTCCTGGAGGGCCAGCTCGCGGGTGTCCTTGATCCGCATGCGGCGCTGCTCGGGCGAGTCGACGAAGAACAGGCCGCCGAAGGACCAGTGGGCCTGGCCGCCCATGGACTGTTCGGGCTCCTGGTCGAGCAGGATGACCTTGCGGCCGGCGTCGACGAGCTCGGCGGTGGCCACGAGGCCCGCGAGCCCGGCCCCGATCACGATCACGTCTGCGTCGTACGTCATGTGGAACCCGTCCTCCGTCGGTGGTGGGGCGATCCTTTGCTACGGAGCGGTAACCAGTCAACAGGAGCGGAGGGATCACGGCATGAGCGCGGCCGACGAGGTACTGGACGTGGTGGACCGGAAGGACCGGGTGACGGGGCGCGCCCCGCGGGGCGAGGTGTACGCGGCCGGGCTGATCCACCGCTGCGTGTTCGTGCTGGCCACGGACGGGCAGGGGCGGATCTTCACGCACCGGCGGACGGATTCGAAGCTGGTCTTCCCCTCGTACTACGACATGTTCGTGGGCGGGGTGGTCGGCGCGGGCGAGAGCTACGCCGCGGCGGCCCTGCGGGAGGCCGGGGAGGAGCTGGGGGTGGCGGGTCTGGAGCAGCCCGAGCCGCTGTTCAAGTTCCTGTACGAGGGGCCGGGCGGGGCCTGGTGGAGCTACGTGCACGAGGTCCGCTGCGAGCTGCCCGTCCGGCCGCAGGCCTCGGAGGTGGCCTGGCACGCGTGGCTCCCCGCGCAGGAGGTGGCGCGGCGGGTCGCGGACGGCTCCTGGCCGTGGGTGCCGGACGGGCTGGAGGCGTACCGCAGGCTGCTGGAGTTCCGCTCGGGGAGCCGCTAGCACGGGGCGCCAGTAGATTGGGCGCGTGATCGACTTCGTCAAGGACGTGCGGCTGTGGTTCACGCCGGCTCGGGTGAGGGACGAGGGCGTGACCCCCGACTACCGCTTCTCGCTGGCCAACGAGCGGACCTTCCTGGCCTGGATCAGGACCGCCCTGGCCCTGATCGGCGGCGGGTTCGCCGTGGACCAGTTCCTGCCCGACCTGCGGTGGGCGGTGCGCGTGGGGATGGCCATCGCGCTGCTCGCGGTGGGCGCGGCCTGTGCGCTGCGCGCGGTGAACCACTGGGTGCAGTGCGACCGTGCCATGCGGCGCGGCGAGGACCTGCCCGTGTCCCGGTTCCCGGTGGTGCTGAGTCTGGGGGTGGGGCTGGTCGCGGTGGCGATGATGGTGGTGGTCCTGCTGGGCTGGACCAAGGACCGGTGAGCACCCCGGCCGACGCCGCCGACCACGAGGGCCCCGGCGGCCGCGACCCGGGGCTGCAGCCCGAGCGGACCCGGCTCGCGTGGCGGCGTACGACCCTGTCGTGCGCGGTGGTGGCCGTACTGGCGCTGCGCCAGGCCCTGTACGGAACCGGCGGCTCCCCGGTGGCGGTCGCCGGGGCCGCGGTGATCGCGATGCTCTTGCTGGGGTTCCTGTGGGCGGCGCACCGGCGGGTGCGGGAGATGGCGGCGGCGCGGCCGGCCGGGCTCTCGGCGGGTGCGGCGCTGGCCGTGACGGCGTGCACGGTGGGCCTGGCCGTGTTCGCGATGGCGCTCATCGTGTGAGCCGACGAACCGATGGTCCGCGTTGTGGTGCCACTCCGGCGCGCAAGCGGCACAAGGGGCGGTCCGGGGCGTTCCGCACTAGCGTCGGCCTCATGACGACTCTGCACCAGGAACACCCCGCGCAGGAGCACGCCCATGCCCACGGCCCGGACTGCGGCCACCGGGTGGTCGAGCACGGCGACCACGTCGACTACGCGCACGACGGCCATCTGCACCGCGAGCACTCCGGCCACTGGGACGAATGCGAGCCCGCCGGGCACGCCCCGCACACCGCCCACGAGCACGCCCACGGCACGGACTGCGGTCACGACTCCGTTCCGCACGGGGACCACGTCGACTACCTGCACGACGGGCACCGGCACGCGGAGCACGACGGCCACTACGACGACCACTGACGGGACGCCGAGGGCTACCGAGGGCCACTGGGGGCCCTGAGGGCCTCTGACGGCCATTGCGGAGTTCCCTCTCCCCCGGGCCGCAGTGACTGGCAGGATGCCGAAGGCCCGTCACAGCGACCCGGGGAGAGCACGGATGCCCGCCGAAGACCCGTACCTCGTCCAGCCCGCGCCCGGGGTGTACGCCTACGTGCAGCCCGACGGCGGCTGGTGCCTCAACAACGCCGGCTTCGTGACCGGCGGCGGCCGGACGCTCCTCGTCGACACGGCGGCCACCGAGCGGCGGGCCCTGGCCCTGCGCGCGGCGGTACTGTCCGCCGGGGCGCCGCTCCCCCGCACCGTGGTCAACACCCACCACCACGGGGACCACACCTACGGCAACGGCGTGTTCGCCCCGGAGGCGCTGATCCTGGGGCACGAGAACGCGCGCTCCGAACAGCTCGCCGCCGGGCGCCAGCTGGAGCTGATCTGGCCGGCGAACGACTTCGGGGCGCTGGACATCACCGCCCCCGATCTGACGTACGGCGACCGGATGACGCTGCACGTCGGGGAGACCGAGGTGCGGGTCCTGCACCCGGGCGTCGCGCACACGACGGGCGATTCCCTCGTGTGGCTGCCCGAGCAGCGGATCGTCTTCACCGGCGACCTGGTCTTCGCGGAGGGCACGCCCTTCCTGGCGATGGGCTCGCTGGCCGGTTCGCTGCGCGCCCTGGAGCTGCTGCGCTCGCTCGGCGCGGAGACGGTCGTCCCGGGACACGGGCCGCTGACGGATCCCGGCGCGTACGAGGCCACCGAGCGCTATCTGCGGTACGTGGCCGAGCTGGCCCGGGAGGGCCGCACGAAGGGGCTGACCCCGCTGGAGGCGGCCCGGCGGGCCGACCTCGGGGAGTTCGCCGCCTGGCGGGAGAGCGAGCGGCTGGTGGCCAACCTGCACCGGGCCTACGCGGAACTGGCGGGGGAGCCCGAGGGGGTCCCGCTGGACATCCTCGCGGTGCTGCGGGACATGACGGTGATGAACGGCGGGACGCCGATCCTCTGCCACGCCTGACCGGGCGGGGGGCGGGGGACGGGGGCGGGGGACGGGGGCGGGCCGGGGCGGAGGTCTCTTCGGCTCGGGCACTGGACGACATACCGACTGGTCGGCATCATGGGTCGCGATCGTTCCGTCGTCGTCAACTCCGTACGGAGGCGCGCACCATGACCTCAGCCCCGGGCCCGGCCCCCTCCCCGGATCCCTCCCCCGGTCCCGCCGCGGCCCCCTCCGGCCCGCGGGGCCTGGATCTGGAGCGGCTGCGGAGTCATCTCGACCGGGCGCGGCCGGGCCTCGTGGCCGGGCCGCTGACCGGCCGGCTGATCGAGGGCGGCCGCTCGAACCTCACGTACGAGGTGGGCGACGGGAGCTCCCGGTGGGTGGTGCGCCGGCCGCCGCTGGGACACGTACTGGCGACCGCGCACGACATGCGGCGCGAGCACCGGGTCATCGCGGCGCTGCACGGCACCGCGGTGCCGGTGCCCGAGCCGCTGCTGCTGTGCGAGGACGAGGCCGTGCTGGGGGCGCCGTTCTACGTGATGGAGTACGTGGAGGGGGTGCCGTACCGGACGGTCGGCCAGCTCGCGGCGCTCGGCCCCGAGCGGACCCGGCGGGCCGTGCTGGGCCTGGTGGACACCCTGGTCGACCTGCACGCGGTGGACCCGGAGGCCGTGGGCCTGGGCGATTTCGGGCGGCCCGAGGGCTTCCTGGACCGGCAGCTGCGCCGCTGGGGCAAGCAGCTCGCGGCGTCCCGGGGGCGGGAGCTCGCCGGGATCGACGAGCTGCACGGCTCGCTCGGGCGCGCCCTGCCGGGCTCCCCCGCGCCCACGGTGGTGCACGGGGACTTCCGGCTGGACAACGTGCTGATCGGCGCAGCCCCGTCCGGCACCGATGAGATCCGGGCGGTGCTGGACTGGGAGATGTCCACCCTCGGCGATCCGCTGACGGACCTCGGGCTGCTGGTGATGTACAGCTCCGACCTGGGCCTGACCGATTCCCCGGTCAGCACGACCAGCGGCGCCCCCGGCCATCCGGCGCCCGCCGAGCTGATCGAGCGGTACGCGGCCCGCTCGGGCCGGGACACCTCGCAGGTGGCCTGGTACACGGCCTTCGCCTGGTTCAAGCTCGCGGTGATCCTCGAGGGCATCCACTACCGCTTCACGCTCGGGCAGACCGTCGGCTCGGGCTTCGACCGGATCGGCGAGCTCGTCCCGGTCTTCATCGAGCACGGTCTGACCACCCTCCAGGAAGGCTGAGGAACCCCATGGATTTCGCATTCGACGCCCGCACCGAGGAACTCCGCGGACGGCTCCTCGCGTTCATGGAGGAGTACGTCTACCCGGCGGAACCCGTCGCCGCCGAGCAGCGCGCGCGGCTGGCCTCGCCCTGGGACACCCCGGCCGTGTTCGGTGAACTGAAGGCCGAGGCGCGCCGTCAGGGGCTCTGGAATCTCTTCTTGCCCGACGCGGAGTACGGCGCCGGGCTGACCAACCTCCAGTACGCCCCGCTCGCCGAGATCACCGGCCGCAGCCCGCACCTGGCGCCGACGGCGACGAACTGCGCGGCTCCGGACACCGGGAACATGGAGCTGCTCGCGCAGTTCGGGAACGAGGAGCAGAAGAAGCAGTGGCTGGAGCCGCTGCTGGCCGGGGAGATCCGGTCCGCGTTCGCGATGACCGAGCCGGAGGTGGCGTCCTCGGACGCCACGAACATCGAGACCCGGATCGAGCGTTCCGCGCGTGGCGACGAGTACGTGATCACGGGCCGCAAGTGGTTCATCTCCGGCGCCATGAACCCGGACTGCAAGATCTTCATCGTCATGGGCAAGACCGACCCCGGGGGCGCCGACCCGCGCCGCCAGCAGTCCATGATCCTGGTACCCCGGGACACTCCGGGGGTCGAGATCCGGCGCGCGATGACGGTGTACGGGTACGAGGACCACGACCACGGCGGTCACGCCGAGGTCGTCTTCGACGGGGCCCGGGTCCCGGCGGGGAACCTGATCGGCGAGGAGGGCGGCGGCTTCGCCATCGCCCAGGCCCGCCTCGGGCCGGGGCGGATCCACCACTGCATGCGGCTCATCGGCATGGCGGAGCGGGCCATCGAGCTGATGTGCCGGCGCGCGGTGGGACGTACCGCCTTCGGCAAGGAGCTGGCCGCGCAGGGCGTCGTACAGAACTGGATCGCGGACGCCCGGGTGACCGTGGAGCAGCTGCGGCTGCTGGTGCTCAAGACGGCCTGGCTGATGGACACGGCCGGCAACCGGGGGGCGCACACCGAGATCCAGGCCATCAAGATCGCGACCCCGCGGGCGGTGGTGCGGATCCTGGACGACGCGGTGCAGCTGCACGGCGCGGGCGGGGTGAGCCAGGACTTCCCGCTGGCCGAGCTGTGGGCGGCGGCTCGGACGCTGCGGCTGGCGGACGGGCCGGACGAGGTGCACCAGCGCTCGCTGGCGCACCGGGAGCTGAAGCGGTACCGGTAGCGTCCGCGGGCGTGGCGGGCATGGCGGGGGACTTCGGTCCCGCGGGACCGGACCTTTAGTGGTCCAGACCACTCGGGAAGTCCGATATATTCGGGATGTCCCCCCACTGAAAGTGCCCTTCGCCATGCCCAGCTCCACCCTGGCCCCCGCCTCCGCGCCGCACGCCACGGCCTCCCCCGTCACCGCGTCCGCGGCTCCGGTGGCAAAGGTCGCCAACCCCGGCCCGCTCGGCCTGGCGGCGTTCGCCCTCACCACCTTCGTGCTCAGCCTCTTCAACTCGGGGCTGATCTCGGACGCCGCGCTCAGCGCCGTCGTCCTGCCGCTGGCGCTGTTCTACGGCGGCCTCGCGCAGTTCGTCGCGGGCGTCATGGAGTTCCGCCGCGGCAACACCTTCGGGACCACGGCGTTCGTCTCGTACGGCGCGTTCTGGATGTCCTTCGCCGGCTACGTGAAGTTCGTCGTCCCGACGCTGCCGGCCGGCCAGGCGCACGTGGCGACCGGCTGGTTCCTCGTGGCCTGGTTCATCTTCACCGCGTACATGTCGATCGCCGCCATGAAGCTGGACCTCGCGCACCGGGTGCTGTTCGTCTCGCTGGCGATGACCTTCCTGTTCCTCGCCCTCGGCGACCTGGCGCAGAGCACGGCCTTGGGCCACACCGGCGGCTTCCTCGGCCTCTTCACCGCGGGCGTCGCCTGGTACATCTCCTTCGCCGTGGTCGCCAAGGAGACCTGGGGCCGCGAGGTCGCACCGCTCGGCTAGGACGTCCCCGCGGGCGTCGGTGCGGCGGTGGGGGCGACGGCGGTGGCGGGGTGGCCCGCCGCCGTCTCGATGACCTCGTCCAGCACCTCGCGGGACCGGAGCAGATCGGCGATCAGCCGGTCGATCCGGTCCCGTTCCGCTGTCAGCTCGGCGACGAGCGCGGGGGTGGCCCGTACGTTCGGCCCGCCGTCCGTGTCGCGCATGCAGGGCAGGATCTGCCCGATCTTCGCGCTGTGCAGTCCGGCCGCGTAGAGCTCCTGGATCCGGATGACCCGGTCCACCGCCCGCTCCGTGTAGTCGCGGTGGCCGCCCGGCGTCCGGTCGGAGACCAGCAGTCCCTGCGTCTCGTAATAGCGCAGCGAACGCTCGCTGACCCCGGTGCGCGCCGCCAGCTCCCCGATCCGCATGTGAACTCCGTCCTGAGCAACTCCATCCTGAGCCGCCCGACTTGAATCTGACATCAGCGTCAGGTTTTACGGTACCGGCATGACGCAGACACAGCAGGCCCCCACCGCACCCACCGCATCCCCTCTCTTCGAATCCGCCCGCCTCGGCGGCCTGGAGCTCCCCAGCCGCCTGGTCATGGCGCCGCTGACCCGCAACCGGGCAGGGGCCGACGGCGTCCCCGGGACCCTCATGGCCGCCTACTACGCCCAGCGCGCCTCGGCCGGTCTGATCATCGCCGAGGGCACCACCCCGAGCGCCGTCGGGCAGACCTACCCGAACATCCCCGGCATCCACAGCGCGGCCCAGATCGCCGGCTGGCGCCGCGTCACCGACGCCGTGCACGCCGCCGGCGGGCGGATGTTCCTCCAGCTGCAGCACGGCGGCCGGGTCGGTCACCCCGACACCAGCGGGCACGTCCCGCTCGCCCCCTCGGCGGTGCGCTTCCCGGAACCGCTGCAGACCCCCGGCGGGCTCCGGGAGGCCGTCGACCCGCGGGAGATGACGCCCGAGGACATCGCGGCGACCATCGCGGACTTCGCGAACGCCGCCCGCAATGCCGTCGAGGCGGGCTTCGCCGGGGTGGAGGTGCACTCCGCCAACGGCCACCTGCTCCACCAGTTCCTGGCGCGGAACACCAACCGGCGCACGGATGGGTGGGGCGGGCCGGTGGCGGGCCGGATCCGGTTCACCACCGAGGTGGTACGGGCCGTCGCCGAGGCGATCGGCCCCGAGCGGGTCGGCGTACGGATCTCCCCCGGAGTCGACGTCAACGGCGTCGAGGAGGGCGACACCGAGGAGATCTACCCGGCGCTGGTCGAGGCCCTGGCGGAGGTCGGGCCGGTCTACCTGCACCTGGTCCACGCCGACCCGGACCAGCCCCTCTTCCGGAAGATCCGCGCGGCCTGGCCCGGCACCCTGATCGCCAACCCCCGGCTGTCCCACGAGGAGGTCGCCTCCGACGGCGGCAGGCCGCGCGGCGAGGCGCTGCTGGCCGGCGGCGCCGACCTGGTCGCGCTCGGGCGGGGCTTCCTCGCCAACCCCGACTTCGTGGAGCGGCTGCGCACCGGCGCCCAGCTCAACGAGCTCCGGCCGGAGTTCCTGATGTACGTGTCCGGGCCGGAGGGCTACACCGACTACCCCGCGCTCGACACCGCGCTCGCAACCGCGGTCCGGCCCGTGCCCGCTAAGGGCGCAGCGCCCGCATCAGCAGGTCCGCGAGGTGGTCGGCTACCTGCTGCGGCGTGAGCGGGCCGTCCTCGCGGTACCAGGTCGACAGGTGGTGGACGGAGCCGAAGTGGTAGTCCACCACCAGGTCGGCCGGGGTGGCGTTAGAGAACACCCCGGTGCTCTGCCCCTCCTCGACCAGGGCGCGGAAGCGCTCGTGGTAGCGCCGGCGCTCCGCCCTGACCTGCTTGGACTTCTCCGGGCTCAGTTGGTGCATGGAGCGGAAGAAGATCGCCGCGTCGTCCAGGTTCTCGATCGTGGTGACCACCACGTCGGCGGCCGCGGCGCGCAGCCGCTCCTCCACCGGCGCGTCGGATCCGGCCACCGCGTCGAGCCGCTGCTGCTGGAGCCGCAGCATGCGCGCGTACACCTCGTGCAGCAGATCGTCCTTGGATCCGAAGTAGTGGTAGAGCGCGCCCTTGGTGACTCCGGCCGCCTCGACGATCTCCTGGACCGAGGTCCGCTCATAGCCCCGCTCGGCGAACAGCCTGGTCGCGACGGCGAGCAGCCGGCGCGGTACCGGGGCCTCGTGCGCCCCGACGGTCTCCGTCGTGGTCCTGGCGGCCATGGCTGTCGCCTCCCTTTCGTGTTCCTCGCGTGTGCGGCTCGCCGCGGACGCGGTGCGGCCGTTTTCAGCCGTGGTCGCGTGTCCGCAGTTCCCGTCGCAGGATCTTGCCACTGGTCGTCTTCGGAAGGACAGGCAGGATCTCCACCCGGCGCGGGTATTTGTACGCGGCGAGGCGCTCGGCGCAGTACGCGGACAGTTCGGCCGGGTCGGCCGCGGCCCCGGGGCGCAGGCTGACGTAGGCCTTCACGCTCTCCCCGCGGTAGGGGTCGGGGATGCCGACGACGGCCGCCTCGCGCACGGCGGGGTGGGTGTAGAGCACGTCCTCCACCTCGCGCGGCCAGACCTTGAAGCCGGAGGCGTTGATCATGTCCTTCTTGCGGTCGACCACGTAGAGCCAGCCCTCGGGATCCATGAACCCGACGTCTCCGGTGCGCAGTTCGCCGTCCGGGAAGGCCTTGGCGGTGTCGGCGGGCAGGCCCCAGTAGCCGGGTACGACCTGGGGTCCGCGTACGGCTATCTCCCCGGTCTCCCCGAAGGGGACCTCGGCGCCGCTCTCGTCGAGGATCCGTACGAGGGTGTCGGCGCCGGGCACGCCCACGGAGAGGGTGCCCGAGGCCGGGTCGACGGGGGCTTCGCGGTGCACGGGCACGGAGGCGCAGGGGGCGGTGCACTCGGTGAGGCCGTAGCCGTTGCGCAGGTAGAAGCCGTAGGCGGCGCGCAGGCGTTCGACCAGGGCGGGTGGCAGCGGGGCGCCGCCGGAGGAGACGACCTGGAACGAGGTGAAGTGGTCCGGGGTGGCCCCGGGGTGGGCGGCGAGCGCCATGAAGGCGGTGGCCGGGCCCACGGTGTAGGCGGGGCGGTGTTCGAGGAAGGCGTCGAGGACGGCTCCGGCGTCGAAGCGGTGCGCGAGGACCAGGGTGCCGGCGTTGGTGAAGCAGGCGGCGAGCTCGCACACCATGCCGGTGATGTGGAAGAGCGGGGCGAGCGCGAAGTAGCCGGCGCCTTCGGGGAGGGGGTGGCCGGTCACCTGGCGCACGGCGTTGTGGGTGAGCGCGCCGTGGGGGTTCATGGCGCCCTTGGGGGTGCCGCTGGTGCCGGAGGTGTAGCTGATGAGGGCGGTGTCGGCGGCCGTGAGCTCCGGGTCGGGCGGGGCGGGGTGGCCCCGGCGGGCCACGGCGTGGAGATCGGCGGCGTCGGCCGCCTGTTCCGGGCGGCCCGGCGCGAGGACCCGTACGTCGTCGCGGGTCTGGAAGTCCAGGTCGCAGGCGGTCAGGACGGTGCGCACGGCGGTCTCCCGCGCGGCCCCGCGCAGGTACGCGGACCAGGCGCGGGCCTCGCAGACCAGGGCGGTGGCCCCGGAGTCGCGCAGGATGTGGCCGACTTCGCCTGACTTGTACATGGGGTTGAGCGGGACCACGACCGCCCCGGCCTTCCAGGCGGCCAGGACGGCGAGCACGAAGTGCGGGGTGTTCTGGAGCATGACCGCGACCCGGTCCCCGCGGCGGATGCCGTGGGCGGCGAGGTGTCCGGCGAGGGAGTCGGAGAGCGCGTCGGCCTCGGAGTAGGTGAGGCGGCCGTCGAAGTAGGCGAGCGCGGTGCGGCCGGGGGCGCGGGCGACGGCGGCGCGGAAGGCGTGCAGCACGCTGGGCGGGGGCGCGATCGGGGCCCGCTGGACCGGGGCGAGCAGGCCGAGCCAGGGCTTGGCGGCGTAGCGGGAGGCCGGCGGCGCGGACTGCGGCGGGGCCGGGGGCGTCGTGTCTGCGGTCACCGGGTCTCCCACTTGCGCTGGAGGTGGTTCATGCCGCTCAGCCAGCGGTCCGGGTCGGTGGCGCGGGACGCGTAGAAGTCCGCGACCTCGGGGTGCGGGAGGATCAAGAACCGGCCCTTCTCCATGCCGTCGAACAGTGCGTCCGCGACCGCTTCCGGCTCGATCGCGGTCGGCGCGAGGACCAGCTCGCCCGCCGATCCGGCGGCGGTGAGCATGTCGGTCCGCACCCCCTGCGGACAGATGGCGTGGACCTGCAGCCCGCGGTGGCGGTAGGTCAGCGAGAGCCATTCCGCGAAGGCGAGCGCGCCGTGCTTGGTGACACTGTACGGGGCCGCTCCGATCATGGTCAGCAGCCCGGCGGCCGAGACCGTGGACACGAAGCGGCCGCTCCCGCGCTCCAGCCAGTCGGGCAGCAGCAGCCGGGCGGCGCGGACGTGGGCCATGACGTTGGTGTCCCAGGCCGCCTCCCAGACGGCCTCGTCGGCGAAGGCGTCGCCGCCGGAGGCGAGGCCCGCGTTGGCGCAGTAGACGTCCACGGCGCCGCCGAGCGCCTCGCGCGCGTCCGTGGCCACGGCCGAGGCGTCGCCGGGCACCGCGACGGCGCGGGCGCCGATCGCGTCCGCGACGGAGGCGGCCTTGGCGGGGTCGAGGTCGTTGACCGCGACGGTCGCCCCCTCGGCGGCGAAGCGGTGGGCGAGGGCGGCTCCGATGCCGCCGCCCGCGCCGGTGACGACGACTCGCTGGTCCTGGAACGCGTTCACGGGTCCGCCCTTCGTGTGGTGGTGCCTTGGGTGCCTCGGCGCCCCGTGGGGCTGCGCCGCCTGCCGGATCACGGGCAGACTAACCAGTCGGTATGTCCGGGTGGAAGGGTGCGGAGCCCTACTTTGGCGCGATGACGCTGTCGCGACGCGGGTTGCTGGGTCTGGCCGGGGCGGCGGGCGCCGCGGGCGCCCTGGGGGTGGGAGCCTCGGGGGTGGGAGCCTCTGGGGTGGGGGCCGCGGAGGTGGGTGCCTCCGGGGCGGGAGCCCCGGGGGCGGGAGCCCCGGGGGCGGGAACCGCGAGGGCGGGAGCCCCGGGGACGGGAGCCCCGGGGACGCAGGCGGTGGGCGTGTCCGCCGGGCGGGTGCGGACCGGGTTCGAGCGGCTCGCCGCGGACGGGTACGCCGTACTGGCCGGGCAGCGGGTCGGGGTGGTCACCAACCCGACGGGGATCACCGCTGACGCCCGCCACCTGGTCGACGTACTGCACGCGGACCGACGCGTGGACCTGGTCGCGGTGTTCGGCCCCGAGCACGGCTTCCGGGGCACGGCCCAGGCGGGCGGTTCGGAGGGGGCTGGACGGGATCCGGCGACCGGGCTGCCCGTGTACGACACGTACGACAAGAGCGGGCAGCGGCTCGCCGACGTCTTCACGGCGGCCGGCGTCGACACCGTCGTCTTCGACATCCAGGACGTCGGCGCCCGCTTCTACACCTACATCTGGACCCTCTACGACTGCATGCGCGCGGCCGCGCTCGCCGGCAAGGCGGTGGTGGTGCTGGACCGCCCCAACCCGGTCGGCGCCCGGCGGGCGGCCGGGCCCGTCCTGCAGCGCCCGTACGCGAGCTTCGTGGGCCGGGAGCCGATCGCGCTGGCGCACGGGATGACGGCGGGCGAGCTGGCCGGGCTCTTCGCGGGCGAGTTCCTGCGCGGAGCCGGCTCCGCGCCGCGGCTGGAGGTGGTGCGGATGGCCGGGTGGCGGCGGGAGTCCTTCTTCGAGGAGACCGGGCTGCCCTGGGTGCCGCCGAGCCCGAACATGCCGACGCCCGGCACGGCCCTGGCGTACGCCGGGACCTGCCTGTTCGAGGGGACGAACCTGTCGGAGGGGCGCGGCACCACCACCCCCTTCGAGCTGGTCGGCGCGGAGGGGGTGGACCGGCGGTGGGCACAGGCGGCGAACGCGCTGGAGCTGCCCGGGGTGTGGTTCCGGGAGGCCTATTTCACGCCGTCCTTCTCCAAGCACGCCGGCAAGACCTGCGGCGGGGTCCGGCTGCTCGTCCACGACCGGGAGGCCTTCGATCCCGTACGGGCCGGGATCGGGCTGCTGGTCACCGCGCGGCGGGTGTGGAGCGGCTTCGCATGGCGCTCCGACCAGTGGATCGACCGGCTGACGGGCTCGGACCGGGTCCGGCGGATGGTCGACGCGGGGGCGGGTGTGGAAGAGATCGCGGGCGACTGGGCGGCGGGCCTGGCGGGGTTCGCGGCGGTACGGGAGGAGTACCTGCTGTACCCGTGAACCGGCTGGTGCACAGGGGCTGGCCGGGCGGCCTGTTCCGCAGGATGCTGCGGGCAGGGAGACACGGCGTGGAGGGGGGCGTCATGGTGCACATCGGCGGGGCGGTGCCTGCGGCAGCGACGGGAACGGCGGTGGGGATCGGGGCCCGGCCGTACGTGGAGCTGACCTTCGACGCGCAGGGCGACGCGGGCCCGGGGGCGCGGGAGGCGGTCTTCGGGATCGAGGCCACGGACCTGCTGGTCTTCGCCCACGGATGGAATTCCGACCGGTCCACCGCGATCCGGCTCTTCGACCGGTTCTACGCCCCCTTCGCGGATCTGGTGGGGACCGGGGTGCGGCTGGGGTACGTGGGGGTGGTGTGGCCCTCGATCCGGTTCTCGGACGAGCCGATACCCGACTTCGACGCGCGTGGCGTCGCGCTGGGCGGAGCAGGGACCGTGGGCGCGGGTGCGGGCGCGGGCGCGGGGGGCGTCGGGGGTGCGGGGGAGCCGGGCCACGGAACGGCCCTGGATCCGGCCACCCGGCAGGCCCTCGGCGCCTTCTGGCCGGGCCGGGCGGCGGAGCTGGACCGGATCGCCGAGCTGCTCGAGGAACGGCCCACGCGGGAGGGGGACTTCACCGAGTTCGGCGCGCTCGTACGGGAGCTGGCCGGGGTGGACGGGGTGGGCACCGGGGACGATCTGGCGGCCGCCTTCGCCCCGCGCGAGGTGCCGGACTTCCTCAGCGGGGACGTCCTGCGGGTGTGCCGGGAGTTCACCGAGGCCCTGGCCGAGGCGGGCGCCACGTTCCCCGGGGAGCGGCCGGGCGCCGGGGACTCCCCCGGTCACGGCTTCTCGGCCGGCGGCGGGATGCGGACGCTGTGGAACGGCGCCAAGGAGGTACTGCGCCAGGCCACGTACTACCAGATGAAGGCGAGGGCCGGGGTGGTCGGCGAGCACGGCCTCGGGCCGCTGCTGGCGGAGCTGGCCGGCCGCCGCCCGGCCCTGCGGGTGCACCTCATCGGGCACAGCTTCGGCGGCCGGGTGGTCTCCTTCGCACTGCGCGGGCTGCCGTCCGGGGCGCGGAACGTGAAGTCCCTGACCATCCTCCAAGGGGCCTTCTCCCACTACGCGTTCGCCGACAGCCTGCCGCACGACCGGGGACGCGGGGGCGCCCTGCGCGGACTGCAGGGCAGGATCGACGGGCCGCTGACGGCCTGCCACTCCCCCTACGACTCCTCCCTCAAGGTGTTCTATCCGCTGGCCTCCCGAATGGCCGGCGATTCGGCCGGTCTGCTGGGTTTCGACGAGCGGTGGGGCGCGATCGGGCACGACGGGGTACAGGGGGTACCGGGAACCCCGCGGCTGACGCTGGACGCGGCGCTGCGGGGCGGCCTGCCCGCCGCGGGCTGCGTGAGCGTGGACGCGGGCTCCGTGGTCCGGCGCGGCGGGGCCCCCTCGGGGGCGCACAGCGACATCTGCCACGAGGAGCTGGCCCGGCTGGTGGTGGTCGCGGGGCGCATGGGGCGCTGAGTTCCGGCCATGTGCCACCCGCACGCCTCGACCGCCCCCGCATGCGCCCGCACCGGGCCGGGCATGTTGGGCACACGGCGCCGGTCCTGTGGGGAACACAGCGCGGCGGGCACGGCGCCCGGTGCTGGGCGCTCGGCGGAGGTGAAGGTGTGATGGCGGGATTCCGGAGTCTGGCCCATCAGGTGCGCGACGCACGCAACGACAGGGCCCTGCGGCGCCATTCTCTGCGCCGCTGCCTGGAGCGGTTCGCCCCGTACGGGCACCGCGCGACCTGGTGGCACCTGTGCGACCGGCACGGCATCGGCCCCGAGGACCGGGCGGCGGACCCGTCGCGGCTGGTGGCCGCGCTGGAGGAGCTGGAGGAGGCGCGGGCGGTCTGGCTGGAGTACGAACGGCAGTTCGCGGAGCGCCGGCGGCGCGAGAAGCACGACGGGCTGCGCCGGCCCGAGTGGGCGTGGAGCGGCAGCGGGGACGCGGTGGTGCGGTGCGCCGATCCGGGCGTGCGGCCGCAGGGGGCGCTGGGCGAGGTGCTCAGACGGCTGGTGGAGGCGCTGGAGTCGGAGCCGGGGACGGGGTGTCCGGTGTGCGGGGCCCGGGAGCTGCACTGGCCGGCGCCGGCGGCCGCGGCGGCGGCCCGGGCTTCGGCCGTGGGGCCGGGCCGCCGGGCGGACGGGGCCGGTGGGGCTGGTGGGACTGGTGCGACCGGTGGCGGGCCCGCCGGGGCCTCGGGCGGCGCCGGGTGGGCGTGGGACGGGCCGGTGTGCGCGGGCTGCGGAATCGTGGTGCCGAGACCGGCGCTCGCGGACACGGCGCTGCAGGGGGCCGATCTGGCGGGGGCGGCGTGAGCGGGGGCGGCGTGGAGCCGACTCTGGTGGTGTCGCTGAACGGTTCCCGGGGCGCCGCCGACGGCGTGGCCGTCCCGATGAGCCCCGAGGACCTGGTGGACGCCGCACTGGCGGCGGTGGCCGCCGGGGCCCGGGAGGTGCTGGTCCATCCGCGCACCCCGTGCGGGCGCGAGAGCCTCTCGCCCCGGGTGGTCGGGCCGCTGCTGGAGGCCCTGCGCGACGCGGGCCTCGGGGGCGGGGGCAGGGGCGGTCCCGGGCCCGGCGGCGGGGTGGCGGTCTCCGTGGCCGTGGGCGCGGGGGCCGAGCCGGATCACGCGGGGCGGCTGGCGCGGGTGCGGAGCTGGACGGTGCTGCCCGACCGGGCGGTGGTGCGGTTCGCGGAGCCGGGAGCGCGGGAGCTCGCCGAGGCGCTGCTGGAGCGCGGGCCGGCGGTGGACGCGGAGGTCCCGGTGGGCGGGGCGGTCCCGGTCGGCGGGGCGCTCCGGGTGGGTGGGGCGGTCCCGGTGGGCGGGGCGCTCCCGGTCGGCGGGGCGCTCCCGGTCGGCGGGGCGCTCCCGGTCGGCGGGGCAGTCCCGGTCGGCGGGGCAGTCCCGGTAGGCGGGGCAGTCCCGGTCGGCGGGGCGCTCCCGGTAGGCGGGGCGCTCCCGGTCGGCGGGGCAGTCCCGGTAGGCGGGGCGGTTCGGGTAGGCGGGGCGGCGGGGCCGCTTGCGCGGTTTCTCGCCTGGCCGGTACGGGACCCCGCGCGGGTCCGGCTGGTGGCCGAGCTGGGCTCCGCCGACCCGGGGCCGGTCGCCGAGCTGCTGCGCCGGCTGCCGCCGGTGCCGGTGCTGCTGTTCGGGCGGGAGGCGGCGGCCTGGCCGGCGCTGCGGCTGGCCGCGCGGTATGGCACCGGGGCGCGGATCGGCGTAGGAGACGTGCTGCACCTGCCGGACGGGCGGGCCGCGCGGTCGAACGCCGAACTGGTCGCGGCGGCGGCCCGCGCGCGGGAGGTCACAGCCGGGAACCGGTGAGGCGTTCGCCGAAGACGTCGTCCGGGTTGGAGAGCGCGCAGTTCTCCAGGGAGAGGCATCCGCAGCCGATGCAGTCGGTCAAATGATCGCGCAGGCGCCCGAGTTGGGCTATGCGGTGATCGAGCTCGGCACGCCAGCTCTCGGAAAGCCGGGCCCAGTCCTCGCGGTTGGGGGTGCGGCCTTCGGGGAGTTGGGCCAGTGCGTCGCGAATGCTGGCGAGCGGGATGCCGACGCGCTGGGCGGCCCGCACGAACGCCACGCGGCGCAGCGCGTCGCGGGTGTAGCGGCGCTGGTTGCCGGAGGTGCGGCGGCTGCTGATCAGGCCCTTGGCCTCGTAGAAGTGGAGTGCGGAGACGGCCGCGCCGCTGCGGGCGGACAGCTGGCCGACGGTGAGCTCATGGACCTTCTCGGGAATCTGCGGCACACCACCGAGGGTAATCGGCGGGGCCGGGATTCGGAGGCGGGCACGTCGTCGGCGTTCGTTGGCAGTCGCCGGCAGTCGCCGGCAGTCGCCGGCAGCTGTTGACAGTCGTTGACAGATCCATGGCGGCGCCAGCATGCTGAGCAAGCGCTTATTCGCCAGGGAGAGGTACGGGTATGTCCGAGCCGAGGATCTTCACGTCCGCCGAGGAGCTCACCGCCGGGATCGGCGCACCGCTCGGCCCGAGCAACTGGCTGGAGGTGGACCAGAAGCGGATCGACCTCTTCGCGGACGCCACCGGGGACCACCAGTGGATCCACGTGGACCCGGAGCGGGCGGCGTCCGGACCCTTCGGTTCCACGATCGCGCACGGATACCTCACGCTGTCGCTGCTGCCGAGCCTGGTGCCGCAGATCATGCGGGTCGAGGGCATGCGGATGGGCATCAACTACGGGGTCGACAAGGTGCGTTTCCCGGCGCCGGTGCCGGTCGGGTCGCGGCTGCGCGCGACCGCGCTGATCACCGAGGTCGTGGAGGCAGGCGGCGGCGTCCAGGTGTCCGCCACCGTGACCGTCGAGCGCGAGGGCGGCGAGAAGCCCGTGTGCGTGGCGGAGTCGGTGTCCCGCTACTACTTCTGAACTACTTCCGAGGCGCGGCGCCCGCCGCTCGCGCGGCGGCGGCCTCGTCGGGGCTCGCGCCCACCATGCGGAGCACGAGGCCGGCGTAGAGCGCGCCGACCTCGTCGGGCGTGCGGCGGCCGTCCGCACTGAACCAGCGAGCCACGTCGATGCAGAGCGACAGGACGGCGAGCGTGGTACCGGGGACGTCCGGGACGAAGAACTCCCCGGCCGCGACGCCGTCGGCGAGGATGCGGCGGATGGCCGCGTCGCTCCGCCGGCGCAGGGCCACGATGTCGGAGCGGTGCTCCGGAGCGAGAGCATCGAGCTCGTACTGGACCACGCGCGCGGTGGTGTGATGCGCCGCGTGCCACCGCACGAAGGACCGTACGGCCGCGTCGAGCCGCTCGGCGGCACTGCCGGGGCCGGAGGCGGCGGTGTCCAGGATCTCCAGGGCCTTGTCGTGGCCGATCCGGCTGATCCGGTGGAGCAGCTCTTCCTTGGTCTTGTAGTGGATGTAAAGCGCGGCCGGGCTCATGCCGGCCCGCCCCGCGATGTCCCGCGTGGTGGTGGCGTGGTACCCGCGCTCCGCGAAGGCCTCCACGGCGGCGACGAGCAGCCGCCGCGCGGCGTCGGGAGTGACCTCCGACCACGGCCGGTAGCCGCCGATCTCCTCCACGCTGTCCATCGCTCGCTCACCCTCTTCGACTTGTAGGAATGAACAGCCTACCGGAGGGTGAGCAAGCGCTTAGCGATCCTGGGGGGCGGGCTGCTTCGGGGTGGCGAAGGGGTCGTAGCTCGTCATGATCTTCTCCATCCGGGCCTGGTCGACCCGGCTGACGATCTGGGTGACCTCCTGGCGGTCACGGATCACCTTGGCGAGGGTGAAGGCCGAGGTGGTGAGGTAGAGGACCGCGATGCCGAGGAAGGCGCGGACCCAGCCGTCGGCCTCCATGTTGTAGATCCCCAGGGAGACCGCGCCGATGGCGACACCGAAGGAGGCGACGGCCTGGCCGTAATAGGCCCCCGTGTTCTGCTGCTTGACCTGTGTCTCGTTCATGGGTCCAGCTTCGGGCGGGCCGGGCGCCCGCACATCCGTGCGCGTACTCACGTACGTACTCAGAATGCCGAAACCCCTGTACGGGCACGGCCGATGAGCAGCTTCTGGATCTGGCTGGTGCCCTCGTACAGGGTCATCACGCGGGCGTCGCGCAGCAGCTTGCCGGCCGGGTACTCGTCGATGTAGCCGTAACCGCCGTGCACCTGGAGGGCGTTGCTCGCGGCGCGGACGGCCGCCTCGGAGGCGAAGAGCTTGGCGGTGGAGGACTCGGTGGCGAAGGGAAGTCCGCGGTCGATCAGATCGGCGACCCGCCAGGTCAGCAGCCGGGCCGCGTCCACGTCGACGGAGATGTCGGCGATCAGCTCCTGGACCAGCTGATGGTGGGCGATCGGCTTGCCGAACTGCTCGCGCTCGGCCGCGTAGGAGACGGCCGCGTCCAGCGCGGCCTGGGCGATGCCGACACAGCCCGCGGCGACGGACATCCGGCCCTTGGCGAGGGCCGACATGGCGACGGAGAAGCCCTTCCCCTCGGGGCCGAGCATCGCGGAGGCGGGCACGCGCACGCCGTCGAGGGCGAGTTCGGCGGTGGCCTGGCCGCGCAGGCCCAGCTTGCCGTGGATCTCGCGGCGGGTCAGGCCCGGGGCGTCGGCGGGCACGAGGAACGCGGAGATTCCGCGGTGGCCGGGCTCCTCGTTCGTGCGGGCGAAGAGCAGGACCACGTCGGCCCAGGTGCCGTTGGTGATGAACATCTTGCTGCCGCTGATCACGTACGCGTCACCCTCGCGCCGGGCGCGGGTGGTGAGGGCGGCGGCGTCGGAGCCGGTGCCGGGCTCGGTGAGCCCGAAGCAGCCGAGGGCCTCGCCGGAGCACAGGCGGGGCAGCCAGGCGCGCTTCTGCTCCTCGCTCCCCCAGGCGGCGACGGTCTTGGCGACCAGGCCCAGGGAGACGGAGACGATGCCGCGCACGGCGGAGTCCCCGCGGCCGAGTTCCTCGGTGACCAGGACGTAGGAGAGGTGGTCTCCGCCGGAGCCGCCGTACTCCTCGGGGACGGTCAGGCCGAGGAAGCCGACGGAGCCGAGCTTCTTCACGACGGCCCGGTCCACGCTCTCGGCGCGGTCCCACTCGGCGGCGTACGGAGCGATCTCGCGCTCGGTGAACGCGCGGGCGAGATCGCGGACGGCGGACTGCTCCTCGCTGAGTTCCAGATTCACCGGGCACCTCCGGGCGGGGTGGGATCGGGCGGGGCGGGATCGGGCGGGGGGCGGCGGCGGGGGCGTGAGCGGGTACGTCGGGCGCTAACTACCACCGCTAGTTTAAATCCGGCAGGCCTTACTATGTGGCGCATGGCCAGACCGCGCAAGCCCCTCCTCAGCAGATCGCTCATCGTCGAGGCGGCGGGCGCGCTGGTGGACGGCGAGGGGCTGGAGGCCGTCTCGACGCGGCGGCTGGCGGCGGCGCTGGGGGTCAGCGGGCCTTCGCTGTACAACCACTTCCGCACGAAGGACGAGATCCTGGACGCGGTCGCGGACGCGGTGAGCGCGCGGGTCGACCTGTCGATGTTCGCGGCGGGGGACGGCCGGGAGTGGCAGGTCGCGCTGCGCGACTGGGCACACTCCTACCGGGCCGCGCTGTCCGACCATCCGAACATCGTGCCGGTGCTGGCGCGCGGACCGGGCCGCAGGCCCGCCGGACTGCGGGTGGCCGACGCCGTCTTCGGCGCGATGACCGCGGCCGGCTGGCCGCCCGCGCAGGCGACCCGGATCGGGGCGCTGATGCGGTACTTCATCCTCGGCTCGGCGGTGGGTTCCTTCGCCCGGGGTTTCGTGGACGACGAGACGGCATACGACCCGTCGGACTACCCGCACCTGGGCCAGGCCCACCTGCTGGCGGAGCGCCAGCGCGAGGTGGACGAGGGCGCCTTCGAGACGGGCCTGGCGGCGCTGCTGGACGGCCTGGCCCTCCAGTACGCGGCCCTGCGGGAGACGGCGTGACGCCGCCTGCCGCTGCCTGCCGCTGCCTGACGCCGCCTGATTCTGCCCAACTCGGCCGGACGCGGCCGAACTCGGCCTGAAAGGAGGCCCGCAGGGCGCGGGCCTCCCGGACGGACGGGCGACAGGCAGACGGGCGGGCGGGCAGGCGGGCGGGCAGGCCGCTAGAAGATCACCAGCGACCGGCCGCCCTTGCCCGCCAGCATCGCGTCGAAGGCCGCCGGGATGCCGTCGAGGGTGATCCGGTCGGTGACCAGGGCTCCGAGGTCGAGCCGGCCCGCGCGAACGTGGGCGGCGATCACCGGGAGGTCGCGGGCGGGGTCGCTGTTGCCGTAGACGCAGCCGGTGAGGGTGCGGGCGAAGTGGAAGATCTCCAGGGCGTTGAAGGCGACCTGCTGCTCCTTGCCCCCGATGCCGACGACCGTCGTACGGCCGCCGCGCCGGGTGGACTCCCAGGCGCCGCGGATGCTCGCGGCCCGGCCGGCGCACTCGACGGCCACGTCCGCGCCGTGACCGCCGGTGAGGGCGCGGATGTCCTTGGCGGTGGTCTCGGAGGCGAGCAGGAACTCCGTGGCGCCGGCCGCCCGGGCCAGTTCCTCCTTGTCCGGGGAGACGTCCACGGCCACGATCGGGCCGGCCGTCGCGATCCGGGCCGCCTGGAGGGCGGCCAGACCCACGCCGCCGACTCCGAAGACGGCCACCGACTCGCCGGGGCGTACCTGGGCGCTGTGGTGGACGGCTCCGTAGCCGGTGAGGACCGCGCAGCCGAGCAGTGCGGCCTCGGGGAGCGGGATCCCGGCGGGGGCGGGCAGGACGCAGTTGGCCGCGACGACCGTCTCCTCGGCGAAGGCGGCCACGTTCAGCCCGGGGTGCAGCTCGACACCCCGGGCATCGTGGGCGTAGACCGCTCCGACCCCGGTGAGCGCCTTGGCGCAGAGCCATACCTCGCCGATCGAGCAGTGGTGGCACTGCCCGCAGGACGGGGCCCAGTTGAGCACCACCCCGTCGCCGGGCGCGACGTGGGTGACCCCTTCGCCGACGGCGAGGACCGTGCCCGCGCCCTCGTGGCCGAGGACGGCGGGTACGGGGACCCGCATGGTGCCGTTGGTGAGGGAGAGGTCGGAGTGGCAGACCCCGGCGGCGGCGAGCCGCACCCGGACCTGGCCGGGGCCGGGTTCGGGCAGCACGATGTCCCGTATCTCCAGGGGGGCTCCGACGGCGGGCAGGATGGCGGCGCGGACCATGATCGTCGTCTCCGTGTGTGCGGGGTTGCGGGGTCGTGGGGCTGTGGGGCTACGTACCGACGGGCCGGCCGGGCTGCGGGCCTGCCGGGCTGCCGGGCTGCGGGCCTGCCGGGCTGCGGGCCTGCCGGGCTAGAACTGCAGGGACTTGGTCTGCAGGTACTCGGCGAGGCCGTGCGGGCCCAGTTCGCGGCCCACGCCCGACTTCTTGTACCCGCCGAAGGGCGCGAGCGGGTTGAAGCGGCCGCCGTTGATGTCCACCTGGCCGGTGTCCATCAGGCGGGCGAAGGCCACCGCCGTCTCCTCGTCAGCCGCCCAGACCGCCCCGCCCAGCCCGTAGTCGGTGCCGTTCGCGATGGCCAGGGCCTCGTCCTGGTCTCCGTAGGAAAGGATCGACAGCACCGGGCCGAAGATCTCTTCCTGGGCGATGGTCATGTCGGGCGTGACGTCGGCGAACACGGTCGGGGCGATGAAGTACCCCTGCGCGTGCGGCGCCTCGGGCCCGCCCGCGACGAGGCGCGCGCCCTCTTCCACGCCCTTGGTGATGAAGCCGCGGACGCGGTCGCGCTGCTTCGCGCTGACGACCGGGCCGATGCGGGTGCCCGGGTCGAGGGGGTCGCCGGAGGCGTACTTGCCCGCGGCGGCGGCCGCGAGGGAGACCGCCTCCTCGTAGTCGTCCCGGTGGACGAGCATGCGGGTGAGCGCGTTGCAGCTCTGGCCGGAGTTGTTCATGACGTGACCCACGCCCGCGGCGACGGCCTTGGCGAGGTCGGCGCCGGGCAGGATGACATTGGCCGATTTTCCGCCCAGTTCCAGGGCGACCCGCTTGACGGCGGCGCCGGCCGTGGCGCCGATCTGCTTGCCGACGGCGGTGGATCCGGTGAAGGAGACGAGGTCGACTCCCTCGTGCGCGGCCAGGGCCTGGCCGGCGACCGGGCCGGTGCCGGTCACCAGGTTGAAGACCCCGGCGGGGATCCCCGCCTCGTGCACGGCTTCGGCGAAGAGCTGTGCGGTCAGCGGGGTGTCCTCAGCGGGCTTGAGGACGAGGGTGCAGCCTGCGGCGAGAGCGGGTGCCACCTTGGCAACGATCTGGTGCAGCGGGTAGTTCCAGGGGGTGATCGCCCCGACGACGCCGACCGGCTCCAGCAGTACGGTCGAGTTCCCGATCCGCTCCTCGAAGGCGTACGAGGCCCCGAGCTCGGCGTAGGAGGAGGCCACGGCGATCGGCGCCCCGACGTGGACCATCTCCGAGAACCCCAGCGGCGAGCCCAGCTCAGCGGTGATCGTCTCGGCTATCTCCCCCTTGCGGGCGACCAGCACGTCGCGCAGGGACCCGATGAGGGCGGCCCGCTCGGCCGGAGCAGTGGCCGCCCAGGCCGGGAAGGCCGCGCGGGCCGCGCGTACGGCCGCGTCCACGTCCTCGGGCGTTCCGGCCGGGACCGAGGCGATGGGCCGCTCGTCGGCCGGGTTGAGGACCTCGATGCGGTCGCGGCCGAGGGCCGCCCGCCACTCGCCGCCGATGTACATCCCGTCGTGGGCCTTCATGGCAATCCTCCCGAGCACGCGCGGGCGCGTGGACCTGTCGACCTATGGACGTCTGAACGTCTGTACCTGTGAACGATGACGCGTGACGTGCGGTCGCCGTATCTGACCCGACGTCGCCAACCACCCTACAAACTAGCGTCGGTAGTTTTGTGCGCGCCAGGGGCGTACGGGGTCAGATGATGCCGAAAAGCATCCCTGCCGCCAGGACCACCAGGGAGGTCAGGGCCGCCCATTTCACGGTGAACCGGGTGTGGTCGCCGAACTCGACCTTGGCCATGCCGACGAGGACGTAGACGGCCGGAACGAGCGGGCTCGACATGTGCAGGGCCTGCCCGACCAGGGAGGCGCGGGCGATTTCGAGCGGGGAGACCCCGTGGGCGGCGCCGGCCTCGGCGAGGACCGGCAGGACGCCGAAGTAGAAGCCGTCGTTGGACATGAAGTAGGTGAGGGGCAGGCTGAGCAGGCCGGTGACCAGGGCCATGTGCGGGCCCATGCCCTCGGGGATGGCGCCGACGAGCCAGTCGGCCATGTGCTTGACCATGCCGGTACCGGTGAGGACGCCGGTGAAGACGGCGGCGGCGAAGACCATTCCGGCGACGTTCAGGACGTTCTCGGCGTGGGCGCCGATCCGGGCCTTCTGGTCCGGCATGTGGGGGAAGTTGACGGTGAGGGCGAGGGCGGCCCCGAGGAGGAAGAGCACCGGGATCGGGAGCAGTTCCATGATCATGGCGGTGAGCAGGGCGACGGTGAGGCCCGCGTTGAACCAGTAGAGGCGGGGACGCAGCGTCGAGCGGTGCGGGTCGAGGCCCTGGAAGCCGTCCTCGGAGGGGGCGGGCGGGGTGGGTCCCGTGGACCGGGCGGACGGGATGGACGGGGTGGACGCCTCGGAGCCGGTGGACGCCTCGGAGCCGGTGGACGCCTCGGCACCGGTGGACGCCTCGGAGCCGGCGGTACCGGTGGACGTCTCGGAGCCGGAGGACGTCTCGGAACCGTTGGACGCCTCGGTCGGGGCGGAGCCGGCGGAGGGGGTGCGCGTGCTCCCGGCGGCGGCCGGGCCCTTGCCGGCCGCGACCAGGAGTTCCTCGGCCGGGTCCGCCGACCGCTCGGTGTCGGCAGGGAGGGTCAGCAGGCCGAGGCGGCGGCGTTCCTTGAGGCCGAGGACGTAGGCCAGGGCGAAGACGAAGAGCAGGCCCACCGCGAGCGCGGGGATCATCGGTACGAAGATGTCGGCGGCATCGAGCTTGAGCGCGGTGGCGGCGCGGGCCGTGGGGCCGCCCCAGGGCAGGGTGTTCATGACGCCGTTGGCGGTGGCCGCGACTCCGGTCATCACCACCAGGCTCATGCCGAGGCGCTTGTAGAGCGGGTACATCGCCGAAACGGTGATCATGAAGGTGGTCGAGCCGTCGCCGTCGAGCGAGACGATGGCGGCGAGGACGGCGGTGCCGACCACGACGCGCATCGGGTCGGCCCTGCAGAAGCGCAGGATGCCGCGCACGATCGGGTCGAAGAGGCCGACGTCGATCATCACGCCGAAGTAGACGATGGCGAACATCAGCATGGCGGCGGTCGGCGCGAGCTTGCCGACTCCGTCGATGACGTAGCCGCCGAGCTGCGCGCCCTGTCCGGCGAACACGCAGAAGAGTGCGGGGATGAGGACGAGCGCCGCGATGGGCGACATTTTCTTCAGCATGATCAGGACCAGGAAGGTCGCGATCATGGCGAAGCCGAGGAAGGTCAGCATGGGGGGAACCTAGGTGCCTCCTCAGGGGGCCAACAAGACGTCTACGCGTGAGCAATACGAGCAAAACCCCAGCTCAGGGGATGGGTGTCAGTTCGACGGGGAAGCCGTTGAGCACGGCCGTACCGGAGAGCGGGTCGAGCCGGGTGCCGTCGAGGAGCTGGTTGACGTTGGCTCCGGGCACGGCCGCGGCCACGGAGAGACGGGTGCCCGGGCGGTCGTGGCCCCAGCCGTGCGGGAGGCTCACGACTCCGGCGCGGACGGTGTCGGTGACCTCGACGGGAACCTCCAGGCTGCCGCCGTCGGCGGTGATCCGGGCCGGGTGCCCGTCGGTGAGGCCGAGCCGGGCGGCGTCGTCCGGATGGACCTGGAGGGTGCAGCGGTTGGAACCTCCGGTGAGGGCCGGAACGTTGTGCAACCAGCTGTTGTTGGACCGCAGGTGGCGGCGGCCCACGAGCACCAGGGCGGCGGGGCGGTCGGCGAGTGCCCTGCGCAGCCTGGGGAGTTCGGCCGCGATCGGGTCCGGCAGGAGCTCGATCCTGCCGCTGCGCGTCCTCAGCAGGCCCGGGAGCCGGGACTGCAGCGGGCCCAGGTCGATTCCGTGCGGGTGCGCGCGCAGCAGCTCCAGCCCGAGGCCGCCGGGGGCAGGGGCAGCGGCGGCAGGGGCAGCGGCGGGGGCGGGGCCCGGGCCCGGTACCGCCGCGCCGTCGGGCGGGCCCGCGCTGGTCTCCGTAGCGGCGCTTCCCGGCAGGGACGGAGCCGCGCCGAACCGGTCTCCGTAGGGGCCGAGCCGGAGCATCAGGTCGAGGCGGCGCTCGGGGCCGCTGCCGCCCGCGAGCAGCCCGGCGAGGCGCGCCGGATCCTGTCCGCGCAGGGGAGAGTCCGGGTCGGCGCACTCCCTGGCGAGGGTGGCCCCGATGGCCAGGTCGTCCACGGCGACCGGATCGGTTCCGTGCATGCCGGAGACGGCGAGTACGAGACGGGCGTGGATCTCGCACTCGTCCAGGCGCCCGTCTTCGAGCGGGACGGCGGGCGGTGAATAGCGGACCTGGTTGCGGATGGCGAAGGTGTTGAAGGAGAAGTCGAAGTGGGCGCTCTGCGAGGGCCGCGCGGGAGGCAGGACGACATGGGCGTGGCGTGACGTCTCGTTGAGGTAGGGATCGATGCTGACCATGAAGTCGAGCCCGGCCAGGGCCGCGTCGAGGCGCCGGCCGTCGGGGGCGGACAGCACGGGGTTCGCCGCGATGGAGACCAGGGCCCGGATCCGCCCCTTCCCCGGGGTCTCGATCTCCTCCGCCAGCGCGGCCATGGGCAGTTCGGCCTTGGCCTCGGGGTGGCCGCTGACCCGGCTGTGCCAGCGCCCGAGGCTGAAGCCCTTGCCGGGTCCGGCCGGCCGGGGTGCGCGGTCGGTCGCGGACAACGGGAACAGGGCCCCGCCCGGCCGGTCGAGATTGCCGGTCAGGATGTTCAGCACGTCGACCAGCCAGCTGGCGAGCGTGCCGTACTCGACGGTGCAGCTGCCGATCCGCCCGTAGACGGCGGCGGTCGGCGCGGCCGCGAGATCGCGGGCGAGGTCGCGGATCTCTTCGGCCGTGAGGTCGCAGGAGGGAGAAACGGCCTCAGGAGTGAAACTACCGAGCGCTTCGGCGAGTTCCCCGATTCCCTGCGTGTGTTCCGCGAGCACGCCCGGATCGGTCAGCTCCTCGGCGAGCAGCGTGTGGGCCAGGGCGGCGAGCAGCAGCGCGTCGCTGCCGGGGCGCGGCGCGAGGTGGCGGTCGGCGAGCTTGGCGGTGCGGGTGCGGCGCGGGTCGACGACGACGAGGGTCCCGCCCCGTGCGCGCAGCGCCTTGAGCCGGCCGGGGAAGTCGGGTGCGGTGCACAGGGAGCCGTTGGACTCGACCGGGTTCGCTCCCAGGAGCAGGAGGAAGTCCGTGCGGTCGAGGTCCGGGACGGGGATGGCGAAGGGATCCCCGAAGAGCAGCCCGCTGGAGACGTGTTTGGGCATCTGGTCGAGGGTGCTGGCAGTGAAGAGGTTGCGGGTGCCGAGGGCCTTGAGGAGCAGCGGAGGGTAGAGCTGGCCGGCCATGGTGTGGACGTTGGGATTGCCGAGGACGACGCCGACGGACTGGGGCCCGTACTCCCGCACGAGGGCGGGGACCGCATCGGCGATGGCCTGGTAGGCCTTCTCCCAGGTGGCCTCGCGGAGGCGGCCGTCGCGTCGCACGAGGGGGGTCCGCAGCCGGTCGGGGTCGGCGTCGAGGCCACCGAAGGCGGCACCCTTGGGGCAGATGAAACCGCGGCTGAACACGTCGTCGCGGTCCCCCCGGGCCCCGGTGACGGTGGTGCCTTCGATGGTGAGCGTGAGGCCGCAAGTGGCTTCACACAGGGGGCAGATGCGCAGGGCGGTGCGGGGCATGGGCTCTCCGTAAGTTGTTGGGTGGCCCGGGAGGGCCGGATGTGGCTTATGGGTCCTTGCCTTCAGTGGCTTCCCTGGAGTGGCCGTCCGGCTCTCCGGGGCGCCCTGACTGCTGATTGAGATGTGCGCTTCGGTCGCTGATTACGGAGATGACAGCGGGGTGTTCCTCGGGCCAAGGGCAGGCTGTGCCGAACGAGGAGGGGCAAGTGAACGAGCGACAGGCCCGGGTCTGGGCCGGCATCGACGCCGGCAAGGGCCACCACTGGGCAGCGGTGGTCGACGAGACCGGCGCGACGCTGTGGTCGAAGAAGATTGACAACGACGAGTCGGCGATCCTGACCGCGCTGGGCGAGATCCTGGCCCTGGCCTACAACGTCCACTGGGCGGTGGACATCTCCGGCACGTCCTCCGCGCTGCTTCTGGC
>NZ_JALGBX010000079.1 GCF_022808175.1 Streptomyces sp. AP-93 | reverse complement strand
CCCCCCGTTATGTTTTTCGCGGTCCTGCAATGGGGCCACTGGCCTCCGGGCCCGGTATGACTGTGTCCCCTCTGTCGCACGGATGACCTGGGGGGTGGTGTCGCCGGGCCCGTGGGGTGCCGTCGGAGACGCTGATGAGAGACCCGGCCACCGCCCGGCCCGGCGCAATGCCGGGCAGAAGCGTGGGCGGCAGGTCTGCATAACGTGGATGCGCGAGCACGGTGCCACCGCCGAGGCCGGCACGGTCAACCACCCAGGAGGGGTGCGATGTTAGACACCGGCGATGTGGGCGTCTTCCTGGGCATGGACGTCGGCAAGACAGCTCACCACGGCCACGGGCTGACGCCGACGGGCAAGAAAGTCTTCGACAAGCCGATGCCCAACAGCGAACCGAAACTGCGGGCCGTCTTCGACAAGCTGATCGCGAAGTTCGGCACGGTGCTGGTGATCGTGGACCAGCCCGCATCGATCGGGGCTCTGCCGCTGACCGTGGCCCGCGACGCGGGCTGCGAGGTCGCCTACCTGCCCGGACTCGCAATGCGGCGGATCGCTGATCTGTATCCAGGCGAGGCGAAAACGGACGCGAAGGACGCGGCGGTCATCGCGGACGCCGCCCGCACCATGCCGCACGTCCTGCGGTCGCTGGAGCTGACCGACGAGATCACCGCCGAGCTCACGGTGCTGACCGGCTTCGACCAGGACCTTGCGGCCGAGGCGACCCGCACTTCGAACCGGATACGCGGCCTGCTGACCCAGTTCCACCCCAGCCTCGAACGAGTCCTGGGACCGCGGCTGGACCACCCTGCGGTCACCTGGCTCCTCGAGCGCTACGGATCCCCGGCCGCA
>NZ_JALGBX010000078.1 GCF_022808175.1 Streptomyces sp. AP-93 | reverse complement strand
GTGACGACCGAGATAGACACCCTCGCAACTGCACTGTACGTGCGGGTCGATGACCTTTTGAAGGCTTCGCCGCATCTCGCTCCGTGGCGGCCGCGAGTGGGCCTGGAGCCGAAACTCAGCGACGCCGAGCTGGTCACCCTGGCGGTGATGCAGGCCCTGCTGGGCTTCGTCTCCGAGGCCCGCTGGCTGCGCCATGCCCACGCCCACCTGCGATACCTCTTCCCGTACCTGCCCCAGCAGCCGGGTTGGAACAAGCGGCTGCGGCGGGCCGCGGACATGGTCAGGCTGGTCCTGCGCGAGCTGGCCACCGACACCGCCCTGTGGACGGACGACGTGTGGATCGTGGACTCCACGCCAGTGGAGTGCGGACGTTCCCGCGAGACCGCAAAACGCTCCGACCTGGCCGGATGGGCCGAGTACGGCTACTGCGCCAGCCACTCACGATTCTTCTGGGGACTGCGCCTGCACCTGGTCTGCACCCTGCACGGCCTGCCCGTCGCGTTCGCTTTGACCGGCGCGAAGGCCGTCGAACGCGAGGTACTGCTGGACATCTTCCACGTCGAGCCTGGCCTGCTCGCCGACAGGCGGAGGCCGACTCTGCTCGCGGACAAGAACTACTACGGCCGCGACTTCGAGCGGGATCTGGCCGGCCTGGGAGTCCGGCTGCTGCGGCCGGCCCGCAAGGGCGAACCCGAGCGGGCCGGAGCCGAGCTGTTCAAGCCGTTACGACAGCTGATCGAGTCGGTCAACCAGACCCTGAAAGGTCAGCTCGACCTCGAACGCCACGGTGGCCGCACCCCCGCCGGGGTCACCGTCCGCGTCCTGCAACGACTCCTCGCCCTGACCGCCGCGATCTGGCACAACCACAAGACCGGCGGACCCGTCATCCGATCACTGACCGCCTACGACCACTGACCACGGAATCAATCATCTAG
>NZ_JALGBX010000077.1 GCF_022808175.1 Streptomyces sp. AP-93 | reverse complement strand
CCGGACGTCACGACCGTGGTGGTGGAGCGCAAGGACCGCCTTGGCCGTATGAACGTCGAACTCGTCGAAGCGGCCCTGTCCGCGACCGGCCGCCGCCTGGTAGTCCTGGACGGCGGCGAGGTTGAAGACGACCTGGTCCGCGACATGGTCGAGGTATTGACATCGTTTTGTGCCCGCTTGTACGGACAGCGTTCCGCAAGGAACCGGGCGCGCAGGGCGCTGGAGGCGGCGGCCGGCGATGGCTGAGCCGGCCAAGAAGTTGCGCACTATCGCTCCCTCTTTTGTGGCGCTCGGTCCGTCCGGTGTGGCGGTACGCGACCGCCTCAAGTGCCTGAGCGCCAAGGACGAGGAAGTCCTGCGGCTGGTCGGCGCGCATCTGGGCGCCCTGGCTTCCCGTGACCTCAAGCAACGGTGCGCGGACGGCCCCGAGCACTCCACCGACACGTGGGCGGCCCGTAAGCGGGGGCTGACGAAGGAATCCTCGTCGCGGATCGCCGGGGCGATCACCAAGGCCAGCCACGATCAGTGGGCGCTCGCCCGCCGCTGCCAGACCGCGCACATCCAGAACCTGGACGCCGGCATCAAGACGCTGAAGCACCGCCTGTCCCTGCCCATCGGGGCGAAGGGCAGCAAGCGCGCTGCGGGCGGCTACCACTCCAGGAGCGAGTGGTTTCGCAAATCCCGGCGTCTCGTCGTCCTGAAGGCCCGCCATGAAGCCGCTCTCGCAGACTGGCAGGCCGGGCGGGTCCGTGTGGTGCGGGGTGGGAAGCGGCTGGCGAACACCCGGCACCATCTGGCCGCAGCCGAGCTTACGGAGGAGCAGTGGCGTGCCCGATGGGAAGCCGAACGCTGGTTTCTCGCCGCCGACGGCGAGTCCGGGAAACGGTTCGGGAACGAGACGATCCGCGTCACCCCCGACGGCGAGATCAGCATCAA
>NZ_JALGBX010000076.1 GCF_022808175.1 Streptomyces sp. AP-93 | reverse complement strand
ATCGTGCGCAAGGTGCTCATCGCCAACCGTGGCGAAATCGCAGTCCGCGTTGCTCGGGCCTGCCGGGATGCCGGGATCGCGAGCGTAGCCGTCTACGCCGATCCGGACCGGGACGCATTGCACGTCCGCGCGGCAGACGAAGCTTTCGCGTTGGGCGGTGACACCCCGGCCGCCAGCTACTTGGACATCACCAAGATCCTGCAGGCCGCAGCCGATTCCGGCGCGGACGCCATCCATCCCGGATACGGCTTCCTCTCCGAGAACGCCGAATTCGCGCAGGCCGTCACCGACGCGGGCCTCATCTGGATCGGCCCGCCCCCGCAGGCCATCCGCGACCTCGGTGACAAGGTCGCCGCCCGTCACATCGCGCTGCGCGCCGGCGCGCCGCTGGTGGCCGGCACCCCGGACCCGGTCTCCGGAGCCGACGAGGTCGTCGACTTCGCCAAGGAACACGGCCTGCCGATCGCCATCAAGGCCGCCTTCGGCGGCGGCGGCCGCGGCCTGAAGGTCGCCCGGACCCTCGAAGAGATCCCCGAGCTCTACGACTCCGCCGTCCGCGAGGCCGTCGCCGCCTTCGGCCGCGGCGAATGCTTCGTCGAGCAATACCTCGACAAGCCCCGCCACGTCGAAACCCAGTGCCTGGCCGACTCCCACGGCAACGTGGTCGTCGTCTCCACCCGCGACTGCTCGCTGCAGCGCCGCCACCAGAAGCTGGTGGAGGAGGCCCCGGCCCCGTTCCTGACCGAGGCCCAGAACGCCGAGCTGTACGCGGCGTCGAAGGCGATCCTGAAGGAAGCCGGCTACGTCGGCGCCGGCACCGTCGAGTTCCTCGTCTCCGCCGACGGCCTCATCTCCTTCCTCGAGGTCAACACCCGCCTCCAGGTCGAACACCCGGTCACCGAAGAGGTCACCGGCATCGACCTCGTCCGCGAGATGTTCCGCATCGCCGACGGCGAAGA
>NZ_JALGBX010000075.1 GCF_022808175.1 Streptomyces sp. AP-93 | reverse complement strand
GCCAGGGCGATGACTGCTTGGACGTGTTTGCAGCCCTCGCCGCGCTTCTTGAGGTAGAAGTCCCGGTTCGGCCCGTCGCGGATGATGCTGGTCTGTGCGGACATGTAGAAGACGCGTCGCAGGCGGCGGCTGTAGCGCTTGGGCCGGTGCAGGTTGCCGGTCCGGCGTCCGGAGTCGCGTGGGACGGGGACGAGCCCGGCCGCGGAGGCGAGGTGGCCGGCGTCCGCGTAGGCCGTCAGGTCGCCCGCGGCGACGACGAACTCGGCGCCGAGTATGGGGCCCATGCCGGGCATGGACTCGATGATCTCGGCTTGGGGGTGGGTGCGGAAGGTGTCGCGGATCTGTTTGTCGATGCGCTTGAGGCGGTCGTCCAGGTCCAGGATCTGTGCGGCCAGGTCGGCGACGATCTGTGCGGCGACGTCCTCCCCGGGGAGCGCTGTCTGCTGGGCCTGGGCGGCTTCCAGGGCGGTGGCCGCTACCGCGTCGGCGCCCCGCACGCTGCGATGGGCGAGCCAGGCCGTCAGCCTCGCGCGGCCACGGCGGCGGATCGCGGCCGGGGTCTGGTAACTGGTCAGCAAAACCAGCGCGCCCTTGTGGGCCGAGTAGTCGAAGGCCCGCTCCAGGGCGGGAAAGACACCTGTCAGCACGTCACGGAGCCGGTTGATCATCCGCACCCGGTCGGCGACCAGGTCGGAACGGTGCGAGGTCAGCAGCGCGAGATCGGCGGCCAGCTGGGCGGGCACGTCAATCGCCGCGAAGTCCCGGCGCTGCCTGGATGTTTCGGCGATGACGTAGGCGTCGCGGGCGTCGGTCTTGGCCTCGCCCCGGTAGGCCCCGGACATGCGGTTGACGGTGCGTCCGGGCACGTAGACGGCCCGCTGGCCGTGAGCCGCGAGCAGTGCCAGAAGCAGCGCGGAGGACGTGCCGGAGATGTCCACCGCCCAGTGGACGTTGTAGGCCAGGGCCAGGATCTCGCC
>NZ_JALGBX010000074.1 GCF_022808175.1 Streptomyces sp. AP-93 | reverse complement strand
CCTAGTGATCTGGTTGTGAGTTGTTCCGGCACCACGTGAGTCGTTTTCCGCACCAATTCACGGGTTTGGGTGTCGGTAGCCGGTTGGCTGCGGTCTGCTGTCGGTTGTGGGTGACAGCAGGCTGGAGCCGCTGGTCTTGAGTGCGACCGAGCGGCAGGTATTGAACAACTGGGTCAAGCGCCGCACGACCGCGCAGGGTCTGGCCCTGCGGGCCCGGATCGTGCTGGCGTGTGCCGACGGCGGGCCGAACCTCGCGGTCGCCGCCCGGCTGGGAGTGAACCGGGGCACCGTCACCAAGTGGCGCACGCGTTTTCTGCGGGACCGGCTCGACGGGCTGTCGGATGAACCGCGGCCCGGGGTACCAAGGACGATCACGGATGCCCAGGTGGAAGAAGTGGTTGTCCGCACCCTCGAGGAGACGCCCGGGGGCGGGACACACTGGTCGAAGCGTGAGCTGGCCAAGGTCGTGGGGATCTCCCCGGCGAGTGTCCTGCGGATCTGGCACGCCTTCGGCCTGCAGCCGTGGCGGACTGAGACCTTCAAGATCTCCCCCGATCCTTTCCTGATCGACAAGATCCGTGACGTAGTCGGTCTCTACCTCGCCCCGCCGGCCAACGCGGTGGTGTTCGCGGTGGACGAGAAACCGCAGATCCAAGCCCTGGAACGGACCGCTCCAGTGTTGCCGATGTTGCCCGGGGTGCCCGAGCGGCGGAGTTTTGACTACGTCCGCCACGGGACCGTCGATCTGTTCGCAGCGTTGAACACGGCGACGGGGAAGGTGATCACGAAGCTGTCCGCGCAGCACCGGGCCGTGGACTTCCGTGACTTCCTCGACGAGATCGACCGCCAGACCGACAAGGCCCTGGCGGTTCACGTCATCTGCGACAACCTCTCCGCCCACAAAGCACCCGTGGTGCACAAGTGGCTACTCGCGCATCCCCGCTTCCAGCTCCACTTCACACCCACGTACTCGTCGTGGATCAACCAGGTCGAGCGGTGGTTCGC
>NZ_JALGBX010000073.1 GCF_022808175.1 Streptomyces sp. AP-93 | reverse complement strand
CTAGGTTCTGTTTCTTGGATCAGGTGCGGAGCCAGATCGTGAGGGCTGCGACCGTGACGGTCCCGAGGTAGACGTAGGCACGTTTGTCGTAGCGGGTGGCCACGGCCCGGAAGTTCTTGAGGCGGTTGATCGCCCGCTCGACGACGTTGCGCTTCTTGTACCGGTCCTTGTCGAATCCGGTTGGCCGTCCGCCGGCCGAGCCGCGCCTGCGGCGGTTGGCACGCTGGTCCTTCGGCTCGGGAATGGTGTGCCGGATCTTGCGTTTCCGCAGATAGCGGCGGTTTCCCCGGGAGCTGTAGGCCTTGTCGGCGCTGACGCTGTCGGGCCGGGTGCGGGGCCTGCCCGGCCCGACGCAGGGCACCGAGATCTTCTCCAGCACAGCCTCGAACTGCGGGCTGTCCCCGCACTGTCCGGGCGTGAGGAGCAGCGAGAGCGGGCGGCACCGGCCGTCAGCGGACAGGTGGATTTTCGTGGTGAAGCCACCACGCGAGCGCCCTAAGCATTCGCCTGCCGCACCACCTCCGCCAGGCGGGCGGACAGCTTCCGCAGCACGGGATCGCCCTGGTTTGCCCCGCCGTGGGCCCCCTTTTGAGGAGCAACCGGCGGCGGGGCCGCCTTCCGGGCGCCGGCCGCGTGCTGATGGGCCCGGGCCGTGGTGGAGTCCACCGACACGTCCCAGTCGATCCCGCCCTCCGCGGCCTCGGCGGCCTGCACACGTGTCAGCAACAACTGCCAGGTTCCATCGGCCGACCAGCGGCGATGCCGTTTATAGACCGTCTCCCACGGCCCAAATCGTTCTGGCAGATCCCGCCATGGCACACCGGTCCGCACCCGGAACAGCACCCCGTTGATGACCTTCCGATGCTCACTCCACCGGCCACCACGCGACCCACCACGGGGCAGGAGCGGCTCCAGCCGCTCCCACTCCGCGCTCGTTAGATCCCCCCGCCCCACCATGCCGACCAGCTTGAACCCGACCACATGATCACGTCAGGAGATCCAAGAAACAGAACCTAGG
>NZ_JALGBX010000072.1 GCF_022808175.1 Streptomyces sp. AP-93 | reverse complement strand
TTCCTGAAGAAGGGCACCACCTCCGCCGGAGTCCAAAGGCAGTACTCCGGCACCGCCGGCCGCACCGAGAACTGCCAGATCGGCGTCTTCGCCGCCTACGCCAGCACGGCCGGCCGCGCTCTCGTGGACCGCGAGCTCTACCTGCCCAACTCCTGGACCGACGACCGCGACCGCTGCCGCGCCGCCAAGGTCCCCGATCAGCGGGAGTTCGCCACCAAGAACACCCTCGCGGCAACGATCGTCCGCAGGGCGCTGGCCTCGCCGCTGCCGATCGCCTGGGTCACGGCGGACGCCGCTTACGGGCAGGACAACCGCTTTCGGCGGATGCTGGAAACTTCCGGCGTCGGCTACGTCCTGGCCGTCCCCAAGTCCCAGTTCTCCCTGGCCGGACCACGCATCGACAGGGCCTTCGAACAGGCCCCCGACCAGGCATGGGAACGCCGTTCCTGCGGCGCGGGCGCGAAGGGACAACGCGAGTACGACTGGGCAGCCGTGCAGTTGCGCCCGGTGGACGAATACGACCACCAGGACGGCGTGCTGATCCGCCGACGGTGGGCACTGGCACGACGCAGCCTGAGCCGACCGGACGAGATTTCCTACTACCTCGGCTACGCGCCGCTGGACGTCACCGTGGACGAACTGGTGCGCGTCGCGGGCGCCCGGTGGGCGATCGAGGAGTGTTTCCAGGCTGCGAAGAACGAGTGCGGCCTGGACGAGTACGAGGTTCGCCGCTACGTCGGCTGGTACCGGCACATCACCCTGGCCATGCTCGCCCACGCCTTCCTCGCGGCGATGAGCGCGCGAGCAGCTGAAAAGGGGGATCCGCCGGTGAGGATGCCGTGGTCATCGCGCTCACTGTGGCAGAAGTGCGGCGACTCCTGGCAGCTCGAACACCCCGAGATCCCCGTGCCTACACGCATGCGTTGAGCTGGTCGCACTGGCGCCGACGACGCCAAGCGGTGGCCCGCCGCTGCCACTACCGCCGTCGTGGGCACTCCTTCGAGGGGCAGGCGGGCAGAAGCCGTCCGTGACGGCA
>NZ_JALGBX010000071.1 GCF_022808175.1 Streptomyces sp. AP-93 | reverse complement strand
TATTGATCAGAAACTCATGGGGTTCTCGTCCAGGACGTAGCGGACGTGTGGGCCGCCGAAGTAGCCGCGGACGATGTGTGGCTGACGCTGGCGTCTGCGGAAGAAGCGGCGCGTCTCGGCGGCGAGTTCGGCCTGGTTCCGGGCCCGGTGCTGTCGGGGCAGGCTGTGCTTGAGGTCGGCGTTGACCAGCTCGTCGGGGTTCAGCTCGGGCGAGTACGGCGGCAGGAAGTGCAGCTCGACGGCGTCGGGGTGGGCGGCGAGCCAGCTGCGGACCTTCTTGGAGCGGTGGGCGGAGTGTCCGTCGACCACGAGGTGGACCTTGTGGTCGAAGTGGCCGGCAAGCCGGTCCAGGAAGCGGCACATCACCTCGGCGGTGAAGCTCTCGGTGAAGACCATGAAGTGCATCCGGCCCTTGGTGCTGATCGCCGACATGGCGTTCACCGAGAACCGGTTCCCGCTCCGCCGCACCACGGGTGTCCTGCCCTTTTCACCCCAGGTGCGGCCGGTGACCTGGTCGGAGCGGATGCCGACCTGGTCGGCGAAGAGGATCTCACCGCCGTCCTTCTTGGCTTTCGCCCGGATCGCCGGCCAGATTTCCTCATGCCAGCGTCGGACGGCATCCGGGTCCTGCTCGACGGCCCGCTTGTCCGGACGCTGGAAGGACAAACCCCACCGCTTCAGGTACTTGCCCACCCCCGGTTCGGTCAGCCGCACCCGGTACAGCTTCGCGATCAGCTCACCCACCAGCCGCCTTGTCCACAACTGTCCACTCAGCCCCACGTCACAGGGCCGGTGATCGAGGACCGCCTGCCGCACGGCGGACTGCTCGGCCTCCCCGAGCACCTGGTGCACCCCGACCGGCTTGCCGCGAGGCTGCATGACCAGCGCCTCCCGACCGCCGGCCTGCCACTTCGCCCACCACTTGTCGACCGCCTTCAGCGAGACCCCGAAGATCACGGCCACATCCTCGCGGGCCCGCCCCGCCACCAGCGCGGCCACCGCCCGCAGCCGCAGGGCCTCCTGCGCCGACGGCGACAGATGCCGCGCGTCCCCCACCAGATCGCTCACACACCACCAACGACCCAGAACCCAAACCGTTTCGGATCAATA
>NZ_JALGBX010000070.1 GCF_022808175.1 Streptomyces sp. AP-93 | reverse complement strand
CCCAAAACCGACGCCGCCCACAACCTCCACGAAGCCACCCGACACCACAACCTCACCACCTTCATCCTCTTCTCGTCGATCCAGGGGCTGCTGGGCGGAGCGGGGCAGGCCAACTATGCGGCGGCCAACGCCTACCTGGACGCGCTCGCCCAGCACCGCCGGACGCTCGGCCTGCCCGCCCTCTCGCTGGCCTGGGGCCCGTGGGCCGAAGGGGGCATGGCGGCCGAGCTGAGCGAGGCCGACAGGAACCGGTTCACCCGGACCGGCATGGTGCCCATCGATCCGGCCTACGGCCTGGAGCTGTTCGACACCGCGCTCGCGCTCGACGTCTCCGGTGCCGTACCGCTGCCGCTCGACTCGGCCGCGCTCAGGGCCCAGGGCCCGGAACTGCCCGCGCTGCTGCGCGGTCTGGTCCGTACCCCGGCGCGCAGAGCGGCAGCGGCGGCGAACGTAGGCGGTGCCGAAGCGGCCGGCCCGTCCCTCACGCAGCGGCTGGCTGGTCTCACGCCGGAGGAGCAGGATGAGCTGCTGGTCAATCTGGTACGCGGTGAAGTCGCCGCCACCCTCGACTACAGCGGCTCGGACGCGGTCGACGGCCGGCGCGGCTTCAAGGAACTCGGCATCGACTCCCTCACCGCCGTCGAACTCCGCAACCGCCTCAACAAGACCACCGGACTACGTCTGCCCGCCACCCTCGTCTTCGACTACCCCAGCCCCCTCGCCGTGGCCGAACACCTGCGTGCCGAACTGGCCCCCGCGACCGGCACGGACGGCATGAGGCAGGAAGCCTCGGCCGGCGGCCGGCTCGCGGACGGCGACATCCGGAAGATGCTCACCACACTGTCCATCGACCGACTGCGCGGCTCCGGCCTGCTGGACGAGCTGCTGAAGCTCACCGGACTGGCCGCCCCTGACGGAAGCGACGCGTCCGGCGGCAACGGCGCCGCGGGCCCGGACGGCAGCGAAGACATCGACATCGACGCCCTGGACGTGGACGCCCTCGTCCGGATGGCTCGCGAGAGCCTCGGATCCTGAAGAGTCCTGGAGACACGAACACCATGAACAACACCTCGTCCGAAGCGGTCGTGGCGGCACTGCGGGACTCTCTCAAGGAGGCCGGCCGGCTTCGGCAGCAGAACCAAGAGCTGCTCGCCGCTTCCCGTGAGCCCATCGCCATCGTCGGAATGAGCTGCCGCTACCCCGGTGGCGTGTCCTCGCCCGAGGGCCTCTGGGAGCTTCTGGAGCAGGGTACGGACGCCGTCTCGCCCTTCCCAGTAGACCGGGGCTGGGACCTTGACCGGCTGCACGACACGGACCCGGACCGGCCTGGCACCTCGTATACGCGGGAAGGCGGATTCCTGCACGAGGCGGCCGATTTCGATGCCGAGTTCTTCGGGATCTCGCCGCGCGAGGCACTGGCCATGGA